>DYFR01000022.1 GCA_020725115.1 Thiohalomonas denitrificans
CCAACATCCGCGAGACCGACGCCATCGCCCACGTGGTGCGCTGCTTCGAGGACGGCAACGTGGTGCACGTCGCCGGCAAGGTCAGCCCGCTGGACGACATCGAGGTGATCAACACCGAACTCGCGCTGGCCGACATGGACTCGGTGGACAAGGCCATCCTGCGCGTGGCCAAGGTGGCCAAGAGCGGCGACAAGGACGCCAAGGCCAAGCTGGCGGTGCTGGAGCGGGTGAAGGCCCAGCTCGACGTCGGCAAGCTGGTGCACGCCATGGGCCTGTCGGAAGACGAACAGAAGCTGATTTACGATCTGCACCTGCTCACCATCAAGCCCACCATGTATATCGCCAACGTGGCCGAGGACGGCTTCGACAACAACCCCTACCTCGATGCCGTGCAAAAGCTGGCGGCGGAAGAGGGCGCGGTGGTGGTGGCGGTGTGTGCCGCCATCGAGTCCGAGCTGGTCGAGCTGGAGGATGACGAGAAGCAGGTGTTCCTGGACGAAATGGGGCTGGACGAGCCGGGCCTGAACCGCGTCATCCGCGCCGGCTACAAGCTGCTCGGCCTGCAGACCTATTTCACCGCCGGCGTGAAGGAAGTGCGCGCCTGGACCATCCCCGTCGGCGCCACCGCGCCGCAGGCCGCCGGCGTCATCCACACCGACTTCGAGCGCGGCTTCATCCGCGCCGAAGTGACCGCCTATGAGGACTTCATCAAGTACAACGGCGAGCAGGGTGCCAAGGAGGCCGGCAAGCTGCGCCTGGAGGGCAAGGAGTACGTGGTGCAGGACGGTGATGTCATGCACTTCCGCTTCAACGTCTGACCGCTTCAGGTCGCCTTGACAAGGGGCGCCCTGATCCGGACAATTGCCGTTCTTTTCGGGCCGGTCGGCCCGCGTTTTACCTCTCGGCTACGTAGCTCAGCTGGTTAGAGCACAGCACTCATAATGCTGGGGTCCTCAGTTCGATTCTGAGCGTAGCCACCATCCATGATTCCATCCGGAAGCCAAAAGGCCGCAAGCAATTGCGGCCTTTTCATTTGTCCGCCGTGCCGGGGAATGAAATGTGGTCTTGCTGCAACCTTCAGTAAACTGGGGTGTGTATTCCCAGACCCAGCACCTAACAAGGAGGAGAACAACGCCATGTCCAATATCCCGGTTTCCCGTGCACTGTCCCTGTCCCACGGCCGCAATGCCGGCTGGCTGCTGGTACTGTGCGGCGTCGTGCTGCTGCTGGCCATGGCGGCACCCCAGGCGCGGGCCGAGGCGGAGGCCAGGGTGGTCTACCATGCCGATTTCGCCGATCCGCGCCGTTTCAGCGCCATGCTGACCAGCATCAACAACATGGTCAACCACTATGCCAACAACTTCATCGAGTATGACGTGCGTATCGTGTTCGTGGCCCACGGTGTGCGTTTCGTCACCGATGACAAGCTGAGCGGCACGCCCTTCGCCGAAGACAAGACGCTGGCCGAACAGCGCGAGAATCTGCGCGGCCGTCTGCTTGCCCTGGCCGAGATGCACAGCGTCAAGCTGGAGCTGTGCAATATCACCCGCAGCCAGATCGGTCTGGCCGAGGACAAGCTGTACGGCCAGGTGGAGTTGATCCCGTCCGGTGTGGTGCGCATCGCGCAGCTGCAGCAGGAAGAAGGCTTCGCCTACATCAAGATCGAATGACCCAACAATTACCGCCGAGACGCAGAGTAAATACGCTCATGTGACCTCGGCGTTCTCTGCGTCCCGGCGGTGGAATTTTCAGGGCATAACCGGGTTAGAGGAAGTCCTTGATGCGTGCCGCCATGTCCTTGGCCAGCATGCCGTGGGCGAATTTGACCAGGAAGCGGCCGTTGGGGGCGAGCAGGAAGACGCCGGCGGAGTGATCCATCTGGTACTGGTCGGGCGGCATGCCGGGCACCAGCACTTTCTCGTAGATAACGCGGAAATTTTTGGCGGTGCGTTCGATCAGCTCGGGCGAGCCGGAGAGGCCGACGAAGCTGGGGTGGAAGTAGGACACGTATTCACGCAGCACTTGCGGCGTGTCGCGCTCCGGGTCGACGCTGATGAACAGCGGCTGGATGCGTGCGGCATCGTCGCCCAGCAGTTTGAGCGCCTGGGTGATGACCATCATCGATGAAGGGCAGACGTCGGGGCAGAAGGTGTAGCCGAAGTAGATGAGCTGATAGCGGTCGCCGAAGTCGCGGTCGGTGACCATCTCGCCGTAATGATCCATCAGCATGAAGCGCCCATTGATGGGCGACTCCTCCTCTGCGGCGCACAGGACGGAAGGCAGGAATAGAGCCAGCAACAACAGTGGTCGGAACAGCGGCTGCACCATGGATGATTCCTTTAGGGCTTGCTCTGCCGGAAGGTGTCGCGCAGGGTGGCGATGGCGCCATCCACATCGTTGTGGAACGGGGCGAGATTGGGGCAGGGCAGGTTTTTCTGCACCATGTCGAGGAACCCTTGCCGGGTTGCGTCTTCGAACAATTCACCGAGTTGGCTTACCTTGGGGACGGCATCGACCAGTGCCTTTTTCATGCGGCGCATGTCGGCGGTGTAGCCGCATTGCAGGGCCACGCCATTCAGTTCACCGAGGCTGATGACGGCGGCATGCTGCTCCGGGGTGAAGGCACGGGCATTCATGGCGAACAGGATGCCGGGGAGCACGAGGGCAAGGGCAAGAATCTTGGTGTGGCGCATGGTCATGATGGTTTGCTGTCGTCTGGAAATTTGGACACACTGTAACGCCAACGAGGGAGCCATGTCACCATGGGGCATTACTGCTAGGATGACTCACGGGCAATATGCACCATACATATCGGAGTTCGCCATGATCAATGTCAATCGACTGGTGCTGGATGTCCTCAAGCCGCACCACCCCAATGCCCTGGAATTTGCGTGCGCCATTGCCGAGATTGGCAGCGATTGCCGGGTACAGGTGACGGTGCTGGAGGTGGATGAGAAGACCGAATCGCTGCAGGTGGTGGTGACCGGGAGCAGGCTGGACTTCGAGCGTTTGCATGAAACCATCGGCCAGTATGGCGGTTCCTTGCACAGCATTGATGAGGTGGAGGTAAGTAACGGCAGCCAGGGGGAGGCATGACATGCTTCCTCTGGGCCGCGCCCACCTCTGGCTGAAACTCACACGTTCACAAGGCATTGCGCGCCGGTATTTTGTCGTCAATGGCTTTGACGGCGCACTCACCATGCTGGGACTGATCATGGGGTTCCGGGTCAGCGGCAGCAGTGATCTTGCCATGGTGTTGAATGCCTGTCTTGGTGCGGCCATTGCTCTTGGCGTGAGTGGTGTCAGCAGCGCCTACGTGAGTGAGGCGGCGGAGCGGCGCAAGGCACTCAATGAACTCGAAGAAGCCATGGCCAAGGATTTGGGGGGTAGTGCACACGGCCACGCGGCACGCTGGGTGCCGCTGTTGATCGCTCTGGTCAACGGGGCGGCTCCGCTGTTCATCTCACTGTTCATTCTTTCGCCTTTGTGGCTGGCGCAGGCCGGCATCATTCTGCCATGGCCACCCTTGCTGGCTGCCCTCGGTTGCGCCTTTTTCGCCGTTTTCCTGCTGGGGGTGTTTCTGGGGCGCGTTTCGGGTCAGCACTGGTTGCACAGCGGTCTGCAAACCCTGCTCATTGCCCTGATTACCGCCGGATTGGTGTCGTTGCTCGGATGAAGGCGGCGGTGGCTGCAACAGGTCGGCACGTCAGTGCCGTCTTGTCGCTAAAGGTGCTGTTCCAGGCCGTGCGCCTTGAGTCCCCAGGCGAGTATGGAGAACAGTTTGCGGTTGGTGTTGCGCAGGCGGCCGACCAGAGCCGCGATCAATTCCCGCAGCACTGCATACCCGGTTTCAGGATGCGCATCGAGAAAGGCGAGCAATTGTTCGCCGTCAATGCCGATGATCTCGCAATCGCTGATCGCCATGACTGAGGCGGAGCGTGCCTGGTGATCGAACAGGGCCAGTTCACCGAATATCTCGCCCGCCTCCAGATCGCAAACGCCCGGATGGATGTGGCGCCCTTCCTCCAGTTCCAGATCAGCGATGATGCGTACCATGCCGGCCTCGATCAGATAGAGCGTATCGGCCGGGTCTCCCTCGCGAAAGATGAATTCGTTGGCGGCACAGCGGATGTGACGCCAGTTGCGTCCCTCCTGGAACTCGGGGTGTTGCAGCAGTTTGTGCAGGGTCTGTTGCATGGGTGCTGTCCACGCTGAGGGGAGTCCGATTATCAGCCCAAAGCGGCAGGCTTTGCCAGTCCCCGGGTTCCCGGTCAGGAGGAACAGCTGATCGCCAGCCGGCGGCCCCAGTCCGGCGGGGCGGCGGCGTAGGCCTCATCGCCCGGGTGCTCGTCGAACGGCGCCTGCAGCAGGCGCAGCAGGCGCTCGATTTCGCTGTTGTCGCCTTGCTGGGCACGGGCGATGGCCTGCTGGGCGAGGTAGTTGCGCAGGATGTATTTGGGGTTGATGCGGTCCATGGCATGGCGGCGGAGGCTGTCGTCGCTCTGCTCGGCGCCGAGGCGGGCGCGGTAGTCCTCCGCCCAGCGGTCGAAGGCTTCACGTTCCACGAACAGGTCGCGCAGGGCGGCATTGCGTGCCCCGGGTGCGCTGTCGAAACGGCCCAGGGTACGGAAGAAATTGCTGTAGTCGACGTGCTGGGCGGCGAGCAGCTGCAGCAGGTCCTGCAGCAATGGCGCGTCGCCCGCCTGCCGTTCGCGCAGGCCCAGCTTGCCGGCCATCAATGCCTGGTAATGGGCGTGGAAGTCTGGAGCGTATGTGTCCAGCACTGCATTGGCCCGTTCCACGCCGCTTTCCACCGGTTCGCCCAGCAGGGGCAGCAGGGCCTGGCCCAGGCGGCTCAGGTTCCAGTGGGCGATGTCGGGCTGGCGGTCGAAGGCGTAGCGGCCCTGGTAGTCGGAGTGGTTGCAGACGAGGCCCGGGTCGAAATCGTCGAGAAAGGCGTAGGGGCCGTAGTCCAGGGTCAGGCCGAGAATGGACATGTTGTCGGTATTCATCACGCCATGGGCGAAGCCGACGGACTGCCACTGGGCGATGAGGCGCGCGGTGCGCGTGGTCACTTCACGGAACAGGGAGAGATACGGATTCTCATCCTCACGCAGTTCCGGGTAGTGATGCGCGATGACGTAATCCGCCAGGCGACGCAGGTGGTCGAACTGACGGCGGTAGTAGAACACCTCGAAGGAGCCGAAGCGCACATGGCTGGGGGCGAGGCGCACCAGCAGGGCGCCGTTTTCCACTTCCTCGCGCCACACCTCCTCGTCGCTGCCGAACAGGCACAGGGCGCGGGTGGTGGGGATGCCGAGGCCGTGCATGGCCTCGCTGCACAGGTATTCGCGGATGGTCGAGCGCAGCACGGCACGCCCGTCGCCACGGCGCGAGTAGGGGGTGAGGCCGGCGCCCTTCAGCTGCACCTCCCAGCGTTCACCGCGCCGGTTCTGCACCTCGCCCAGCAGGATGGCACGGCCGTCGCCCAGTTGCGGCACGTAGTGGCCGAACTGGTGGCCGGCATAGAGGGCGGCCAGCGGTTCGCTGCCGGGCAGCGGGGCCTGGCCGGACAGCCAGTGGGTGAACTCCGGTCGCAGGGATTCCAGCGGGTCGAGGTCGAGCAGTTCCGCCGCCGCCGGGTTGAAGCTGAGCAGGTGCGTGCCCTGCAGCGGCGTGGGCCGCAGGCGGCTGTGGAACGGTTCCGGCAGGCGGGCGTAGCTGTTGCTGAAGTTGAGCTGATCGAGACGGCGCATGGCATCGACATGGCGGCGGGCCTGGGGGCATTCAACCATGGGCCGCCCAGGGCTTTCACCGGGCAGGTTATTACCCTCGCAAATCAGTCTACTATTTGAGCGGGAGTATTACTTTCATCCACAGGCTCGCGTGGTGATTGAGCAAGGGGTGGTTTGTGGCGGTGCAGGGCATCAGACAGGCAGGAGGCGCATGGTTGCCGGTATGGTGGCTGGCGGTAACGGTGGGTTATGCCACCCTGGTCGCATTGAGCCAGTATCTGGCCACACCTGCCGCCGTGGTGCCCCCCTTGTGGTTGCCGGCCGGTTTTGCGGTGGCGGCCATACTGCGGCTGGGATACGCGGTATGGCCGGGCATCGCCCTCGGTGCAGTCCTGGTTCCACTGTTGTCTGGCCCCAGCTCCCTGGCCTGGCTGGCGCCGGGTGCCGTGGCCGAGGCCGTGCTGGCAGCCTGGCTGATCCGCCGTTGGGTGGACAGCGAGCTGCCACTCAGCCACATCAACGACATCATTCGCGCCATCCTGGCCGTGGTCGTGGCGACCCTGCCGAACGCCCTGTTCGAAGCCTGGGTGCGGGGTGGTCTGAACGGGGCGCTGGACTGGCAGGCGATCCCCCCATGCTGGTTGAGCAATTTGGCGGGGATCCTGATGTTCGCCCCCTTCGTACTGGCCTGGACCAATACCGCCTACGCGGCCCCGGCGGGGCGCAGCGCGGAGATGGCGCTCATGGCACTGCTGGTTCTGCTGGTCAGTCACTGGGTGTTCAGCGGCGCACCGGCGAGCGGTTCACGGGAATTTGTCCTGTTGGTTTTTTTCATCTGGGCGGCCCTGCGGCTGGAGGTGCGCGGCATGAGCACCCTGACCCTGCTTGCCGGGCTGGTGGCGGCCTATCACACCGGGCGCGGTTATGGCCCCCTCGTCACCCCGTCGGAAGTGGGAACCCAGTTGAGCTTGCAGGGCTTCGCCGTGCTGGGCCCGGTGACCGGATTGATCCTGATCGCCGTCACCCACGAGCGGCGCGAGGCGCTGAAGGAATTGCAGCTGGCCGCCAAGGTCATCGACAACTCGCCGGATGGGGTGATGATCACCGACACCGACCTGCATATCCGTTCCGTCAATCCAGCCTTCACCGCCACGACCGGTTACAGCGAGGCCGAGGTGCTGGGACAGACGCCGCATCTGCTTGCCTCGGGGCGACATGATGCGGCGTTTTACCGCGCCATGTGGCAGCAGATCGAGCGCGAGGGCCGCTGGCAGGGCGAGATATGGAACCGGCGCAAGAACGGCGAAATCTACCTGGAGTGGCTCAACATCATCGCCATTCACGATGACCAGGGGCAGGTGCTGCACTATGCAGGCGTCTTTTCCGATATCGTCACGCAGGAGCATGTACGCAAGCGTCTGCACAGTCTGGCCTACTATGACGCACTGACCGACCTGCCCAACCGCGAGCTGTTCCATGATCGCCTGCACAATGCGCTGGTGCAGGCGCGGCGTGAAGGACGGCAGATGGCGCTGCTGTTCCTCGATGTGGATCAGTTCAAGCCCATCAACGACAGGCATGGTCATTCCATCGGCGACAGCCTGCTCAGGGAGATTGCCGACGTACTGCGCCAGTGTGTGCGGGAAAGCGACACGGTGGCGCGGCTGGGCGGGGATGAGTTCACGATCATCCTCACCGGCCTGTCCGGTCCGGATGCTGCAGCACAGGTGGCGGACAAGGTACTGGCGGTATTTTCCAGTCCGTTCCAGGTGGAGGGGCATGCGCTGTCGGTCGGCGCCAGCATAGGTATCGCCCTGTTCCCGGACGATGCCCAGGATGAGGCCGTGCTGCTACGCCATGCCGATGCCGCCATGTATGCGGCCAAGCAGGCGGGACGCAATACCCGGCAGCGCTTCGCGGCACACATGGCGGCATTGTTTGATGTCGGACGGCCGGGGACGTGAGGCACGGCGGTTGACAGGATGCACGCTGCGGTTGAGACTTGGCCTCCATTTTTTCCATGCACCTGCCATGACCGCCCTGATCGAAGTCGACAATCTGGTGAAGCAGTATCAGGGCGTGCGCGCGGTGGACGGCATCAGCTTCGCCATCGCGCGTGGTACCTGTTTCGGCCTGCTCGGTCCCAACGGCGCCGGCAAGACCACCACGGTGGAAATGCTCGAGGGCATCAAGGAACCCACCGCGGGCAGCATCCGCTACAAGGGCGAACCGCTCGGCGCGCAGTTCCGGCGCGAGGCGGGCATCATGTTCCAGTCCACTGCGTTGCAGGAGTTCATCACCGTGCGCGAGACCCTGCGCATGTTCAGTCGCCTGTACGATCAGAGCGTGCCGCTGCAGACGCTGATCGATGCCTGCGCATTGCACTCCTTTCTCGATCGCGATACGCGCAAGCTCTCCGGCGGGCAGCGTCAGCGCCTGCTGCTGGCCATCGCCCTGGTCAACGACCCGGAAGTGGTGTTCCTCGACGAGCCCACCACCGGCCTCGACCCGCAGGCGCGGCGCATGCTGTGGGAACTGGTGCGCAGCATCAAGGCGCGCGGCAAGACCGTACTGCTCACTACCCACTATATGGAAGAGGCCTACGAACTGTGCGACGAGATCATCATCATGGATCAGGGCCGCATCATCACCCAGGGTTCGCCGGATGATTTGCTGGCGCGGCACTTTCACGATGTAGTACTGCAGCTGCCGCGGGACGATTACGTTGCCGCCTCCGCGCCCATGGATATGAAGGTGCTGGACTGTGGGGATAGTGTGGAAATTCTTACCAGCGAAGTGACCGCCACAGTGCAGCAGCTGCTGGCTGCCGACGTGTCACTGGATCGGCTGCGCATTCGTGCCCGTACCCTGGACGATCTGTTTCTGGAACTCACCGGCAAGGAGCTGCGCACATGAAGCGTCTGCTGGCGGTATTCATCGCGCGCAACAAGGAATTCCTGCGTGACCGCGCCGCGCTGGGCTGGAATCTGCTGTTTCCGGTGTTCATCGTCGCCGGTTTCGCCTTCGCTTTTTCCGGCGAACCGGCGCCGCTGTACAAGGTGGGCGTGTCCGGTGTGATGCCGGCGAATGGCTTCTACACCACGCCGCACGTGCAGTTCATCGCCGTCGATGATCTTGCCGCCGCCGTCACCAAGGTGGAGCGCCACCGCCTCGATCTGCTGGTCGACGTGAGCGGCAGGCGTTACTGGGTCAACGACGAATCGCCGCGTGGTCAGCTGCTGGAACGGGTGTTGCTGGGCAGTGACGGCGGCCTGGGCAAGGAAGTGGTGAGCGGACGGGTCATCCGCTACGTGGACTGGCTGATCCCCGGCGTGCTCGGCATGAACATCATGTTCAGCGCGCTGTACGGCGTCGGCTTCGTCATCGTGCGCTATCGCAAGAATGGTGTGCTCAAGCGCCTCAAGGCCACGCCGCTGTCGGCCATCGAATTCCTCGCCGCGCAGATCGCCTCGCGCCTGTGGCTCATCGTGGCCGTCACCGTGGTGGTGTTCTTCGGCACCCACCTGTTCGTCGACTTCGCCATGTACGGTGACTATCTCACGCTGTTCGTCGCCTTCGCCATGGGCACCATCTGCATGATCAGCATGGGGCTGGTGATCGCCGCGCGCATCGCCAGCGAGGAGCTGGCCGAAGGGCTGCTCAACCTGATCAGCTGGCCGATGATGTTTCTCTCCGGCGTCTGGTTCTCGCTGGAGGGCACCCATCCTCTGGTGCAGCAGCTGGCGCAGGTGTTTCCGCTCACCCACATGATCGAGGCGGCGCGTGCGGTGATGCTGGACGGCGCCACGCTCGCAGCCATCGCGCCGCAGCTCGGGGCGCTGCTGGCGATGACCGCCGGCTTCCTCGCCATCGGCGCCTGGCTGTTCCGCTGGGAATGAACATGGCACCAGCGGCAGACTGCCCCTGCGGCAGCGGCAAGCCTTATGCAGAGTGCTGCGGTCCATATCATGACGGCACGTCGGCGCCCACGCCGGAGGCGCTGATGCGTTCGCGCTATGCAGCCTTCGCGCTGGGCAAGGCGGACTATCTGCTCGCCACCTGGCATGCCTCGGCACGACCGGTCGAACTGGAACTCGACCCGCGCCTGCACTGGCTGGGGCTGGATGTGCGGCGCAGTGCTGCATCAGGGAATGAAGGCGAGGTGGAATTCGTCGTGCGCTGCAAGCTCAACGGCAAGGCGGGCCGCATGCACGAGGTGAGCCGCTTCGTGCGCGAGGAGGGGCGCTGGTATTACCTTGATGGCGTGGTGCAGGCGGACGGGCCGCGGCGGCGCTGATGCGGCTGGGGCGAAAAACGCTCAGTCCGCGAGTGAACGCAAATAGACGCGAGTATAATCGGCCTTGCAAAAGGCAGCCTGTGTACCCTTTGAGGTGAGCGGTGCGACCGTATTCTGGTCTTGAGCCGTTGCCTTCATTTGCGTCTATTCGCGTTCATTTGCGGACTCCAAATCATCACTGGCGGCGTACCGCCGCCAGCTCCATCTCGCGCTGCGCGTCGATGCGGCGCCGCGTCACCTCTTCCGGCGTACCGGCCAGTTGCAGGATACGGCCGGACAGCTGCAGGCTGGCTTCCACTGTTTCCAGGATTACCTCGCTGGCGCCGAAGGCCAGCAGGCGTGAACCGTGCGCCGCGTCGCGGGCGCGGGCGATGATGGGCAGGTGCGGCCATTCGGCGTGCACCACGCGCACCACATGTTCCGCCGCGCCGGGATTGTCCATGGTGACCACCAGCGCGCGGGCGGTGTCGGCGTGGGCGCGGCGCAGCATCTCCAGTCGCGCCGCATCGCCGTAGTACACCGGCATGCCCTGGGCGCGTGCGGCGGCCACGCCGTTGGCATCGGTGTCCAGCGCCAGGTAGGGAATGCCGTCGGCATCCAGGGTGCGACCGAGGATGCGGCCGACGCGGCCGAAGCCGGAGATCACCACGTGTCCCTCCTGGGCGCCGACATTGGCCAGGTCACCTTCCTGCGCTGCGGTGGTGGCGGGCGGCTCCAGCTTCGCCGCCAGCTTGCCGGCGGTGTGCGCCACCAGCGGCGTCACCACCATGGTGAGGCCGGTGACGATGAGCATGAACTGGCCGACGTCGGCGGGAATCAGTTTCAGTGTCATGGCGAGGCCCACCACCACGAAGGCGAACTCGCCGCCCTGGCCCAGCAGCAGGCCGGTCTCCAGCGAGGTGTGACGCGGCAGGCCGAAGGCCAGGCACAGGCTGGCGGTAATCAGCGACTTCAGCACGAACAGGCCCAGCACCGAGGCGCCGATCCAGAACGCCTCCTGGCCCACCACGCGGTAGTCGATGCCCATGCCCACCGACATGAAGAACAGGCCGAGCAGCAGGCCCTTGAACGGCTCGATGTCCACTTCGATCTCGTGGCGGAATTCGGTTTCCGCCAGCAGCAGGCCGGCGAGGAAGGCGCCCAGCGCCATGGACAGGCCGGCCATGCCGGTGAGGGCGGAGGAGCCGATCACCATCAGCAGGGTGGCGGCCATGAACATTTCCACGTTGCGCGTGCGTGCCACCATGTGAAACAGCGGCCGCAGCACCATGCGACCGATGAGATAGATGCCGACGATCACCACCACCGCCTTGCCCAGGGCCATGAGCAGGGCCAGTTCCAGACCGCCCTCCAGCTTGGTGCCGAGCACGCCGACCAGGAACAGGATCGGCACCACGGCGAGGTCCTGCATCAGCAGGATGGAAAAGCTGGAACGGCCCAGCGGCGTGCCGAGCTGACGTCGTTCGATGAGCAGCTGCATGACGATGGCGGTGGACGACAGCGCCAGGCAGGCGCCGAGGACGATGGAGGCGCCGGGGGTGTTGCCGAAGCCCCAGGCGATGGCGCCGATCACCGTGCCGGTGACCACCACCTGCAGGCTGCCGAGGCCGAACACCCAGCGCCGCATCGCCCACAGGCGATCCAGGGACAGGTCGAGGCCGATCATGAACATCAGGAAGATCACGCCCAGCTCGGCCAGCGCCTGCACGCCGTGGATGTCGCCGATGACCAGATAGGACAGCCAGTCGATGTCGTCGACGAACAGGCCGAGACCGTAGGGCCCGATGATGCCGCCGACGATCAGATAGCCCAGTACCGGGCTGATGCGAAAGCGGTGGAACAGCGGCACCACGATGCCGGCGGCAATGAGGAACAGCACGATCTCGCGCAGGTGGGGGATGGCATGGTCTTCCACGAAAAACTCCGGACTCTCTTGGTAGGCGCCGGTACGCTGCCGGCTGGCGCGAACGATATCACAGCCGCATGCGCGGCGGTGCTGCGGGGCGGAGAGAATGGGGGGCTTGCGTGTGCCGCACTCGCCGGTCACCTCGGGCGAGTGCGGCGGGCGGGGGGTAACTCAGTCGGGGCTGCGGTTGTCGCTGGTTGCAGGACTGGAGAGGATGCCCTTGAGGCGGGCCGTGCCGATGACGTGCAGCACGATGCCGCAGCCGACGAAGAACACCACCGAGGCCATGAAGGCGGCACGGATCGGATCATCGGAGTCACCGGGAAGCATGATGGCGGTTACGGCGCAAGCGACTGCGGCGATGTAGCAGAGTACGGCAATGACGAGGGATATCTTTTGGCCCAGATTCTTTTCCATGGTGGTTTCCCGTGGCGCGGCCGGAGGGCATATGCGCGTTATGTGTATGGTTGTGTGGGGTGTCGTGGAGTAGGATGACAGGAACGCAGGATAGTTCAATGACGCATGCTGCCGCCGTGCTGGGGCGAGAAACATTGTGAAATGTCATGGCACCTGCATGACGACAGGCTGTAGCCCATGGAAATTCCGGGTTGGGCGGCTGCGCGGCGATGGCCGGCTCGTATATTCTTGTCATTCCGCCCCACGTCGGGCATCACCAGTCACAGAGGTGTCGTGTGTCGCAGCAGCCAGAGACCGGAACCACGATCCGCTATTACGCCACCCCCCTGCGCCGGCTGGTGTGGATTGCCTTGTCGCTGCTGTTGCTGCGGGCAACCTGGTTCTATGTGGACAACGATCTGCACCTGGCCGCGCTGATCGCCCTGCTGTGGCTGCTGTTTACCCTGTCCTGGGTGATCAACCTGTTCCGCGTGCCGTTTGCAACAGTAACGGCGGATGCGGTGATCCTGCTGGAACGGCTGCGTTTCGGCAGGCCAAACTTCATGGTGGTGCAGGCCGGCGAACTGACCTCTCTCACCGTGCGTCCGCGCGGACGCATCGATATCGGACTGGGGACGATGGGTGAGCGTGCGGTAAACCTGAAGTATCTGAGCAAGCCGGATCGGGCCGCTGTGATCGAGGCCTTGCGCGCGCTGGCGGTGACGGCCGCCTGAGTTGCGGTTACCCCGTCACGATCCTCCAGCACTGATGTATCTTTCCGTTCCGCCTGAAATCCTCCGGGATGGTCTTGCCGGTGATGTCTTCGACTGACAGACCGGCCAGGGCCTCTTCGTCCAGCTTGAACCTGCGGTAGTTGTTGGAGAAGTAGATCACGCCGCCCGGCGCCAGCAGTTGCAAGGCCTGGCGCAGCATCCAGACATGATCGCGCTGCACGTCGAACACGTCTTCCATGCGTTTGGAATTGGAGAAGGTGGGTGGGTCGATGAAGATCAGATCGTACTTGCGCCTGCCCAGTGCCGCTTCGTCCTGCAGCCAGGCGGTGCAGTCGGCCTGGATGTATTCGTGCGCCTTGCCGGTGAAACCGTTCAGCTGCATGTTGCGCTCGGCCCAGCCGAGATAGGTTCTGGACATGTCTACCGTGGTGGTGGTCGTGGCGCCGCCGACGGCGGCGTGCACGCTGGCGCTGCCGGTGTAGGCGAACAGGTTGAGAAAGCGCTTGCCGTGCGCCTCGTCCTCGATCATCTGGCGCGTGATGCGGTGATCCAGAAACAGGCCGGTGTCGAGATAGTCGGTGAAGTTGACCAGCAGACGGCAGTTGCCTTCGCGTACCTCGTGGAAGTGGCCGCGCTCGGCCAGCTTTTCGTACTGGGCGCGGCCCTTTTGTTGCTGGCGGACCTTGAAGTGCATCTGCGTCGGCGCGACGCCGAGTTGTTGCGGGATCACGGCGAGGGCCTCGCGCAGGCGCTGCTGCGCGCGCGCCGGGTCGATGGTTTTCGGTGCCTGGTATTCCTGCACGTGTACCCACGGTTTTTCGCTGTGGTAGAGATCGATGGCGATGGCGTATTCGGGCAGGTCGGCGTCGTAGACACGGAAACAGTCGACACCGCTGCGCTGCGCCCAGCGGCTGAGGTGTTTCAGATTCTTTTGCAGGCGGTTGGCGAAGGACTCGGCGCCGGCGGAGAGGGCGGGCATGTCGCCGGCACCGTCGGCCGGGGCGAAGTTGAACAGCTGGCATTCTATGGGGCCGTTGAACAGGGCGATGCTGAGTTGTTGCGGCAGCGGCAGGTAGCCGGCCAGCTCCGGGTTGCCGGTGAACAGCGTGAGCTGGAAGCCGGGCAGTTCGTCGCGCACGATTTCGCCGAGGCGCGCATAGTCGGCGCGCAGGGCGTTGATCTCGCCGATGCGCTCGCCGTAGGGCGGATTGACGGCCACCAGGCCGGGCGTACAGCCCTCAGGCAGCAGTGTGTCGATGCCGGGGGCGAGGGCACGGCGTTCGATGGTGATGTAGTCGGACAGACCGGCCTGATCGACATTGGCGCGCGCCGCGTCGACGGCGGCGTCGTCCTGATCCCAGCCGAAGATCGGCGGCATGTTTTTCAGGCCGTCGGTGCGGCGCTGCTTCGCCTCTGCGAGCAGCTTTTCCCATGCCTCGCGGTCGTGGCGGCGCCAGTAGAGAAAACCGAAGTAGTCGCGCGTCAGTCCGGGGGCGATGTCCGCCGCCATCATGGCGCCCTCGATGAGCAGGGTGCCGGAGCCGCACATGGGATCGAGCAGCACGCCGCCGCGGGCGGCGATGGTGGGCCAGCCGGCCAGCTGCAGGATGCCGGCGGCGAGGTTTTCCTTCAGCGGCGCGGTTACGCTTTTGGCGCGGTAGCCGCGCTTGTGCAGGCTGCCGCCGGACAGGTCGATGGAGATGCGCGCCTGCTCGCCGCGCAGGTGCAGGTGCAGGCGCAGGTCGGGGATTTCGGTGTCGATGGAGGGCCGCTCGCCGAACAGGTCGCGGAAGCGATCGACGATGGCATCCTTGGTCTTGAGCACGGCGTACTGGCTGTGGCTGATGGCGGCGTCGCTGCTGGTGATGTCGATGGCCAGGCTGCCGCTGGAGCGCATGTGTTTTTCCCAGCGGATTTCCTTCACCGCGTCGTACAGCCACTCCGGCGTCGGTGCGCGCACGGTGGTGATCGGCATCAGCACGCGGTTGGCCAGACGCGACCACAGGCAGACGCGGTAGGCGGTTTCCAGATCGCCCTCGAAGGTGACGCCGGCGCCGCCGGGCGTCACCTTTTCCGCGCCGAGGCGGCGCAGTTCATCGGCGAGGGCGGCGGTGAGGCCGCGGGGAGTGGTGGCGTAGAATTTCATAAAGCCAGTTTCAAGTTACAAGTGACAAGTTGCAAGTGAAAGGCCTTTTCTTGCCACTTGTCACTTGCGACTTGTAACTGGGGGGTTAGTAATGCGGCGGCGGCGTCTCTTCCGACAGCGGGCGCACCGCCGCCGGGCTCAGGTCGCCAAGCAGGGATTTGATGAATTCCAGTTGCTCGCCGGTGGCGGCCAGCGCCTGCTGCTGATGCAGTACGGTCTGCGTCAGTTCGTCAATGGCGGCCTCCAGGTGGGCGAGGCGGATTTCGAGTTCGGTCATGCGTTCGTCCATGGCGCATAGGATACAGCACGACGGGGCAGGTTGCCCGAGGCAGGGTGAAAAATCGCTGTCTCAGTGATGGTCGATGACGAGACGGTTGCGGCCCTGCTGCTTGGCCTTGTACAGGGCGCGGTCGGCGCCCTCCAGCAGCAGGGTGTAGTCGTCGCCGTTGGTGGGGACACGCGTGGCGAGACCGACGCTGACGGTGACCCAGGGGCTGACGGCAGAGTTGGCATGGGGCAGCTCCAGACCTTCCACATGGGCGCGGATCTGCTCGGCCAGTTTTTCCGCACCGAGCAGGGCGGTATTGGGCAGGATGGCGGCGAACTCCTCGCCGCCGTAGCGGGCGGCGATGTCGCCGGGGCGGGCGATGGTTTCGCTCAGCACGTGGGCGATTTTTTTCAGACAGTCGTCGCCGGCGGGGTGACCGTAGAGGTCGTTGTAATTCTTGAAGAAGTCGATGTCGACCATGATCAGGCTGATGGGCTGGTTTTCGCGCACGGCACGGCGCCATTCCTGTTCCAGTTTTTCGTCGAAGCGGCGGCGATTGGCGATGCCGGTGAGGCCATCCTGATAGGACAGGTCACGCAGGGTCTCCTCCAGCAGCTTGCGATCGGTGGCGTCATGGGCCACCAGCAGAAACCCGGCCAGCTGGCCGTGATGCAGGATTTCAGTCAGCGTGGCCTCGAAGTAATGGGTCGCTTCGTCGAAGTCGTAACTGAACTGGAAGCTGTAACCGCGACCAGGTTTGACCGCACGCATCGCCTGCTCGAAGTGTTCGCGCCGCACGCCGTCAACCAGCTCCGTGATGCGATGGCCATGGGCCTTGCGTGCGCTGATATCCAGTACCTGCTCGGCCATGGTGTTGAGGTATTTGACGCGAAAGGCGGTGTCGAGGGCGATGATCAGGGTGTCGCCGGTGGATTGCAGGATGCTGTCCAGATACAGCGTGCGCTCCAGCAGCTGTTCATCGGTGCGTTGCAGGGCGCGCACGATGGACTGGATGATGACCACCACGATGAACGAGACAATGACGGTGGTGATAAAACCGGTGATCAGGTAGTCGGGGCGGATTTCGCCATGCAGCCACAGGCTGAAGGCGATGACGATGGTTTCGGCCAGCAGTACCGAAAAGGTCACGGTGGCGACAATGAGACGACCGGCCCGCAGCTGGATGAGCCAGTTTTTCATCGCGATGACAGACAGTAATCGTACATGACACCAAGCTACTCAAATTGGGACAGCACCACAAGTCTCCCGGTCGACAAGGGTTGGAGCGGTGAAACCCGAAGCGGTTATGCGTCTTGCACCGCCTCCAGTTCCTCGCTGAGGGTGAGCCAGCGTTCCTCTGTTTCGCCCATGACCTGATCGAGTCGTGCCTGTTCCAGCAGCAGGGACTTGAGCTGTTCCTTGCTGCCGGCTTCGTACAGCAGCGGATCGGCCAGCTGCTGTTGCAGTTCGGTCTTTTTCGCGTTGAGTTTGTCTAGCTGGTTTTCCAGCTTCTGCAGCTCCTTGCGCAGCGGTTGCAGTTTCTGCCGCTGCTCGGCATCGAGGCGGCGTTTTTCCTTGCGTGCGGTGGCGCTGTGTTCGCCCGCCGCACCGTCGCTGCCGCTGCGGCTGTTGCGACGCTCGGCCAGCCACTGGCGGTAGTCGTCGAGGTCACCGTCGTAGCTTTGCACCTTGCCGTCGGCCACCAGCAGCAGCTGGTCGGTGACGCTGCGCAGCAGGTGGCGATCATGGGACACCACCACCATCGCGCCCTCGAAATCCTGCAGCGCGATGGTGAGCGCATGGCGCATCTCCAGGTCGAGATGGTTGGTGGGTTCGTCCAGCAACAGCAGGTTGGGGCGCTGGTACACCAGCAGCGCCAGCACCAGGCGCGCCTTCTCGCCGCCGGAGAAGGGCGCGATGGGGGCGTCGGCCTGCTCGCCGTGAAAGCCGAAGCCGCCGATGTAGTCGCGCAGGTCCTGCTCGCGCGCCCTGGGGTCGAGGCGTTGCAGGTGGTTGAGCGGGGTATCGTCGCCGCGCAGCTGTTCCAGCTGGTGCTGGGCGAAGTAGCCGATGCGCAGGTCCTGTGCCTCCTGTCGTTCGCCGCCGCGCGGCACGAGGTCGCCGGCCATCAGTTTGATCAGGGTGGACTTGCCGGCGCCGTTGGGGCCGAGCAGGCCGATGCGTTCGCCCGGGGTGAGCACCAGGTCGGTGCTGCCGAGCACCAGATGCTCGCCGTAGCCGGCGGTCACCTGTTCCAGGCGCAGCAGTTGCGCCGGCAGCTTGTGCGGGGCGCGGAAGCTGAAATGGAACGGCGAGTCGACGTGGGCCGGGGCAATCAGTTCCATGCGCGCCAACGCCTTGAGGCGGCTCTGCGCCTGGCGCGCCTTGGTGGCCTGGGCGCGGAAGCGGTCCACATAGCTGCGGATGTGCGCCACCTCGCGCTGCTGTTTCTCGAAGGCCGCCTGTTGCAGCGCCAGCTTTTCGGCGCGCAGCAGCTCGAAGTCGGAGTAGTTGCCGGCGTAGAGCGTGGCCTGCTGGCGTTCGATGTGGACGATGTGGTGCACCACGGCATCGAGGAAGTCGCGGTCATGGGAGATCAGGATCAGCATGCCGGGATAGGCGCGCAGCCATTCTTCCAGCCACAGCACGGCATCGAGGTCGAGGTGGTTGGTGGGTTCGTCCAGCAGCAGCAGGTCGGAGCGGCACATCAGTGCCTGGGCCAGGTTGAGGCGCATGCGCCAGCCGCCGGAGAAACGGGTCACCGGCTGATCTTCCTGCGCTGCCGTGAAACCAAGGCCATGCAGCAGGCGGCCGGCGCGGGCGCGGGCGGTGTAGCCGTCGATGTTCTCCAGCCGTGCCAGCAGTTCGGCCTGGCGCGTGCCGTCGCCGGCCTGCTCGGCATCGACCAGTTCGGCCTGGAGGGCGCGCAGTTCGCTGTCGCCGTCCATGACGTAATCCACCGCGCTGCGCTCCACCGCCGGGGTCTCCTGGGCGACGTGGGCGATGACGGTGCGCGGCGGCAGCGCCAGCTCGCCGGCATCGGGCGAGAGTTCGCCGCGCAGCAGGGCGAACAGGGTGGACTTGCCGCAGCCGTTGGCCCCCACCAGGCCGACCTTCTGGCCGTGGTGCAGGGTGAGGTCGACGTGTTCCAGCAGCAGGCGCGCGCCGCGGCGCAGGGAGAGATCGGTTAGTTTCAGCATGGCGGCGCAGTTTACCAGTGTGTTGCGGCAGTGTGTGATTCAGTGCATGGCGGGAGACATCTTATTGAGCCATGCTATGCAAGCGATTTTCACCGAGGAGAAGTTCATGCAGATGAAACAGGTGGTGTGCGGTGTATTGGCGCTGGCCCTGGCGGGCGGCAGTGTGCATGTACCCATGGCCCAGGCCGCCCTGGTTGGCACCGGGGAGGTGGTGGCGGCGGCGGGCCAGGTGCAGGCGGCGGATGAGGCGCGGCAGCGCCTGACGGCCTTGCTGGCACGTGATGATGTGGCGGCGGCCTTGCAGCGTCATGGCGTGGATGCGGAGCAGGCCCGTAGCCGGGTCGATGGCCTGAGCGATGCGGAGGTGCAGCAGCTGGCCGGGCAGCTCGATGAGCTGCCGGCGGGGGGGGATGTGCTTGGTATCGCCGTGTTCGTATTCCTGGTGCTGCTGCTGACGGACATCCTGGGCTATACCGATATCTTCCCCTTCGTGAAGAAGACAGCTGACGGCAGCCGCAAGTAGCCCCGGTGGCACTGCGGCAGGGTGGCGCCCATGGCCGGATGGCGGCACTAGGCCTGGTGCTGCTGTTGTCCGGCTGCAGCACGTTATCCCCCGCGCTTCGTCCCGGTGACGGCCTGCCCGCGCAGGCCTATGTCGCCACGACATTCTTTCCCCAGGAAATCCACCACTGCGGCCCCGCAGCCCTGGCCACCGTGCTGGGCGCGTCCGGTGTCGACACCACGCCGGAGGCCCTGGCGCCGCAGGTCTATCTGCCCGGACGGGAGGGCAGCCTGCAGCTGGAGCTGGTGGCGGCGGCGCGTGGTACGGGTCGTATCGCCTATGTGCTGGAGCCGGTACTGGAGCATGCGCTGCGCGAGGTGGCGGCGGGCCGGCCGGTGTTGGTGCTGCAAAACCTCGGTCTGTCCTGGTATCCGCGCTGGCACTATGCCGTCCTCATCGGCTATGACCTGGAGGCGCGCAGTGTCACCCTGCACAGCGGCACGGAACGTGACTATGTGACGGCGCTCGCCACTTTCGACCGCACCTGGGCGCGGGCCGGGCGCTGGGCCTTGCTGGTGCTGCCGCCGGAGCAGTTGCCGGCCACCGCGCGCGAACTGCCCTATGTGGGGGCCGCTGCCGCCCTGGAGCGCACGGCCCCGGACGACGCCGAACTGGCCTACCGCGCGGCGCTTCAGCGCTGGCCTGCCAGTCTTGCGGCCCTCCTGGGGCTGGGCAATGCCCGCTATGCGCAGGGCAACCTCACCGGCGCGGAACAGGCCTACGCCGCCGCCGTCGCCGCGCACCCCGAGTCCGCTGCCGCCCACAACAACCACGCCCATGTCCTCGCCCGTCTTGGCCGCAAGGCGGAGGCGCTGCAGGCCGCCCGCCGCGCCGTCGAGCTGGGCGGCGACACCCTGCCGGTCGCCCGCCGCACCCTGCAGGAGCTCGAATAGATCGCGGCACGGCGCGGGCTTTGCCCGCCTGAAGCGCACTACCGCCCGCCGCGGCCCCGCCTTCCTTGCCTTTCCCGGGATCGTGAATTAGGTTCTTTGGACGCCCCCCGCTTCGGTGCCGGATGGTCGCCGCTGCCGTGCGGGCGACAGGGGGGGCGTTCATGACGGAGGTATTCGTCCGATGAAGCAGGAAAAAGCCGAGAACCTGGGTATTCCTTCTTTCTCCTCACCGGCTCGCCACGGTCAGGTGGCGACGCCGGAGCGCTGGCTGATGCGGCAGCTGCTGCGCAGCCTGGGCGACCCGCCGATACGGGTGCGTTTCTGGGACGGCACCGAGATGGAGCCGGTACCGGGAGCGGCACGCACCACCGTGGTGATCCACGATCGTTTCGCCCTGTGGCGTCTGCTCAGCCACCCCATGCTGCACTTCGGCGACGATTACAGCCTGGGCCGCATCGAGGTGGAGGGCGGCCTGGTGGAATTCCTCGACACCGTGTTCCGTCACACTCCGCGCGCCCGCAGCAGCAGTCCGACACGGCGCCAGTTGCTGGAGCGCCTGCAGCGGGCGCGCCGCAACACCCTGAGCGGTTCGCGCGAAAACATCCATCATCACTACGATATCGGCAACAGCTTCTACCGCCTCTGGCTCGACCATGAGATGCAGTACACCTGCGCCTATTTCCCCGATCCGGCCATGACGCTGGAGGCGGCGCAGCTGGCCAAACTGGATCATGTCTGCCGCAAGCTGCAACTGAAGCCGGGCGAGAGCGTGGTGGAGGCCGGTTGCGGCTGGGGTGGGCTGGCACGGCACATGGCGCGCTATTACGGCGTACGCGTGCGGGCCTACAACATCTCCACCGAGCAGGTGGCCTATGCCCGCGAGCGTGCGGCGCAGGAGGGACTGGCCGATCGCATCGAGTATGTGCTCGACGACTACCGCACCATTAGCGGCGAGTATGACGCCTTTGTCTCCGTCGGCATGCTGGAGCATGTGGGAACCGAGCATTATCACGTACTGGGCGGCGTCATCGACCGCGCCCTCAAGGCGGGCGGGCGCGGCCTGATCCACTCCATCGGCCGCAACCAGGCCCAGCCGATGAGTGCCTGGGCCGAGCGGCGCATCTTTCCCGGCGCCTATCCGCCGACGTTGCGCGAGATGATGATGATCTTCGAGCCCTACGACTTCTCCGTGCTCGATGTGGAAAATCTGCGTCTGCACTACGCCAGGACGCTGGGACACTGGCTGGAGCGTTACGAAACTCACGTCCCGCTGGTGGAGCAGATGTTCGATGCAGCCTTCGTGCGCGCCTGGCGGCTGTATCTGGCCTCGTCCATCGCCAGTTTCACCAGCGGCAGCCTGCAGCTGTTCCAGGTGCTGTTCGCGCGGCCGCAGCAAAATGCGTTGCCCTGGTCGCGTGCCCATCTCTATCACGACCATCTGCGCAAGGAGTGATCATGGAACGCTGCGACGTCGTGATCGTCGGCGGCGGCCCCGCCGGTTCCACCCTGGCCTGGCAACTCCAGCGGGCCGGTATGGAGGTGGTGGTACTGGATAAAAAAGAGTTTCCGCGCGACAAGGTGTGTGCCGGCTGGATCACCCCGGCGGTGGTGGATGCGCTGCAGCTGGATCTGGACGACTATGCCCGCGGCCGTACCCTGCAACCGATCCATCGCTTTCGCACCGGCCTTATCGGCGGTGACGAGGTGCTCACCGATTACGGCAGCACGGTGAGCTACGGTATCCGCCGCCGCGAGTTCGATGAGTATCTGTTGCGCCGCAGCGGCGCGCGCCTGTTGCTGGGCGAGGCACTGGAGAGTCTGGAACGTGAGGGTAGCGATTGGATCATCAACGGCCATCTGCGCACACCGCTGCTGATTGGCGCCGGCGGTCATTACTGCCCGGTCGCGCGCCGCCTCGGTGCTGCCCTCGGCGTCGAGGAAGTGCCGGTCACCGCGCAGGAGGTGGAGTTCGAGCTGTCGCCCGCACAGGCGGCGGCCTGTACGGTGGCACCCGATACGCCGGAGCTGTATTTCACTCCCGAGCTGGACGGTTACGGCTGGGTGTTCCGCAAGGGTGGCGTACTCAATATCGGCCTCGGCCGCGAGGCCGGGGGCAAGCTGGGCGATTCAGTGGCCGCATTTACCGCCTGGCTGCAGCAACAGGGCAAGATCCCCGCCGACATCCCGCAGCGTTTTCACGGTCATGCCTATCTGTTCTACCCGCAGCGCCGCCCGCGTCGAGTGGTGGATGACGGCGTACTGCTCATCGGCGATGCCGCCGGCCTGGCCTATCCGCAGAGTGGCGAAGGTATCTGTCCGGCGGTGGAGTCGGCGTTGCTCGCTGCGGTGGTGATCCGGGCCGCACAAGGTGATTACCGTGCGGCACAACTCGCCCCCTATGCCGTGCAACTCAGCCGGCGCTTCGGGCCGCGTCAGGCGGCACCTGCCGCGCTGCCCTGGTTGCCGGTGTCGACGAAGCGCTTCCTCGCCGGCCGTCTGCTCGGCAATCCGTTCTTCACCCGCCGCGTGGTGCTGGATCGCTGGTTTCTGCACCGCCAGCAGCCAGCGCTGCAGACCGGGATACTGGACTAGTCGATGTGCACAATTGCACAGTTTGTTGCGCCAGCCCAATTTACACAGCGTTGCTCCACCGTATAATCCTGCTCCGAACCGCTCGCATCGAGCGGTCCATCGTGAGACGTGAAAGGAGTAATCGTTGATTCGTGTCCTGATTGTCGATGACCACGCCATTGTGCGGCGTGGCCTGCGCGACATTATCTCAGACGAGGCTGACATGACGGTGGTGGCGGAGGCCGTCGACGGGCCGGATGCGCTGGCGCAGGCACGTTCCTGCAACTGGGACGTGTTTCTGCTCGATCTCGGCATGCCCGGCATGCACGGTACCGATGTACTGGCACGGCTGCGGCGCGAGTATCCGGGCAAGCCGGTGCTGATCGTTACCATGCATCCGGAAGAGGAGTTCGGCCCGCGTCTCATGCGGGCCGGCGCCGCCGGCTATCTCTCCAAGGAAAGTGCGCCGGAACAGCTGGTGAACGCCATTCGCCAGGTGGCCCGTGGCGAACCTTATCTCAGCCCCGGACTCGTTGCACTGCTGGAAAAGAAAAAGCGCAGTGTCGGCAACACGCCGCGCCATGCCGTGTTGTCGGAGCGGGAAACCCAGGTGCTGTGCCACATCGCCAATGGTCGCGCCCTGTCCGACATTTCCGAGCTCATGGTACTCAGCCCCAAGACGGTCAGTACCTACCGCTACCGCCTGCTGGTGAAGATGCGCATGAAAAGCAATGTCGAGCTGACGCGCTATGCGGTGGAGAACAAGCTGGTTTGAATCAGGGCTGATCGGCGCCCACCCGCGCAGCAGAACCGTTCGCGCGGGTCTCTTGATGCCACAAGAAATATTTCCTCAGTTGAGCGTGATCACCGATACGCCACACCTGCGGAAATTTTCCTTGTGGAACCAATATGCTGCGCGATATCGGCCCATACTCATGAAATCCTCGGGTCAGCGTCGCAGATAGGTGAAGCTGGCCTGCGGCCGTCCCACATAGCAGCTATGGGTGAACCCATACTTTTGTATCAATGCCAGCGCCTGTTCGGCCTCTGCCTGCTGGTTTTCAAAATCGAACATCCAGTGGTTGCCGTCGGCGATCTTCCAGCGCCCACCGGCCTGGACGACAGTGATAGCGGCGTTGTTGAAGGTGACGCAGTCTTCCCCCTGCATGCCGCCGGCCGGTGCAGTACCGTTGACCAGAAGATAGGTGAAGGAGGGTTGCGGCCGGCCGACGTAGCAGGTCTGATTGATGCCGTAGTGGCGGATGATGCGGTGCGCCAGCCGCGCCTCGTCGCGTTTGTCCGCGAAGTCGAAAATCAGGTGATTGTCTTCGACGATCTTCCAGCGGTTGCCCAGTTGCGTGACGCTGGTATTGGACGGGTTGAAACCGATGCAATCCTCCTTGATGGGAACGACAGGCTTAAGCTGGGTGCCCAGCCGTGGTTGTACCGGCTTGACCGGCAGACGCTGCACCGGCGCGGGTTGCATCACCGGCTCGGGCAATGCCCCCACCCGCGTCCAGCGGCTGCCGCCAAACCCGCCCGTCTCGCGGCTCCGCTCCAGTACCTGCCCGTTGTTGCTGAGGGTGAGGCTCAGTTTGCCTGAACCCAGCGTCTTGCCCTTGGGGACATCGAGCCAGTCGCCGTTGATCCGTTCGCCGCGAATCCGGCCATGAAACACATTGGCCCAGCGTGGTTCGGTGGCGTTCTGCTCACCATACCAGTGCAGCTCCTCGCCTGTCTGGCGCAGGTAATATATGCCACCATCATTGGCCTGCCAGGTGCCGGTCAGATCGGCCTGTACCGCCAGCGGCAATATCATCAGTACGACAAACACCCAGCGTAATGCCCTGTTCATGATTGCTTCCCCCGGCGGTCAGTGCGGCAACAGTACAGCAAAGTATGGTGCGGAAGGGTTGCGGTGTAAACCGCGCAGCAGAGGCTGTACCGCCATCACTCCCTTACCAGCCACTCCACATTCCAGCGGCCGCGACCGGCGCTATCCAGGCATTGATGCAGCCAGGGCAGCAGCGTTTTTAGCTGGGTATCCAGTTGCCAGGGCGGATTGATGAGCACCATGCCGCTGCCGTGCATGCCGGCGGGGCCGTCATCCGGCTCGATGCACAGCTCCGCCAGCAGTATTTTGCGCATGCCGCTTTCACGCAGGCGGCGCTGCAGACGCTCGACGCTGGGGCGATTGAGGATGGGATACCACAGGGCGTACATGCCGGTGGGCCAGCGCGCGTAGGCATGGCCCAGCGCCGTGGTGACCTGATCGAATTCGGCCTTCACTTCATAGGACGGATCGATCAGTACCAGGCCGCGCTTTTCCTTCGGCGGCAGAAAGGCCTTCAGGCCCTGGTAGCCATCCTGATGATGCACGGCAACCTGGTGATCGCCGGCAAACTCCTGTTTCAGCAACGGCAGGTCGCTGCTGTGCAGTTCACACAGCACCATGCGATCGTGTTCGCGCAGGAAGTGGCGCGCGATGCGTGGCGAGCCGGGGTAATAATGCAGCTTGCCGTCCGGGTTGAGTTCGCGCGCCGCAGCGAGATAGGGCGCGGCCTGTTCCGGCACCGTTGGCTCGTGCCACAGGCGGGATATGCCGTTGCGCCATTCATCGGTCTTCTGCGCCTCGGGCGCGCGCAGATCATAACGGCCGACGCCGGCATGGGTTTCTACATAGCAGAACGGTGCGTCCTTCTGCCGTAATGCCTCAAGCAGCAGGGCCAGCACCGAGTGCTTGAGGATGTCGCCGTGGTTGCCGGCGTGATAGGCGTGTCGGTAGCTAAGCATAGGAATACAACATCCAACGCAGAGGCGCAGAGGCGCAGAGGTATGGAGTGATGAGAAGAGATGTCATGTTATTTACCGGTTGTGGAGAGATGACGCAATTGCTTGCTGTCAAGGATACTCTTGGCCCTCAGCGTCTCTGCGTCTCTGCGTTGAGGGTTTGAAGTTCTTTGCGTTGAAAGCCTTTAGCCTTTAACCGGCTTGACCTTCGATGCCGCCAGCCGGGCGCGGGCGCGGCAGTCTTCCAGGTCGTTGCCGAAGGCGAGGGCGACGCCCATGCGGCGGTGCGGGAAGGCCTCCGGCTTGCCGAACAGGCGCAGGTCGGTGTTGGGCACGGCCAGCGCTTCCGCGACACCTTCGTAGGCGATGCCGCTTTCGTTCATGCCGCCGTAGATCACCGCGCTGGCGCCGGCCGAGCGCAGGGCGGTGGTGACCGGCAGGCCGAGGATGGCGCGGGCGTGCAGTTCGAACTCGGACAGCACCTGGGTGGCCAGGGTGACCAGGCCGGTGTCGTGCGGGCGCGGGCTGACCTCGGAGAACCACACCTCGTCGCCCTTGATGAACAGCTCGACGCCGAAGATGCCGCGTCCGCCCAGATTGGCGGTGACCTTGTGCGCGATGTCGCGCGAGCGCTCCAGGGCGACCGGACTCATGGGTTGCGGCTGCCAGCTCTCCACGTAGTCACCCTTTTCCTGCCGATGGCCGACGGGTTCGCAGAAGTAAGTCTCCACTTCACCGCTGTCGCCGACGGCGCGCACGGTGAGCTGGGTAATTTCATAGTCGAAGTCGATCATTTCCTCGACGATGACGCGGCCCTGATCGACGCGACTGCCGCTTTTGGCGTAGTCCCAGGCGGCCTGCACGTCGGCGGGGCCGTTGATGGTGGACTGGCCCTTGCCGGAGGATGACATCACCGGCTTGACGATGCAGGGATAGCCGATGCCGTCGGCGATGGCCGCCTGCAACTGCTCCAGGCTGTCGGCGAAGGCGTAGCGCGAGGTGGCCAGGCCCAGCTCCTCGGCGGCGAGGCGGCGGATGCCCTCGCGGTTCATGGTCAGGCGGGCGGCGCGGGCGGTGGGGATCACCTCGGCCAGGCCGTCGGCCTCGATGCGCAGCAGCTCGTCGGTGGCGATGGCCTCGATCTCCGGCACGATCAGGTGCGGACGCTCCAGCTCCACCAGGCTGCGCAGGGCGCGTGGGTCGGCCATGTTGATGACGTGGCCGCGGTGTGCCACCTGCTGGCCGGGGGCATTGGCGTAGCGGTCGACGGCGATCACCTCCACGCCGAGGCGCTGCAGGGCGATGATCACCTCCTTGCCCAGTTCGCCGGCGCCGAGCAGCATCACGCGGGTGGCGGAGGGGGAGAGGGGGGTGCCGAGTCGCATCGTGGCTTGTCCTTGTGATTGGCGGGGTTGACCCTAATATCGGGTAGCGAATCGTAACACTCCGCCGCCGCCAGGCGGGGATTCAGACGGTATCAGTGATAAATCCATAGCGGCGGCATCGGGCATTGACCGGCGCGGAAAAACTGCATACCATGCGTGGCAATTTTAGACCTAATCCAAAACCAACCTTCCAAGGAGATTTTCAATGGGCGTACTCGTAGGCCGCAAGGCACCGGATTTCACCGCTCCCGCCGTGCTGGGCGACGGCTCCATCGTGGACGAGTTCCACTTTGCCGGTGCCACCAAGAACAAGTATGCGGTGGTGTTCTTCTACCCGCTGGACTTCACCTTCGTCTGCCCCTCCGAGCTGATCGCCTTCGATCACCGTCTGGAGGAGTTCAAGAAGCGCAATTGCGAAGTGATCGGCGTCTCCATCGACTCCCACTTCACCCACAACGCCTGGCGCAACACCCCGGTGAACCAGGGCGGTATCGGCCAGGTGGGTTACCCCCTGGTGGCCGACATGACCCACAACATCTGCAAGGCCTTCGACGTCGAGACCCCTGACGGCGCCGTCGCCTTCCGCGGTTCCTTCCTCATCGACCGTCACGGCGTGGTGCGTCACCAGATCGTCAACGACCTGCCGCTGGGCCGCGACATCGACGAAATGCTGCGCATGGTCGACGCCCTGCAGTTCTTCGAAGAGCATGGCGAGGTCTGCCCGGCCGGCTGGAACAAGGGCAAGAAGGGCATGAAGGCCGACCCGAAGGGCGTGGCCGACTACCTGGCGAGCGAAGCCGGCAAGCTGTAACACCGCTGTCGCCGCAAACAAAAGGCCGGATGGGGCAACCCATCCGGCCTTTTATTTGGTAGCGCACAGCAACCTAAATAGCTGTTCCGAATTTGTAACCAGGCATAGGGCGCCCCATGGGCGCCGTGCTGCGGCGGGCACGGCCCGCCCTATGACACACCGAAGATAAGGTGGATACCAATTCGGAACACTTAATTTAGTCCCTCGTCCCTGGCCCATCTTCCTTCTGATCGACCATCTTTTCATTCTCATAGTTGATCCCCCCCGGCGATACGGTGCCGCCGGAGATGATGAAGGTCATCGCCTCGTCCACGCTCCAGTTGGTGGACACCACCCGTTCCAGCGGCACGATCTCCAGATAGCCGGAGGTGGGGTTGGGGGTGGTGGGCACGTACACCGCCGCCAGCTTGCGGCCGGTCTTTTCATCGGTGAGTACCTGGGTGACGAAGCCGACCGCGCGCATCTCCGGGGTGGGAAACTCGATCAGCACCACGCGCTGCACGTTGTCCGGTTTCTGTTGCAGGGCGGAGATCAGTTTCTTGGTGGCGCCGTACACCGTCTGCACCAGGGGGATGCGCTCGATGAGCGACTCGAACAGGGCGACCAGGCGCTTGCCCAGCACGCGGGTGGTGATCCAGCCCAGCACATAGAGCGACAGCACGGTGATCAGCGCCGCCAGCAGTGACTGGAACCAGGGCGCCAGCAGCCATTCGGCCGGGGCAAGGGTAGTCTGCTCCAGCCAGCGCGCCAGGGCGCGCACCCAGGGACGGCCGAAGTTGGACAGCTGGTTGAACAGAAAGCTGAACACCAGCCAGGTGATCCAGATGGGAATCATCACCAGCACGCCGGTGATCACGTAACGCTGAAAGTGAGTGGTGGAGCCCGAATCCTTTTGCATGGGATAGCCCTGTGTGAATGCTGACATCTATCTGTAACCGTTTGGTTATTGAAGTGCAATACGGCAGACGTAGGCTGCGTTGATGAGTTCCTGTGCCGCAGCGCCGATGGAGGCCGAACCCTTGCGCATCCTGATGATCTCCGATGTCTATTTCCCCCGTGTGAACGGGGTGTCCACTTCGATCCAGACCTTCCGCCGCGAACTGCACGCGCTGGGACACGAGGTCACCCTGATCGTGCCCGACTACGGTGTGGACCACGGCGGCGACGACGATGGCATCATCCGCATTCCTTCACGCCAGGTGCTGTTCGATCCGGAAGACCGCCTGATGCGGCGCAGCGCCATTCTCGACCTGCTGCCGCGACTGAAGACGGAGCACTACGATCTGGTGCATATCCAGACACCTTTCGTCGCCCACTATCTGGGGCTGCGCCTGGCACAGGAACTCGGTGTGCCGGTGGTGGAGAGTTACCACACCTTTTTCGAGGAATACCTGTTCCATTACATACCGTTCCTGCCGCGTGTCCTGCTGCGTGCAGCGGCGCGGCGTTTCTCGCGCTGGCAATGCAACAGCGTGGACGGGGTGGTGGTGCCGTCCAGCGCCATGCTGGAGGTGCTGCGTGCCTACGGCGTGCGCAGCGAGGCAGAGATCATTCCGACCGGCATTGAGCTGGAACAGTTCCGCCACGGTGACGGTGCAGCCTTCCGCCGGCAGCACGGCATTCCTGCCGAGCGGCCGGTGCTGACCTTCGTCGGCCGGGTCGCCTTCGAAAAAAATATCGATTTCCTGCTGCGCATGCTGGTGCGTGTGCGCCAGGAGGTTCCGGGCGTGCTGCTGGTGATCGCCGGTCAGGGGCCGGCAGTGGCGCATCTGCGCAAGCTGACGGAGCGACTGGCACTGCAGGACAACGTCATGTTCATCGGCTACCTGTCGCGCGGCGGCGAACTGCAGGACTGCTATGCCGCGGGCGATATCTTCGCCTTTGCCTCGCGTACCGAGACCCAGGGACTGGTGCTGCTGGAGGCCATGGCGCTGGGCGTGCCGGTGGTGTCGACCGCGGTGATGGGTACGCGCGACGTGCTTCATGCCGGCGAAGGCGCCATCATCGCGCCGGAGGAAGAGGCGGGCTTTGCCGGCGCGATCACCACCCTGCTGCGCAATCGCGAACGGCGTGAGGTCCTGGGCGTGGCGGCGCGGCACTATGCTGCCGGATGGGCTGCGCCGCGTCTGGCGCAGAAACTGGCGGACTACTACGCGGATACCGTGGCAGCGTGCCTGGAACGCAGAGAAACGGTAACGGCGCCGACGCAGCTGGAGTATTGATCCGAAAGCGGAAGATCAAGTCTCGCCAAGACGCCAAGACGCCAAGCACGCAAAGGAGAGAGAAATGCCGATGCCGCCATGTCCCTCCGGGTGGGCAAGGTCGCGGAGGCATGGACCTTCTTTTCTTGGCGTGCTTGGCGTCTTGGCGAGAGCAATTCCAGTTTTTGGGGTTGTCCATCACCAAAGGATCACCGAACTGTCATCGCCGCTTCACACGGCAAGAAGATAGTGGCGCCATGCAGACCAGTGAAACTGCCATGAATGCCTTCTCCCCGGCGCAGCGCCACCTGCACCTGGGGGTGGTGACCGAAACCTACCCGCCGGAGATCAACGGCGTGGCGATGACGGTCGGCCGCCTGGTGGATGAGATGACGCGGCGCGGCCATCGCATCCAGCTGGTGCGCCCGCGCCAGGGCGACAGCGATGCCGCCGCCGATATCCTGGACGAGGCCTTCGATCCGCCGCTGACCACCACCCTGGTGTCCGGCGTCACCATGCCCTGGTACCGCGAACTGCGTCTCGGCCTGCCCGCAGGCCAGCGCCTGCGCCAGCTGTGGCGGCGCGAGCGCCCCGACGTGCTGTACGTGGCCACCGAAGGTCTGCTGGGCTGGTCGGCGATCCGCGAGGCGGCGCGGCAGAACATACCGGTGATCAGCGGCTTTCACACCAACTTTCACAGCTACAGCCAGCACTATCAGATTGGTTTCCTGCAGCGTCCGATCTATGACTATCTGCGCCGCTTGCACAATCGCACCGCCTGCACCCTGGTGCCAACCGAGGCGCAGCGCAAGACGCTGCTGGCGGATCAGTTCAGGAATGTGGAAGTGCTGGGTCGTGGCGTCGACAGCCGGCTGTTCTCGCCGGCGCGCCGCAACGAGGATTTGCGCCGCGCCTGGGGACTCGGGCGCCGGGATCAGGCGGTGCTGTATGTCGGCCGCCTGGCCGCAGAAAAGAACCTGCCCTTGGCCGTGCATGCCTTCCGCGCCATGCGCGAGCGCAATCCCAACCTGCGCCTGATCATCGTCGGTGACGGGCCGTTTTATCAGGAGCTGTACGCCAACGAGCGCGACGTGATCTTCTGTGGCGTACAGACCGGTGTGCAGCTGGCCGAACACTATGCCTCAGCCGATATCTTCCTGTTTCCCAGCGAAACCGAAACCTTCGGCAATGTCACCCTGGAGGCCATGGCCTCGGGGCTGGCGGTGGTGGCCTTCGATTATGCCGCGGCCCATCTGCACATCGAGCCTGGCCAGGAGGGATTGCTGGTGCCGTTGGGGGAGCATGATGCCTTCATCGCCACTGCTGCTGCGCTGACCGAGCAACCCGAACGGGTGGAGCAGCTGAGCATTGCGGCACGGCGCAAGGCACAACGCCTGGATTGGCAGGGTGTTGCGGATCGTTTCGAGTGGTTGTTGCGTACCCACAGTGCGGGGAGGTCATGATGTCCAGTGCACGGAGTGAGCGTTTGCGGCGCCGTTGTGGCGAGATCGATCTGTCCGTATGTGTATTGTTCAATCGCGGCGTGCGGCATCGGGACGTGCAGCGTTTCTTTGCCGTGGTCAGTCGCCTCGGCAACGGCGTGTTCTGGTATGCCATGATGGCGGTGCTGCCGTTCACCTACGGCGATGCCGGGATGGCCAGTGCGCTGCACATGGCGCTGGTCGGCCTGATCGGTGTGCTGCTGTATCGTGCGATGAAGGGGCATATCAATCGCGAGCGCCCCTTCGTCAATCATCCGCAGATCCGTCTCGGTGCCATGCCGCTGGATCGGTTCAGCTTTCCTTCCGGCCACACCCTGCATGCGGTGGCCTTCACCATCGTCGCGGTTTCCCATCACCCGTCGCTGGCCATCGTGCTGGTGCCCTTCGCCGTCCTGGTGGCTGCATCGCGCATGGTGCTTGGACTGCACTATCCATCGGATGTGGTCATGGGTGCTCTGGTCGGGGCAGGGTTGGCACTGGGCAGTGTATTGCTCATTTAGTGTCCAGGTGTGCCGTGGTACGAAACGTCCAGGATGGACTTGTCGGATTATTCCTGACGGGTGGTCGTGCGGATGCGCCATCTGACCTGAAACACGCCATGCCCATCAGCCGCCGCACAAACAGTGCCTCCTCATGATAGAACCCGCCACCCTTGCTGCCGATTGCAGCCTGCCGCATGATGACGTCATGAGTGTCAATGACGTTGTAGTGGACGAGGATGAGTTGCGCGCCTTGCTGGATGAGTTGTCGACGTTGCGTGCACGCGTCGGCGTGGGCGCGTTGAGACGACTGGAACATCTGCGCGATTGTTATGCCGACGGTCGCTATACGCGCAGTGCGCTTAATCTGGCGCACTATCTGGAGCTGCGCCGTGCCGATTTGCGGCCATTGCAGGACAGGCTGGCCGCGGTGGGTTTGTCGTCGCTGGGGCGCGGTGAGGCGCATGTGGACGCAACCCTGTCCAGCATTGTCGCATTGCTGGCGCGGGCGACCGGCCGCGCCGTGGAGCAGCGAGATAATGGTGGCCCGGATTTTGTCGAGGGCAGGCGCCTGCTGGCGCAGCATACGGATGATCTGTTCGGCGTGAGCGGACGGGCACGTCAGGCCAGGGTGATGGTGACATTGCCGACCGAGGCCGCCATTGATTATGACCTGGTGCAGGGGTTGTTGCGCGCCGGCATGGATGTGGCGCGCATCAACTGTGCGCATGATGATGCCGGTGTATGGGAGGCGATGATCGGCAATATCCGCCGCGCCGAGCGTGACAGTGGTTCCCACTGCCGTATCCTGATGGACCTGGCTGGCCACAAGCTGCGTACCGGCCCCACCACGCCGGCCCCCGCAGTGCTGCATATCCGTCCACAACGCGATGCCTTTGGCTGTGTGGTGGCGCCGGCGCAAATCCTGCTCGAAGGTGCCGAGTATTGTGAGCTCGATGCAGGCAATGCAACTGCCGCCGGCTATCTGCACCTGAAGATATCCCAGGAATTGCATGAGCGCCTGCGCCCCGGTGATCGGCTTGAATTCAGCGACGGCCGGGGCAAGCGCCGCAGTCTCGATGTGGTGGCGCGCACCCCGGCAGATCGCTGGCTGGTGCATTGCATGCGTGCGGCCTATCTCTCCGCCGATACCGTGTTCGAACTGCGTCGCCGCGACGGTCGCGGCCGTGCACTGCGGCTCGGCCGCTATGCGCTGTGTCAGTTTCCCGGACGCCCCCAGGTGCTGCGCCTGTACTGGGGAGATCACCTGCTGTTGCGGCGTGATGCCCAGCCGGGCGAGCCGGCACAGCGTGATGAAGCCGGAAATCTGGTTACGCCTGCCAGCATCGCCTGCACCATGCCGGAGGTCATCGACCTGCTCCAGGTGGGTGATCCCGTGTGGTTCGATGACGGCAAGTTGGGCACCGAGGTGGATGCGATCCTGCCGCAAGGGGCGCTGCTCAAGGTAACGCAGGCGGCTCCCGGCGGCATGAATCTGCGCAGCGACAAGGGCATCAACTTTCCCAACACGAGACTCAACCTGCCGCCACTGTCGGCCAAGGATCTGCGCGATCTGGATTTTGTTGCCCGTCATGCCGACATGGTCGGGTTTTCCTTTGTGGAAACCCTGGCGGACATGGATTTCATGCTGCATGAACTGACGCGGCGCGGCCGGCCGGCCCTGCCCATTATCGCCAAGATTGAATCCGCGCGGGCGGTAAGCAATCTGGGCGAATTGATTCTGGGCACCATCGGTCGTCATACCCTGGGCATCATGATTGCCCGCGGTGATCTGGCGGTGGAGCTGGGAGGGGTGCGCCTGGCGGAGATACAGGAGGAAATCCTGTGGTTGTGCGAGGCCGCTCATGTGCCGGTGATCTGGGCCACCCAGGTGCTGGAAACTTTGGCACAGAAGGGGATGCGTTCACGCCCGGAGCTGACCGATGCCGCCATGGGCGTACGCGCCGAATGTGTGATGCTGAACAAGGGGCCGTATGTGCTCGATGCCGTGCGCCTGCTCGACAACATCATGCAGCGCATGGAAGGGCACCAGCGCAAGAAAACGCCGCGCCTGCGCGCCCTGGGCCTCGCCGGCAAGGAATAGCGCGGTGGCTTTACTTGTAACTTGTCACTTGAAACTTGTAACTGATTTTCAGGCATTCAGATCCGGAATCAGCTCGCTTTCCAGTTTGGAAATGATGTCCTTGAGAAGCAGCTTGCGTTTCTTCAGGCGGCGAACCTGCAACTGATCGGCGGCTGTATCGGTGGCCAGACGGTCGATGATCTCATCGAGGTCGCGGTGTTCCAGACGCAGTTCCTCCAGCCGGCGTCGCATAGCTTCGATATCCTGTCCGTACATGCGTTATCCCCGTGCCATGGGTTGCGATAGGTGGCTGATATTAACCCGAATATTGCGGAAAGTGCAGCGTGTCCGCGCGGGGCCGATTTTGGATCTTCGTTTCAATGTGTTAGGGTAAAAAAGGATCTGCAATTGCGGCATCCTCCTGAATACACGACTTTCCCTCTGAACGGGACGATGCGTGGCCCCAGCCAGCGGCCGGCATGAGTCAGTTGCAGTGCGCCAATCCGGCGCACACCCCGTTGGCGCCATAACTGGCGTCATATCGCGCGGCATGGCCGCATTCGACAAACCGATGGCAATGGCAGCGGCATGCGCTGCAGTGGACAGTTTTCCACAAAGTCAGGCCTTCGACGAACCATGGCGACACGGCCGCATGCCGTGAGCGACAGGATATGACAATAGAACCCTCCCGAAATGGTGGTGCTGCAGGCACTATCGTATTGCGCCGGCCACGTTTGCAGGATGGCAAGGCGGTGCATGAACTGATTCGCCGCTGTCCACCGCTCGATCTCAATTCCAGTTACAGCTATTTCCTGCTGTGCAGCCATTATGCCGAAACCTGTGTGGTGGCGGAGCATGATGCGATTCTGGCCGGTTTTCTTTCCGCCTATCGTCTGCCGCAGGAACCTCACACGCTGTTTGTCTGGCAGGTGGCGGTGGATGCGGTCGCACGCGGCCGGGGGCTGGCCAATCAAATGCTGGCGGGGCTGATGGCGCGACCGTCATGTCAGGATGTGCGGTATATCGAAACCACCGTGTCGCCTTCCAATGCGGCTTCGCGCCGGGTCTTTGCCCGCTTCGCCGCGCAACGCCAGGCAGGGTGGCGGGAAGAGGTGTTTCTGAACAGCAGCAACTTCGGTAGCGAGGCGCACGAAGAGGAGGTGTTGTTCCGCATCGGGCCGCTATCAGACGCCAGTCTTTCCTGACTCATCATAGCGGCGTCGGGCCGCAGTGCAGATTATGGATTTGTTTGCGCCCTTGCAGTGAATCATTCAGTGAACCGGAGGCATCATCATGCGCATCATCGAACAACTGGAATCTGAAGTCCGCAGCTATGTCCGCTCCTTTCCTGCCGTATTCGACAAGGCGGAAGGAGCACTGCTGTATGACGAACATGGCAATCGTTTCATCGACTTCTTCGCGGGTGCCGGAACGCTCAATTACGGCCATAACAACCCGCTGATAACGCAGGCGATGATCGATTATCTCAGCCGCAATGGCATTGTGCATGGGCTGGACAAGGCGACGGTGGCGAAGAAAAATTTCCTGCAGAAGTTTTACGACACCATCCTTGTTCCGCGCAATCTGGATTACAAGGTGCAGTTTACCGGCCCTACCGGTACCAATGCGGTGGAAACAGCGCTGAAGCTGGCGCGGATGGTCAAGCGCCGTTCCAACATCATCGCCTTCACCAACGGTTATCACGGGCTGACCATGGGGTCGCTGGCGGTGACCGGCAATGACTTTTACCGTGACGAGCATTATGGCGCCCGCGCCAATGCCGACAGCATGCCCTATGACGGCTATTTTGGTGCCGACGTCAATACCATCGATTATCTGCGCCGTTTCATCTCCGACAAATCCAGCGGCGTTGATTTGCCCGCCGCCATCATTGTCGAGACGGTACAGGGAGAGGGCGGCATCAACGTCGCCAGCATCGAATGGTTGCAGCAACTGGAGGCGTTGTGCCGTGAATTCGATATTCTGCTGATCATCGATGACATACAGATGGGCAACGGCCGTACCGGCTCGTTCTTCAGCTTTGAGCGTGCCGGCATCAAGCCCGATATGGTCACCCTGTCCAAGTCCATCGGTGGCGGGCTGCCCATGGCTCTGGTGCTGATGCGGCCGGAGCTGGATCAGTGGAAACCGGGCGAGCATACCGGCACCTTCCGTGGCAACAACCTGGCCTTTGTGGCGGCCAGCGAGGCGCTGAATTACTGGGACAATGGCGATTTTGCCGAAGGCGTGGCCTATAAGGGGCGCATCATGGAGGAACTGTTGCGGGGCATCGTCGACAAGTATCCGGAACTCGGCATCCGGCTGCGCGGCATCGGCATGGTGTGGGGGCTGGACTTCAGCGCCCAGCCCGGCTTTCCCGCCGCCATCTCGCGCGAGGCCTTTGCCAACAATCTGGTTATCGAACTGGCCGGCTCGGAGGACCATGTGCTGAAATTCCTGCCGTCGCTGACCATTGATGAGGAGACGCTGCGCGAGGGGATGGCTATCATTGATCAGGTCATTGCCACGCTGCATGCCCGGGGCGAGGAACGGCGCCGGGGGATGGCATAATGATAGTCCGTACGCTGGAGGAGATTGTCGGCAGCGAGCGCGACGTGCGCGCCGAAAACGGCAACTGGGTCAGCCGCCGTTTTCTGCTCAAGGACGACGGTCTGGGGTTTTCCTTTCACGAGACAATTATCTTTGCGGGTACTGAAACGGACATCTGGTACAAGCATCACCTGGAGGCGGTCTACTGTGTCGGCGGCGAGGGCGAAATCGAGGATCTGGAAACAGGCATCACCCATCCGCTCCGTGACGGCACGCTGTATGCCCTGGATGGACATGAGCGCCACAAGCTGCGCGCCTTCCGTGATCTTCGCCTGGTCTGTGCCTTCAATCCGCCGGTCACCGGCCGCGAGGTGCATGACCAGGATGGGGCTTACCCGTTGGTGGAGTAGTGCCCTCGGCCTGCTTCTGCCGGCAGGCACCCGCTGGGGCGCGCCATGCTGGTAGTGATTGTCTCGCTGCTTTCCCTGCTGCTTGGTATCGGCATCCTGCTGGTGGGCATGGGATCGCTGGGTACCTTGCTGGGCGTACGGGCGGGTATCGAGCAGTTTGGCCCGCCGATCACCGGTGTGGTGATGGCGGCGTATTTCCTTGGCTTTGTCGTGGGCAATTACATCTGCCCGCCACTGATTCAGCGTGTCGGGCACATCCGTGCCTTTGCCGTTATGGCGGCGGTGATCACCGCCGTGGCATTGCTCCATGCATTGGTCGTGCATCCCCTCGCCTGGATTGTCCTGCGGGTGGTGAATGGTGCCTGCATGATGGGGCTGTATATGGTGGTGGAGAGCTGGCTCAATGCCATCACGCCCAATGAGCGCCGCGGCCAGGTGTTTGCGGTTTACATGGCCACCACGCTGATGGCCATGGCGGCGGGTCAGTATCTGATCCTGGTGGGCGACATCACCAGCATGACGCCGTTTGCGCTCACTGCGGTGTTTCTGGCCCTGGCACTGATCCCGGTGGCCCTGACACGCATCAGTCAGCCGGTGATGGTGGCGGTGCCGCGCCTGTCGCTGAGCATGCTGTTCACTGCCGCGCCGCTGGGTGCGGCGGGGGCACTGTTTGCCGGCCTTGCCACCGGTGCGTTCTGGGGTATGGGGCCACTGTTTGCCCACCGTATCGGACTGTCGCCGGCCGGGGTGGCGCTCTTCATGAGTGTCGCAATTCTTGGCGGCGCCTTGTTGCAGTGGCCTATTGGCCGTCTGTCCGACAACAGTGATCGGCGTCGGGTGCTGGCGGTGGTCTGTTTCGGCGCCGTGGTGGCGGCGTTGACGGCGTATGGCTTTATCCTGACCATTCCCGATGCGCTGTACGTCAGCGCGTTCATCTATGGTGGTTTTGCCTTTACCGTCTACTCGCTTAGCGTGGCGCACACCAACGACCATCTGGATCGGGATCAGGTACTGGAGGCGACCCGCAGCCTGTTGCTGCTGCATGGTATTGGTGCGGTGATTGGGCCGGCCGTGGCGGGGCTGCTGATGGAGATGCTTGGTGCGGGCAGCCTGTTGCTGTTTTTTGCCGTGGTGCTGGGCGTGCTGGGGCTGTATGCAATGGTGCGCATGCGTGCCCGTCTCCCCATCATTCCGACCGAGCCGTTCAAACCGATGGCCGGCGATACCTCGCAAGTGGTACTTGAGATGGATACGCGTACGGCACCGCCGGATAGCGCGGCGGAAGAGACACAAGCGTCTGCTGTTGCGGCATCCGCACAGGCGCAGCGATAACCCACGATTTATAGCGGAATCAGCCGCGAATTATGGCCGGCAACCACTCGGTGGTATAGTCCCGCAGGGTGACAGTGGTTTTTTTTTCGGGCCTGACGCGATTCCAGGGATGACAATGCACAAGGGGTGGATGCGGTGGTGGTGTATGGCGCTGTTGCTGTCGGTGCTTGGCTGTGCCGGCCAGCCGGTGCCTGCACCCGAACCCGCGCCGGCACCCGTGTCTGTTCCGGAACCGCCGCCGGTACCGGCGCCCGCACCGCAGCCCATTGCCCTGCCGCGTGTTGCCATTGTGGTGAGCGCCGATATTCCGGCCTATACCGACATCGCCTCCCGTCTGGAACACTCCCTCGGCAAGCGGGCGGCACGCTACCCGCTCGACTCACATACCCGTGAGGCGTTGCAGCAGTCCGGCGCCGATCAGATGGTTGCCATCGGTCTGGAGGCGGCACTGCTGGCCCAGTCGATGCCGCGGGGACGGGATGTGGTGTTCTGCCAGGTCTTCAATTACATGGATCACGGCCTGCTTGGCGCCGGCTCCCGTGGGGTGGGCATGCTGCCGTCCTACGACAAGACCTTTGCGACCTGGCGTGTGCTGGCACCGGAATTACGGCAGGTTGCGGTGTTCACCGGGCCGGGCCTTGAGACGTTGCTGTCCCCGGCGGTGGCGGCGGCGGAGCGTCACGGTATCAATCTGGTGCATCGCAGCATCAGCTCCGACAAGGAATTTCTCTATCAGTACAAGCGCATGAGTGCCCGGCTGGACGGTCTGTGGCTGTTGCCGGATAACCGGGTGTTGAGCCGCAACACCATTCAGGAGCTGATGTCTTTCAGTTTGCGCAACGGCAAACAGGTGGCGGTATTCAGCGAACAGTTGCTGCGTATCGGCGGTCTGTTCAGCGCTACCAGTGATCCGGATGAAGTCGCCGCCAAGGTGCTGCAGAGCCTGGCAGATAGCCATGTCTCCGGCACCAGCGACAGTTCCGGACTACTCTTTCTGGAGCAGGCAGAACTGCATGTCAATCCGGTGATTGCGCAGCGTCTCGGTCTCACCATTCCGGAATCCTTGCGTCCCCATGTTGCCGACTAGCGTCATTGTCCGTCTGAGTTCCCTCGTGGGCCGCCTGCGCAGGATCGCGCGGCAAGGCTGGGAGCGCATCAGTGCCATTGTCGATCCAGGCTGGCAGTCGCTGCGGGGCTATGTGTATCGCCGACCCGTGCGCAGCCTGGCCAGTCGCATCCTGCTCTTGCAGGTGAGCTGGGCCATTACCGTGTATTTGATGGTGAGTGTCGGACTGTGGTGGGGGACGGCACACATCATCGAGCAAAGCCTGCAGCGGCAGGCGCTGGGCTGGCTGACCAAGGCCGATGAACTGGGAACTCCTCTTTACGCCACGGCGGATCACACCGAGGTTCAGACCCATCTCGAATACCTGGGCAATATCCCCGAGATACTTAGCGTGCATTACTTTGATGCCGGTGGCCATGAACTGGTTCACCAGTACTGGCGTGAGGGTGCCGAGGGTCGCGGCGTGCCTTGGCTGAGTGAAGAGGAAATGGCGCAGCTGCGCGCGAATGACAGCACAGAGAAACCGATCCTTTTCATGAAGGATGGTGATGCCGCCACCTTTCGCGTCAGTGCACCCCTCTGGATCAAGTCGCTGCGCAGTGATGGTCTGCTGGATTTTTCCATGGACATGGCCGCGCCGGAAGTGGTGCAAACCATAGGTTTCATCACCATGCGTCTGGACTATGGCCGCTTCAATGCGGAGTTTGTGAAGAATGCCCTGCGGGTAAGTGCGGCTATCGCGTTGTTGCTGGTGCTGTTCATGCTGCTGGGACGACTGGTGATCCGCTGGGCCTTGCAGCCGCTTGCCAGTCTGGAGGCGCCACTGGTACGGCTGGCCAACGGAGAGACCGATGTGCAGGTGGAAAGTAGCGGAGATCGCGAGATCGCCCAGATCGGCCGTGCCCTCAATACCACCATCAGCGCCCTGCGCGAACGTGATGAAACCCTGCGGCGCATGGCCAGTCAGGATCCGCTCACCGGATTGAGTAATCGCGGTTATTTTGATGAGGCGTTACAGGACGAGCTGGCGGCGATTGAGCGGCAGGGAGGGAGCAGCGCACTGCTGTTTATCGATCTCGATCGCTTCAAGCAGATTAATGACAGTTACGGCCATGCCGCCGGTGACCGGTTGCTGGTGCAGGTGGCTGAGCTGCTGCGCGGGCGCATGCGCGAATGTGATCTGATTGCGCGTTTCGGCGGTGACGAATTTACCGTACTGGTGCGTGGCGTCACCCACCATGGTGCGACCGAGATCGCTGCCTCACTGATCCATCTGATGCAGGAGTTCCAGTTTCACGAGGCGGGCGAGATAGTGCGTATCTATTTCAGCATCGGTGTGGCGTTGATCGATGACCCGACCTGTTCTGCCCATCAAATCCTGTTGCATGCCGATGCGGCGGCAAGCGAGGCGAAGCGGCGCGGGCGTAACCGCTTTCATGTGTATGAGCAGGATGCGCTGGTGCTGGGCGGGGAGCCGGGGTGGCGCAAGCGCTTGCAGGACTGCCTGGACGTTGACTGCCTGCTCCTTAATTTCCAGCCGGTGATCGACCTGGTCTCGGGAAGCATTACCAGTCATGAGGTGCTGGTTCGCCTGCCTGACGGCAAGGGGGGCGTGATGGCCCCCGGTGCCTTTCTGGCCGATGCCGAGCGCTATGGTCTGGTGGGCGAGATTGACCGTCAGGTGGTGCGCAAGACGCTGCAGGTGATGGCCGCGGCGGAGACTGATACGGTGTTTTCCATCAACCTGTCGCAGCAGACACTGGAGGATGACAGCTTTACACCTTTTGTGATCCAGCAACTGCAACACTATGGCGTGGCTCCGCAACGGCTGATGTTCGAGGTGGCAGAGCAGGTGTTGAACCGTCATTTCGAGCGGGTGCGTGTCCAGCTGGATGCGCTGGCCGCCTGCGGGGTGGCGGTGGTGATCGACGATTTTGGTGCCGGCTTTGCCTCGCTCGGTTATCTCAAGCGCTGTGCCGCATCCTGTATCAAGATCGACGGCCAGATGCTGGCGGCACTGAAAAACGACAAGCTTGATCAGATTGCCGTCCGCGCCATTGCCGAAACGGCGGCAGCCCGCGGTATCCGCACGGTTGCCAAATTCGCGCCCGATCGGCAAACGCTGCAACTGCTTGGCAAGCTGGGCATCGATTGTGCCCAGGGGAATCTGATCTCGCCGCCGGAAGCGGCTGTCGGCATAGCGGCGGAATTGCGCGAGGCATGGCTGAAGAAGGCCTGAGCCTGCGTTCATGCCTGTGCCATCCGTGGCAACCCCAAAAAAGAAACGGGCCGGCATATAGCCGGCCCGAAACTTGTACACCAGACTGAAGCGGCAGATTAGCCGTGCCGCGTACCACTGTGGTGCTGCTGCGGTCCCTTCTTCTTGTTCTGATCCCACTTGTGCTTGTCACCGAAACGGCTGCCGGCAGGCTTGCCGCTGCGGCCGGGGGCCGGACGGCGGCCATCCTTCTTGAAGCCGTCGGGACGCGACGACGGCCGGGTTTCGGCACGGGTCGGCTCCAGACCGGTGATGACGTGACGCTCCAGCGCCTGGCCGGTGAGCTTCTCGATGCGACCGAGCAGGAAACGCTCCTGCGGACCGACGATGGACACGGCGATGCCGGAGGCGCCGCCGCGGCCGGTGCGGCCGATGCGGTGCACGTAATCCTCGGCCTGCATCGGCAGGTCGAAGTTGATGACGTGGGACAGCCCCTTGATGTCGAGGCCGCGGGCGGCAACGTCGGTGGCGACGAGGACGCGGACGTGGCCGCGCTTCATGCGCTCGATGGTGCGCTGACGCTGCTTCTGGTGCATGTCGCCGTGCAGGGCGGCGCTGGAGTGACCTTCGTCTTCCAGCTGCATGGCCAGCTCGTCGGCGCCGCGCTTGGTGGCGGTGAACACCACGCACTGCGACAGCTCGGCATCGTTCAGCAGGTGCTTGAGCAGGGCGCGCTTGTGCTTGAAGTCATCGGCCAGATGGATGCGCTGCTCGATGGACTCGTGCTTGACCCTGACGCCGGCCACTTGCACCGAGGCCGGATCGCGCAGCAGGCGCTGGGCGACACGCAGGATGTTGCCTTCCAGGGTGGCGGAGAACAGCAGGGTCTGGCGGTCGGCCGGGGCGGCGGCGGCGATCTGGTCGACGTCGTCGATGAAGCCCATGTCGAGCATGCGGTCGGCCTCGTCCAGTATCAGCAGTTCCAGGCGGCTGAAGTCGATGCGGCCACGGTTCATGTGGTCGATCAGGCGGCCCGGGGTGGCGATGAGGAAGTCCACCGGACGTTCCAGCAGCTTGAGCTGCGGGCCGTAGGGTTCGCCACCGACGATGGAGCCGGCGCGCACGCGCTGCTGGCGGCCAAAGTCGTTGATGGCGCCGGTGACCTGCTGGGCCAGCTCGCGGGTCGGGGTCAGAACCAGCACGCGGGGGCCGCGGCCGTGAACCTTGGAGGGTTCCAGCAGGCGCTGCAGCGCGGGCAGCACGAAGGCCGCCGTCTTGCCGGTGCCGGTCTGGGCCGAGGCCATCAGGTCGCGGCCGGCCAGAGCGACCGGGATCGCCTGGCGCTGGATTTCGGTAGGTTCGGTGAAACCGCAGGCCTGCACGGCTTGCAGCAGGGAAGCATCAAGATTCAATGACGAAAATGACAAAATAGTATCCTCTTCCGCCTGCCACAGGCGAAATTTTGCATGGTGAACCAATGGATTAAGGAATCCGCGGCCCGATTCGAAAGGAATCGACCAATGGTTTCCTAGGGGAGTGTTAGCGCTGTGGCTGCGTACACGCCGGGTTCCAGGGTTAGGGGCAGTCAGGTTACCTGCCCAAACGTCGCCAACCGGAAGAACCTGCGCTTACTGCCAGGGGGAAGGTCAGAGACGGGCCTCATCCATATCGAGGCTGGCGCGGACTATACAGGAAGGAGCAGAGAAAAGAAACAAGAGAAAAGATACAAGGTCAGAGCGGCCTTTACTTTCATCTTGTATCTTGAATCTTTCCTCTGTCGTTACCGCCCCCGCCCGGTCACCGCCCACACCGCAGCCTCGACGCGGGAACGGAGGTTGAGCTTTTTCAGCAGGTGTTTGACGTGGACCTTGACGGTGCCCTCGGTGATGTTGAGTTCACGTGCGATATGCTTGTTGCTCAGGCCCTGCGCGACCAGTTCCAGGATCTGGCGCTCGCGGTCGGTCAGGCCGGCAGCGTCTTCATCGCGGGGGTGCGGCTCCTCACACAGGGCGCGGGCCAGCAACTCGGTCAGATTGTCGCTGATGACCAGGCGACCGCCGGCGGCCTGGCGCAGGCGGTCGAGGATTTCTTCCGGCTCCATGTCCTTGAGCAGATAACCGTCGGCACCGGCGCGCAGGGCGGCGACCACGTTTTCCTCATGGTCGGACACCGTGAGCATGATGACGCGGGAGTCGATATCTGCCTCCTTGAGTGCCTTCAGTGTCTCGATGCCGTCCATGCCCTTCATGTTCAGATCCAGCAGAATCAGATCAGGCTGCAGTTGCACTGCCTTGGTGTATCCCTCTTCGCCCGAGGCCGCCTCGCCGACCAGCGTCAGGCTGCTGTCCATGGCAATGAGATCTGCCACGCCTTTGCGGAATAGCGGGTGATCGTCAATCAGCAGCAAGGTATGGGTGTTGTCTTTCATGTTCAGCCTCCTCCGTTATGCGCGATGGATTGCGGCATGGTGCGATGTATGGGTGTGAAAATAATTTCGACGCGGGTACCGCCGCCTTCCCGGCGTACGACGGATATGCTGCCGCCCAGACTGTGGGTGCGTTCATTCATGATGGCGAGGCCGTAGTGATGGAGTCGTTCCGCTTCATCCGGGATGCCAATGCCGTTGTCCTCCACGGACACCACCACATCACCATTCTCATCATAGTCGAGGACAACCTGGGCCTGGTTCGCCTGGGCGTGGCGCACGACATTGGACAGGGCTTCGCGCACGACCTGCAATACATGGATTTCTTCGTTGGGGGTGAGCTGGGTCGAGTGCAGATAATTGGTAAGCACGATAGCCAATGAGCTGCGTTCGCGCAGTTCGCGCACGGTTTCTTCCAGTGCGGAACTGAGGCCGCGCCCATCCATCTTGAGGCGGAAGGTGGTGAGCAGCTCGCGCAGTTCACGGTAAGCGCTGTTGATGCCGTCACGCAGTTCCTGCACGATGGCGCGTGCCTTCACCTCGTTTTCCGTGGTGGGCAATGCCGCATCCAGGCGGCTGACCTGAATCTTCATATAGGACAGCGACTGGGCCAGCGAGTCGTGCAGCTCTCGGGCAATGACGCTGCGCTCTTCCAGCAACGCCAGGCGCCGGCTCTGGGTAGTGCGCTGGGCGATGTTGATGGCGATACCGACGTGATCGGCTACAGCCTCCAGCAGCCGGGTCTGCCAATCCTGCAACTCTACGCCAGGCGGAATCTCCATCAGCAATACGCCGTATTGCTGTTCCTGATCGGTGATCGGAATCGAGATCACCCGCAGCGGGTGACGCGACACGCGGGCGATCTCGACTACATGGGTGCGGCCGTCATCAAAGCAGGCCTGGCAGTTGGCCGGATGGCACAGATCGGTATCGCCTGACGGCGGAGGGCGGGTGGTGGCCAGCTTGATGGCGTGGTTCTTGTTATAGCCGGCGAGGCAGATGGTGCCGGGGCCGACGCCAATAAGGTTTTCCATCTTGTCCAGCAATTGTGTGTAGGTGGTGTCCGCCAGCGGCGCCTCGTTGAGCCAGCGGGTGGTGTTGTAGAGCAGCTCCAGCGAACGGTTGCTGCGCTCCAGATCGCAGGTCTTCTGCTGCACCCGTGCCTCCAGGTCGGCATACATCTTGGACAGGTCTTCCGCCATCACGTTGAAGGCATGGCTCAGGTTGCCCAGCTCATCGTCATTGACCGGATGGGTACGTACCGAGAAATCGCCGCGCCGCGCCGCTTCGGCGCAGGTGAGCAGGTTGCGCAGCGGGACCAGTACGTCGGTGTGCATCAGATACATGGCGATGAAGACCACGCCGACGGTGAGAAACAGCGAGGATACCTGGATCAGGCGCAAGAGCTGGATATTGGACTCGGCCTCTATTTCCAGCAGATGGACCAGGTGGTCGATGTCGGCGACAAAGGCGTCGACGATGGTGAGGTAGCGTTGTTTTAGCGCCAGATGGGCACTTTCCAGTTGCTCGGCATAGTAACTCTCGCGGCCATGCAGAGAAGACATGTCATTGGCGACGGTGTTGATGTAGGCAAACAACACCGGTCGGATGGTGCGTTTCCAGCGTCCATTGATATGGTCATAGACCTGTCGCGCCTCCTTGCTTTCGTTATGCGGGATCATGCTGCTCAGGCGTGGACTGAGGATGCGCTGCTCAAACTCGTCCATCAGGTCGCGGGTGATGCGGGTAGCCTCGATGCTGTCGATATCCTGGCGCCGTGCCAGGCTGGAGGCGATGCGGTAGGACTGCATGCGCAGCGAGCCGGCCTGGTTGATGGCGGCAGCGGCGCCTTGGGTGGTTTCGGCGATGATCACCGAACTGAGCATGCCCATGAAGGCAAGGGCGGTGATGGTGGCCATGGCCAGCCCCATGCGCAACAGCAGCGATTTCTCAAAAACCTGCTTCATGTTTTTAGTCTACCTGCTTCCGTACTGGCACCACAGGGGTATGCGCACAAAAAATCTGGTAATACCACCAAATACTGTCCCGGCATATTCCGCTGCAGGCGATCATAGTATGCGTGTGACGCAATGCATCAGGCAATCAATGAGATAGCATGCTTACCACCGTTACCACGTTGGTGGTAGGAGGCCTCCCGCAGCACGTTTTTCAGCATATTGCGGTGGCCTGACCAAGGCATACACTCCCCTCGCAACGGCACATTTCGATGCCGTCAGCACTTGCAGCATAGCGGGGGTGTGGCCATGGAAAGTCAGCGTGCAAAGCAAATATCCGTGTTGACGATAAACACGGTATCGTTCACCGCGTGTTTCGCTGTGTGGGTCATGTTTTCCATCATCGGCATCCCCATCCGCACTGAACTGGGGTTGAGCCAGACCCAGTTCGGCCTGCTGGCAGCGATGCCGATCCTGACCGGCTCGCTCATCCGCCTGCCCCTCGGCATGCTCACCGATCGCTTCGGCGGCCGCCCGGTGTTCATGGCGCTGATGCTGTCGACGATCCTCCCCATCTACCTCATCTCCCACGCCACGCAGTACTGGCACATGCTGGTTCTCGGCCTGTTCGTCGGTGTGGCGGGCGGTTCATTCTCGGTGGGTATCGCCTACACCGCGCGCTGGTTCGACAAGAAGCACCAGGGGTTCGCCATGGGTATCTTCGGCGCCGGCAATGCCGGTGCCGCCGTGACCAAGTTTGTGGCTCCCTCCATTGTGGTGGCCTGGGGCTGGCAGGCCGTACCACAGGTGTATGCGGCGATGATGACGGTGGTGGCGGTACTGTTCTGGCTGTTCAGCCATTCCGATCCCAAGCACAAGGTCGGTGCCCACGTCACCATGCGCGAGCAGTTGCTGGCGCTGAAGGATCCGGCGGTGTGGAAATACTGCCAGTACTACTCGCTGGTGTTCGGCGGCTATGTGGGCGTGTCGCTGTGGATGACCAAGTACTACATGAGCGAGTACCAGCATGACATCCAGACCGCCGCGCTGCTGGCCGCCATCTTCGTGCTGCCCTCGGGCGTGATCCGCGCCCTGGGCGGCTGGCTGTCCGATCGCTTCGGTGCCCACACCGTCACCTGGTGGGTGATGTGGGTGTCGCTCATCTGCCTGTTCTTCATGGCCTACCCGCAGACCGAACTGGTGATCCGCACCGTCGATGGTCATCCGGTGATGATGCACCTTGGGGTGAACGAGTGGGTGTTCACGGCGCTGCTGTTCGTGGTCGGCATCGCCTGGGGCTTCGGCAAGGCCTCGGTATTCAAGTACATCTCCGATGAGTATCCGCACAACATCGGCACCATCTCCGGCATCGTCGGTCTGGTCGGAGGTCTGGGCGGATTCTTCCTGCCCATCATGTTCGGCGCCCTGCTGGACTGGACCGGCGTCAACAGCACGGCCTTCATGTTGCTGTTCGGCGTCACCCTGGTGTCGCTGATGTGGATGCAGTACTCGGGTGAGCGGCAGAAAGACCGTGACATTCGCAAGCACAAAAAGGTTCTGGCGGCAGACACACTGGAGTGACCTCGTCACACCGCAACCATTTATCGAGAAGGGGTAAAGAGCATGGCCAACATAAAAGAATGGGATGTGGAGAACCAGACCTTCTGGGAGTCCACCGGTAAACAAATCGCCAACCGCAATCTGTGGATATCGATCCCCAGCCTGCTGATGGGCTTCGCCATCTGGCTGATGTGGGGAATCATCACGGTGCAGATGCTGAACCTGGGTTTTCCCTTTGCCCCGGCCGAGCTGTTCACGCTGACGGCCATCTCCGGCCTCACCGGCGCCACGCTGCGCATTCCCGCCTCGTTCATGATTCGTATCGCCGGCGGGCGCAACACCATCTTCCTCACCACGGCGCTGCTGATGATCCCGGCCATTGGTGCCGGCATTGCCCTGCAGGACAAGAGCACGCCGTTGTGGGTATTCCAGATGCTGGCCTTTCTGTCGGGTATCGGCGGCGGAAACTTTGCCTGCTCCATGAGCAACATCAGCACCTTCTTCCCCAAGCGGCAGCAAGGTCTGGCGTTGGGCCTGAATGCCGGTCTCGGCAACTTCGGCGTCACCACCATGCAGATCCTGATTCCCCTGGTGATGACGGCCGGCATCTTCGGCGCCCTGGCTGGTGAACCGATGACCCTGCTCAAGGACAGCGGCACGCTGATCGGCAAGATCAGTGCCGGTACGGATACCTATATCCAGAATGCCGGCTGGGTGTGGCTGCTGTTCCTGGTGCCACTGGCCTTTGCCGGCTGGTTCGGCATGAATAACCTGCTGCCCATTACCCCCAACCCGGGCAATGCACTGGCGGCCTTCGGCAAGATCCTCGGTCTGTATCTGGTGGGCTTTATTGCCGCCGGCGTCGGTCTCTATCTCTACCTGCCTGCGCCTACCGGTCTGGGTGTGCTCAACATGTGGGTGGCGATGGTGCTGATCATGGCGTCCACACTGTTCATGATGAAGCTGCTGCCGGGCAGCATTCGGCAGAACATCAATCGCCAGTTCACCATTTTCAGCGACAAGCACACCTGGTCGATGAGTGTGCTGTACATCCTCACCTTCGGTTCGTTCATCGGTTTCTCCATGGCGTTGCCGCTGTCGATCACGGTGATCTTTGGTTTCAGCACCGTGCCGGGTGCCGAAGGCGTCATGCAGCGCGTGGCCAATCCCAACGCGCCGTCCGCGCTCACCTACGCCTGGATGGGGCCGTTCATCGGCGCCCTGATCCGCCCGGTGGGCGGCTGGATCTCCGACAAGGTAGGCGGCTCCATCGTCACCCAGGTGATCTCGGTGGTGATGGTGGCGGCCTCGGTGGCGGTGGGCTATGTGATGCAGCTGGCCTACAACTCGGCCACGCCGGAGCAGTACTTCTTCATCTTCCTGGTGCTGTTCATCGTTCTGTTCGCCGCCAGCGGTATCGGCAACGGCTCCACCTTCCGCACCATCGGCGTGATCTACGACCGCGAAAAGGCCGGTCCGGTACTGGGCTGGACCTCGGCGGTAGCCGCCTACGGTTCCTTCGTCGCGCCACTGGTGATCGGGCAGCAGATCAAGGCCGGCACACCGGAAGTCGCCATGTACGGCTTCGCGGTGTTCTACGCCCTGTGCCTGGTGCTCAACTGGTGGTTCTATCTGCGCAAGAACGCCTACGTCAAGAATCCGTAATTAACCGGTTCGGGTGCCGGATTGCGAAATGAGTTTCGAAATCCGGGACCCGAATCATGAGTCTCCAAACGTGTAACTGGAGGAATCCATGAGTCACTTTCTCGATCGACTGAAGTTTTTTACCAAGGTGCAGGACACCTTTTCCACGGGCCACGGCATCGTCACCAACGAGGACCGTCAGTGGGAAGACGCTTACCGCCATCGCTGGCAACACGACAAGGTGGTGCGGTCTACCCATGGCGTAAACTGCACCGGCGGATGTTCGTGGAAGATTTTCGTCAAGAACGGCCTGGTGTCGTTCGAAATGCAGCAGACCGATTATCCCCGCACCCGCGCCGATTTGCCGGATCATGAGCCGCGCGGCTGCCAGCGTGGTGCATCCTTCTCCTGGTATCTGTACAGCCCGCAGCGCATCAAGCATCCGCTGATCCGCGGACGCCTGCTGGACCTGTATCGCGCCGAGCGCAAGTCCGGCAAGGATCCGGTCGAGGCATGGGCCGCGATCCAGGCAGACGCCGGCAAGCGCAAGCAATACACCGCGGTGCGCGGCCTGGGTGGCTTCGTGCGTGCGAACTGGGAAGAAGCAAAAGAGATCATCGCCGCAGCCAATGTCCACACCATCAAGAAATGGGGCCCGGATCGCATTTTCGGTTTTTCTCCCATTCCTGCCATGTCGCAGATCTCCTACGCGGCCGGCGCGCGCTATCTGTCGCTTATCGGTTCGGCCTGCGGCTCATTCTATGACTGGTACTGCGATCTGCCCGCGGCCTCTCCCCAGACCTGGGGCGAACAGACCGACGTGCCGGAATCGGCCGACTGGTACAACTCGACCTACATCATCGTGTGCGGCTCCAGCCTGCCCACCACCCGTACCCCGGACGCGCATTTCGTTTCCGAGGTGCGTTACAAGGGCGCCAAGGTCATTTCGATGGCCCCCGACTACGCCGAATTCTGCAAGGCCTCCGATTTGTGGATGCCGGTCAATCCGGGTACCGATGCTGCCGCCTTCCTGGCCATGGGACATGTGGCGCTGAAAGAGTACTTCATTGACAAGCAGGACCCGTATTTCGCCGAGTACTCGCGCAAATATACCGATCTGCCGGTGCAGGTAATGCTGCGCAAGCATGGCGATGCCTACGTATCCGATCGCTGCCTGCGCGCTTCCGACTTTGCCAATAATCTGGGCGAAAACAACAACCCGGAATGGAAGACCATCGTATATGACGCGAAGAGCAAATCCTTCGTCGTCCCGAACGGCTCCGTCGGTTTCCGCTGGGGTGAAGACGGCAAGTGGAATCTGTTGCCGAAAAATGCAGCCAATCAGCAGGATATCGAAGCCGAGCTGAGCTGCCTCGACAGCAGGGACGAAGTGGTTTCCATCGGCTTCCCGCATTTTGAGCCGGGCGAAGGCGATTTGCTGTTCCGCAATGTGCCGGCCCGCAGACTCCGGCTGGCCAGCGGCGAAGAAGTCCTGGTGACTTCGGTATTCGACATGCAGGTTGCCCAGTACGGTATCGACCGTGGACTGGGCGGCGACAATGTGGCCACCAGCTACAGTGATGCCGATGTGGCATACACCCCGGCCTGGGCCGAGAAGGTAACCGGCGTCAAGGCGGCCGACATCGAGCGTACCGGACGGGAATTCGCCTACAACGCCTCCAAGACCAAGGGCAAGTCCATGGTGATCATGGGCGCCGCAATCAACCACTGGTATCACAACGACATGGGTTACCGCAGCGTGATGAACCTGCTGCATATCTGTGGTTGCGTGGGCCAGTCGGGCGGTGGCTGGGCACACTATGTGGGCCAGGAAAAACTGCGTCCGCAGGCCGGCTGGGCACCGATTGCCTTCGCCCTCGACTGGCAGCGTCCGCCCCGCCATATGAACTCCACGTCCTACTGGTACTTCCATACCGACCAGTGGCGTTATGAGACGCTCAAGGGAGACGACCTGACCTCGCCGGCGGGCAAGGGCAAGTACAAGGGCTACTCACTGGCCGACTACAACGTCGCCGCCGTACGCATGGGCTGGTTGCCATCCGCGCCGCATTGGAATGCCAATCCGCTCGATCTGGCTGCCGACGCCGAAAAGGCCGGCGCCACCGACGAGGCGGGCATTGCCAAGCACGTCATCGGCAAGCTCAAGGATGGTTCGCTGGATGTGGCCTTCGCCGATCCGGACAACCCGGTCAACTGGCCGCGCAATCTGTTCGTCTGGCGCGCCAACCTGATCGGCACTTCCGCCAAGGGCCACGAGTACTTCCTCAAGCATCTGCTCGGCGCACAGAACGGTGTGCTGAAAGAATCAGGTGACGGCTGCGACAACAAGCTGATCAAGTGGCATGACGAGGCGCCTATCGGCAAGCTGGATCTGATGGTGGATATCAACTTCCGCCTGAATTCCACGGGCGCCTACTCCGACATCATTCTGCCGACGGCAACCTGGTACGAGAAGAACGATCTCAACACCACTGACATGCATCCGTTCATTCACCCCCTGTCGGAAGCAGTGTCGCCGGGATGGGAATCCCAGTCCGACTGGCAGATATTCAAGAATATCGCCAAGACGTTCTCGAAGCTGGCCGAGAAGCATCTCGGCACGCGCAAGGACATCATCGCCTTGCCGATGCAGCATGACTCGCCGTTCGAGCTGGCCCAGCCTTTCGGCGAGGTCAAGGACTGGAAAAAGGGCGAATGTGAGCCGGTGCCGGGCAAGACCATGCCTTTGCTCAAGGTGGTCGAGCGCAATTACGGCGACATCTACAGGAAATACATCGCTATCGGACCGTTGATGGTCAAGCTGGGCAACAACGTCAAGGGTCTGGACTGGAACACCGAGACGGAGTACGAGCAGCTCAAGGTGATGAATGGCACGGTGAAAGATCCTGGAGTTTCGCAGGGCATGCCTTCGCTGGAAGAAGATATCTTTGTTTGCGATTCGATCATGCGCATGGCGCCGGAAACCTGCGGTGAAGTCGCGCACAAGTCATGGACCGCCCTGTCGAAGAAGACCGGCATCGATCACCATCACCTGTATGCGGCACGTCATGAGGACAAGATCACGTTCCGTGACATCCAGGTTCAACCGCGCAAGATCATCACTGCGCCGACATGGTCAGGAATTGAGTCGGAAACGGTTTCCTATACCTCGTGCTATACCAACATCCACGAGCATATTCCGTTCCGTACCCTGACCGGCCGTGCCCAGTTCTATCAGGATCACGAGTGGTTCCTGGATTTTGGTGAAGGCTTCTGCGTACACAAGCCGCCGCAGGACATGAAGTCGTTCAGCAAGCTTTCCCCTCGCGTCATGGAAGGAAAGCACGTCAAGCTGCAATGGATTACGCCGCACTCCAAGTGGGGTATTCACTCCAGCTATCAGGACAACCTGCGCATGCTGACGCTGTTCCGTGGCGGCCCCTATGTGTGGATCTCCGAAATCGATGCCAAGGCTGCGGGAATCGAGGATAACGACTGGGTGGAGGCCGTCAACGCCAACGGCTCGACGATTGCGCGCGCAGTGGTTTCTCAGCGCGTATCGCGCGGCATGGCGCTGATGTATCACGCGCAGGAAAAGATCGTGAACGTTCCCGGCTCAAACACCACCGGCAAGCGCGGCGGCATCCTCAATTCCGTGACGCGTGTCGTCATCAAGCCGACCAACATGGTCGGCGGCTACGCGCAACTGGCCTACAGCTTCAACTATTACGGCACGGTGGGCTGCAATCGTGACACCGAGGTGATTGTGCGCAAGGTGGCGGACAAAGATATCGACTGGCTGGAGCGGCCGCTTACCGCGGAGCGTGAAGCGCAGCTCAACCCCCCCGGAATCGGCAAGCGTTGATCGTTGCGTGAACAGGCTAACTTAGGAGAAACCTAATGAAAGTACGTGCACAATTCGCATTTGTCTTCAATATGGACAAATGCATCGGTTGCCACACCTGCTCGGTGACGTGCAAGAACACCTGGACCAACCGCAAGGGCGTGGAATATGTCTGGTTCAACAACGTTGAATCCAAGCCTGGTGTCGGCTATCCCAAGCAGTGGGAGAACCAGGAGAAGTGGAAGGGCGGCTGGACGCTCAATGGCGGCAAGCTGGAGCTGAAATCCGGCGGCAGGATGTCAAAGTTGCTGAACATCTTCGCCAACCCCGATCTGCCGCAGATTGATGATTACTATGAGCCGTTTACCTACAACTACGCGCGCCTGCAAAATGCGCCGTTGTCCGAGGCGGCGCCGACGGCACGGCCCCTGTCGATGATTACCGGCGACCCGATCGAGAAGATCACCTGGGGACCGAACTGGGAAGATGATCTGGCAGGTGAATTCTCCAAGCGTAGCGCGGACAAGAACCTGGACAACATCCAGAAGGAAATGCTGGGCCAGTTCGAAAACACCTTCAATCTGTACCTGCCGCGTATCTGCAATCATTGCCTGAATCCGGCCTGCGTCGCTGCCTGTCCCTCCGGCTCGCTCTACAAGCGCGAAGAAGACGGCATCGTGCTGGTCGATCAGGACAAGTGCCGCGGCTGGCGCTTCTGCATGAGCGCGTGCCCGTACAAGAAGGTGTTCTACAACTGGGAGTCCGGCAAGGCGGAAAAATGCATTGCCTGCTACCCGCGCGTTGAATCCGGCATGCCGACAGTGTGTTCGGAGTCCTGCGTGGGACGTATCCGCTACAACGGCATCATGCTGTACGATGCCGATCGCATCGAGGAACTGGCCAGCACCGGCAACGAGCAGGATCTGTATGAAGCGCAGTGCAACATCTTCCTCGACCCCAACGACCCGGAGGTGATTGCTGCCGCCCGCGCCGAGGGTATCAACGAAGACTGGATCATCGCAGCGCAGAACTCACCCATCTACAAGATGGCGATCGAGTGGAAGATCGCCTTTCCGCTCCACCCGGAGTTCCGCACCCTTCCGATGGTGTGGTACGTGCCGTCGCTCTCCCCGGTGCAGTCGCAGATCGACCAGGGCAACCTGCCGGTCGGTCCGGATGGCGCCATTCCCCTGGCCAGCGCGATGCGCACACCGACCAAGTATCTGGCCAATCTGCTTACCGCAGGCAAGGAAGCGCCCATCATCAGCGCCCTGAACCGCATGATTGCCATGCGCAGCTACCAGCGCTCCGTGCATGTCGAAGGTATCGCGGATACCCGCGCCCTGGAGGCGGCGGGGATCACCGAGGATCAGGCCAAGGAGATGTACCGTTACCTGGCGATTGCCAACTACGAAGACCGTTTCGTCATTCCCACCAGCCACGCAGAAGAACGCATGGAAGATGCCTACGGCTTTCAGGGGCAGAACGGCTTCACCTTCGGCAATGATTCTTCGGCGGGAATCAGCAAGATTTCCCTGTTCCCGCGCCGTCGCCAAGAGACGCTGGAGCCGGCTGATCTGGCTCCGCCCGCAGACAAGAGCTAGGAGGAGACATCATGGCAATCTACAAGATACTGTCGGCGTTGCTGGACTATCCGGAACAGGACCTGATTGATCATGTTGCGGAAATTCGTGCCGAGATCGGCCGCGATGCAGGCATTGATCAGGCGGAGGAAGAGGCCTTGCTGGCATTTCTTGACCACCTGGTCACCATGCCGCTGACCGAGCAGCAGGCGACGTATGTGAAGACCTTCGACTTGACGCCGGAGCACAGTTTGCACCTGACGCATCATCTGTTCGGTGACGACAACGACAGAAATCGGGGGCCGGCCCTGATCGATCTGGGTGAACTGTACAAGGATTACGGCATATCGATGACAACCAACGAGTTGCCTGATTACCTGCCGCTGATCCTGGAATTCGCCGCCATGCTGGAAGACAGCGAAGCGACGACATTCCTCTCTGACGCCAACAAGGTGCTCAAGGTGCTGACGGACAATCTGACCAAGGCCGGCAGTCCCTATGCGCCCTTGCTTTCCATCGTTAAAAGCCGTGCCACGCTCACCCGTCTGGCCGCTTAAGGAGGTCTAAAATGAGCCAAGATTTCTCTAGCTGGAACACCCTGATATTTGGCATTTACCCCTACCTCTGCCTGAGCGTCTTCGTTCTTGGCAGCTGGATTCGTTTTGACCGCGAGCAATACGGCTGGACCAGCGCGTCCAGCCAGTTGCTCTCCACGGCGGGCATGCGTCTGTCCAGCAATCTGTTCCACATTGGTGTCATCGGCATTTTCTTTGGTCATCTGGTCGGCTTGCTGGCGCCGTTTGCGGTATGGGACGCCATTTCCCTGTCCAGTCTCGGCAAGCAGAATATCGCCATGTATGGCGGCGGCTTCCTTGGCATTCTGTGCCTGATCGGCGGTGTGATGCTGTTGTGGCGCCGGCTGACCAATGCCCGGGTGCGCGCGACGAGCCGCAAGTCGGACATCTTCATCCTGCTGTGGGTTCTGGTCACGCTGCTGTTCGGTCTGGCCACGACCTTCACTACCGCGCACCACGCCGCCCAGGGCAGTGCGGATACCATGATGAGTCTGGCGCAGTGGGCCAAGAGCATCGTGCTGTTCAGTCCGCAGCCGGAACTGGTGGCCAGGACCGAGCTGGTGTTCCGTATCCATCTGTTCTTCGGCCTGACGCTGTTCCTGCTGTTCCCGTTCACGCGCCTGGTACACATCTGGAGTCTGCCGCTTGGCTATCTCGGTCGCGCCTACCAGATCGTGCGCACCAAGCGTCAGGTGTCGGTGCGCTGAGGGGGCCGCGCAGGAGCCGGGTTTCCTCGGTGAACGGGATTGCGCAGGCGTCCGTTCGCCCGCGGAGCCGGCTCCTGCAAAAACCTGATCACCTTGGGCACGGGGAACATGAACGACTCTGCGAACAGCGATGCATTGCCGCGGCTGCAAGGCCGCGGCATCGTGCGCAAGCTGAGTTGGCTGGCGCTGGTGCTGGCCGTGGGTATCGGCGTGCACTTTGCCCTGCAGGGGATTATCCAGAGCGGCGATGCGGAAAAGCGCAAAGGCCCCGACCTGGCCAGGCTGGAACAGCTGGAGGCGACCGATCCTGCCCGCGCAACCAAGGCGCGCGCCGGCATGCTCAAGTACGAATCCATCTGCCGTCTGTGTCATCACCGCACCGGTATCGGGGGCAAGTTCACGCCACCCATCACCGGCAAGACCGAGGCGGGCATCGAAACCCTGCTCAAGCTGTACCGGGATGGCGTGCAGATGGGGCCGTTGACCAACCTGATGGCACCATGGGCGGCCGAACTGTCCGATGAGGACATCAGCAATCTGGCAGCCTACATCGCAATGTTATAGAGAAGTGTGAATGCGCAATAAACGCGCGGTTCCCTGACCCAATGGGAGGGGCCGTGTACCTCCTGCGCGGTAGGCTGACTAGCCTGTCGTCGATATTTACCTGGGCAGACCGCTCGTCAATAGTGATCGCAACATCGGCAACAAAGAAAGGACGATCATGCAAACCAATCCCTTCGCCATCCGTACCGAGTACGTGGAAGTGGACGGCAAGCCCGTCGCCACCGATCAGGAAGGTTACATCCAGGACATGAGCCAGTGGTCGGAGGGTTTCGCCCGTGCCCAGGCCGCCAAGGAGGGGCTGGAGCTGACCGCCGAACACTGGGACGTGATCCATTTCATCCGTACCCACTACGAGAAGCACGGCGTGCAGGCCCAGGTACGCGACATGATCAAGCACTTCGGCAAGGCGTGGGGGCCGGAGCACGGCAACAATCGCCATCTGCACGACATCTTTCCCAAGGGTGGCCCGCAGAAGCAGGGCAACCGTCTTGCCGGTGTGCGCCGCACCAAGGGTGAGCACTGAAGAAAGAGGCAGATACAAGAGCAAAGTTACAAGATGCAAGGGAGGAGTGCGCTACGCGCACGGTTGTTTGTATTTCAGACGGCAAGAGCGCAGCGAGTCCCTTCCTTGCATCTTTTCTCTGCGTCTCATTCCCGCCTGTTTTTCGTATAGACTCCTGTACGGGCAATCCGTAGCGGAGGGACACCATGGACGTATTGCTGGTGCGGCATGCCAGGGCGGAAGAACGCGAGATATTCGCCCTGACCGGGGCGGAGGATGCCTTGCGGCCACTGACCAGGGGCGGGGCCAAGGAGATGCGCAAGGTGGCCAGGGCCCTGCGCGGTCTGGTGCCGCGGATCGACGTATTCGCCAGCAGCCCCCTGCTGCGGGCGGTGCAGACGGCGGAGATCCTGGCCGCTCGTTATGACGGCAAGGTGTTGCAGCTGCCGCAACTGGCCCCCGGCCATGAGCCGGCCCAGGTACTGACCTGGCTGCGCAGCCAGGGCGATCAGCAGTGCGTGGCCCTGGTCGGCCATGAGCCGGATCTGGGAGTCCTGGCCTCCTGGCTGCTGGCCGGCGGCAAGCAGGGCTTCATGCCCATGAAGAAGGCCGGCGCCTGCCTGCTGCGTTTCACCGGTGGCATCAAGGGCGGCAAGGCCGAACTGGCGTGGGCGCTGCCGCCGGGCCTGTTGCGCGAACTCGCCGGATAATCATGACCCTGCTCGCCCAGTTGCCTCTGCCCCAGGCCCTGGCCCTGCTGGCCAACGGCTATCTGGATGAGGCGCTGGCGGCAGTACGGCGGTTGGACAATGTCGCCGACGAGGAGGCGCTGCACGATACGCGTGTGGCGTTGCGGCGTTTGCACAGCCTGATGCGCGCCTACCGTGAAGAATTCACCGTCCAGGTGCCGGGCAAGCTGATGCGGGAGGTGCGCCGTTTGGCCCGCGCCAGCAACCCGGCACGCGACGCCGAGGTACAGCAGGCATGGTTGCTGCGCCAGGGCCATGGCCTGACACCCGCACAGACGGAGGGCTATCGCTGGCTGCTGGCGCGCCTGCAGCCGGCGGCACTGCTGGAACTGGAAGATGCCCTGCAGCGGGGGGTGAAGCGGCTCGTGCGCAAGCTGCAGTCGCATCTCAATGACCTGGCGGACGAAGCCGGTGATGCCGCACCGTATGCCGGCGCCTGCGCCGAACGGGCCGAACCCCTGGGGGAAGATGTACTCACGGCCCTGGCCGCCATCGGCGGGCCGGCAGATGTGGGCGGCGCCCACGCCGCCCGCATCCTGGTCAAGCGCCTGCGCTACCTGCTCGCCCCCCTGCGCAACGATGGCCCCGCCTGCGAACATGCCGTGGCGGTGCTGCGCCTGTTGCAGGACCTGCTCGGCGATCTGCACGACCGCCACGTGCTGGCTGAAACACTGCGCCTCAGCGCGGCCGAGGCTGCGGCCGCCCACGCCCGCACCGTGTTCGACACGTCCCCTGGCCAGCCCTCCGCCTGGCGGCCGCCGCAAATGCCCGGCCTGCTGGCACTGGCGGCGCGTAACCAGGCCGTCATGCTCGCCTGTCATGCTGAACTGCGGCAGAACTATCTGGACAAGCTGGAGCAGGCTGTGCGCCAGCCGCTCATCAATGCCCTGACGGAGCTGCGCGGCAGGTAGACGGGTTTCAAGGTAGCTTCGCTGCGCACCAGGGCGTTTCCCCCGCCGCGATGATGCCGTCGCCCCGTCCCGCCCCGCTTTCGACTATCATAAGCGGCCCTGATAACGAGCCCCGCCGAGAACAATGAGTGAGCAACCACTAGCGGAAGGCACGGCCAGCACCATCGCGGCGGTAGACCTCGGTTCCAACAGCTTCCACATGGTGGTGGCACGTCCGGTCAACGGACACCTCAACGTACTCGACCGTCTGCGCGAACCGGTACGGCTGGCTTCCGGCCTCGATGCCACCGGCGAACTGGATGCCGCGGCGCAGCAGCGCGCCATCGCCTGCCTGGAACGCTTCGGCCAGCGCCTGCGTGACATGCACCCGGGCAGCGTGCGCGCCGTCGGCACCAACACCCTGCGCAAGGCGCGCAACAGCGATGCCTTCCTCGAAGCCGCCGCCGCGGCCCTCGGTCACCCCATCGAGGTGATCTCCGGCCTGGAAGAGGCGCGCGTCATCTACCTCGGCGTCTCCCACAGCCTGCCCGGCAGCCCCGGCCAGCGCCTGGTGATGGACATCGGCGGCGGCAGCACCGAACTCATCATCGGCGAGGGTTTCGAGCCCATCTACATGGAAAGCCTGTACATGGGCTGCGTCAGCCTGAGTCAGGCCTGGTTCTCCGACGGCGCGATCAGCGCCAAGGCCATGCGCCGCGCCGAAATCGCTGCCGGCCAGGAACTGCAGGCCATAGAGCAGGACTATCGCCGCCTCGGCTGGGTCGGCGCCGTCGGCTCCTCCGGCACCATCCGCGCCGTGGGCGAAGTGCTGCAGGCCATGGGCTGGAGCGACATCGGCATCACCCTGCCGGCATTGCAGCGTCTGCGCGAGGCGATGATCGGCGCCGGCCACGTCAGCCGCCTCGATGCGCTGCAAGGCCTGCCGCCGGAACGCGCCGCGGTATTTCCCGGCGGCGTGGCGATCCTCATCGCCACCTTCGCCGCCCTCGGCATCGAACGCATGGAGGTCTCCGACGGCGCCCTGCGCGAGGGCCTGCTCTACGACCTGATGGGGCGCATCCGCCACGAAGACGTGCGCAGCCGCACCATCAGCGTGCTGAAGGAGCGCTACCACGTCGACAAGGCCCAGGCACAACGCGTGCACGACACCGCGCTCTACGCCCTGCACCAGGTGATGCATGCCTGGCAGCTGGAAGACGAGTGCGTCGCCAATCTGCTGGAGTGGGCCGCGCGCCTGCATGAAATCGGTCTCGCCGTGGCACACAGCGGCTACCACAAGCATGGCGCCTACCTGCTCGAATTCTCCGACATGCCCGGCTTCTCGCGCCAGGAACAAAAGGCCCTCGCCGTCCTGGTACGCAGCCACCGCCGCAAGTTTTCCACGGCAGTATTCCGCATCCTGCCCGAGACACAGCGTGAACGCCTGATGCGCCTCGCCATCCTGCTGCGCCTCGCCGTGCTGCTGCACCGCAGCCGCGCCGACATCCCGCTGCCGCCGTTCCACCTGGAGGTCGACGGCAAATCCATCAACCTGCGCTTTCCCGCCGGCTGGCTCGAACTGCACCCGCTGACCCAGGCCGACCTGGCACAGGAGGCGGAGATGCTGAAGGAAGGGAAGTTCAAACTGATGTTTGAATGATGGTGGGGAGTTTCTGTTTTTGCAGGGGGGGCGCTAACGCTCGCTTTAGGTGTGCGGCGAAACTGCGTCACTCTACAAGAGCTTGTTAGACCTGTATTTTGATACCAGAAGCTTCCAATCTTCGAAAAAGAACAGAGACAAATGAGAGGTGGTCGAGGCAATTATCAAGAGTGTCTCTGATCGTATATTCGTGACCGCGGGGGTTTCGAATAGCCATCATCACTCCAGAGAATATAAACTTGTACCCTTCCTGCTCGCTTTTCTCTGAATCATTAGATAGCGGGGTGAGCTTAATGATTGGGCTAGATTCAGAAAAAACCTTCATCATTAGCGATTTTCCAGTCGCTGACACACCTGACACTCTTGCTATCTCTTTATCTAAGAACTTCAGACTCTCAAATGTTGCTTGGGCATAGTGTCCGTTATCAAATAGATCGCGGATAACCTGCGGCATTGGCTCAAATATATTCCTAGCCTCAAATGGATGCATGTCGCTCGATACGGACGCATCTTCGGAGGTAAAGAAATTGGCTCTTCTGGTAATACGTTCAAATCGTTCCAACATGGCTAACTATCCAATAAATTAGCTCGGATGCTTTTAAATATTCTGTCATATGTTTCCTGATCTGCCTGAGCTGGAAGATTTACTTCAATACGAACAGTTAAAGCCATCCCTGGTTGGTTAGAAATGCCGCCGCTTTGCGTCACTTCCGGATTTGTTATCTTTCCTGCAGATGTCTTCTGGGCCTTCGATGTACGCTTAGGCTTCTCATCAGTAGAAGCGATTTTTCTGTTCTCGGCTTTCTGACGTGGGCTAGACACTTCACCATGGCCAGAAAGCGCAGAGAGAGTCTCAAACGCAATTGCTTGTCTTTTTGCAGTTAAAGCACTGGTTTCGTCGGTAGCCCGAAAAAATCCAATCAAGATATTGCGATCAACCTTCCACGACTCATCGCCGCGCAAATCAAATAATTCTGAATATGCTTTCTTCACATGCTGTTCTAAAGTTTTAGCGAACTCAGCATCATCATGCTTGTGAAACACCTCTGAGCCTTCCTTCGTCTTCTTGCCATCATCATCAATAAATTTTAGAAATCGAAGCACTCCGATTACTACAGACTCGTTGCTTGGGGCGATCCCTAGACGCTTTAACGTCGATGCATCAATCTGGGCAGGCATAGCCTTTCTAACAGGTTGCTGAAAAAGTCCCGAAACGGCGCCGATACCCGGAACTTTGCCGCA
>DYFR01000023.1 GCA_020725115.1 Thiohalomonas denitrificans
TTCATCCTCATCGCCACCTTCACCATGCTCAACCTGTTCATCGCCATCATCGTCAACACCATGCAGACCATGCACGATGTCGAGTTCAAGCAGGAGCAGGCGGCCATCGAGGAGGCGGTGCATGAAGAAAGTGCGCAGGTGGGCGAGGAGTTGCGCGCACTGCGGGAAGAGATTCGGGCGCTGAAGGAAATGCTGACCGCGTCCCGGGCCGGAGGCCCTCAGGCATAAACGTCCAGCAGGGTACCGCTGGTGCTGCCCGGATCCGCGCTGCGGTCGCTGCGGGTGATTTCGCGCTGCAGGTCGCCGACCTCGCGCTGCAGATCACCATTCTGTGCCGCCAGGCGGCGCTGCTCCACACGCAGGTCACGGTTTTCGCCCTGCAACTGGGCGTTCCGCTGCGCCAGCGCGCTGTTTTCCGTGCGCAGCCGGCCCTCCTGCAGGCTGCTGCCGGAGGTGGCGGGTATCGCCGCGATGGAAGAGGAAGTATCGATCATCTGTCATGCCCCCGGAGACTATCCGGTTACATATTCAGTGTAGCCGCCCCACCCCTGCCTCGCCAGAGGGCGGGAAGTGTCCGGCAACGGTATAGTTATCGCAGACCCAAGCCAACAGGAATCTTATGGAAGCCCTACTGAATCAGGTCATCACCCAGGTCGGCAGTGTCATCCTCGGCAAGGAACGCCCCATCCGCCTCGCCCTTGCCTGCCTGCTGGCCCGGGGCCATCTGTTGATCGAGGATCTGCCCGGGGTGGGCAAGACCACCCTGGCCCATGTATTTGCCACGACGCTGGGACTGCGCTTCAACCGCATCCAGTTCACCTCCGATCTGTTGCCGGCGGACATCCTCGGCGTGGCGGTATATGAGCGCGAGTCGGGCGAATTCCGCTTCCACCCCGGCCCGATCTTCGCCCAGCTGATCCTGGCCGACGAGGTCAACCGCGCCACCCCCAAGACCCAGAGCGCCCTGCTGGAGGCCATGGAGGAACATCAGGTCACCAGCGAGGGCGAGACCCGCCCGCTGCCGGAGCCGTTCTTCGTCATCGCCACCCAGAATCCCGTCAACCAGATCGGCACCTTTCCCCTGCCCGAATCGCAACTGGATCGCTTCCTGATGCGCATCGAACTGGGTTATCCCGATGTGGCGGCGGAGCGCGCGCTGCTGGCCGGGCGCGATCGGCGTGACCTGCTGGCAGAACTGCCGCCGGTGATGACGCCGGAGCAACTGGTGCAGGCCCAGGCGCAGGTGCGTGCGGTGAAGGTCAGCCCGGCACTGCTCGACTATGTGCAGGCCCTGCTGGAATATTCGCGTCGCTCGCCGCATTTTCTCACCGGGCTGTCGCCGCGCGCGGGTCTTGGTCTGCTCGCCGGCGCCCGTGCCTGGGCGCTGCTGGCCGGGCGCGACTACGCCCTGCCCGAGGACGTGCAGGCGGTATTGCCTCACGTGGCCGGCCACCGTCTGCAGCAGGTGCAGTCCGAAGGCGCCCGGGGCAGCGAGGGTCTGGCCGTCTGGTTCAACGAGGTCGCCATCCCCTGACCGTGGCCAGCCCCCTCACCCTGCGCCAGCGTTTCAGTCTCGCCCGCTTCCTGCGCGGCAGCGGGGCAGAGCCCGGCCCGATACGGCTGGATCGACGCCGCGTCTACATCCTGCCGACACGGCAGGGGCTGCTGTTCGGTGCCGTGCTGCTGGCCATCCTGCTCGGCGCCATCAACTACGACAATGCCCTCGCCTTCGCCCTGGTCTTCCTGCTTGCCGGACTGGGCGTGGTGTCCATTCTGCATACCTGGCGCAACCTTCAGGGTCTGTGCGTGGAGGCCGGTCGTTGCCCGGCGGTATTTGCCGGCGAACAGGCGCGCTTCCCCATCGGTCTGCGCAATGACACCGGTGAGACGAGGCCGGCACTCACCCTGCGTCTGCCCGATGGCACCGAGACCATGCTCGACGTGCCATCGGGGTTGCACTGGGCCGAATTGTCTCTTCCGGCGCCGCAGCGCGGGCGCCTGGCCCTGGGCCGTTTCACCGTCGCCACACGCTTCCCCCTCGGCCTGCTCCGTGCCTGGTCGCCGCTGGAGCTGTCCATGGACTGTCTGGTCTACCCCGCACCGGCACCCCAGCGGGGCCTGCCCCCGGCCCAGCCCGGTGCCGCCAGCGGCGGCAGTGAGCACGGGCAGGGGCATGACGATTTCACCGCGCTGCGCCCCTACCATGCGGGTGATTCACTGCGCCATGTGCACTGGAAGGCGGTGGCGCGGGAACAGGGCATGTACACCAAACAGTTTGCCGGTGAACAGGCCCAGGAGCTGTGGCTGTCCTGGGAGCTGCTGCCGGGACTGGCGACGGAGGCCCGGTTGTCGCGACTGTGTCGCTGGGTACTGGAGGCCGATGCCGCCGGCCTGAGCTATGGCCTGCGCCTGCCGGATCGCAACATCGCCCCGGGCTTCGGCCCGTCCCAGCGCCGCCGTTGCCTGGAGGCCCTGGCGCTATACGGGGAGCGGCCATGAACCTGCCGCGCCATGGCCGGCTCTGGCTGCTGGGCGCGCTGGCGGCGGTGTTGCTGCCACAGCTGTTGCGCCTGCCGCCCTGGCTCATCCCCTATTGCCTCGCCCTGCTGGGCTGGCGGCTGGCCATCGACCTGCGCGGCTGGCCATTGCCCGGGCGCCCCTTGCGCCTGTTGCTCACCCTGGCCGGCGTCGGCGCGGTACTGCTCGGCTATCGCACCCTGTTCGGCCCTGATGCCGGCCTTGCCCTGCTCAGCGTCATGCTGTGTCTCAAGCTGCTGGAGTTGCGCAGTCTGCGCGATGCCATGCTGGTGATTTTCATGGGCTGGTTCCTGGTGGCCGGCGGCTTTCTGGTGGATCAGTCCATCTTCGTCGGCGCCTATCTGCTGTTCACCGTGCTGCTGCTCACCGCCGCCCTTGTCGCCCTCAATCATCCGGCCGGTTCGGCCCACCGCGACTATCTCCGTCGCGCCGGCCTGCTGCTCATGCAGGCGCTGCCCATCATGATGGTGCTGTTCCTGCTCTTCCCGCGCCTGCCGGGACCACTGTGGGGCATCCCCAAGAATGCCCTGAGTGCCCAGACCAGCATCTCCGATCACATGACCCTCGGCAACATCACCGAGCTGGCCGACTCAGAGGCCGTGGCCTTCCGCGTGCAATTCGACGGGCCCGTGCCGCCGGCCGATCAACTCTATTGGCGCGGCCCGGTGTTGTGGATCACCGATGGCCGGCGCTGGGATCCGATCCGGCGCGAGTCGCCGCCGCGCTGGTTTGGCGAGCCGGCCGGGCATGAACCGCTGGGTGAGGCGATGCGCTATGCGCTGACCCTGGAGCCGCACGATCAGCACTGGGTATTCGCGCTGGAACTCCCCGCTGCCGTGCCGCGCGAACTGACCCTTACGGCTGATTTTCAGCTGCTGCTGTCGCGCCGGCTCACTGCCCGACAGCGCTTTGAACTGGCGGCACACACCACGTACCGCACTGGTGCCCTGCCCGAGGAACAGCGGCGGCTCGCCCTGCAACTGCCGTCGGGACGCAACCTGCGCACGCGTGAGCTCGCCCGGCAGTGGTCGACCCTGGCGCCGGCGGAGATTGTGGCCGCGGCACTGGCCCATTTCCGCGACCAGCCGTACTGGTACACGCGGCGTCCGCCGCTGCTGGGCGATGACGCCATCGACGAGTTTCTGTTCGACAGCCGGCGCGGCTTCTGCGAGCACTATGCCGCCGCCTTCGTCACCCTGATGCGCGGTGCGGGCGTGCCGGCCCGGATAGTCACCGGCTACCAGGGCGGCGAGAGTAATCCGCTGGCCGATTACCTCATTGTGCGCCAGTCACGCGCCCATGCCTGGGCCGAGGTCTGGCTGGAGGACGGCGGTTGGCTGCGGGTGGACCCCACCGCGGTAATCCCGGCAGCACGGGTGGAGACGGAGACGGATCTGCAGCGCTTCCGCTCCACCTCCGCGCCCATGCTGAACGTCGATCTGCACTGGCTGACGCGCAACCTGGCACAGCTGCGCTACGGCTGGGACGCCCTCAACAATGCCTGGAACCAGTGGGTACTCGGCTACAACCACCTGCGGCAGAAAGAACTGCTGCAACGGCTCGGCCTGTTGCGCTTCGGCTGGCAGGGTGCGGCAGCCATGATGGCTGCCGCCATCGGTCTGGTATTGATGGTCGTGGCACTGCAACTGCTCCGGCGCGGCCGCCGGCCGCGTGACCCGGTGCTGCGACTCTATGAGCGTTACTGCCACCGCCTCGAACGTCTCGGCCTGCGCCGCGCGCCGCACGAGGGACCCGCCGCCTTTGCCCGCCGGGCCGAGGGGCTGCGCCCCGACCTCGCTCCGGCTATCCGTGAAATCAGCGCCCTTTACATTGCCTTGCGTTATGGTACGGCGGATAGCGCTACCGCACTGCCGCGTCTGCGCACAGCCGTGTCACGCTTGCCCTGGGCATAATCGAAAGGTCGATCATTTACCGATACAGAAGCTGGCAAATATCCTTCCCAGCAACTCGTCCGCGCCAAAGGTGCCGGTTATTTCGCCCAGCGCCTGCTGCGCCAGTTGCAGTTCCTCCGCCAGCAACTCACCGGCACGGTACTGCCGCAACTGTTCGTCGCCAGCATCGAGGTGGGCGGCCGCCTGGGCCAGGGCCTCAAGATGGCGGCGGCGGGCACTGAATACCCCTTCGCCGGCAGGCTGAAAACCCATGCTTTGCTTGAGGTGCTGACGCAGCAAATCCAGTCCGCCGCCGTGGCGCGCGGAGAGATAGATGTGCGTCTCGCCGTTGGTCTGTTCCACGGCCGGCGGGTGACCGCTCAGATCATTCTTGTTGTGCACGAAGGTGACCGGCAGACGTGGCGGCAGACGCGAGAGTATGGCGTGTTCCGCCGGGGTGATTCCGGCTCGATCATCGAGCAGCAACAGCACCCCGTCGGCCTGTTCGATCTCGGCCCAGGCACGGCGTATGCCCTCCTGTTCGATGGTGTCGCTGCTGTCGCGCAGACCGGCGGTATCGACGATGTGCAGCGGCATGCCATCGATGCTGATCTGTTCGCGCAGCACATCGCGCGTGGTGCCCGGGATCTCGGTGACGATGGCGCTGTCGCGCCCGGCCAGGGCATTGAGCAGACTGGATTTGCCGGCATTGGGTTGACCCGCCAGTACCACGCTCATGCCGTCGCGCAACAGGCTGCCCTGGCGCGCCGCGTCCTGCACGGCGCGCAGCTGTTCCCGTAACGCCTCGAGCCGTGCCGTCACTACGCCGTCGGCAAGAAAGTCGACTTCTTCTTCAGGAAAATCGATGGCCGCCTCTACATACAGGCGCAGCTGGATCAGTTCTTCCGTCAGTGTTTCCACGCGGCGCGAAAACTCACCCTGCAATGAGCGCAGTGCGCTGCGGGCCGCCTGCACCGAACTGCTGTCGATGAGATCGGCAATGGCCTCGGCCTGGGCCAGATCGAGCTTGTCATTGAGAAAGGCGCGCTGGGAGAACTCGCCGGGACGGGCGGCGCGGGCACCCAGTTGCAGCGCGGCCTGCACCAGCAGATCCATCACCACCGGACCCCCATGGCCCTGCAACTCCAGCACGTCCTCGCCGGTAAAGGAATGTGGTGCGGCAAAGTACAGGGCGATGCCCTGATCGATCAATTCGCCGTCGGCATCATGAAAGGAGAGGTAGTCGGCACGGCGCGGCGGCGGACAGCGACCAAGCATGCGCTCGGCAATGGCAGGTGCGGCGGGGCCTGAGATTCTGACGATGCCGACGCCGCCACGCCCGGCGGGCGTGGCGACGGCGGCGATGGTATCTGTATCGGTTGCGGGTACGGCAGGAACATCAGGACGCGAAGTTTGCGCATTCACGCTTTCACGCCCTCACGTCGTTACGCCTTCACCACGTAGCGGGTGATGTACCACTGTTGCGCCACCGACAGCACGTTGTTGACCACCCAGTACAGCACCAGGCCGGACGGGAAGAAGGCGAAGAAAAAGGTAAACACGATCGGCAACGCCATCATCACCTTGGCCTGGATCGGATCCATCGGCGTCGGGTTGAGGCGATGCTGAATCAGCATGCTGGCGCCCATCAGGATCGGCAACACGTAATAAGGATCCATGGTGGAAAGATCGTGGATCCACAGGATCCACGGCGCCTGACGCAACTCCACACTTTCCAGCAGTACCCAATACAGGGCGATAAATACCGGGATCTGCACCAGGATCGGGAGACAGCCGCCGAGCGGATTGATCTTCTCCTCCTTGTACATCTTCATCATCGCTTCGTTCATCTTCTGCCGATCGTCGCCATAGCGCTCCTTCAGCGCCTGCAGGCGTGGCGTCAGCTTGCGCATGTTGGCCATGGACTTGTAGCTGGTGGCGGAAAGCTTGTAAAAGGCCAGCTTGATCAGCAGGGTGAGGATGACGATCGACCAGCCCCAGTTGCCGACCAGATTGTGTATTTTCTTCATCAACCAGAAGATGGGATCGGAAAGGATGGTGAGCTTGCCGTAATCGACGGTCAGGGCCAGACCATCAGCCACCGCGTTAAGCTCGTCCTGCAGCTTGGGTCCGATGTACAGACGTGCCTTGAAGCCGGCCTCGGTACCAGGCTCAACCGTCTGGCTTTCGCCAATCATGCCGAGCAGATAGCGATTGTTCCCCAGGGCACGGCTGTAGTAATCATGACTGGCCTGCTGCGGCGGAATCCAGGCACCGACGAAGTAGTGCTGGATCATCGCGGCCCAGCCTCCGGTGAGGGTGCGGCTCAGGGCTGATTTTTCCATGTCATCGAAGTCGATCTTCTCGTACTTCACTTCCTGGGCATGGATCACGCCACCGGTATAGGTGTAGATGCCGAACGCACCTGCGCTTTCGCCGGGACGTTGGCGCTGCAGCTGATAGTAGGCATGCGCGGCCCACGGCTGCGGGGATTGGTTACGCACGGCATAATCCACATCGACCACGTAACTGCCGCGGTGGAAGGTATAGATCTTGTCCACCTGCACGCCACTCTCATCACGCCACTGCAGGCGCACCTGCACCTGATCCTGACCATCAACCAGGCGGTACTCATCCTGTTCCGTGTGGTAGACCGCATAGTGATCGGGTACCTGGCCGGCATCGGTGCCGCTGCCCGGTCGCAGGCCGGACTGTGCGATGTACAACAGGTTGCTGCTGTCGTCGAATATGCGCGTCGGCTCATCCTTGCGCTCCAGCGAAACCGGATACTGGATCAGATCGGCACGACGCAGGTCGCCTCCCTGGGTGTCGATTTCGACAACATAGACATCGGTATGAACACGTACCCGCTTGGCAGTAGCAAGACCTTCGCGCATCTCGGGCACGGCCCCGGCACGGGGCGTGGCCGTAGGCAGGTCCTTGGCGGGGGGTACGGTACCCGGCGCCTGCACCATGGCAGCCGGCGGCTGCGGGCCGTAATCCTTCTGCCATGCCTGATAGAGCATCAGCAGAATGAATGAAAGTGCGACTACAAGCAGCAGGCGTTGGAAGTCCATGGGTCTTTAGTCTTTCTTGTCGGGAACCGGATCGAATCCACCCTCATGCCAGGGGTGGCAGCGGCCAAGGCGGCGCAGAGCCATCCAGCCGCCGCGCCAGGCGCCGAAACGCTCGATGGCCTGATGGGCGTAGCAGGAACAGGAGGGATGAAAACGGCAGTTGTTGCCCAGAAACGGGCTGATTAGGTAACGATAGGCGCCGATGAGCAGGATCAGGATTTTTTGCATCGCTTTTCCAGCTCTTCCCAGCTCCTGTCTATGGCGGCACGCAGCTCCTGAGTGGAGATACCCGCGATTCCAGCGCGGCCAAGTACCACGATGTCGACCCCGCCCAACATTTGCTGATGCTGACGAAAACTCTCGCGCAGCTGCCGCCGGATGCGGTTACGTTCTACAGCAAGCCTGACCTGACGCTTGCTTAACGCCACGCCGAGTCGGGGATGGCCCAGTTCATTCGCCACCACCAGCAGGGTGAAGGTGGCACTACTCACACGCCAGTCCGCCCCTTTGAAGATCCGCTGGAACTCCGCCGGCCGCAACAGCCGGCGGTCGCGCGGAAAACCATATGCGCCTTGCAAGACGCGGGCGCTATCAGGCGCTCAGGCGGGTACGACCCTTGGCACGACGCGCCTGGAGGATCTTGCGGCCGCTCTTGGTTGCCATGCGAGCACGAAAACCGTGGTTGCGCTTCTGCTTCAGCACGCTGGGTTGAAAGGTTCTTTTCATGATAATCGTCGTCCGGTTTCAGTAATCTGCGCAACCCGGTTTCGGGCTACGGAAAAAAGAGGCGCAAAATACTGTGAATCCACCCCGGTTGTCAATAACGGCGCTGCCTGCGTAGCGGCGGGCGGGTGTGGATAACTTTCCGCTTCGGGTATAGACTGCCCCCTCTTCAACATGGCGTCCCAGAGAGCGTTTCGTGGCCGAACCCCTTTGGCAGCAGTGTCTTGATCATCTCGAAGATGAGCTGCCGGCACAACAATTCAACACCTGGATCCGCCCGCTGCACGCGGAACGGGAGGGGGATGTGCTGCGCCTGCTGGCGCCGAACCGTTTCGTACTCGACTGGGTCAAGGATCGCTACAGCGAACAGATCACCACCTTTGCCCACCAGATCAGCGGCAACAGCGGACTGCGCCTGGTACTGGAAATCGGCAGCCGCAAAAGGCCGGAGACGCTCCCGGAACCTGGCCGGGCAATGAAGGTTGCCGCGACCGGAGGACAGGAAAGGGAGCCGGGACCCGGCCCGACCGGCAACCGGCGCAGCAATCTCAACAGCAATTTCACCTTCGACAACTTCGTCGAAGGCAAGTCAAACCAGCTGGCACGGGCCGCGTCGGTGCAGGTTGCCGGCAACCCGGGCCTGGCCTATAACCCGCTTTTTCTCTATGGCGGCGTCGGCCTGGGCAAGACCCACCTGATGCATGCCATCGGCAACATGATCCTGCAGCAGCGCCCCGGCGCCAACGTGGTTTACCTGCACTCCGAGCGCTTTGTCGCGGACATGGTCAAGGCACTGCAACACAACGCCATCAATGAATTCAAGCGTCACTATCGTTCAGTGGATGCCCTGCTCATCGACGACATCCAGTTCTTTGCCGGCAAGGAGCGCTCTCAGGAGGAGTTCTTCCATACTTTCAATGCGTTACTCGAAGGACAGCAACAGGTGATCCTCACCTGTGATCGCTATCCAAAAGAGGTGAAGGGACTTGAGGAGCGACTGAAATCACGTTTTGGCTGGGGTCTTACGGTCGCCATTGAACCACCGGAACTGGAGACACGTGTTGCCATCCTGATGAGCAAGGCACAACTGTCGGGGGTCGCCCTGCCCCCGGAAGTTGCCTTTTTTATCGCCAAGCGCATTTACTCCAATATCCGTGAACTGGAAGGTGCATTGCGCCGGGTCATCGCCAATGCCCACTTTACGGCGCGGCCGATTACACTGGATTTTGCCAAGGAGGCCCTGAGCGATCTTCTGGCGCTGCAGGAAAAACTGGTTACCATTGAAAACATTCAAAAAACGGTGGCTGAGTATTATAAAATCCGGGTAGCGGATCTGTTATCGAAGCGGCGCAGCCGTTCCGTGGCACGACCACGGCAACTGGCCATGGCCCTGGCGAAGGAATTGACCAGTCACAGCCTGCCGGAGATTGGTGATGCCTTCGGCGGTCGCGACCATACCACCGTCATCCATGCCTGCCGCAAGATACGGGAGTTGAAGGAAATCGAACCACGTATTGCCGAGGATCATGCAAACCTGTTGAGAACCCTGTCCACTTGATGTGCACAGCCTGTGGGTAAGTTTTGCGTATTTTTTCCTGTGGATAACAAGCCAGTCTATCCACAGCTAATACAGGCTTACCCACCGTTATCAGGGTCTGATATTTGTTTTTAACGTACTGTTTTATAAAAAGTTTTATTTTTTATGCACACAAACCTGCTGCACTAATCATTACAACAGGTTTACATATATTAAATAATGAATAATTAGCGACGGGGCCAAGGACATGAAATTCACCATATCGCGTGAGGCACTGCTCAAGCCATTACAGGTAGTCGGCGGTGTCGTCGAAAAACGGCAGACATTACCCATCCTGGCCAATGTGCTGGTTCAGGTCGACAAGGGTCGCTTGACACTGACAGGTACGGATCTCGAGGTTGAGCTGACGGCAACGGCCGCCGTGGAAAACAGCGTTGATGGCGAGATTACCCTGCCGGCACGCAAGTTCAGTGATATCTGCCGTGCACTCCCGGATCAGGCCTTGCTCGAAATCACGGTAGATGGTGACAAGGCCCTCATCCGTTCCGGCAAAAGCCGCTTTTCGCTGAGCACCTTGCCGGCAACGGAATACCCCGCCACAGAAGGAGTTACCGGCGCCTTTCGTCTGACGATCGCACAGGAGATATTCAAAAGCCTACTGGAGCAGACCCAGTTCTGCATGGCCAATCAGGATGTGCGCTATTACCTCAACGGCATGTTGCTGGAGATGAAGGGTGGTCAGCTACGCACCGTTGCTACCGATGGACACCGTCTGGCGATCAGTGAGGTCGATTGCCCGGAAGTAGTGGGTGAAGAGCGTCAGGTCATCATTCCGCGCAAGGGTGTCATGGAACTGAGTCGTTTGCTCGGTGACGGGGATGTTCAATGTGAATTGCTGGTCGGCAGCAATCACATTCGGGTCGCCCTGGGCGATATCGTGATGACGTCCAAGCTGGTGGATGGACGTTTTCCGGACTATGACCGCGTCGTGCCCAAAATAGGCGAGCGTCAGGTTACAGCGGATCGGAGTCTGTTACGCCAGGCGCTTCAGCGTACCTCGATTCTTTCCAATGAAAAGTATCGAGGCATTCGCCTGCAGTTTGAGAATAATCTGCTCAAGGCCACGGTTAATAACCCGGAACAGGAAGAGGCTGAGGAGGAGGTCGAAATCAGTTACGACGGCGTTGAATTTGAAATTGGTTTCAACGTTTCCTATCTGCTGGACGCCCTGAATGTGGTCAAGGAAGATCAGGTGGTTCTCAGCATGACTGATGCCAACAGCAGCTGCCTGATTTTCGGTTCCGGAAACAAGGCATCGCGTTATGTGGTCATGCCGATGCGTCTTTAAGCGCAGCCATGGCGTAAACACCATCCTATGGCTTTAATCCATCTGGAGGTCAGCGGGCTACGTAACCTGACCTCGGTTTCCTTTTCTCCTTCGCCGGATCTCAACCTTCTGATTGGCCCCAATGGCAGCGGCAAGAGCAGCCTGCTTGAAGCCATTCATCTGCTGGGTATGGGACGCTCGTTTCGTACCCTCAACTCCCGCAAGCTGATACAGAATGGTGCGGATGTGGCCACGGTATTCGGACGTATCGATACCGGAGCGTCGGTATTTTCTCTCGGTGTACAGAAGCGGGATGGTGATATTACCCAAATCCGCATGAACGGTGAAAGGCTGGATACGGCCTCAAGCCTGGCGGTACTGCTTCCCCTGCAGTTGATTACTCCGGACTCTCACAGCCTGTTGCAAGGGGAGCCACGAGAGCGACGTGCCTACATGGACTGGGGATTGTTCCACGTGGAACATGGTTTTCTTGAACTGTGGAAGCGCTATCGCCGCTATCTGGAACAACGTAATGCCGCTTTGCGTTCCGGGGTAGCCATGGCAGAACTGCAGCAGTGGGAAAATGGGTTGGCAGAGACCGGAGAAGCGGTAACGAACATGCGTTTGACCTACCTGCAACAGATTACCCCCCTGTTCAACCATATATATGGTCTGCTGCTTGAGGATGCCCCTCCCCGTATCAGCTGCCGCAGGGGTTGGCCCAAGGACATCTCGCTTCACGATGTGCTGATAAAAAATCGTCTCAGTGAGCAAGGTGTCGGTTACACCATGTCCGGCCCGCATCGGGCGGATTTCCGTTTGCTCCTTTCCCCCGGCCTGGATGCTGCGGACAGCTTTTCTCGCGGTCAGCAAAAGCTCACCGTATGCGCCTTGCGCATCGCTCAAATGCAGCACCTGCAACAGGCAACGGGCAGGCGTTGTACCCTGCTCCTTGATGACTTGCCGGCTGAACTGGATGAACAAAAGCGCAGGGTGTTGATGCAGACGGTGGCGGCCAGTGGAGCCCAGTGTTTTGTGACGGCAACGGATCGACTGTTACTCGATACCTCGGAATGGAAAGAAACCGCGGTGTTCCACGTGGAACATGGTGAAGTGACGGAAGTGATATAATGCCCGCCTTACAAGGGAGTTGATGTATGAGCGAAAAAACCTACGATTCCACAAATATCAAGGTGCTGAAGGGCCTGGATGCGGTTCGCAAGCGCCCGGGCATGTATATCGGTGATACCGACGACGGCACCGGTCTGCATCACATGGTGTTTGAGGTGGTCGACAATTCCATCGACGAGGCGCTGGCCGGATACTGCAGCCAGATCGATGTCATCATCCACAGTGATGGTTCTGTCACGGTACGTGACAACGGCCGCGGCATTCCGGTGGATATCCATGAAGAGGAAGGTCGTTCAGCCGCCGAAGTCATCATGACCATCCTCCATGCCGGGGGTAAATTCGATGACAACTCCTACAAGGTATCGGGGGGCTTGCACGGTGTCGGCGTATCGGTGGTTAACGCCCTGTCTGAAACCCTCAAGCTGAGTATTCGCCGCGACGGCAAACTGTATCAGCAGGAATACCGTCTGGGCGATCCGCAGGCGCCGCTTGCTGTGGTGGGTGAAACCACCGGAACCGGGACCGAGGTTCGTTTCAAGCCATCCACGACCATCTTTACCCAGACCGAATTCCATTACGACATCCTGGCCAAGCGCCTGCGCGAACTGTCCTTCCTCAATTCCGGTGTGCGCATCCACCTGGTGGATGAGGTGAGTGCCAAGGAAGACACCTTTGAATACCAGGGCGGTATTCGCGCCTTTGTTGAACATCTGAACCGCAACAAGACCCCACTGCACGGTACGGCCTTCTATTTCAGCGGCGAGCGTGACGGTGTTGGTGTCGAAGTGGCGATGCAGTGGAACGACTCCTATCAGGAAAACATCTACTGCTTCACCAACAATATTCCGCAGCGTGACGGCGGTAGCCATCTGGCGGGTCTGCGCAGTGCGTTGACGCGCATGCTTAACCAGTATATCGAGCAGGAAGGTCTGGCCAAGAAGGCCAAGGTGGCGACCAGCGGCGATGATGCCCGTGAGGGTCTGACCGCAGTCCTGTCCATCAAGGTACGTGATCCGAAATTCTCCTCCCAGACCAAGGATAAACTGGTGTCGTCCGAGGTGAAGCCGGCCGTGGAGTCGGTCATGTCGGAGAAATTCCAGGAGTATCTGTGGGAAAACCCCACCGATGCCAAGATCATTGCCGGCAAGGTCGTGGACGCCGCCCGGGCTCGTGAGGCCGCGCGCAAGGCACGTGAGATGACTCGCCGCAAGGGTGCGCTTGATGTGGCCGGTTTGCCCGGCAAGCTCGCCGATTGCCAGGAAAAGGATCCGGCGCTGTCGGAACTGTTCCTGGTCGAGGGTGATTCTGCCGGCGGCTCCGCCAAGCAGGGTCGTGACCGCCGTACCCAGGCGATCCTGCCGCTGAAGGGCAAGATCCTCAATGTGGAAAAGGCCCGTTTCGACAAGATGCTGTCCTCGGCTGAAGTGGGCACCCTGATCACCGCCCTGGGTTGTGGTATCGGTCGTGACGAGTTCAATCCCGACAAGCTGCGCTACCATCGCATCATCATCATGACCGATGCCGACGTCGACGGATCCCACATCCGTACCCTGTTGCTAACCTTCTTCTACCGCCAGATGCCGGTGCTGATCGAGCGTGGCCACATCTATATCGCCCAGCCGCCACTGTACAAGGTGAAGAAGGGCAAGCAGGAGCGCTACGTCAAGGATGAGCATGAGTTGAACGCCAATCTTCTTCAGCAAGCCATTGATAATTCACACCTTTATATTACGGAAGATGCCCCGCCCCTGACCGGGGTGGCGCTGGAAAGCCTGGCCCGGCAGTACCAGGCCGTGATGGGCGGGATACAACGCCTGGGACGCCGCTATAACAGCCGTATCATGGAGAAGATGATCGGCATGCTGCCGGTGGCGGAAGAGCAGTTCCGTGATGCGAGCAAGACCATTCCCTGGTTTGAGGAGCTGGTGGCACGGCTGAATGGTGACGACTCCGGCGAGCGTCGTTACGAGTCACGCCTGGAACAGGCCCCTGATGGTGCCGTTGAGAGTGCCCTGCTGACCGAATGGCGTCATGGCGTTTCCACGGACTATCTCTACACTACCGACTTTTTCTCCACCCCGGAGTACCAGGCCATCGGCAAGCTGGCGGCCGAGCTGCACGGCTTGATCGGCGAAGGTGCCTACGTGCAGCGTGGCGAACGCCGTACCGAAGTGTCCAGCTTCCGTCAGGCGCTGGAATGGCTGCTGGATGATGCCCGCCGCGGTCAGACCATCCAGCGTTACAAGGGTCTGGGCGAAATGAATCCGGAGCAGCTGTGGGAAACCACGCTGAACCAGGAAAGTCGCCGCCTGCTGCAGGTGAGAATTGAGGATGCCATTGCCGCCGATGAGGTGTTCTCCACCCTGATGGGGGATCAGGTGGAGCCCCGCCGCGATTTCATCGAGGCCAACGCCCTTTACGTCAGTAACCTCGACGTCTAGCGCTTTTCTCGCCGCAAACAAAAAGGGGAAGGTGTCATCACCTTCCCCTTTTTGTTTGGCGCGGATGCCTCCGCTTACTTCATTTCCTGGTGATACCTGGCGATCAGCTCGACTTCATTTTTGGAACCGAGGATCACCGGTACGCGCTGGTGCAGACTGCTGGGCTGGATGTCGAGGATACGGTGCTGACCGGTGATGGCGGCGCCGCCGGCCTGTTCGACGATGAAGCCCATGGGATTGGCCTCGTACATCAGGCGCAGTTTGCCCTCGGTACCCTTCTCTTTCATCTTGCTGTCCAGCGGGTACATGAATACGCCGCCGCGGGTCAGGATGCGATGCACCTCGGCCACCATGGAGGCGATCCAGCGCATGTTGAAGTCGCTGCCGCGCGCGCCTTCCTTGCCGGCCAGGCACTCGTCCACATAACGCTTCACCGGGGCTTCCCAGAAGCGCATGTTGGAGGCATTGATGGCAAATTCGCGGGTATCAGCCGGGATGGTCATGTTGGGGTGAGTGAGCACGAACTCACCGATATTCTGGTCCAGGGTGAAGCCGTTCACGCCGCGTCCGGTGGTCAGCACCATCATGGTGGAGGGGCCGTACAGGGCGTAGCCGGCACAGACCTGCTCGGTGCCGCGCTGCAGGAAGTCCTCGGCGGTGGGGTTCACGCAATTGCCCTTGCAGCGCAGGATGGAAAAGATGGTGCCGACGGAGACGTTGACGTCGATGTTGGAGGAGCCGTCCAGCGGGTCGAAGGTCATCAGGTACTTGCCGCGCGGGTACTGGCTGGGGATCTGGTAGACCTCCTCCATTTCTTCCGACGCCATGGCGGCCAGATGACCGGCCCACTCGTTGGTCTTGAGGAACACCTCGTTGGAGATCACGTCCATCTTCTTCTGATCTTCGCCCTGCACGTTCTCGGAACCGGCCGCGCCCAGCACGCCCACCAGCGCGCCGTGGTTGACCAGGTTGGAGATCACCTTGCAGGCGGTGACGACGTCGTTGAGCAGCGAGGTGAAGTCGCCGGTGGCGCCCGGAATGTGGCGCTGCTCCTCAATGATGAACTGGGTAATGGTGGTACGGTGGTTGTGCATGTCGATGCTTCCTGAGGTTGGAACCCGGAAAACCCATTAGGAACCGTGCCCTCGCGTGATCTTTGAATCCACAAGGCGTTTTCCTCAGTCGACAATACAGCCGGTATTGCCCTTCTTCGGAAAACGCCTTGTGTATCCAAATCTCTACGCGATCATCACGCCCCTAATGGGTTTTCCGGGTTGAAAAACAAAACTGTCTCCCGGGACGGCTTTCGCCCCGTTGCCCTTGTTCGGGTTGGAGTTCGCGACGGAGGCGCCGCGGCCAAATCTGCGTTATGCCACTATATCATGGACTGATGGGCGGACTCGATAGCCCGCCAGGGGATGCCGGCAGGGTGGAGATGCGTTCCATGGTGCCTTCAATCCAGGTTTCGACCAGGTGGTTGATCTCCGCGGTGTCCTTGCCCCGGGTGTCGATGACAGGGCCGATGACCACGTCAATCACACCGGGGTGCTTGATGATGCTGTTGCGCCGCCAGAACTCGCCGGCGTTATGGGCCACCGGAACGACGGGATAACCACTTTTCCTGGCCAGCATGGCACCACCGATATTGTACTTGCCGCGGGTGCCGGGTGCGGTGCGGGTGCCTTCGGGAAAGATGACCACCCACAGCCCGCTCTGCAGCCGTTGTGTCCCCTGCTCTATCACCTGTTGCAAGGCCTTGCGCCCGGCCGCCCGGTCGATGGCGATGGCGCGCAGCACCGCCAGTCCCCAGCCACCGATGGGAATGAACAGCAGCGCACGCTTCAGCACCCAGGTATGGGCCGGGAAGATGCGCTGAAACACCAGGGTTTCCCAGGCCGATTGATGCTTGGCCATGATGATGGCAGGCCCCGGCGGAATGTTCTCCCGCCCGGTCACCCGATAGCGCAGATGGCAGGTGATTTCCAGCCACCACAGCGAGAAGCGGGTCCACTGGGTCACCACCCGGAAACGTGGCTGCAGCGGCAGCACCACGGCACCGAGGATGAACGGGGCATACACCACCAGTGCGGTCAGTACCCCGAAATAGAACAGCAGCGAGCGCAGTAGCAGCATAAATCCTCAGTCCAGCAGGGCGTCGACCGCGGCGGCCAGATCAGGATACACAGGGATGCCTTCCAGTCCCTGGCCCCTGGCATGAGTGCGCTGCCCCTTGCCGGTGAGCACCAGCAGTGGCGCGGCACCCACGGCCTGCGCCGCCTGCAGGTCGCGCAGGGAGTCGCCGATGGCCGGCACGCCATGCAGGGATACCTGCAGCCGTGCCGCGATATCCTGAAACAGTCCCGGCTTGGGTTTGCGACAGTCGCAGAGATCATCGGGGCCGTGGGGACAGTAGAAAATGGCCTCGATCTGCCCACCCAGCGCCGCCAGTTCGCGGTGCAGCTTGTCATGGATGCGATGCAGGGTGGCGAGGTCATAATAACCGCGGGCCACCCCGGACTGATTGGTTGCCACCACCACGCGCCAGCCGGCCTGGGTCAGCCGTGCAATGGCTTCCAGGCTGCCGGGGATGGGGATGAACTCCTCCGGCGACTTGATGTACTCGTCGGAGTCTTCGTTGATGACGCCGTCGCGGTCGAGGACGATCAGCTTGAGCATGATTAGTCGCGGAACTCAGAGACGCGGATGCGGCCGTTCACCATGCGCGACTCGCGTTGCATGATCTTGTCCATCTTCTGCCAGAAGGCGTCCTTCAGATCGAAGTCGGCGGCGATGGCGGTGCCGATGAGCAGGATGAACAGATCGGCGACTTCTTCGGCCAGTTGTTCCTTGGGTTTGCCCTTGGTGATGGCGGCGCCGATTTCACCCAGCTCCTCGGCCATCAGTGCCATGCGGTAGGTGAGCTCTTCGCCACCGCGGTTCTTGAAATCGTGCTTGTGGTGAAAGGCCTGCACGGCTTCCAGCATGGCGGCGTAGGAATCGGCGTTGCGATCAGTCATGTTGAAACTCCACTTTGGCCACAGAGGACACAGAGATCACCGAGAAGGAATACTGCAACGAATCATGAATGACTCGTCCACGGCAACACCCGTGCGAGCAGTAGGTGTCCGTCCTTTGTGTTCTCTGTGGCAACAATCCATTAACCCTGCAGGCGCGACAGGTCGGCGGCCTGGAGGAACAGATCCGAAAGCCGCTTCAACAAGGCCAGGCGATTGTTGCGCACGGCCTCGTCCTCGGCCATCACCATCACCTGATCGAAGAAGGCATCCACCGCACCGCGCAGGCCGGCCAGCTGGCACAGCGCCTCGGTGTAGTTACGCTGCGCGAACAACGGCGTCACCTTGCCGGCCATGGCCTCCACCTGTTCAGCCAGGTTTTTCTCGGCGGCCTCAACCAGCCGGGCCTTGTCGATGTCGGCGCTGATGTCACCGCCGGCCTGGCGCAGGATGTTGGCGATGCGCTTGTTGGCGGCGGCCAGGGCCTCGGCCTCCGGCAGCTTGCGGAAGGTGGTGACGGCACGCACGCGGGAATCGAAATCGCGCGGTTGGGTCGGGCGCTGCGCCAGCACGGCATCGAAGGTGTCGTGGGCCACACCGCTGTCGGCATAGTAGGCGCGCAGGCGTTCGAGCATGAACTCCAGCACCTGATTCACCGTTTCGACTTCGAGCTTGACGCCGTTGCCGGCGAAGTTGTCGAAGGCGGCCTGCAACAGGGTCTGCAGATCGAGATCGAGATTGTTCTCGACGATCGTGCGCAGCACGCCGAGGGTGGCGCGGCGCAGGGCGAAGGGGTCCTTGTCGCCGGTGGGCGGCTGCTTGATGCCGAAGATGCCCACCAGGGTATCGATGCGGTCGGCGATGGCAAGTGCCTGGCCGGTGCGCGTCTCGGGGGTTTGGTCACCGGCAAAGCGCGGCATGTACTGCTCGTCCAGCGCGGCCGCCACCTCGGCGTCCTCGCCATCGTGGGCGGCGTAGTAGCGGCCCATGATGCCCTGCAGTTCCGGGAACTCGTTCACCATGTTGGTGAGCAGGTCGCACTTGGACAGTTCGCCGGCGCGGGCGGCCAGTTTGGCGTCGCCATCGATGTGGTAGGCAATGGCGGCTGCCAGCTTCGCCACGCGGGCGCTCTTGTCGGCGAGGGTGCCCAGCTTGTTCTGGAACACCACGTTCTTCAGTGCCCCACCGTGGGCCGCCAGCGCCTGCTTGCGATCCTGGTTCCAGAAGAAATCGGCGTCGGTGAGACGCGGTCGTACCACGCGCTCGTTGCCCTCGCGCACGTGGCGGATGTCGCGGCTCTCGATATTGCTCAGGGTGATGAAGTACGGCAGCAGCCGGCCTTCCCTGTCCTGCACCGGGAAGTACTTCTGGTTGCCCTTCATGGTGGAGATCAGCGCCTCGGCAGGCACCTCGAGGAAGCGCTCCTCGAACTTGCCGGTGACGGCCACCGGCCATTCCACCAGGCCGGCCACCTCGTCCAGCAGATCCTCGTCGATGAGGGCCTCGCCGCCTACGGCGGCGGCGGCCTCCAGCACCTGGGCACGCACCGCCTCGCGGCGGGCCTCGAAGTCGGCCACTACCTTGCCTTCGGTCTCCAGCAGCGGCGCATAGGCGGCGGGCTCGCCAAGATACAGCTGGCCCGGGCTCATGAAGCGATGGCCGCGGGTCTCGCGGCCGCTGCGGGTGGCGAGGATTTCGCAGTCGATGACGTCCGTACCGAACAGCATCACCACCCAGTGCACCGGGCGCACGAACTCCGCGTCCAGGCTGCCCCAGCGCATGCGCTTGGGGATCGGCAGCCTGTCGAGAGAGGCCTGCACGATCTCCGGCAGCAATTCGGCGGTGGGTCGGCCCTGCTGGTGGGAGCGGTGTACCAGCCAGGCGCCCTTGTCGGTCTTGAGGTGATCCAGTTGATCCACCTCCACGCCGCAGGAGGCGGCAAAGCCCCTGGCGGCCTGGGTCGGGTTGCCGGCACCGTCGAAGGCGGCGGTCAGCGCCGGGCCGCGGCGCTCCACCTCCTTGTCCGGCTGGGCGACGGCCAGCTCTTTCACCAGCACCGCCAGGCGGCGCGGGGTGGCGTAGAACTGTACCTCGCCACGTGTGAGATCGGCCTTGGCCAGGCCTTCCTTCACGCCTTCGCCAAAGGCGATCATCAGACGCTTGAGGGCCTTGGGCGGCAGCTCTTCGGTGCCGATCTCAACCAGAAAATCTTGTCTCGTACTCATCAGATAATCCCTTTTACCCATCCGACGCCGAAGTTCGTTGAACGCGGGTGAAAACCGAATCTGTCGCAGAGATGCAGAGACGCTGAGGGTTTACATGCAGTCCCTCCGCGCCTCCGCGTCTCTGCGGCAAGGGTTTTGAAGTTCATTTTTTCCCTGCCAGCATCGGGAAGCCCAGGGCCTCGCGACGATCGTAATAGGCCTGGGCCACGGCGCGGGCCAGCTGGCGCACGCGCAGGATGTAGCGCTGGCGTTCGGTGACCGAAATGGCCTTGCGGGCGTCGAGCAGGTTGAAGGTGTGGGAGGTCTTCAGCACCATCTCGTAGGCCGGCAGCGGCAGGCCGAGGTCGATCAGGCGCTGGCTCTCGCCCTCGTAGAAGTCGAAATGCTTGAACAGGGTGTCGACGTCGGCGTGCTCGAAGTTGAAGGTGGACATCTCCACCTCGTTCTGGTGGAACACGTCGCCGTAGGTGACCTTGCCCAGCGGGCCGTCGGTCCACACCAGGTCGAATACGCTCTCCACGCCCTGGAGATACATGGCGATGCGCTCCAGGCCGTAGGTGATCTCGCCGGTGACCGGCCGGCACTCCAGGCCGCCCACCTGCTGGAAGTAGGTGAACTGGGTGACCTCCATGCCGTTGAGCCAGATCTCCCAGCCCAGGCCCCAGGCGCCCAGGGTGGGCGATTCCCAGTTGTCTTCGACGAAGCGGATGTCATGCACCAGCGGGTCCAGGCCCAGCATGCGCAGAGAACCCAGGTACAGCTCCTGGATGTCCAGCGGCGACGGCTTGATCACCACCTGGAACTGGTAATAGTGCTGCAGGCGGTTGGGGTTCTCGCCATAACGACCGTCGGCCGGGCGGCGCGAGGGCTGCACATAGGCGGCGCTCCAGGGCTCGGGGCCGATGGCGCGCAGGAAGGTCGCCGGGTGGAAGGTGCCGGCGCCCACTTCCATGTCATAGGGCTGGAGGATGACGCAGCCCTGCCCGGCCCAATATTCCTGCAAAGCCAGGATCAACCCCTGAAAGGTGGATACATCCCGTGCCGTCTTTTTCATGGCATCCCCGTAAAATCCGTTGGGTACAAAAGCGGCGGATTATAGCGCGCACCGCACCGCGCGGGTAAGCGATTACGCGCTGTTGCCGTGTCAGTCCATGATGGACTACTGTGTTACATGTAACACAAACGGGGGAACGGGATATGGCCACAACAGCCGCAGAACGGGTACGTAAGCGCCGCGCAGCCATGCGCATGGCCGGTTTGCGCCCGATCCAGCTTTGGGTGCCGGATACTCACCGCCCCTCGTTCGCCCAGGAGTGCCGCCGACAGTCAGCCTTGTTGCGTGGAGACGCACAAGAGAGCGATGTTTTGACGTGGATTGAATCCGCCTCTGACGCCGAGGGTTGGGAGTGAGGCGAGGTGACTTGGTGACTATTGTCCTGTCCGGAAACTTCGGCAAGCCGCGGCCGGCGCTGGTGATGCAGACCGATTTTTTTGATCTGCACCCCTCGGTCACGGTCCTGCCCGTGACCAGCGACCTGCGGGAGGCCCCGCTGTTTCGCGTCACGGTTATGCCGAGTGTAGAAAACGGTTTGCACAAACCCTCGCAAATCATGGTGGACAAGGCCATGACGGTGGCGCGGGAAAAGGTGGGAACACCCTTCGGTCATCTCGATGCGAAAACCATGCTGGAAGTTGAACGCTGCATGGCGGTGTTTGTCGGCATAGCCCATTGAACAAAGATCCAGTGCGGACGCGTCTCCTCATGGACTTTCCGGGTTAAAATACGCGCCTCTTTCTTCCCCGCCATACCGAAGGTTTCATGTCACAGATACAACGCAAGGCCGTCGCCCTGGTTTCCGGCGGGCTGGATTCCATGCTCGCCGTCCGGGTGATCCAGGAGCAGGGCATCCACGTCGAAGGCATCAATTTCTACACCGGCTTCTGTGTGGAAGGGCATACCCACGCCATCCGCAAGAAGGATCAGGGCAAGGACAAGCGCAACAACGCCCTGTGGGTGGCGGAGCAGCTGGGTATCAAGCTGCACATCATCGACATCGTCGAGGAGTACAAGGACGTGCTGCTCAACCCCAGGCACGGTTACGGCGCCAACATGAACCCGTGCCTGGACTGCAAGATTTTCATGGTGCACAAGGCGCTGGAGTGGGCCGACAAGAACGGCTTCGACTTCATCATCACCGGCGAGGTGGTGGGCCAGCGGCCGATGTCGCAGCGCAAGGACACCATGCCGGTGGTGGCGCGCGAGTCCGGCGCCATGGATCGCCTGCTGCGCCCCCTGTGCGCGAAGAACCTGCCGGCCACCCTGCCCGAACGGGAAGGCTGGGTGGACCGCGAAAAGCTGCACGATTTCTCCGGCCGCAGCCGCAAGCCGCAGATGGCCTTGGCAGCACAGTTCGGCTTCAGCGACTACGCGACCCCGGCGGGCGGCTGCTGTTTCCTCACCGACGAGGCCTATTCGCGCAAGCTGGTGGATCTGTGGCAGGCACGCGGCAAGCGCGAATACGAAATGGACGACATCATGCTGCTCAAGGTGGGGCGCCATATCCGCCCCGCGCCACATTACAAATTGATCGTCGGTCGCGAAGAGGGCGAGAACAATTTCCTCGAAGGCTACCGCAAGATCTATATCCATCTGCGCCCGATCAGTCATACCGGACCGCTGGTGCTGCTGGACGGCGAGGCGAGCGAGGAGGACATCGTGCTCGCCGCACGCATCACCGCGCGCTATTCCAAGGGCCACACCGCCGAGCAGGTTACCGTGCAGGTCACCGGCCTGGACGGCGTGAGCCGCGAACTGGTGGTGGCGCCGCTGTCGCCGGACGAACTCAAGCCGGAGTGGCATTTGTGATCCGAAAAACCTTTTCACCGCCGAGACGCAGAGATCGCAGAGAACATATGATCACTTATCCTCGGCGTACTCTGCGTCTCGGCGGTGGGATGTAACGCTTATGGCCCATTATCAGCTTGATGCCCGCCGCCTGCTCTGCCCGATGCCGGTGATCCGTGCCCAGAACCGGGTGGCGGAGCTGTTGCCCGGCGATGTGCTGGAGGTGACCTGCACCGATCCGGGCGCGCTCAACGACATCCCGGCCTGGTGCCGCATCAACGGCCACACCGTGCTGGCCACCCGCCGCGACGGCAATGAAGTGATCATCGACATCGAGGTGGGTGATGGGACATAGCCATCAGCATGCCGCCCTGCCGCAAGGCAACAAGGGCGATGCGCGCTACGAGGCGACGCGCAACGTCACCGTCATCGGCGCGGTGGTCAACCTGCTGCTGTCCATCGGCAAGGTGGTGATCGGTGTCATGGGCGGTTCACCGGCCCTGGTGGCGGACGGTGTTCATTCCCTGTCCGATCTGCTCACTGACGTCCTGGTGGTATGGGCGGCCAAGCACGGCAGCCGGGATGCCGATGAGGATCATCCCTATGGCCACGGCCGCATCGAAACCGTATTTACCGTGGCCCTCGGCGTGGTGTTGCTGCTGGTGGCCGCCGGCATCATGTACGACGCCGTCTCACGCCTGTTTCATCCCGAACGCCTGACCCAGCCCGGCCTGCTGGCGCTGGCGATGGCGGCGATCTCGGTGGTGTCCAAGGAGGTGCTCTACCATTACACCCTGCGTGTGGCCAAGCACATCCGCTCCAATCTGCTCAAGGCCAATGCCTGGCATCACCGCACCGATGCCATCTCCTCCATCGTGGTCATCGTCGGCATCGCCGGCACCATGGCCGGTTTGCCCTATCTTGATGCCATCGCGGCGGTGGTGGTGGGCCTGATGATCGCCAGGATCGCCTGGGAGCTGGGCTGGCATGCGGTGCATGAACTGGTGGATACCGCCCTGGAGGCCGAACGGGTGGAGGCCATCCGGCAGGCCATTCAGTCGGTGGACGGCGTCAACGAACTGCATACCCTGCGCACCCGGCGCATGGGTGCCGATGCCCTGGTGGATGTGCACATCCAGGTCGACCCGTTGCTCAGCGTGTCGGAAGGGCACTACATCAGCGAGCGGGTGCGCCAGAAGGTGGTCCGCGAGATCGATGAGGTGCAGGATGTGTTGGTGCACATCGATCCGGAGGACGACGAACAGATCGCCCTCAGCGCCCACCTGCCCTCGCGTCAGGTGCTGCTGGCGAGGTTGCGGGAGTTCTGGCAGGATAGCGCCGCTGCCGCCCACATCCGCCGGGTGACGCTACACTACCTGGACGGCAGGTTGCGGGTGGAGGTGTATCTGCCGCTGGAACTGGCCCGCGACGAGGCCGAGCGCACAAGGCTGACTGCGGCCCTGCAGCAGCCGGTAGAGGCCATGGCGGAAATCGAGTCGCTCACCGTCCATTACAGCTGACGCGCCACTTTGGTGCGTTTTGTTATTTTTGGGCACCAAGATGGTGCAAAACGGTCTTGCGTCACCCTTGGGCCAAGAATTATGGCTTTGAAAATCATGTGCTTGCCTGATGGCATGGTTCATGCACTTATTTGGACACAAAATTCCGGCCGCTAATCCGGCTTACCTGTTGAGCACTAACCTGGAGGCAGTTGAGATGTCTGGTGACAATGTATTGAACCTGATTAAGGAAAAGGGCGCGAAGTTCATCGACTTCCGCTTTACCGACACCCTGGGCAAAGAGCAGCACGTGACTTACCCGGTCAGCCAGATCAGTGCCGACACCTTCACCGACGGTGTGATGTTCGACGGCTCCTCCATCTCCGGCTGGAAGCACATCAACGAGTCCGACATGATCCTGATGCCGGATCCGGCCACGGCCTACCTGGACCCGTTCGCCGACGAGCCGATGGTCAACATCACCTGCGACATCGTCGAGCCCTCCACCATGCAGGGCTACGAGCGTGACCCGCGCTCCATCGCGCGCCGCGCCGAGGAATTCCTCAAGTCCACCGGTATCGGTGACACCGCCTTCTTCGGTCCGGAACCCGAATTCTTCATTTTCGACGACATCCGCTGGGGCGCCGACATGTCCGGCTGCTTCGTCAAGATCGACTCCGAAGAGGCCGACTGGAACTCCGAGCGCGTCTACGCCAACGGCAACATGGGTCACCGTCCGGGCATCAAGGGCGGCTACTTCCCGGTTCCCCCGGTCGATTCCCTGCACGACATCCGCGCCGCCATGTGCCTGGCGATGGAAGAGATCGGCCTGAAGGTCGAGGTGCACCACCACGAAGTGGCCACCGCCGGCCAGTGCGAAATCGGCGTTGCCTTCAACACCCTGGTGAAGAAGGCCGACGAGGTGCAGAAGCTGAAGTACGTGGTGCACAACGTGGCCCACGCCTACGGCAAGACCGCCACCTTCATGCCCAAGCCGATGGTCGGTGACAACGGTTCCGGCATGCACGTGCATCTGTCCATCGCCAAGGGTGGCGTCAACCAGTTCAGCGGCAACCTGTACAGCGGCCTGTCCGAGACCGCGCTGTACAGCATCGGTGGCATCATCAAGCACGCCCGCGCCCTGAACGCCATCACCAACCCCGGCACCAACAGCTACAAGCGCCTGGTCCCCGGCTTCGAAGCCCCGGTGATGCTGGCCTACTCCGCCCGCAACCGTTCCGCTTCACTGCGCATTCCGTACGTGCAGAACCCGAAGGCCCGCCGCATCGAGGTGCGTTTCCCGGATCCGACCGCCAACCCCTACCTGGCCTTCTCCGCCCTGATGATGGCGGCCCTGGACGGCATCATCAACAAGATCCACCCGGGCGACGCCATGGACAAGGACCTGTACGACCTGCCGCCGGAAGAGGCCAAGGCCATCCCGACCGTGTGCCATGCCCTGGATCAGGCGCTGGACTACCTGGACAAGGATCGCGAGTTCCTGACCCGTGGCGGCGTGTTCACCGACGACGTGATCGATGCCTACATCAAGCTGAAGATGGACGACGTCACGCGCATGCGCATGACCACGCACCCCATCGAGTTCGACATGTACTACAGCCTCTAAGCGAGACTGCAGTCCGCTTGAACAGAACGCCCCCGCAAGGGGGCGTTCTGTTTGGTGGGTACTTCCGATAAGGGCCCTGCGAAGGAAATGCAGCTTCGCTGCTTTTCCCATACAAGGCGTGAAAACGCTAACCCTGCTATATTCCCGCCATGAACCGCCGCATTTCCATCCTGACCGCCCTCAGCCTCGCCCTCGCCCTTGGCGCCCCGCCCCTGTTTGCCGAAACCAAGGGCTACAAGATCGTCCGTCCCGACGGTACGGTGGAGTTCTCCGATCAGCCTGCTCCCGGTGCGCAGGAGATCACCCTGCCCAAGGCGCAAGGCTATGAAGCACCGCCCCCGCCGCCGCCTGCACCGGCCGTCGAACCGACGACACCCCCGGGGCCGCCCTACAGCCTGCTGGCCATAGCTGCGCCGGAACCGGATCAGACCCTGCACAACGGCGAGACCCAAGTGAATGTCAGCGTACAGGTGATGCCTGCCCTACGCCCGGGCCATCGCCTGGTAATCCTGCTGGATGGCAGCGAGGCAGCCGGCGGCGCCGGCACCGGATACACCCTCAGCAATGTGGAGCGCGGCAGCCATGTGCTGGTTGCGGAAGTGCGCGATGGGCGCGGCAAGGTGCTGATCAGCTCCGCACCGGTGACTTTCCACATGCGTCAGCATTCCATTCTGTTCCCCAAGCCTCCCGCCCCGACACCACCGGCTCCCTGATTGCTGCATCGGGGTTCGATCCCCAATACCCCAAAAGTGCCTGCGCACCAATTTGGTGCGCTCTGCTGCGCCATCAACTATGCTCATGTCCATTGTGGTGCGCCCCGATAGCCGATGAAGGGCGGAAATATTTCCCGTCAATCTGTAACCAATTGTTTATTGGTCAGTATTTTGAGCACTATCGGTTGGTAACCAATACCCCGAGCCGCCATCAAATCTGGTTTGGTTCTTGCTTAACTTTGGACATGGAAAATCCGGGCATGCAGCCACCCAGCCTTTACCAGGGCGTGATCGAGAACCTGCACACCGCCGTGCTGCTGTTCGATGATGCCCTGCGCCTGCGTTACCTGAATCCTGCGGCGGAAATGCTGCTCGCCGCCAGTGCGGCCCGCCTGCTCGGTGCCGGTGCGCCGCAGCTGCTTCCCAGCAAGCCGTTCAGCAATGCCCTGGCCGAGGCTCTCGCCAGCGGCCATCCCTTTACCGAGCGGGAACTGGTGCTGGAGTTGGGCCCGGAGCGGCGCGTGACGGTGGACGTTACGGCGACGCCGCTCACCGAACCGGGACGGCGCGAGCTGCTGGTGGAAATGACCCAGGTGGATCGCCAGTTGCGCATCACCCGCGAGGAAGGGCTGCTGGCACAGACCGCCACCACCCGGGTGCTGGTGCGCGGTCTGGCGCATGAAATCAATAACCCCCTCGGCGGCCTGCGCGGCGCGGCGCAACTGCTGGAGCGCGAACTCCCCAGTGAGGCGCTGAAGGAATACACCCGCATCATCATCAGTGAAGCGGACCGGTTGCAGAATCTGGTCAACCGCATGCTCGGCCCCAACGCCCTGCCCAAGCGTCAGCCGGTGAACATTCACGAAATTCTGGAGCGCGTGCGCCAGCTGGTTCAGACCGCGGTGCCCTCCGGCGTCCGCATCGAGCGCGACTACGACCCCAGTATCCCGGAGGTGATGGGCGATCAGGATCAGCTTATTCAGGCCATTCTCAATCTGGTGCGCAACGCCGCCCAGGCGGTGGGTGAGCACGGCGAGATCGTTCTGCGCACGCGCACCCTGCGCCAGTACACCATCGGCCACACCCGGCACAAGCTGGTGATCCGCGTCGACGTGATCGACAACGGCCCCGGCATACCACCGGAGGTGATGGAGGCGATCTTCCTGCCCATGGTCACCGGCCGCCCGGAAGGTACCGGCCTGGGACTGCCCATCGCGCAATCACTGATCAATCAGCACGGCGGGCTGATCGAATGCGACAGCCAGCCGGGCCACACCATGTTTACCGTGCTGCTGCCCATCAACCCCGAGGGCGGCAAGAATGAATCGCGCACGCGTGCGTGACGAAAAACATATTGCCGCAGAGACGCAGAGACGCAGAGAAGGCAAGGATCATGAAAGGACGGACCACAAAACGCTCTGCATCTCCGCGACAAGTATCTTAGGACGAACCATCATGGATAATACGGCAAAAATCTGGGTCATCGACGACGATCGCTCCATCCGCTGGGTGCTGGAGCGTGCGCTGAAACAGGCGCAAATGGACGTGCGCAGCTTTGACAACGCCGACGAAGCACTGCACGCCCTCGAACGCAGCCAGCCCGATGCCATCATCACCGACATCCGCATGCCCGGCATGAGCGGCCTCGACCTGCTGGCCGAGATCGGCGCGCGCAGTCCGCAGCTGCCGGTGATCATCATGACCGCCCATTCCGATCTCGACAGTGCGGTCTCCGCCTATCAGGGCGGGGCCTTCGAATATCTGCCCAAACCCTTCGATGTTGACGAGGCGGTGGAACTGGCACGCCGCGCCATCGCCCATCGTCTCGATCAGGCACAGGTACACGGCGCGGAACCCAGCAGCCCGGTGCCGGAGATCATCGGCGCCGCGCCCTCCATGCAGGAAGTGTTTCGCGCCATCGGCCGCCTGTCGCGCTCCAATATCACCGTACTCATCAACGGTGAATCAGGTACCGGCAAGGAACTGGTGGCCCACGCTCTGCATCGCCACAGCCCGCGCGCGTCCAAGCCGTTCATCGCCATCAACACCGCCGCCATCCCGCGCGACCTGCTCGAATCGGAACTGTTCGGCCATGAGCGCGGCGCCTTTACCGGTGCGCAGGCACAGCGCATCGGCCGTTTCGAGCAGGCCAACGGCGGCACCCTGTTTCTTGACGAGATCGGCGACATGCCTGCTGAGTTGCAGACACGCCTGCTGCGCGTGCTGGCCGACGGCGAGTTCTACCGCGTCGGCGGCCATGCGCCGGTGAAGGTCGACGTGCGCATCATCGCCGCCACCCACCAGGACCTGGAAAAACGCGTCAAGGAAGGCCTGTTCCGCGAAGACCTGTTTCACCGCCTCAACGTCATCCGCATCCACATTCCCTCCTTGCGTGAACGGCGCGAGGACATCCCGCTGCTGATGCAGCACTTCCTCAAGGAGGCGGCCACGGAGTTGGGCGGCGAGGCCAAGCGTGTCGACACGGAAGTGGGCGACTATCTCACCACCCTCGACTGGCCGGGCAACGTGCGCCAGCTGGAGAACATCAGCCGCTGGCTTACCGTCATGTCGCCGGGACAGGAAATCCACATGGAAGACCTGCCGCAGGAATTGAAGGTGCGGCAGGAAAGCACCTCCAGCGATGAGGACTGGACCGCGCCGCTACGCCGCTGGGCCGAACACCGGCTCGGCCGCGGCAAAGACAACCTGCTCGGCGAGGCCGAACCGGAATTCGAACGCATCATGATCGATGCCGCCCTGAAAAAAACCGGCGGCCACCGCCAGGAGGCAGCCCGCCTGCTCGGCTGGGGCCGCAACACCCTGACCCGCAAGATCAAGGAGCTGGGGATGGGGGACGACGAGGAGTAGCCGGAGATTAGTCGCCCTTGACAGTGGTCACCTTAATGACTATGGTCATGCGCATGACTATTTGTAGTGAGGTGAGCCAATGCAAACCATCCAGGCGTCGGAATTCAAGGCCAAGTGTCTTGCGCTGATGGACCAGGTCTCGGCCAGCGGCGAAACACTGATCATCACCAAAAACGGCAAACCGGTTGCTGAAGTGCGCCCCTATTCGGGCGGGCGTAAAGACAGCCCCTTTGGCCTGCACAAGACACTGACCATCCAGGGGGACATCATCGCGCCGCTTGAGGAGAGCTGGGAGGCCATGGAGTGATCGTGCTCGACACCCACGTTTTGCTGTGGATGGATAGGGACGACGCCGCGTTAGGTGGGCGAGCCAGAGAGCAGATAAGCCAAGCTTGGGCACAAGGCCAGGTCGCCGTTAGCGCGATCAGCTTTTGGGAGTGCGCCATGCTGGCACAACGAGGAAGAATCACCCTTCCGACCGAGCCCGAGATATGGCGGGCGGATCTGCTCCAGGCGGGTATTCGCGAGATACCGCTGGACGGGAGGATTGCACAACTGGCCACACGGCTTGAAGGCATGCATCGTGATCCGGCAGACCGTTTCATAGTGGCAACGGCAATATTGAACACGGCCACCCTGCTGACCGCCGATCAAGGCATTCTCTCCTGGCAAGGAGAACTAAAGGCCGTCGCTGCGAACGAATAGGGCAGCACGCCCCGATATCGCTCCGCTCAATTGGGCCTACGATCCCAACGTAGGCCGGACAAAGCGAAGCGGTGTCCGGCAACAACCATAGGTTCAAGGAGGAACCATGTCCGATTACCGACGTGTTTATCACCCCGGCGGCCTGTATTTCTTCACGGCCGTTACCGCTCACCGGCGCCCTGGCGCAGCGACCGTTCCAATTGGAAGCCATCATCATTTTGCCGGACCACCTGCATTGCCTTTGGCAATTGCCGGAGGGAGACGCCGATTATTCCAATCGCTGGAAGATGCTCAAAGGCTACGTGATGCGACATACGCGGGATCTGAACGGCCCGGTATGGCAACCCCGCTTCTGGGAACACCTGATACGCGACGAAGACGATCGGCAGCGGCACATGGACTACATCCATTTCAATCCGGTGAAACACGGACTGACGAACGATCCGGCCACTTGGCCGGCAAGTTCATTCAAGCGCTTTCAGGAACGGGGTGTTTATCCGTCAGGCTGGGGAATGATTGAGCCGCCAAACATCGCGGCGATGCAATTGGAATAAATGCTGATACCTCGCCCGATACCGCTGCGCTTTATCGGGCCTACGGAGTCCCGCAGCATCGTAGGCCGGACATAGCGCAGCGGTGTCCGGCAGAGCTGTGCGCTCAATATCGCTCGCGCAGATAGATGTGCCGCGGGCTGCCCTTGTAGATGCCGAAGGTGGCGCGGCCGGTCGCCTCGTTGTTGTGAACACCGTTGCCGTCCCAGTCGAACAGCAGCCATGGATGGCTGGCGCCTATGGCGGTGAGGATGTCGATGTTGCCGGTATTTCCCGCGCCAGGCGCGCCGAACGACAGGCCGGCGTCGCCGCCGACCAGCGGTGAGAACAACGGCGTTGCCGTGGTCGTGCCGGCGCCTACCGCCATGGTCTGATCGCCGTTGCTCCAGGTGGTCCCGTTGTCGTCGCTGAGTTGCAGGTGGGTCGCCAGCGTCAGTGCAGTGCAGCCGTCGTTCGCCTCCTGCGCATAAAACCCGCCCGTAGTGAAAGTTTCCGCATGCAGCGGCACTTCCAGAGCCATCAGTTCCGAGCCGAAGGCGTTCTGTAGCCGCAGGCGGCCAACGCGGTAGGCCTGCACCTTGGTGGTGTCATCTTCCGTGCCGGTCACGCCGTCGCTGTCGGTGGCGGTGACGCGCAGGTGTATGCTCTGCGGTGCGCCTTCGGCGTTGAAGGCGTAGCGCGCGGCGCCAACGGCGAAGGTACCGACGCCATCGGCGAAGCCCAGCGAGTCAACGCTCCACGACAGCGTGCCAGCCGCCGCACCTGTCCCCTGCCGCGGGCTGGCGCTGATATCGCCGGTGCCCAGCTTGGCGAAATCACCCTCGTAGTTTTCGGTTTCAGTCCCTGCGGCATTACGCGCGGTGACCGTGCCGCTGACGGCGAACGGCTGTCCCGCCTTGCTGCCCGGTGCCGCCAGGCCGGCATAGGTGAAGGTGGCGTTGCAGGCGGGCGTCGCGGTATGGGAAACGTCGAAGTGGTCGGGGATGAAACGCCCGATATATGGTGAGCACACCTCAACCGCGGCCCCGAGGAAGCTGTTCAGGCCGGCGGGCGCGAGTTGCACGATGCCGATTTCACCATAAGAGACTCCGCTGGCGCTCACGTCCGTCGCGGCGGCGGTGAAGGCGACGTTGCCGTTGGCGTAGGCGAGACCGCTGTTGGTGCCGCCCGCCGGCAGTGCCAGATCGGCGGCGGGCTGGCCGAGGGTCCACGCCGGCACGCGCGCATAGGTGCCGGGATCGGCAAGCGTCGTCGTGCCGCAGCCATCCCACTGCCCGTCGCCGTCGTCGTCGCGGCCGGCGGCCCAGCGCAGACTCTTGAAGGTGAGCACAAACGCCTCGCCGGCCTTCTTGTAGGCGCTGCCGTCGGCGTCCTGTGCCTTGGGATTGGCGGCGGCGTCCGCGAATACCGCCAGCGGCCGCACCACGAAGGCATTGCTGGTATTGCTGGCAGCGATGGTTTCGCCGGTGGCATCGCCGTTCGCATCGGTGACCGGGATGTTCATCGCCACGCGCAGCTGGTAGCGGCCGGCATCCTGGGCCGTGAAGGTGAACGGCGCCGTGCCGTTGCCGTCGAAGGCGAGCTGTACCGCCTCGCCGCTGCCGGCGGCGGTCAGCGTCTGGCTGCTGGCGCCGCTGACGGCGATGGTGTTGTTGCTGAGTCCGTCGTTTGCGATGGGCACCGAATAGCTGAAGGTGGCGTCGAGGGTCTGATCCTCCAGGCCGGCGACACAGGCACCGGTCTGCGTATCGGTGCGCACCACGCGCACCCGCTGGGTCGCCCCGTTGAAGCCGACGTTCGAGGGCTTGCCGGCGAGCTGCGTCGGGACATCGCTGGCGAGCGTGCCGTCGCTGTCGTCGCCGTCGATAAGCACGCCGACATCGGCGAAGGTAAGTTCACAGGCGTTGCCGCCGCCGCTATTGACGCACTGCGTAGCGTTGGTCGCCGCCGGCGAGGTCGCCTCGGCATTGAGCGTGACGGTGCCTGCGGTGGTGCGGCTGAGTTGCACCACCGCCTCACCGCCGCTGAAGGTGACCGGGTCCGGGGTCCAGCCGGCCGCGGGTGCAGTCAGGTCCACGGTCACCGCGCCGCTGTACAGGGTCGAGCACGTCTCGTCGGCGCAGGCGCGCACGGTGACCGCCTCCGCCTGGCAGGTGAGCGCGCTGCCGTCGTGCAACAGGCGGATGTGATCCGGCCCGCTGGGGCCGCAGGGGGCGGCGCGCAGGGCTATGGAGCGGGTGACATAATTGTTGTCGCCCGCTGTTGCGGTGCGCACGCCGGTGGCTCCAGCCGCGCCCAGGATCTCGCTGCCGGCGCCTACCGCGACGCCATTGCCGCCGGCACCGGTGCGTGCCTGGTACACCGTGCCTAGGGGACTCGATGGCGTGACGTTGGTATTGCCATGCCCGCTGGTAAACAGTCCCAGCAGCAGGGCGCCTTCCGTAGTGGTGGTAACCGATGGCGCCGTGAGCGTCGCGCTGGAGCCGGTCTGGCCGCTGTGGGCGTCGATGGGAGCGTCCGGGTCCACGCCGCGGTAGGCACCGATGCCGCCGGCGGCGCGGCTGCTGCCGAACGTCCAGGCATAGGACGCGGGCTCGCTGCCGTCAGCCACGCGGTAATAGCTGCCTTGCACCGTTCCGCGGGACAGCAGCAGGGTGGGATTGGTGTCCTCCTGAATGAGCGTCCAACCCGCGGGTGCGGTAATGCCACCGCATAAACCCAGCAAACAGATGGGGCGTATCGCCACCTGCGCAACCAGCACGTCGCCGGCACTGATGCCGCTCGGCACATCAAGAGTAAGCGAGCTGGCATTGGCCGCGTTTGTCGTGGTACTGCCCGGAGTAATCGGTTGGCAACCGGGAGGGGCGGAGGTCGAGTACCGCAGGATGACGATACCCGATCCGCCTGTTCCGCCAATCACGGCCGGGCCACCATTGTTTCCAGTCGCACCCTCTCCCCCGTTTCCTGTGTTGGGTGTGGCATTCACGCCATTGGCGCGTGTTCCCGCATATGCGCCACCGTCCCCTCCTTGCCCATAGGCCACGGCAACGCCGGTAATGTCATCGCTGATACCCGCACCACCTGAACCTGCCGATGTACCCGACCCATTCCCACCCGCCGCGGACGCACCGCCACCGCCTCCGGAACCGCCGCTCGTAGAACCATTCCCACCCGCAAATCCCTGGCCGGCAATACCCGTACCGCCGCTGCCGTTGATGCGTCCACCGCCTCCCGATGCACCGTCAGCGCCGTTGTTGCTAACACCGTTGGAAGCCCCGCCTCCCCCGCCGTTCGCAGTCACAAGCGAACCGATGGACGAACTACCGCCCGTTCCACCCAAGCTGCTGCCTCCCACGCCAGCCGCACCGCCGGCACCCACCGAGATCGTGTAATCCGTGCCGGGCACCACCGCGAGAGTGTTGCCTCTCAGCACGCCGCCCGCGCCGCCGCCGCCACCGCCACCCAGGTTTCCGCCACTGGGAAGACCGCCGCCGCCACCGCCGCCGCCAACCACTAAATAACGAACATTGGTTACTCCCGTCGGAGGAGTGAATGTTCCATTGCCCGTGCAGGTAACCAGCGTATCGCTGCCGACAAGGCTTTCGACACACCCACCGCTGCCCCCTCCTCCGCTCGCTCGGATGAGTATGCTGTGAGTTGCGCCGTTGTCGGCGTCGCCCGCGCCGGTGGCGGTGCGCGTTCCGGTGGCCCCGGCGGCCGCGATCGACTGGGTGAACACGCCTAGCGTAGTGCCCAGCGCATTGTCGTTGTTGTAGGAACGCTGATCGACCCGCTCGGTCATGCCCGGCGGGCTCGTGCTCCAGGAACGGGAGCTGCCGTAGGAATGGACCGTCACCAGCATGGTGTTGGTTTCGGTGCCGGAATTGACGCTCGGAGCGGTGTGCGAGGTGCTGTTGTTGGTAGTGCTTTCCGCCGAGGCGACGATGGGGTTTGCGGTGTCGACGCCGGAAAAACGCAGCATGCCGGCGGCGGCGAATCCGCTGTCGTTACAACTGGATGAATAGGTGAATACGGGCGCCGTTTCCGTTCCGGTGGCGACCTTGTAAAAGGTCAAGGTGCGGATGCCGGCCGTCGTCCCGGAGCTGCATGTGCCGGCACCGTTCGATTGCGGTGTGTCCTCGATGAGCTGGCTGGCGACGTTCCAGCCTGTCGGCGGTGTGACCGTGGCCTGGAACCAGCGCACCGACATGGAGGCGATCAGCACGTCGCCTGCCGAAGTGCCGCCAGGGATCGGGATCGTGATCGTCCGTTCAGAACCATTGATTTGGCCGAAGGCCTGGGTGGCGGCCTCAAAGGTCACCGCACCCATCGCCGGTGCTGCGATTACCATTCCCAGCAGAAAACAGGCCAGTGCTTTAATTGGGGTCAGACTCGCTTTCCCCGATTTTCCTGCCGCAGTACCCATGATTGTTCTCCAGCCCGACATGGTGGGATCAGCTCCGCTCATCTAACTGTCTATTCCGAAATCGTAACCAAGCATTAGGGCGACTCATGGGCGCCGCCTGCGGCGGGCACGGCCGGCCCTATGGCGTACCGATTCTCAGCGTCATTGCCGATAAATGATAGTGTTGTTTCTTTGGGGTTCGCCGCCATCCCCTGCCATACCCGGAGGCGTTGACGGCGGCGACGCCGGTACCGTTGACGCGGGTGCTTCGATGACGCTCTGGCTGTCGCCGGCATCTGCGGGCTGAGTGCGTGTGGCCACAAGTTGCATGTACCAATATCCACCCCCCGCCGCCGCGGCGCCGGCCGCCGCAAGCAGCAGCCACGGCCAGGCACTCCGGCGCGGTGCCGGCCGCGACGCCGGCACCTGCTCCAGCCGTGCCAGGATGGCGGCCAGGCGCGACTCTTCCGGCGCAGCGGTCGCCGCCACGGCGTCGTGTATGGCCTGTTCCAGTCGATCGGTTTTCATAATCCGCTTACGGGTTGGCGCCCATGGGGTGCCCTATACCTCACAAACAGGGCGGGCCGCGCCCGCCGGGGTCATGGGGTCAGGTCTTGACATCATGGTTTGTACCTCAAGTTACCATCCTGCGTTCATCGCCGGTAAATGACGGTGGCCTTGCCATCGTCGGTCTGGCTGGCGGTGTGGGCATTCTCGGTGGGCGTAGTCGGCACGGTCGGCGCCATGGGCCGGTCGTCCAGCGGCAGATGCTTTTCAATGGCCGGTTGTGGTGGTTGTGGGGTGATCGGCGCGCCGGAACGGTGGGCGTACCAGTAACCACCCCCCGCTGCCGCGGCCCCGGCCGCCGCCAGCAGCAGCCACGGCCAGGCACTTCGGCGCGGTGCCGGCCGCGCTACCGGCACCTGCTCCAGCCGCGCCAGGATGATGGCCAGGCGCGCGTCTTCCGGCGCGGCGGTTGTCGCCACGGCGTCGTGTATGGCCTGTTCCAGTCGATCGGTTTTCATAATCCGCTTACGGGTTGGCACCCTTGGGGCGCCCTATGCCTCAGAGGTCGGGCTGTGCGTCTGTTCCTATAACGCATGAGCGGCACCATTTGTTCACGTCGGAGAGCGGAGTGCCGCACCGTTCACCGGGGTTCGCCATCGGCGGACCTGGGTTCACCCTGTGGCCATGAAGCTGTGTCTGAGATGGGCAATCCAAGCAGCACCCGCATCCGGGCGTCTGCTGTTGCCAGCAAGTGAGGGTTGGAACGATAGGCCGCCAACAGAAAGCAGCGGTTGGCGTCGATCTCCTGGATGAGGCGGTAGTTTTCATCCACCTTCGTGTTTGCGCGCAGATAATCTTCGGTCTGCATGGCGATCTTTCCAATAGCCCGGTCGGCGGCTGTGATGGGCCAGCGCGACAATCAAGATTTCGTCCCCAAGAACGGCGTAGATCAAGGAGAGCAGCCGGAACTTCATTTACTGAGGAATTCCTTTCGGAGCTGTCCCATCACAACGTCAAAGCTGTCGGCAGCAAGTTCGCTGCGTTCATATGCAACGATACGATCTTCGACTTCCGTGGCCCAGGCGGATTCCCAATGGGCATCGGGAGGAGAAATCAATTCCTGGATGGCATCAAGTGCCATGACACGCTCTTCCGGGCTCAACGCCCGCGCCTGCTCGAGCAATGCTTCAAGTTGTGTGCTCATGCGGTATTCCCCCTGGGGAAATGACGACGGCCAGACATATTTTAGGCCTAACAAACGATACGGCTATGCGGGCGTGATACCACGTCAAAGCCAGTTTCAACTCAATGGTGCCGGCGCGGTATGGCGAGTCGCCAAAGGCGCTGCTACCATATTACTCATATCAGTCATATGAATTGAGGTGGTTACTATGCAGCGCGAAGCCCCCGCCATGACAGTGCGCCAGAACCTGGGCGAACTGATTAACGAGGTCCAATACCGCCACGATCGCATCGTGATTACCAAGGCCGGCAAGCCGGTGGCGGCCCTCATCGATATGAATCTGTTCGAGCGTATCCGCAAGATGGACGAGGAGTTCGCAGCCATGGCCGACAAAATCAGCGCCGCATTTGCGGACTTGCCGGAAGCCGAGGGCGTCGCGCTAATTGATGAAGCCGTAAGGGTCGCCCGGAGCAAGGCTTCGCGATGAAGGTGGTCTTGGACACCAACGTCCTGCTGTCGGGGTTGATGTATCCGGGCGGCACGCCGGGACGCATTGTCGCCGCCTGGCGCCGGGCCGAGTTCGATCTCGTAATGACGCGGGAACAACTGGCCGAGATCGCCCGCGTGTTGAGCTATCCGAAAATTGCGCGTGTCTTATGTTGGGATCGCGAAACGATTGAGCGTTTTCTCAAGCAGATCTATCTGCGGTCTTCCATGGTGGAGCTTCCAGCCGAACATGGAATTGCTGTGCCTGCCGATCCCGACGACACACCGATTCTGGCCAGTTTGGTTGCCTCAGGCGCAGAATGTCTGGTGACCGGGGATGCAGATATGCTTGCGTTGAAAGACCACTATCCAATCATGACTCCAGGGGAGTTTGCCACCCGGCTGACATGAGGCGCCCGGACTGCGGGCTGCATCAAACCGGGGCGACACCTCGTAGCGCTTCCCCGTTTCTGTTCGAGGTATCGCCCGATACCGCTATCGCTCTATGGAACCAACATCATAGGCTCGGCCGTTACGCCTCCAGCAGGCCCCGCAGCTTGTGCAGCGCCGCCGCCGCCTGACGCCGCACGGTGCCTTCCGGCAGGCCGATGGCCTGGGCGATCTCGGCGTGGGTCAATCCTATCCAGTAACGCATGAGCAGCAGATTCTGTTCATCGCCGTGCAGGGTGTTCATGGCCTTGCGAACAGCCTCTCCGGCGTAGGGGTCGTCGTCGGGCGCCGGGATGGCCGCCAGCTGTTCCGGTTCGAGGTTGACCGGCCAGTGTTGCGAGCGCCGGTGCAGGTCGATGCGCAGGTTGAGGGCGATGCGGTACAGCAGCGGCAGCGGTGCGGCGGGATTTTTGCAGACGGTCTGGATGAAGCGCAGAAAGGTCTCGCTCAGCAGGTCATAGGCGGTGTCCGCGTCACAACCGCGGGCGAGGAAGAACTTCCACAGCCGCGGCGCCTCGTGCTGGTAGAAGCGGCGGAAGGCGGCCTGGTCGCCATGCTTGCAGTAACGCTGAATGAGGTCTGCAACATCATTCATCGACTAGGGTGCATTGGTCACGGTGACGGTGATGCGGCGGGCGGCGTAGCCGGCCTGGCCGTAGGCGGGGCTGACGGTTTCAGCAAAGGCCGTGATTTCATAGACGTTGTAATTGGCCCCGGCCTCCTGGTGGCCGGTGGCGGTGCAGTCGACGGTGACCCGGAAGCCATCGAGGTTGCCGCCGCTGAGCGTGGTGCCCGCCGCACAGTTGCCGTTGGTGATGGCCTCGGCTATCCCCCACTCCGTTCCGCTGCGCGCCGCATGGTAGGCCTTGGCTCCCTGCAATGCGTGCAGACTGATGTAGTGTTGCGTGCCGCTGATGCTGACCATATAGGCGCCCAGCGCGGCAAGCACCACCAGCAGGAAAAGCGCGCTTACCAGCGAGAAGCCGCGCTGTGTGCTGTGGTCACTTGTCACGGAGAGTATGGTCATGGCGCGTTGTCCACATGCACCTGGTGCAGCAGGCGTACCGATTCGCCGCTGTCGGTCAGGGTAAGCGCCAGGGTAACCAGACCGGAACGCGTGGCCGTTCCGGCGCTGTAGGTGAAGCTGCAGTTGCTGATGTGACGCGTGACCGGATCGCCACCGCCCATGGCGGCGCCAATGGCATGTGTGTCGCGCAGCAGACTGCCTGTCCCATAGTTGCAGGCATAGCCGATGGCAGTGTCCACCAGAAAGATCCGCTGCCGCGGCGACTGGAAGGCAAACCGGTGTCCTGCAGCCAGGGTAATGGTCTGTTCGTCGGTGTTGGGCGGCGTGATGTCATCGGTGATGGTGATACTGCCTGCCGGCGTGATCACGGGATCGAAATTGTAGGCATCGGCGCCGGTTGCGCCCAGATTGTAGATGACCAGATGGTTGCCGGCGAAGGTGCCGGTTGGCAGAAACTGGCCCAGGACATTGAAGCTGGCATCGGCCGTGGTAAAGCTCAGTACCTTGGCCGGCGTACCGGGCGGGGCGGAGCGGTAGCGCGCGCCCTGCACGGTGTTGATCATCTCGATGGCGGTGGCCGTGCCGGAGTCGCAGTCGGGCGTGCAGCGTATGCTGTTGGGCAGGGCACGACGGATATCGCGCGCCATCAGGCGCAGGGCCGACTCGGCGGCGTCCACCAGTTCGGCGCGGCGCGACAGGTCCATATAGCCTTCCACCGGGCTGCGGATGAACACGCCGACCACGGCGGCGATGATGCCGGTGATCACGATCACCATGATCAGCTCGACAAGAGTGAAGCCACGGAGAAAGTGTGGTGTGGTGTGCATGGCGGTCAATAGTTGGTGCGATAACCGGTGAGTGTGATGTCGACAAGGTTGCTGTGGGTGACCCGTACTTCTATACGTTTAGAGGCAATGGTATCCAGAGGGGTAGCGGTAACCGTTACCTCTACGGTATACGCTCCAAGACCGGATATAGGGGTGCCGAATTGATCACGTGCGCCGACATCGGCGTTCGCTCCGCTTATGCAGCCGTAGTCATTGACGTCGTCATAAACGCCTCGTGCCGCGCTTGGCAAGCCTTCCTCGCAGGTGCCCGTTTCAGCTTCAGGATCGTCGAATTCCTTGGTCAGTATCTCTTCGAGATACGCTTCTGCAATGGCCACCGCCTGATGCTGGATCATCGGATCGGCGCTGTGGCGTGTGGTGACCTCCATCACCTTGAGGACGCCCACTACGGCAATGCCGATGATCACCATGCTGATGACCAGTTCGATGAGGGTGGCGCCGCGCTGCTCAGGTCTCATTGCCGCTCCACATAGCCGGTCGCGGCATAGATGTTGAAACTGAGATCGCTGGTGCCGGTTACGGTAACCAGCGGGCTTGCCGAGGCCAGGCCGGAGGCAAAGAAGGTAATGGTGCCGGTACCGGCCGTCACCGTTACGCCGGACGGTGCGCTGTAGGGTGGTGGGCTGCCGGGCAGGGCAACCGCCTGCCAGTTGGCGGTATTGCACTGGGTGGTGGGCTGTTCCAGCCCGAAGCCGCCGGCAGCGATGTTGATGCGTACATCACAGTTGGATGCCACGGCCAGTTTCTGCGCATAGCGCGTGGCCTGGATCAGTTCGTCGAAGAAGCCGCGCTGCTCGAAGTCGGTGCGGTTGAACCACATGGGCAGCGCCGTGACCGAAAGCACGCCGAGGATGACGATGACGATCACTAACTCGGTCAAGGTGAAGCCTGCGACATTAGTTCGATTAGCTATCATCCTATATAAAGGCATTGCTAACGTAATGCCCCCTCATGATTGAATCGATCTAAAATGTCATTCGTATAATCACGATAATATGCTCGAGTTATATCTGATTCATGGAATGTGTATTTCTGGCCCTCGCGCAAGAGGATATTAGCATCCTCCCATCGATCAAGTTTCTTCATCATTCTGACGGTGACCAAGCGATATAGGTGATTAGAAGGGTGAAGTTTGACGGCCATTTCATAAGCGCTTGCCGAGCGCATATTGTCAGATATATCGTTGCCACGGATATCATAAAGCCTGCCTGAAAGAAAATAATTCTCTGCGGCCATCGGACTCAAGGCTGTTGCAGCGGAAATGTTTTCCTTGGCGAGAAGAAATAACCGCTCTTTTCGCTCAGCCGGAATCCCAGGGTGTTTCATTGCTTCGATATAAAACCAAGCCTTATAGGCCTTGATCTCTTCCCAATAGGGAGCCAGTCTTTCTGCATCCATCAGCAGTTTCTCGGTTCGCCCAAGATCGCCGACTTGAGCTGCGTCAACAGCTTTCTCCTTCAGGTGCTCAGCGGCCCCCAATGCGAGCAGGCTAATCATGGCAATAGCGATAACTGAAGAGGTCATGACGCGCGCAGCCATGGGGCGAATTCCCAATATACGGCGGAGTAGTGGCAGCGTGTCTGTGTACGCCGCATTATGTAGCCATGCCAAGTAGAAGCCGCTTACAAATAATATTGGTAAGATGAAAAAATTAAAGGTAAATCCGGAGTGGACAGCGATGGCGACGATAGCCCCAATCATTCCGGCCCCACGCATTGTGGCGCTGGTTGTCACGCAGTATTTTCGCCACAGCAAAAAAATCCCTGTAACCAAGAGTATCAGGAGTATCAGCCCCGGCAAGCCATATTCAATGGCGATCTGCAGGTAATCATTGTGTACATACGCACCATAGCTAGTCTCTTCGGGCGCACGATACTGTCGGTATGGTAAATGAAGTGTTCCGGCACCGATTCCATACCAAGGGCCATCTGAAAGCATTCTCAGCGCGCTTTGCCATATCAACATCCGTTCGTGCCCCGCCATGGCAGGAGAGGCCAGCGTTGCTATTCTGCTGACTAGTCCACCGGACAATTCAAGATTGACAACCATGAAACCGATGAAATAGGCCAGTATGGCCATTACCGAATGGCCCCATGTCAAAATGCGAAGTCGGTACGCGTGTGCGGTAATGAAGGCAACTCCTGCGATGAAACCAAGAAGGGCTCCGCGACTGCCAACAAGGCCAAGGGCATAGGCATTTGCCATCATCAATACAAAAAAGTAGAGATTTAAAGAGCGATAGCGTTGCTCGGTATTTGAGAAAAATTCGGCGAGTGTTGGTAGCAGCAAGAGAGTGATGAATGCAGCGGTGTTGTTTTTGTTGAAAAAGGTCCCGTGCGGCGAGCCGGTATCAGAATGAGCTTGTATGCCAATTGCAACAACCAAGATAAGCCCGCCTAGTTGAAGAGCAGGACGCAAAACCGACCAGCTAACAGTGTTGGGCTGTATGGCCACAACAAAAGCTAGGATTATTCCGGCATGCCACCAAGAGGCCACCCAAGAAAGTGATGGCGCTATGCTCCAAAGCTGGGTTAGAGCAAGCCATAACCAATAGGCAGATGCTGCCAGAAAAAATGGTGTGGCAGGTAGGTTGGGAATTCCGCTTGGACTACGCAAAGAAGTAATGCTGAGGGTGAGCAAGAGAAGCACTGTGGAAATGGAGAAGAATCGATGATCTTCTCCATTAAAGAACATTGAAAAAAACAACGCAGCAATGACCAGTATGGTCGTTGTCAGCTCAGGGTACGATATTTTTTTCGGGAAAAGGCTCATATATGAAAGAAGGCCCCGTATGTACCGGGGCCTTCCTGAAGGGTAGCTAGTATTTTAGCTTGTTGCTGGAATGTAAGAGGACTTGGTTGCGCCGCCATCGGTTTGCGTCACTGTGCAATTTGGCACATTACCAGCGATGGTGTAGCCGCTGGGCATAGCTCCCTCTTGCATAATAGAGGCAACGGCTGAGCTACAGGCGGTGGCAGTGGTGAGGTTGGTGCCTTTGGATGAGTTGGCCGAATAAGCGGCATAGTTGATGGCGCCTGCAGAGGAAATGGAGCCGGCCACTCCTTCGAGCGCAGCTACCTGTGCCTCAGCTTTGAGGTTTACAAATTTCGGCAACGCCGTCGCCGCCAAAATACCCAGAATCACGATCACCATGACCAGTTCGATCAGGGTGAAACCTGCCTGTTGCTTGTTCATGTTTTAGCTCCTGCTTGATATCGAGGCCGCGGCCTCTGGGGTTATGCCGCCTGCGTCAGGCCGCAGCCTGCGAGGGTCTTCCGTGGGGCGGCAGATGTTTTCCGTGATATTCGCGTTGATTCTTAACATACGTTCGTAAGGCTTTCAATGGAAAGTTGATATTTGAGGCTGTCGTGAGGATTTCCCGTAGGCGCCGGGTCGTCCCCTCGGCGAGCCGGCGCCAAGGCTCGGCGCCGCTATCGCCCGATGAATCTGGCGCCCACCAAATCCTGAAGTGGCCGGGCTCCACAAATTCGGCCTTATCGTTTGGTCTGCCCAATACCTGGTCAGAGGATGCCGTGGCGGTAGGCGAGCAGGACACCCCAGACATACAGGCTGCCGAGCAGCAGGAAGCTGCCGGTGAGGCGCGGGTGGTGCCACAGCGCGGTGTTCGCTTCGCTGTGCCAGGTGTCGAGGGGTTTCATGGCCTGGCGGCTGGAGAGCCAGCGGTTGGAGCGGGTCTCCAGGTGCTTGAGCAGGCTGGGGCGGAAGTAGACGGCGAGGCCGACGCCGAGGGCGGCGAGGTTGGAGAGCAGGAGGAGCCAGTAGGTGTTGGCCGCCAGCAGGGTACGCAGGCCGCTGTCCCAGTTGTCGGGCAGCAGGGCCAGGGTGGCCTGGTGATCGATGCCGGTGAGGCGCAGCAGGGTGTAGCCGGCGCCGGCGACGATGAGGGCGCCGGCGAGGCGGTGGTGGCGATAGATGCCCCGTTCGGTGTAGCGGGGTTTGTCCAGTGCACCAAGCGCCGGGCGCAGGGAGTGCCAGCGATCCAGGGGACGGATGAGCGCACGCAGCTGCGCCGGGGCAGCGAGCAGGCCGATGCCGGTGGCGAGGGCCAGGAGGATCAGGGTGGTGGCGATCCAGTACAGGGCGGTGATGATGGTGTCCATGTCATCCCTCTTTGCTGTGGCAATGCGGCGGTTCGGTGCAGGGCGACCCGTCCGGTGTTTTATACGGCAACCGCCCGGGTTTGGATAGCGGCCCTGCGGCGTCTCTCCGCCCGGCCCCATTATCACGGGGGCGGGCGGTGGACGATGGGTTATGATCCCGCGCCATGAACTCCGCGCCCTTCCACTCTGCCGAGCAGTTGCGTACCACCTTTATTGCCGGGCTGCGACCCTTGCTGGCGCAGCAGTCGCTGGGTGCCTTCATCCTGGTGGCGGCCAATGCCACCTTCGACGCGCCGGTGCTGGCGGCGCTGGGGCCGGAGCTGCGGGCGCAGTATGAGGCCTTGCTGGCGCGTTTCCGTCAGGCGCTGGCGGCCGGTCTGCCGCTGAGCGAGGTGGACGAGGATCTGCTGGTGTTCCTCAAGATCGCCGCCATCGGCTTCGACGCCTTGCAGCCGACCGAGCTGCGCCGCGAGGGGCCGTGGCAGCTGCAGTTCAATCATCTGCGTTCGTTTCGTCCCAAACGCATCAGTCAGCAGCCGCCGCAGGGGATCAGCGCGCCGTTCGAGGCGCGTGCGTTCCACTTCAACAAGCCGTTCATGCAGCAGGAGGTGTTCTGGCGCGGCGCGCTGGGTGGGCGCAGCGTCGACCTGTATTACAACAAGTATCCCTTTGCCGAACTGCATACCCTGCTGGTACCGGAGCGGGAGCAGTGTCTGCCGCAGTATCTGCAACGGCAGTACCACGATTATGCCTGGGCGGTGGCGGCGCAACTGGGCGCCACACTGCCCGGCGCCGGCATCGGCTACAACAGCTACGGTGCCTTCGCCTCGGTCAATCACCTGCATTTCCAGCTTTACGTCGGCAGCGCGGCGATGCCGGTGGAGGCTGCGCACTGGCAGCACAACGGCGGGGAGGATGCCTATCCGGCGCCGTGTGCCGCATTCGATGATGGGGATGCGGCCTGGCAGGCCATCGCCGATCTGCACCGCGCCGCGATACCCTACAGCCTGCTCTACCGTCCCGGCCGCGCCTGGCTGTTTCCGCGCCGACCGCAGGGCACGCTGGCGCCGCCGCCATGGAGTTCCGGTTTCACCTGGTCGGAGATGGCCGGGGCCATCGTCACCTTCAACCGCGAGGCCTGCGAGGGGCTGGCAGCGGATGCCATTGCGGCGTGTTTGGCCGAAGCCGGGCTGGTGCGTTCATAGCGGATGTTTGTTTCATGCAGGGGCCGGGTCCTCGCGGCGAACAGGTGCAAAATTTGGCGCTGCATTCGCCCACGGAGTGGGCTCCTACGATCAGGGGGATTTCCATGATGGGGCGACTTCACCGATTTGTTCTGCTGCTGGCGCTGGGTGCTGCTGCACCGTTGGCGGCGGAATCTCAACGACTTTCTCTCGGCCCGCACGAGCACGGTGCCGGCCAGTTCAACATCGTGCTGGACGGCAACGAGCTGATGCTGGAACTGCTGGCGCCGGCGGGCGACATCGTCGGCTTCGAGCACATGCCGGTGACGGTGAAGGAGCGCATGGCGGTGCGGCGCGTGGCGGCGGAACTGGCCAGGGCCGAGCGGCAATTCGCCCTGCCGGCGGCGGCCGGCTGCAAGCTGACGGCTGCGCAGGTGGACGGCGAGCAGATGGAGGCCATCGGCCACAACCATGATCACGACCACGATCATGGTCACGGCAGCGGTGGCCACGATGCCCATGAACATGCCGAGTATCACGCCGTCTACCGCTATACCTGCCGTCAGCCGCAGGCGCTGGATCGCATCGAGGTGAAACTGTTCGCGCACTACAGGACGCTGGGCAAACTGCGCTGGCAGGCGGTGCTGCCAGCCGGCGCGCGGGCGGGCGAATTGACGCCTGCAACGGCAACGCTGACGTTGCGCTAATGCAGATGCCCGAAATGTTATTCAGCGCAAAATCACAATGCCATAGGGCGGGCCGTGCCCGCCGTCCCGCGGCGCGCCCTATGCACACTTGCGATTCCGGAACCGTCATAAAGTCATGGCTGCTGCCGCGATAGAGTTGACCGACGTGCAGTTCCGCTGGCGGCCGCAAGGGCCGCTGGTGCTGGACGTGCCGCAGCTTACCGTAGCGCGCGGCGAGCGGCTGTTTCTGCGCGGGCCGTCCGGCTCGGGCAAGAGCACCCTGCTGGCCTTGCTCAGCGGCGTAAGCGTGCCGCAGCACGGCAGCGTGGAAGTGCTCGGCCAGCCGCTGCACGCGCTGGGCGGCGCGCAGCGCGATGCCTTCCGTGCCGATCACATCGGCTACATCTTCCAGATGTTCAACCTCATCCCCTATCTGTCGGTGCTGGACAACGTGTTGCTGCCGTGCCGCTTTTCCAGGGCGCGGGCGCAACGGGTGGCTGCGCGCAGCGAGCCGCAAGCGGAGGCGATGCGCCTGCTCGATCACCTCGGCCTCGGCGGCGACCTGCCTCAGCGGGCGGTGACGGAGTTGAGCGTGGGCCAGCAACAGCGCGTGGCGGCGGCACGGGCGCTGCTGGGCGGGCCGGAACTGATCATCGCCGACGAACCCACCTCGGCGCTGGATGCCGATCATCGCGCGGCCTTTATCGAATTGTTGCTGAGCGAGTGCGCATCGCTTGGCAGCACGCTGGTATTCGTCAGTCATGACCGTGTGCTGGAGCCGCTGTTTCATCGCGCGCTGTGCCTGTCGGAAATCAATCGCGCGGGGATGGCGTAGCTCATGGCGATCCTCGGTCTCACCCTGCGCAGTCTGCTCAGCCGGCGCTACACCGCGTTACTCACCCTGTTCGCCATCGCCCTCAGCACGGCGCTGCTGCTCGGCGTGGAGCGCCTGCGCGTGGAGGCGCGCGCCAGTTTTGCCCATACCATTTCCGGCACCGATCTGCTGGTGGGTGCGCGCAGCGGGCAGGTACAGCTGCTGCTGTATTCGGTATTCCGCATCGGCAATCCGACCAACACCCTGCGCTGGGACAGCTATCGCGATATCGCGCGTCATCCGGCGGTGGCCTGGAGCGTGCCGCTGGTGCTGGGTGATGCGCACCGCGGCTATCGCGTGCTCGGCACCACGACGGATTATTTCCGTCATTATCGCTATGGCCGCGGCCGTGTACTGGAGTTTGCCGCTGGCCGGCCGTTCGATGATCTGTTCGATGCCGTGCTCGGTGCCGACGTGGCGCGGCAACTGGGCTATGCGCTGGATCAGTCCATCGTCATCAGTCACGGCGCCGGCAGCGTAAGCTTTGTGCAACATGACACCTTGCCGTTTCGTGTCGTGGGCATCCTGCGCAAGACCGGCACGCCGGTGGATCGCGCCGTGCATGTGAGCCTGGCCGGGATCGAGGCCATACACGTGGGCTGGGAGGGCGGTGCGGCGCCGCGGCAGGCGCCGACGGCCGACGCGGTACGTGCCATGGATCTGACGCCGCAGACCCTCAGTGCCGTGCTGCTCGGTCTCGAATCACGTCTGGCGGTGTTCCGCCTGCAACGCGAGATCAATGACTACGCACGCGAACCGCTCAGTGCGGTGATTCCCGGCGTGGCCTTGCAGGAGCTGTGGGATCTGATGGGTGTGGCGGAGCGTGCGCTGCTTGCCATCTCTGCCTGTGTGGTGGGCGTCGGTCTGCTGGGCATGCTCAGCGCGATCCTTTCCGGTCTCAACGAACGGCGGCGTGAAATGGCCATCCTGCGCGCCGTCGGTGCGCGGCCGCTGCAGGTGTTCATCCTGCTGGTGAGCGAGGCATTGCTGCTGGCTGGCGCGGGTGTCGTCCTCGGTGTATTGCTGTTGTATGCGGCGTTGTGGCTGGGCCGCCCGCTCATCGAGGCGCAGTGGGGACTGTATCTGGCCATCGGCCCACTCGCGCTGCGCGAGTGGGCATTGCTCGCCATCATTGTCGGCGCCGGTGCGCTGGTGGGCGCCATTCCAGCTTACCGCGCCTATCGGTATTCACTGGCCGACGGCCTCACGGTACGGGTTTGAATATGAAACAACTTTCCTTGTTCGCGCTGCTGTGCATGACGCTGTTGCTCGTCGCATGCAGCGACGAGCCGGCGCCGCCGGTGGTGACGCCGAGTGGCGTGGACCTCAGCCAGGCACTCAAACTGGAGTGGTACGAGATGGTGCCGGAGGACTGGCAGCCGGATACGGCCTTTGAGGGGCTGGGGCTGGAGGAGATGGATGACGAGGATCCGCGCGTGGCAGCAGCCATGGCGCGCATACGCCAGGAATGGGATCGCGCACCGGTGATCAAGGCGCTGGACGGCCTGCTGGTGAAGCTGCCCGGTTTCGTCGTGCCGCTGGAGGGCGACGGGCGCAAGGTGGAGTCCTTCATCCTGGTGCCGTATTACGGCGCCTGTGTCCATGTGCCGTCGCCGCCGGCCAACCAGACTGTGTACGTCACGATACCCGGCGGTGGAGAGGTACGGGGACTGTTCGATACGGTGTGGGTGACGGGCAAACTGCGCGCGCTGGCACAAAGCACGCCGATGGCGCAGGCCGGCTACACCATCGAGGCGCTGAAAGTGGAGCCTTATGAGTAGCCTGGCTCGCGCCTGAACCTAAAAACATGTGTTGAACTCTCGCCAAGACGCAAAGAAAACAGCCGAGGCATTATTCTAAAGGCGGGTTCGTTGCTGGGTGCAGCAGCTTGTTTTTCTTGGCGCGCTTGGCGTCTTTGCGAGAGTAACTGCGTTTCTTGCATGAATCCAAAAAGCTCACCGCCGGGACGCAGCCCTCTGCGTCGCCGCGATGAAACGTCAGGTTTAAGGTCAATGCGTCAGCATCCAGCGGATGACGGTGCGGATGTCGTCCGGGTTGCCGGGACTCGCCGGCATCATGACCTGACCCCAGTTGAGCGGTTCGCCCGGCTGGCTGCCGGCCTTCACCTTGGCGGTCAGCAGCTCCACCGCGCCGGGATTGTCGCGATAGCGCGCGGCGATCTGCTTGAAGTCGGGTCCGACCAGCTGGCCCTCAGGTTTGTGGCAGCCCATGCAGCCGTTCTGCATGGCCAGCGCCTGATCGGCCAGGGCCGGTGCCGCAAGCAGCAGGGTCGGAACGAAACTCAAGGTACGCAACATTTTTTTCATCCTGTCCTCCTTCGACATTACGCCAATAAAGCTATCACCGCCGAGACGCAGAGGGCGCCGAGCAGACATTTCCGGGGCACGCGATCCATGCCATGAATGGTAAACAAAACCGCCGTTACATACCGAAGCATGTTCCTTTCTCTGCGGCCTCAGCGGTGATATCTCTTGCCGCTACGGTCGCACCAGTCCCGCTTCCACCTCGTCACGTCTGGCACGTCCTTCCAGCACGTCGATGAGGTGCAGGGCGAAGTCCATCGCTGTGCCGGGGCCGCGCGAGGTGATTACCTTGCCGTCCTGCACCACGGCGTCGGTGAGGTAGCTTACCCCGGGCAGCTGCATTTTATCGACGAAGCCCGGATAGGAGGTGGCGCGTTTCCCGGTGAGCAGGCCGATGCGACCAAATACCTTGGGCGCGGCGCAGATGGCGGCGGTGTATTTGCCGGCCTGGGCCATCTTCTTCAGCAGTGCCTCGATGCGCGCATCCTTGTCCAACCGCTCGGCACCGGGGCCGCCGCCGGGCAGCACCACCATGTCGTAGTCGTGTCCGAGTGCGTCATCGAGCGTGGTATCGGGCAACAGCACCACACCGCGCGAGGCTTTGATCGGGCCGGCATCGAGACCGGCACTGACCACCTCGATGCCGGCGCGGCGCAACAGGTCGATGATGGTTACGGCTTCAAGCTCTTCACAGCCGGGGGCGAGGGGGACAAGGACGCGCGCCATAGTTGGGGACTCCTCTCCTGTCGTGCGGAAATCAGTTGTGATACCGGTACCAGGCGCACGCCGAGATGGTCGAGCTGCGGCAGTACCTCGGCCAGCACCTGCAAGGTGCCGGGGTAGGGATGGCCTATGGCCAGGGCGCTGCCGTGCTGGTAGGCCACGGCAAGCAGGCGGGCAACCTGGCGGCGGATACTGTCCGGTTCGGGATCGCTGTCGAGGAAGATGTCGCGCCGCAAGGTGGGCAGGCCATGTTCATGTGCCACATGTGCCGCCACCGTGCGCACGGTGGTAACGCTGTCGACAAAGAACAGCCCGCCCTGCGCGTTCATTTCGCTCATCAGCCAGTCCATGTGGCCGGGGTGGCGTGTGAGCAGGCTGCCCATGTGATTATTGATGCCGCGTGCGTGGGGCACGGCGGCAAGATTTTCACGCACGGTGCGACGGAACTCCTGTTCGCTCATGTCCAGGGTGACGCCGCCGGGGCCAAGGCGATTGCCGGTTTCCGCCTGCATGGGCAGGTGCAGCATCACCTCGCGGCCCTGCCGGTGAGCCTGCCGGGCGAAGTGGATGGCGTAGGGGGTGTGCGGCAGGATGGAATAGGTCAGGGCGCCGGGGAGTTCCAGTGCGCGACGGCCGTAATCGTAACGGTCACCGATGTCGTCGATGATGATGCTGATCAGCGGCTGTGCCTGGGCCGAAAAGGCGGCGCCGGCCAACAACAGCAACAACCAGCGCAGGGGCCTCACAAACACCGCCACAGGAAAGAATCAGTCCGCAAATGCACGCAAATAAACGCGAATAGTGACGTCGGGCATGGGGTGGATGGGCGGTGCCACCGGCCGGGTGAACCGGCATCCTCCTGCGCAATCATGGGCGTGCCTTCGCGGTCATTCGCGGAGCCTGAATCCATTACTGATTGCGCGATTGCAGGATGTTGAGACCCTTGAGCAGGTTGAGCGCCTCGTGCAGGGCGTAATCCTTGCTCACGATGTCGTCCGCCTTTGTTTCGTCCTTTGTACCCTTGGGCTTCTTGCTGTTGCCGTTGGACAGGTGGCCGGACAGATCGGCCTCCTTCAGCATCTCCCGATCGGCGTCGTCGGCATCCACCAGTTTCACCGCCTTGAGGGTGATGTCCGGCTCGATGCCGTCGGCCTGGATGGAGCGGCCGCCCGGCGTGTAGTAGCGCGCGGTGGTGAGCTTGATGGCGCTGTTGTTGCTCATGGGGAAGATGGTCTGTACCGAACCCTTGCCGAAGGTGCGGCTGCCCATGATGACGGCACGCTTGTGATCCTGCAGCGCGCCGGCGACGATTTCAGACGCCGAGGCGGAGCCGCCATTGACCAGTACCACCATCGGCGCACCCTTCAGCGCATCGCTGGGTGTGGCGGTGTAACGCAGTTCGGCATCCTTGGCGCGTCCCTCGGTGTAGACGATCATCCCGCTCTCGAGGAAGGCATCGGACACCGATACCGCGGCGCCGAGCACGCCGCCCGGGTTGTTGCGCAGATCGAGCACCAGGCCCTTCAGTTCGCCGCCATGCTCCTTCTTCAGATCAGAGACCGCCTTCAGCACCTGTTCGCCGGTCTGGTTCTGGAAACTGGTGATGCGCAGATAGCCATAGCCCTTCTCCAGGGCGCGGAACTTGACGCTCTTCACCTTAATCACGTCACGGGTAATGGTGAGCTTGAGCGGCTTTTGCACGCCCTCGCGCATGATGGTGAGGGTAATCCTGGTGCCGGGCTTGCCGCGCATCATCTTTACCGCGTCATTCAGGCTCATGCCCTTCACCGGGGTGTCGTCGAGACGGATGATCAGATCACCGGCCTTGACGCCGGCGGCCTGGGCCGGGGTGTCGTCGATGGGGGAAATGACCTTGACGAAGCCGTCCTCCAGACCGACCTCGATGCCGAGGCCGCCGAACTCGCCGCTGGTGCCGACCTGCAGTTCCTTGAACTCTTCCTGATTGAGGTAGGCGGAGTGGGGATCGAGTCCGGACAGCATGCCGCGTATGGCGCCCTCCAGCAGGGTCTTGTCGTCCGCCGTTTCCACGTAATCGGCCTTGATCTTGCCGAACACCTCGGAGAAGTTGCGCAACTCATCCAGCGGCAGCGGCGCCGCCTGGTTGTTGCTGCGATCTGCCAGCACGCTGCCGCCAAGTGTCAGCGAGACGCCCAGGATGAGGCCGGTAGTGAGGACCAGCAGGGAACGGGTGGCTTGTTTCATTCGGTGACTCCGGGTTGCCCCTGTTTGGATGGCCGGGGGAACGCGCCCCCTGTATGCACATTGCGGTCGATATTACTGCATATCATCCCGTATTTCTCACCCGCGACACCATTGGGCGGGATTCAGCGGCTTGCCGTTGCGGCGGATCTCGAAATACAGGCCGCTACGGTCATTGCCGCCGCTGGAGCCGATGCTGGCAATGGTGTCGCCCGCAGACACCCAGTCACCCACATCCTTGTGCAGGGTCTGGTTGTGGCCGTACAGGCTCATGAAGCCATCGCCGTGATCGATGATCAGCAGGTAGCCGTAACCGCGCAGCCAGTCGGCGAAGGCGATGCGGCCGTGGGACACCGCGCGCACCGGCAAGCCCTCTTTGGCGCCGATGATGACGCCCTGCCAGCGCAGGCTGCCCAGACGGGTATTGCCGAAGCGCTCCAGCAGGCGACCGCGTACCGGCCAGGACAGCTTGCCACGCATCTGGGCGAAGGGGCGATGATTGCCCGGTTCGGCCGGGATGTCCTCCAGTGCCTGGGCCAGGGCCAGAATCAGCGATTCCAGCTCCTTTTCATCCGCCAGCAGACCTTTGAGACGCCGATCCTTGCTGTTCAGTTCCTGCTCCAGCTGCGCCAGCAGTTCGCCGCGGCTGGCCTGGGTTTTTTCCAGCTCCACCTTTTGCTGCCGCTGCTGCTCACGCAACTGCCCCAGCCGCGCCGTCTCGGTCTCAATCTCGCGCCGCACCCCTTCCAGCTGCTGCACGGTTCCCAGCAGGTCGGTGATGCGCTCGGAGCGGGCACGGTTCAGGTAGTCGTAATAGGTGAGGGCGCGGCCGAGGGTGGCCGGGTCTTCCTGATTGAGCAGGATCTTGAGGTATTCCTGCCGCCCCATGGCGTAGGCAGCGCGAATCTGCTGTTCCAGGTAGCGTCGTTGCTGGGCGATGGAGCCCTCCAGCTCAGTGCGGCGTTTCTGCAGCGCACCGAGCCGCCGCGCCTGCTGGGCGAGGCGATCATCGAGTTCACCCAGCGCCCGGCTGATGCGGCTGACGGCCTGTTCCACGCTGCGCAACTCCTCGCGCAGGCCGTCATAGCGGGTGCGAACCTTGTTGAGTTCGCCGCGCAGGGCGCTGATGCGCTCGCGCAGTTGCAGCAGCTCCGCCTCCCTGGCCTGACGGGTGGCGCTGCGCTCGGTGGAGGTATCGCGCTTGATGGTGCCGGCAGCCATGACCAGCCCCGGCAGCAGCAGGCACAGGGCGGCAATACCTGCGGCCGTTCCCTTGCGCCGGATCACCGCGGCGCTACTCCCCTTCCTCCGCGGCAGCGGCAGTGACGAGGTTGTGTCCGGTCATCTCACGCGGGACGTCCAGCTCCATCAGCCCCAGCATGGTGGGCGCGATATCCGACAGGATGCCCGGTGCCAGCGCGATCCGGCGCGGGCCGAAATACACCAGCGGTACCGGGTTGGAGGTGTGGGCGGTATGAGGCTGGCCGGTATCCTCGCCCACCATCTGCTCGGCGTTGCCGTGATCGGCGGTGATCAGCATCTCGCCACCGACCTGCTCCACCGTCTCGACCAGCCGGCCGAGGCAGGTATCCAGCGCCTCGATGGCCTTGACCGTGGCCGCGAAGTTGCCGGTGTGGCCCACCATGTCGGGGTTGGCATAGTTGCAGATGATGACGTCGTATTTGCCGCTGGCAACGGCCTCGGTCAGCCGCTCGGTGAGCAGCGGCGCACTCATTTCCGGCTTCTGGTCGTAGGTGGCCACCTGGGGCGAGGGGATCAGGATGCGATCCTCGAACTCGAACGGCTCCTCGCGCCCACCGTTGAAGAAAAAGGTGACATGGGCGTACTTCTCCGTCTCGGCGATGCGCAGCTGGTGCAGACCGAGGCGGGAGACGTATTCGCCGAACACGTTGCGCAGACGCTCCGGCGGGAAGGCCACCGGGATGTCGAAATCCGCACTGTATTCGGTCAGGCTGACAAACATGCCCAGCTTGGGCTTGCAGCGGCGCTCGAAGGCATCGAAATCCGGCTCGATGAAGGGACGGGTGATCTGGCGTGCCCGGTCGGAGCGGTAGTTCATGGAGATCAGCACGTCACCGTCGTCGAAGCTCACCGGCTTTTCGCCGGCGGGGACGATCCAGGTGCCCTTGACGAATTCGTCGGTCTCGCCGCGCGCATAGGCCATCTCCAGCGCACTGACGGCATCCGGTGCCTGGAACTCGGCGGCACAGCCGGTGATCAGGTCGTAGGCGGCCTGGATGCGGGGCCAGCGGTGGTCGCGGTCCATGGCAAAGTAGCGTCCGATGATGGAGGCGATACGGCCGCCGCCCAGTTCATCGATCTTCTGCTGCATCAGGCGCAGCGACTCCACCGCACTCTTGGGCGGGGTGTCGCGGCCATCGAGAAAACCGTGGACATAGACGCGCTGCACGCCGCGCCGTACGGCCAGCTCCACCATGGCGTGGATGTGTTCCTCGTGGCTGTGCACCCCGCCGGGGGAAAGCAGGCCGAGGATATGCACCGCCTTGCCGTTGTTTACCGCCAGATCCACGGCGTCGGTCAGGGTCTGGTTGTTGAAGAAGGAGCCGGTCTTGATGGCCCGGCTGACACGGGTGAACTCCTGGTACACCACGCGACCGGCCCCCAGATTGAGATGCCCCACCTCGGAATTGCCCATCTGCCCCGCAGGCAGGCCGACCTCCGCGCCAGAGGTGCGTATAAATGTGTGTGGGCACTCACTCCAAAGGCGATCCCACACCGGGGTGCGGGCACTGAGTACGGCATTATGGGCGGGATTTTCCGAATAGCCCCAACCGTCGAGCACGATGAGGAGGAGCGGACGGGGTCTGCTGTTCGCTGGCATGTTCAGGGCGTCGGCTGAATGGTGGAAGATACGATCTGGACAGAGTCTAACTTCAAATGCCCGATGGCGCTACGCCACCCGTATCCCCGCGCGGGAGGCTTGCTGCACGGCAGGTGAGGGCGAGTAACTGCATCAATGTATTAGAATAAAGCTCTTCTCAAATGGGCCTTTATTGTATATTGTTTTGCTGTGTAAAGGCAGCAGCATCAGCGGAGAAAAACAGCCAAATCATGACGCAACACAACATGTGTGTGATGCCGGTCGGGGGAGAGATGTCAGCAATCGAATCGGACAGCAATGGTCTCATCACCCGCGACGAGGATATTGATCGCGCCTCCCGTTCCCTCAAGGCCATGTCCCACCCCTTGCGGCTGAAGATCCTCTGTACCCTGGGCGACCAGGAGGTCAGTGTGCAGGATATCGTCGAGCGGGTCGGCACCTCCCAGAGCAACATCTCCCAGCATCTTGCCATCCTGCGCGACAAGGGTATCCTGTCGGCGCGCAAGGATGCCAACCGGGTCTTCTACCGGGTGGAAGACGGGCGCACCCTGGCCCTCATCCGCATGATGCGCGACGTATTCTGCACCATGGGTTAAGGGGCGCCGTCATCGGGCAAGGGGTTCGCAGACGGCCCCGGCATCCTGGCAAATACAACCCACAAGTGAGGTCTATCAAATGAATGTCGAGCGTATCGTCCGGATCGTGGCCGGTTTCTTTGTCCTGCTCAGCCTGGGCCTGGGTGTGGAAGCGAGCCCCATTTTCCACAATATCAACTGGCTGTGGTTCACCGCCTTTGTCGGCCTGAACCTGTTCCAGAGCGGTTTTACCAAATTCTGCCCGCTGGACACCATCCTGAAGAAGCTGGGTGTACCCAGCAGCGGCGGCGCCGCCTGCTCCTGAGGCGTGCCCACATCTGCCGGCGGCGCCCTGCGCCGCCGGCACCACCTTATCTCCGGCGAACCCACTACTGACCCATGCAGCAATTCGGCGAATTCTTCCTCAATCACTGGGATCTGTTCCTGGCCCTGTTCGTAACCCTCGCCATGCTGGTCTACACGACCTTCGGCGCGCGCCTGCGCGGCTATCAGGAAGTGCCGCCACTGGATGCGGTACAGCTCATCAATCACGAAGATGCCGTGCTGGTGGATGTGCGCGAGGACAGCGAGTACAGCGCCGGTCATGTGCAGGACTCGATCCACATCCCGCTGGGCAAGCTGGGCGAGCGCATGGGCGAGCTGGCTGCCTACAAGGAGCGCGCCGTCGTCATCGGCTGTCGCAGCGGCCATCGCTCGGCCCGCGCCTGCGTCCAGCTGCGCAAGCAGGGATTTGAAAAGGTCTACAACCTGCGCGGCGGCATACTCGCCTGGGAAAGCGCCAGCCTGCCGATCAGCAAGGGCGGCAAGCGCAAGAAAAAGTAAAGGTACGCCATGGCCAAAGTCGAAATCTATTCCACCGGCAGCTGCCCCTACTGCGTTCGCGCGCGCCATCTGCTGGAGCGCAAGGGGGTGCAGTACAGCGAATACCGTGTCGATCTGAAGCCCGAACTGCGGCCGGAAATGGAGCGACGCGCCAACGGCGGCAACAGTGTGCCGCAGATCTTCATCGACGACCGCCATATCGGCGGCTGCGACGACCTGTATGCCCTCGATACCGACAGCCAGCTGGATCCACTGCTGAAATAGGCCCGTATCATGAGCGACGGCCTGCACATCGTCTGTCCTCATTGCGATAGCGTCAATCGTGTCCCGCGCGAAAAACTGGGTGCGGGCGGCAACTGCGGTCGTTGCAGGCAGCCGCTGTTCAGCGGTCATCCGCTCGCCCTGCGCGAGACCAGTTTCGCCCAGCACCTGAGCCGCAGCGATATCCCCTTGCTGGTGGATTTCTGGGCCAGCTGGTGCGGCCCGTGCAAGATGATGGCGCCGGTGTTCGAGCGCGCTGCCGCCGAGCTGGAGCCGCAGGTGCGACTGGCCAAGGTCAATACCGAGGAACAGCAGGGGCTGGCCGCACGCTACGGCATCCGCAGCATCCCCACCCTGATCCTGTTCAGGCAGGGGCGGGAGGCGGCGCGCGCCGCCGGGGCAATGGATCTGCAGAACTTGCTGGCCTGGGTGCGGCAACACCTTGTTACGTGAGACGTGATGGGTTTGGAGGTTAAGCGCGGGATGTCACCCGCCTCACGTTTAACCTTAAAGTTACATTCAATGCCAAAAAAGGCCAAAACATGTCTGAAAATGAAACCCCCAGCAGTGCCCCGCAGCCGCAATTCGCCATCCAGCGCGTCTATCTGAAGGATGTCTCCTTCGAGACACCCAATTCACCGGCGGTATTCGCTACCCAGTGGCAGCCCGAGGTCAACGTCGAACTCAACTCCGGCGGCAGCCGTCTCAGCGAGGATGTATTCGAGGTGGTGTTGACCCTCACCGTGACCTGCAAGGCCGGTGACAAGACCGCCTATCTGGTGGAAGTGCAGCAGGCCGGCATCTTCACCATCGTCGGCTTTGATGATGCCACCCTGTCCGGCATGCTGGGCAGCTACTGCCCCAATATCCTGTTTCCCTACGCTCGCGAAACCATCAGCAGCCTGGTCAGCAAGGGCAGCTTCCCGCAACTGCTGCTGGCGCCGGTCAACTTCGATGCCCTCTATGCCCAGCATGTGGCGCAGCAGCAGGACGCGGGCGCAGAGGAAGCACCGGTACACTGATGAACCCGCCGACCATCGCCGTCCTCGGCGCCGGCTCCTGGGGTACCGCGCTGGCGATCCTGCTGGCGCGCAACGGCACGCCCACCCTGCTGTGGGCACGCGATGGCTCGCAGGCCGCGGCGATGAATGCGGAACGGCGCAATCCCCGCTACCTGCCGGATATCACCTTTCCGGCCACCCTCAGTGCCACCGCCGATCTGGAGCATGCCCTGGCCGCTGCCGACGACCTGTTGCTGGCAGTGCCGAGCCACAGTTTCCGCGCCACGCTGCAAACCATCGTTCCCTGGCTCACGCCGGCCACGCGCCTGGCCTGGGCCACCAAGGGGCTGGAGCCAGGCAGTCACAAGCTGCTGCATCAGGTGGCCGCTGAAGAGCTGGGCGCAGACGTCGCCACCGCCGTCATCTCCGGCCCCACCTTTGCCCGTGAAGTGGCCGCCGGACTGCCTACCGCCGTCACCGTCGCCTCGCGTGATGCCGGCGTGGCCCGCTTCTTCGCCGGCCGTCTGCACGACACCACCTTCCGTGCCTATACCAGTGACGATGTCATCGGTGTGGAGCTGGGCGGTGCGATCAAGAACGTGCTGGCCATCGCCGCCGGCATCGCCGACGGGATGGGCATGGGCGCCAACACCCGTGCCGCCCTCATCACCCGCGGCCTGGCGGAAATGATGCGCCTGGGCGTGGCCCTGGGTGGACGGCAGGAAACCTTCATGGGACTGGCCGGCCTGGGTGATTTGGTGCTGACCTGCACCGACAACCAGTCACGCAACCGCCGCCTGGGCCTGGCCCTTGGCGGCGGCACCACCCTGGCGCAGGCACTGCAGGAAATCGGTCAGGTGGTGGAAGGCGTGCAGACCGCTGCCGAGGTCTGGGCCCTGGCCGCCGCACACGGCGTCGACATGCCCATTGCCGAGCAGGTCTGGCGCGTGCTGCACCAGGGGCAGCCGGTGACAATGGCGGTGCAGGCCTTGCTGGCGCGGGAGCAGAAGGAAGAAAGAGACGAGGGGCTAGGGGCTAGGGGCTAGGGGCTAGGGGCTAGGGGCTAGGGGCTAGGGGC
>DYFR01000024.1 GCA_020725115.1 Thiohalomonas denitrificans
CCCTGGTGATCTTCATCAACCAGATCCGCATGAAGATCGGCGTGATGTTCGGCAGCCCCGAGACCACTACCGGCGGCAACGCCCTCAAGTTCTACGCCTCGGTGCGCCTCGACATCCGCCGTATCGGTGCCATCAAGAAGGGCGACGAGGTGGTCGGCAACGAAACCCGCGTCAAGGTGGTGAAGAACAAGGTGGCACCGCCGTTCAAGCAGGCCGAGTTCGACATCCTCTACGGCGAGGGTATCTCGCGCGAAGGCGAGATCGTCGACCTGGGCGTGAAGGCCAACATCGTCGAGAAATCCGGCGCCTGGTACAGCTACAGCGGCAACCGCATCGGCCAGGGCAAGGACAACGCGCGGCAGTTCCTCAAGGACAACCCGGAGATGGCCCACGAGATCGAGGCCAAGATCCGCACCGCCGTGCTGCCCGAGGTGGTTACTGCCACTAGCGACGATGTGACGGAAGAGGCCTGACACTCTTTATTTCACCGCAAAGGCGCAAAGGACGGGAAGAGTTAACACCCTTCAACGCAGAGACGCAGAGGCCGCAGAGATTTCATTAGTGGTTTTCTCTGCGGCCTCTGCGTCTCCGCGCCTCTGCGTTGAGAGTTTGGATTTTTGCATAGGGCTTTGTCATGCCGCAGTTGGATGACCCCTATCCACGGGCGATAGCGCTGCTGGCGCAGCGGGAGCATTCCGCGCGCGAGCTGGAGCGCAAGTTGCGTGACAAGGGCTTTGACGGTGGGTTGGTTGCAGACTGCATTGCGCGGCTGCAGCAGGAACGCCTGCAAAGCGATGCACGCTATGCCGAGAGCTACGTGCACATGCGCAGCGGCAAGGGCTATGGGCCGTTGCGTATCCGTGCCGAGCTGGCTGAACGCGGCGTGGCCGATGAGTTCACCGCTCCGCCTTTGGACGAGCTGAGCGGCCGGTGGCCTGAGCTGGCCGAAGAGGCACGGCGCAAGCGCTTCGGCAGCAAGCTTCCCGGGGATTTTCAGGAGCGGGCCCGTCAGGCCCGCTTTTTACAGTATCGCGGTTTTGCCACGGAACACTTTCGCAATGTGTTCAACGGCGATGAATGACAAAAAATTGCGTCCGCAAATGAACGCGAATGGACGCAAATAGGTGAAGGAACAAGGCCCTTGGGCAGCCGTACCGCTCTACCCCCAGGGTAGGGGCGGGCTTGCGTAGCCTTTAACATTCGCATCCATTGGTGTTCATTGACGGACCGAAATGGGTTTTGGGGCACTCGGCAGAAAATATCGTCTTGAGTAAGGTGATGATGAAAAGCGCAGAACTTCGCCAGGCCTTCCTGGATTATTTCCGCAGCAAGGGGCACGAGGTGGTGGCCTCCAGCCCGCTGGTGCCGGGCAACGACCCGACGCTGCTGTTCACCAATGCCGGCATGGTGCAGTTCAAGGACTGCTTCCTCGGCCAGGATCAGCGCGCCTACACCCGCGCCACTTCGGTGCAGCGCTGCGTGCGCGCCGGCGGCAAGCACAACGACCTGGAAAATGTCGGTTACACCGCGCGTCACCACACCTTCTTCGAGATGCTGGGCAATTTCAGCTTCGGCGATTATTTCAAGCACGACGCCATCCACTATGCCTGGGAGTTTCTCACCGGCACCTTGCAGCTGCCGCGCGAGAAGCTGTGGGTGACGGTATACAAGGACGATGACGAAGCGGCGGCCATCTGGATCAACGAGATTGGCGTGTCCGCCGAGCGCGTGACGCGCCTGGGCGAGAAGTCCAACTTCTGGTCCATGGGCGATACCGGCCCCTGCGGCCCCTGCACCGAAATCTTCTACGATCACGGCCCCGAGGTGTGGGGCGGCCCCCCGGGTACCCCGGAGGAAGACGGCGATCGCTACATCGAGATATGGAACCTGGTGTTCATGCAGTTCAACCGCAGCGCGGACGGCGTAATGACGCCGCTGCCCAAGCCCGCGGTGGACACCGGCATGGGCCTGGAGCGCCTCGCCGCCGTGATGCAGCACGTGCACAGCAACTACGACATCGACCTGTTCCAGAACCTGATCAAGGCGGTGGCGGCCCTGGCCGACAGCGCCGACCTGGGCAATCCCTCGCTCAAGGTCATCGCCGACCACATCCGTTCCTGCGCCTTCCTGGTGACCGACGGTGTGGTGCCGTCCAACGAGGGCCGCGGCTACGTGCTGCGCCGCATCATCCGCCGCGCCATTCGTCACGGCCACAAGCTCGGCCTGCGCCAGCCCTTCTTCCACAAGCTGGTGGCGCCGCTGGTGAAGGAGATGGGCGCCGCCTATCCGGAGCTGGCCAGGGCCGAGGCGCAGGTGACGCGCATCCTCAACCAGGAGGAAGAGCGCTTCGCCGAAACGCTGGATCAGGGCATGCACCTGCTGGAGGAGGCCATCGCCGGTTTGCAGGGCCATGTGCTGCCCGGTGCCACCATCTTCAAGCTGTACGACACCTACGGCTTTCCGGTCGATCTCACCGGCGACATCGCCCGCGAGCGCAACCTGGAGCTGGACATGGACGGCTTCGATCGCGAGATGGACGCCCAGCGCGAGCGCGCGCGTGCCGCCTCCACCTTCGGTGCCGCCTACGCCCACAAGCTGGAGATCGCCGGCAAGACCGAATTCACCGGCTACGAGCGCGTGGCCGACCAGGCCAGAATCATCGCCCTGTACAAGGGCAGCGACGCCGTGCAGCAACTGGCGGCCGGCGAGCAGGGGATGGTGATCCTCGATCACACGCCGTTCTACGCCGAATCCGGCGGCCAGGCCGGCGACCAGGGCCTGCTCAGCACCGCGGGCGCCATGTTCGAGGTGCAGGACACGCAGAAGCAGGGCGAGGCCTTCGGCCACATCGGCGTGGTGCAGCGCGGCAGCCTGAAGGTGGGCGACAGCGTCGATGCGGCGGTGGCTTTCGCCGCCCGTGCCGACACCGCCGCGCACCATTCCGCCACCCACCTGCTGCACGCCGCACTGCGCCATGTGCTGGGCGAGCATGTGCAGCAGAAGGGTTCGCTGGTGAACCCTGAGCGCCTGCGCTTCGATTTTTCCCATTTCGAATCGGTCAGCCGCGAGCAGCTGCGCCGCATCGAGCAGCTGGTGAACGACCAGATCCGCGGCAACAACGAGGTGCTGACCCGCATCATGGGCATCGAGGATGCCAAGGCGTCCGGCGCCATGGCGCTGTTCGGCGAGAAGTACGGCGACAAGGTGCGCGTGCTGTCCATGGGCGAGTTCTCCACCGAACTGTGCGGCGGCACCCACGTGGGCCGCACCGGCGACATCGGCCTGTTCAAGATCGTGAGTGAAGGCGGCGTCGCCGCCGGCGTGCGCCGCATCGAGGCGGTGGCCGGGCGCCGCGCCCTGGAGTGGGTGGACAGCACCGAGGACAGCCTGGAAGCCGTGGCCAGTGCCGTAAAAGGCAGCCGCGACGTGGTGGTGGACAAGGTGCGCCAGCTGCTCGACCGCCAGCGCAAGCTGGAGAAGGAGCTGGAGCAGCTCAAGGCCAGGCTGGCCTCCAGCCAGGGCTCCGACCTGGCCGGACAGGCGGTGGAAGTGGCCGGCATCAAGGTGCTGGCGGCCAATCTGGAAGGCGTCGACCCCAAGGCCCTGCGCGACACCATGGATCAGCTCAAGAACAAGCTGGGTTCGGCGGTCATCGTGCTGGCGGCGGTGCAGGGCGACAAGATCAGCCTGGTGGCCGGCGTTACCAAGGACCTGACCGACCGCCTGCAGGCCGGCAAGCTGTTGCAGGAAGTGGCGCAGCAGGTGGGCGGCAAGGGAGGCGGCCGGGCCGATATGGCCCAGGGCGGCGGCACCGAGCCGGACAAACTCCCGGTGGCCCTGGCCGCCGTGAGCGGCTGGGTGGCACGGGAAATGGGTGCATAAGCCGCGCGCCCCTTTAATTTCCGGTGAATTTGGTGTTTAATCTGCGCCCTTTATACCCAACCGGGTAACTACTTCGGCAATCATGGCTTTAATCGTCCAAAAATACGGTGGAACCTCAGTCGGCAGCGTTGAGCGCATCGAGAATGTCGCCAACAAGGTGATGGCGTTCCGCGAGCGCGGCGACGATGTGGTGGTGGTGCTGTCCGCCATGAGCGGCGAAACCAATCGTCTCATCGAGCTTGCCAAGGCGATTCAGAGCCCGCCCGATCCGCGTGAGCTGGACATGCTGGTGGCGACCGGCGAGCAGGTGACCATCGCATTGCTGGCCATGGCGCTGAAGAAACGCGGCCAGGACGCACGCTCCTATACCGGGGGACAGGTGCGGATACTCACCGACAGTGCCTTCAACAAGGCTCGTATTCTGGAGATCGACGAGGCCAACATGCGCCGCGATCTCGCTGCCGGGCGTGTGGTCGTCGTGGCAGGCTTTCAGGGTGTGGATGAGCAGGGCAATATCACTACCCTGGGGCGCGGCGGCTCCGACACCACTGGTGTGGCACTGGCGGCGGCGCTGAAGGCCGATGAGTGCCAGATTTATACCGACGTGGATGGTGTGTACACGACTGACCCGCGGGTGGTGCCCGACGCGCGCCGTCTCGACCGCATCACCTTTGAGGAGATGCTGGAGATGGCCAGTCTTGGTTCCAAGGTTTTGCAGATCCGGTCGGTGGAATTCGCCGGCAAATACAATGTACCGCTGCGTGTACTGTCCTCGATGCAGGATGGTCCCGGCACCCTGATTACCTACGAGGATGAAGGAATGGAAGACGCACTCATTTCCGGTATCGCCTTCAACCGGGACGAGGCCCAGATTATGGTGCGTGGCGTGCCCGATCAACCGGGTGTTGCCTACCGTATTCTCGGCACCATCGGCGCAGCCAACATTGAAGTGGACATGATCGTGCAGAACATCAGTGCCGATGGCAGCACGACAGACTTCACCTTTACCGTGCACCGTAATGATTACGACAAGGCACTGGCGCTGTTGCAGAAGCAGGCTGATGAAATGGGTGCGCGCGAAGTGAAGGGTGACAGCAAGATCGTCAAGCTTTCACTGGTCGGTGTAGGGATGCGTTCCCATGCCGGGATTGCCAGCACCATGTTTGAGGCGCTGGCCAAGGAAGGGATCAATATCCGCATGATTTCCACCTCGGAAATCAAGATTTCCGTGGTGGTGGATGAGAAGTACCTGGAGCTGGGCGTACGCGCCCTGCACTCGGCCTTCAAGCTGGATCAGGCGCCCGCCGTCTGAAACAGGTATTAATGGTTCAGTCTGCCGGCAGATCAGGGGAACGCGGTAAGCTGTTTATCTTTGGTAGTCTATTATGTAGTCAGCGCCCCGGGCCGGGAGTGGCCGAGACCGCGTTGGCATTACTGAATTGAATGTAAGGAGACGGGAAGATGTTGATTCTAACTCGCCGCGTCGGTGAAACGCTCATGATTGGTGAAGAGGTGAGCGTAACCGTACTGGGCATCAAGGGAAATCAGGTGCGTATCGGCGTTAATGCGCCGAAGGACGTGTCCGTACATCGAGAAGAGATCTACGAGCGCATTCAGCGCGAGAAGCAGGAGCCGGGGAATCAGGCCTGAGACGTTTTTCGTCTTTACGCAAATAGGCTGGGCAGGTATCCTTAGCGCCTGCTGAAGTTCAGGAGAGATGGCCGAGTGGCCGAAGGCGCGCCCCTGCTAAGGGCGTATGGGTCAAAAGCCCATCGAGGGTTCGAATCCCTCTCTCTCCGCCATATGACAGTGTTTTCTTGACAGCCTTTGGTCGTATCAAGATAATACGCGTCCTCAAGCGCCCGTAGCTCAGTTGGATAGAGTACCTGGCTACGAACCAGGTGGTCGGGAGTTCGAATCTCTCCGGGCGCGCCATATAAGGGAAAGGCCCTCCATGTCTGGTGGGCCTTTTTTATTTTCCGCGCTGCAACCGCATCGTGCCGTTATTCAAGACGGACGGCAAACACCTCATCCAGCGACGTCTTTCCGGTGCGTGCCAGCGCCATGGCGTTACGGGTCAGGGTAGTCATCCCTTGTTGTACCGCCAAATCCTTGATGGCCTGTGTGCTGGCACCGCTATTAATCAGAGCCGTAATCTCCGGTGTAATGGGTAACAGTTCGGAAACAGCGATGCGACCGCGATAGCCCGTATAGTTGCAGGAGGCGCAGCCGGCGCCACGGTAAAAGACTTCTTGCGCAGGAACCTGCAGTACGCTGCGCACCTCCTCATCCACGGCTTCTTCCTCCAGGCATTGCGGGCAGTTGAGACGGATCAATCGTTGCGCCAAAACGCCGAGAAGCGTGGAGCCGAGCAGATAGGGTTCGAGCCCCATGTCGAGCAGGCGGGTTACTGTGCTGGCAGCATCGTTGGTGTGTAGCGTGCTCAATACCAGATGGCCGGTAAGCGCGGCCTTGTTGGCGATATGAGCTGTTTCCAGGTCACGAATCTCACCGATCATCACTACATCCGGGTCATGACGCAGGATGTGGCGGAGTGCCTCGGCAAAGGTATAGCCGGTAGCTGGATTGATCTGAATCTGCTCTACCCCCTCCATGTCGTATTCAACGGGATCTTCGACAGTGATGATGTGCGGCTCACGTGCGCGTACCTCGTTGAGAACAGCATACAGGGTGGTACTTTTACCGGATCCGGTGGGGCCGGTAACCAGCAGCATGCCGTAGCTGCGGCTCAGCATGCGGTGGATATGGGTCAGTTCCCATTCCCCCAGCCCAAGTTCGCTCAGGGGTTTTAGGCCGACCTGTTTGTCGAGGATACGGATGACGACACTTTCGCCGTTGACCGTCGGGATGCAGGAAATACGCAGGTCGATACTCTTCCCTTCACGGGTAAGGCGCGCATGCCCATCCTGTGGCAGACGGCGTTCGGAGATATCCATGCGTCCGGTGATTTTGATGCGGCTGACCAGTGGGGCCAGCAGGCTCTTGTTGAGTGAGCGGGAAAAGCGCAGCTTGCCGTCGATGCGGTAATAGATGTTGACCTGGCTGCGCTCCGGCCGGATGTTGATGTCGGATGCGCCGTGCAGGATACCTTGCATGATGATGGCATTGACCAGGCGGACTACCGGTTTCTTCTGTGCTTCCTGCTCGATCAGATGAATTGCAATATCATCGTTATTCTCTTTCTCGGGGCTGAGATCGATGACATCAGCCATATCACTGATTTCACGATCCTCATGCAGGCGGTAATATTTGCTCAATGCCTGACCGATGTCCTTGCCCGCGGTGATTACAGGTTCAATGCTGTGGTTGGTATTGAATCGCAATACCTCAAGTGCCTCCCAGTCCATCGGATTTTCCATGGCGACGACCAGATGATTGCCATGCAACATAAGAGGCAGGACGCTGTATTGCAGCGCTATATCAGGCGGAACCATGGCCAGAACTTCAGGATCAATCTCGAATTCGCCCAGCCTGATGAATGGAATGCCCAGTTTGTGGGCGAGGGCCGCGTTGATGTGTTCCTTGCTCACCACCCCCTGTTCAAGCAGGATGTCGCCCAGGCGACGGCCGGGTGACTCACGTTGCAGATGCAACGCATCATGAAGCAAGTCCTCCGGCAGATGCTGTGCGTCAACCAGGATTTCGCCCAGATGCATATCCGACATGGGATGGGTTTCGTTGAAGACCTGTTGCAAATCTTCAACGGTATTGATGATGTGTTCCTTCATGCTCGCACCTGGCGCAGAGAACGGCTCCCTATACATTACGTGCAGTGCGTGTCAGACACAATGGTGTGACATGTTCACCGTGTCGGTGCTATGGCCGCCGCCAGCGGACGGTACTGCAGGCCATAGAACATCTCCAGGTAGCGCCGGGTCTCATCGCGCTCCAGGTTGGTGACATATTTCCAGAAGCCATAGATGCAGGAGAGGGTTAACATGCGCTCGGCATGAATCGCCCAGGTGTAGCGGCTACGAACCCGTTCGATGCCGGCATGGGAAATGGCGGCCCAGTGTGCCGGCTCAGAGTGGCAACGGTTAAAAAAAGTTGCCATGCGTTGGGCCGCAGCGTCACCGTGGTTGGGGTCAATATGAAAGCCCGACAGACCATCCTTGATAATCTCCAGCGGGCCACCGTAGCAGGTGGCAAAGGTGGGCAGGCCGGAGACCATCGCCTCAATGACAGTCAGGCCGAAGGCCTCGAATACGGCAGGCTGCACAAAGGCACCATGCCGGTCGGCAATGTAGCGATACAACTCGCCGGCCAGAGGTTTGTCCAGATGGATACCCAGCCAGCGCACCTGTCCATCGAGTCCGTATTGATCGAATAATGCATGCATGCGTTCAATCTGGCGTTGTTCCTCCATATCACCCGAACGGTGTACATCGGTATGGCCGGCGATAACCAGCAAATTGGCCGTAGTACGCAGCTCATCGCTGCGGCCGTACCACTCCACCAGACCGGTAATGTTCTTGATGTGATCAAGCCTTGCCATGGTAAACAGCAGCGGTTTGTCATGATCCGTCAATTGACCGCGTGAATTGGCATCCGGAGCGCCGGATATGAGCGCTTCGATTTCGGCGTGCAGGCTGACCAGACGGTGTTCCGTGTCACTGTAGGGAAAGTAGACGGTGTCATCCGCTCCGGGAGAAACAATATTGAACTTTGGATCAAATACATCAATGCCGTTTACCACCCGATACAGCCCGGGCATGGTGAAGGCACCGTAACTCTCGTATTGCCCCACACTATCGGCAGTTCCAGCAATTTCCTGGTAGGTGCTGGTAATGATGAAGTCGGCGGAATTCATGGCGATGAGATCGGCGGTAAACTGACAGGAAAAGTGGTATTGCTCATCATTTTCCTTCCAGTACAGATCGGAGTAGAGATATTTCGTCTTTTCGAGAGCATGGGCAATGCCGCATTGTGTCACATGCAACTTCTGCGCTAGCAGTGTGGCAACGAGATTGCCGTCGGAATAGTTGCCGATGATGAGGTCAGGACGGCATCCAAGCTCGGCAAGGATGGTCTTTTCTGCCTCCTCGGCAAATCGCTCCAGATAGGGCCAGACTTCGAAGCGTGATATCCAGTGAGGGATGATTTCTCCTCCTTCACTGCGGAACGGAATCCGCACGATGCGTGTATTCTCAGCCCCGAACACGGGTTCTATCGGTTGGTTGCAACTGGTGGCGCCAGCTTCAGGAATGAGACGGGTGATGATTAGAATTTGTGGCTGGATATCCAGTCCCTGTTCATGGGCGCGCTGCCGTATCTCGCGCTCCAAGGCACGAACCTGGTCCAGTATGTAGACTACCTGGCCACCAGTGTCTGGCAAGCCGAGGACATTGGATTGGCCGAAGTATCCATGGGGTGACAGTATCGTGAGGCTGAAGATCATTGGGATGCGGCCAAGAAATCGCTCGATTGCCTCCGGTGACGGAGCCTCAAGGATGTCGGCAAGGAGATCAAAGCTGGCACGGATCTGCAGTACGGTTCTCCCCCAGCCAGGCTCAAAACCAAGTTGCTGCAACGTATGACCGACAGTGCTCCATTCGGAGTCGCTTGGCTGGGATGAGAGATAATCATCGGCAAGACGCAAGGCTGCGCGCAAGGACGATACATCGCCGATGCGGTCATTTAGCATCAATTGTTTTCCCTGGTGCTGATGCACACTCAGAAAATCAAGTAGCCGCTTGTCACCTTTGCCAATCTCCTGAAAAAGTTGGCTCGATAAGCGCCGATTAAGAAACTCAACACCTCGTCCAATGGAACGCGATTCCTGTAGTTTGGGAAAATCACGGTTGAATGGGCCGAAATCCAGCTCAATTACGTGCCCGGCCACATGCTCTGTTCCATCACGCAATCGTTCCTTGAAATCAAGGAAGTCGCTAATACTAATAGACTCATGCTGCATACTGTCGGCATGTATTCGCAGATAGCTCCAGCGTGCAATACGCATGCGTACCGCCAGATAAATCCATGGGGAACCGATGGCTGCTTCCTGTGTTACTGCGATGAGTCTGGACAGGTCAGAGCGGGACAGTTCGGCATGACCATGCTGGCTGCAAAAAAGATCAAATTCATCACGCAGTTCGGAGCGCAGCAAAAAAGGTCGGCCAAGGCCCATATAGTGACGCAGCAGGGCATGTACCGCATCGCGGTGGGTGCCGAAATAATCTGTCAATGAGCTGATCATGTGTTTTCCCCTGTATTGGGCTGCGCATGAGGAGATAAAAACGCATAATGTTCAAGTCCTTCCAGTACGCCACGGGCATAATAGCCATTGGCAAAATAAATCTTTGGTTCACCGCGCAGGTGACGAAGTTCAGGGCTGTAATTGCCGACAACCACGCCGAGAGTGTCGCCACGTAACATTTCAGTATCGTTTCCGGAGTCCCCTGCCACTAACATGTGTTGCGGCGCGATGCCCCATTTGGCACCAAGGTAACGTACGGCCTGGCCTTTGGATGCACGGATCGGCAAGAGGTCAAGATAGGCCTGGTGTGAATAGATTAGATTGGCGGAAAGATTCTGATTGCGCAGATAGCGTGTCAATTCCTTTATGGGGGGCGCCTTATCCGGATTGATGTAATAACTCAATTTGTGGTGGCGCTGGTTTTCCTTGGGTTGCAGGCGCAACCCCGGTATGCCTTCCATGGCCTGTTGAAGGCGGGGACGTTCCCAGCGATAGTCGATATGGCGTTGCCAGTCGCTGTCCTGTTGCAGTTTACGGCCATAGTGAATCTCTGTGCCTACTGAGGTAATAAGAATGTCCGGGATCGGAACGGAATTCTCATTCAGCACCTTGAGTGCGCTGCTCAGATGACGTCCGGTAGCCACACCAAATCCAAGAGCCGAATGCTGGCTGATGTGTTGAACAAGTTCAGTCAGAGCATCACTGTCACCGAGCAGTGTATTGTCGATATCACAGACCAGCAGGCGTTCGATGGTCGGTAAGCGGCTTTTCGTCTGCGCAATCATGCGCGCCTTGCCTGGCTTGTCCAGTAATCGCTGGATGGCTTTCATGTAGCTTCCGACATGTGCACCCCATGAGTAATAACGATGAGAACCCTTGACGCCGTTGGCTGACCAGCTACGCCAGCGTTTGTTGTCGCAAAGGGCATCGAGCAATGCTTCACCCATGGCATCGGCATCAAGTGGATCAATGAGTAGGCCATTTTTGCAGTGTCTGACAATGTCCTGGGGGCCGCCATCTTCAGTTGCCACGATGGGTAGGGCACTGGCCGCAGCCTCTATCAAGGTCAGGCCGAATGGTTCAGTCAGTGCAGGATTCACAAATATGCCCCGACTCCGTGTTGCCAGCCGATAGAGCTCTGGTATGTCATTGGGATGGTGCATTTTTGGGTAGGCGATGCGGCCATAAAGATCGTATTTGTCGACAAGAAGTAATATATCGCTCAGAACGCTGCGTGTGCCTTTATCCATTGTAGAAATATCGTCGCGATTACCTGCGACGACTACCAGGTTGGCGCGCTGCTGAAGTTCGGTATTCTCTCCATACGCACGTATCAGTGTAGGAATGTTTTTGCGCCCATCTGCCCGTGATATGGCAAGCAACATGGGTTTGCGTGGTTCACGCAGAAAGCGATGTAACTCATGTTGTATGGGTGTGTCGCCGTGAATGACTCCCTTGGGGGGGTGGAATCGACTGAGATCCGTTCCCGGTGGTATGACATGCATGTTGCGCGGCTGATAATTGGAGTACTGGCTGTACTGCGTGTCGACCTCCTGCCGGGTGCTGGCAATGACCAGACTGGCGACATCCATAGCGGATTCCTCCGCTTCAATACGGCGTGTAATGTTGTATTGAACTTCAATCGTGTGTGACGGGATACCCTGATCAAGGAGCCGTCGCCGTTTTTCACGGCCAAGGGAGTGGCCGGTATGTATCAGTGGTACACCAAGCAAACTGGCCAGGTGTGCGCCAACATAGCCGGCATCGGCATAATGGCTATGAATGATGTCCGGTATACGACCGATTGTGCGGATAAACTGCAGCGCCTGATCGGCCATGGAGTCGAGATACGGCCACAGCACTTCCTTGCGCAGATAGCGGCGAGGGCCAAATGGCAGGCGTACGATATACGCTTTTGGAGCAATCTGCTCCATCGGTTTGGCATAGTCCAGGGCTACCTTGGGGTCGTGTATTTGCCGTGTAAGCAGGTCGACCCGTGATACTTCGGGGTGTTCCGACAAAGCCCGTGCCAGTTCGATGACGTATTTTGTCTGGCCCCCGGTATCAGCGTCGCGGCCCAACTCAAGGCTGTGGCCACGAATGAGTCCGTGTACGCTTATCAGGGTAATGTACAGCCCGTTATGTTTGACGATGAGTCAGTCCTCCCATTGATTGAGAAATTCGTTGTAGAAATCCTTGTCGTAAACTGTTGCCCCGCGCCTGCGACAAATTGCGGCAGCGAAGTCCACGGCGTTCTGCAGCAGGCGTTCCGCGCCCCATCGACGCGATAGACCGAGCAGGATGACTGCACTGAATGCATCGCCAGCCCCGACACTGTCAACCAGATCGGTAACCTGGGCTGCTGCACAGTGGTATATGTCGTCATGTTGTAGTAGTAGGGCGCCCCGTGAACCGAGCGTAACGATCAAGGTTTCAATGTGATGGTTCTTTGCGAGCTGTTGTGCCGCCTCGCTCAAACTGACTGTGGCAGAGCATTGTTGAAATAGTTCATCATCGTTGAGTTTTACCCAATGTGCCCCATCGAGTGCCCAATCAACCTCTTCCTGTTGCCACCATGGCGGTCGCAGATTGATGTCGACGAAGGTGGAAAGTTTCTGATCCTCTCGTAGCCGATGCAGGGTGTTGCGGGATTCAGGGCTGCGCGCAGCGAGTGTTCCGTGGTAGAGAATCGTGTGCGCATGTCCAGTGGACGTGGATTTGAATTTCTCGTATTCAATGTGATCGTAGGCTTGATTGGCCGCAATATGGAATTGTGGCTGATCGTTGTGCAATGTGATATCGACCATTCCCGTGGGATGAGCTGCATCATGCTGCATGGCGAGGGTATCCATTCCCCAGGCGGCCATGCGCTCCAGTACAGCATGACCATCAGCATCATCACCGATACGACTCAACAGGAGTGGGTGCATACCGAACCCCTGCAGATGCCAGGCCACATTGAATGGTGCGCCGCCTAAAACCTTGCTGTCATCGGGAAAGTGGTCATATAACACTTCACCAAATATGATCGGCCGGATATCTTGATTCAAGAATGCATTTTCTGCCATGTTTCGAATCCTCTGGTGATTCGTTCAACGATGGCGACAAAATGTGGTCACAAGACCGCGGTGTTGCCGCAGGAACAATGTCAGATGTTCGTGAGTGTTGCCGGAAGGTGTCGCCTGCTTCGCAATATGCTGAAATCGCTTTCGGGCAACGAAACTTGGGTTAGTTATAGCAAACTAATGCCGTTATGGCAAAAAACGGTATCAGCGATAACCGTCCTTGAGGCGATAGACTACACCGTAGGGTGTGCGAACCATTTCGAACATGTCGACATAGCTGGTGGGCGATTCCGAGCCACCAAGGAACAGGTAGCCACGGGGATTCAGGCTTTGGGCGATACGGGTCAGAATGTCTTTCTTCAGTTCGGATGAAAAGTAGATCAGCACATTTCGGCAGAAAACGATATCGAACTTTCCGAGTGAGGCGTAACTCTGCATCAGGTTCAATTCGCGAAAGGTGACGCGACTGCGGATTTCTGGTTTTATTTCCCAACGATCGGTCTTCTGTATGAAAAAACGTTTCACCCGATCTTCCGCAATGCCGCGGGTGATGGACATCTTGTCATATTGCCCAGTACTTGCATCCTGTAGCATGGAGGGGGATATGTCAGTCGCGATGATTTGTACCGTTCCTGTCAGAGTCCCTGGTTTGCTTGCGATATACTCTTGCAGCACCATGCTGATGGAATAGGGTTCCTGGCCGGAGGAGCAGGCGGCTGACCAGATGCGTAGTTGTCGTGCGCGCAGGTTGCTGTATTCGGGGAGAATGATATTGGTGAGGATATCGAAGGGATAGCGGTCACGAAACCACATGGTTTCATTGGTGGTCATGGCATCGACAATACGCTCGCGCAGTTTTGTGTGGTGCTTCTGCTTCAGCTGTGTCATCAATGCACTGAATGTATCAATATTGAATTCACGCATCAGCCGCGTTAGCCGGCTGGTGACCAGGTAATGCTTGTTGTCGCCCAGCATGATGCCGCAGGCATCTTCCAGAAAGCGGCGGAATTCTTCGTATTCGTTAGGCGCGATGTGATTTGTGGTCACGGGTTAATTCTCGGATAAGGCCGCAGCACTATGTGTGATTCGGGATGTACCGAACTGCATCGAGAACCATCACAAAGCTTGCTGTATGAAGGCGTTTGGTACGGGCAATTAATTCATGGCCTTCATGCGTTCAATAACAGCCCCGGCCAGCTCATCCGGTTTGAACTTGGCGATGAATTTATTGGCGCCAACCTTCTCTACCAATGAGTTGTTGAAGATGCCGCTCAAAGATGTATGCAGGATGACATAAAGATCCTTGAGACGATTGTCGGAACGTATCTGTGTTGTCAGGGTGTAGCCATCCATCTCCGGCATTTCGACGTCGGAGATCACCATGCTGAATTGTTCGGTGATAGGGATTCCGCTATCTGCCATGGTGTTGAGCATGTTGAGGGCTTCGCGTCCGTCCTTGACCAGGATGGTTTCCACTCCGATCTGATCAAGTGTGCGTTTGATCTGGTTGCGTGCCACACTGGAGTCATCGGCCACCAGGACACGGTGGTGGTGCTCGCCGATAGTCTTGCGGTTATCATCAATGATGCTGCTGGTAACGGTTTCATTGATATGGATAATTTCTGCCAGAACCTTCTCTACATCGATAATCTCGACCAGGTCGTCGTCGACACGGGTTACTGCGGTCATGTAGTTCTGGCCGGTGCCTTTGGGTGGTGGAAGGATTTCTTCCCAGTTCATGTTGACGATGCGGTCAACACCGCTGACGAGGAAGCCCTGGATGGCGCGATTATATTCGGTGATGATGATATAGGCTTGCGAGATATCGGTAATGGGGGGGCGACCGATCGCCTGGGCCAGATCTATGATGGTGATGGTCTTGCCACGCAGGGTGGCGACACCGCGTACCACCGAATGGGCATGTGGCACCTTCGTCAGCGGCGGGCACTGGATGACTTCCTGTACCTTGAATACGTTGATTCCGAAGCGCTGTTTATTGCCGAGACGGAACATTAACAGCTCCAGCCGGTTGTGACCGGCCAGCCGGGTGCGTTGGTTTACGCCATCAAGTACGCCCGCCATTGGTATTCTCCGCGTTATTCCCTGTCGCCCAGGGTGAAACAGTTATCGGCATGCTGTCCTGGCATCTTTACCCCAGGAAAGCGGCACGCAAATTGCTCGTGGTTAAGTCTGCCAGTTCGAATGTGTCACGCAATCTGATGACTTGTCGAAAGTATATACGCTAACTGATTAATTTTGGTAAAGAAATGATTTCCGCTATCGCCTTGCCTCTTCGCTCTCGCGTGATGACGCTGCCGTCAATATTCCGGCACATAGTGGCCGCGCTGCTCTGTGGGTATTCCATTGCTTTTGCTGGTGAGGTGCGGGCCGAGGAGTTGCAGTCACTGGAGTCCATACGACAGGCGGTTCTTGCTTACCTGGAAGAACAGCATGTGGGAGCTGATGTCACCCCGAAGATAAACATAGGCCATCTTGACCCTCGCTTGCGTCTGGTGAACTGTGACGCAGCCCTGGAGGTATTCACTCCGCCGGGGCAGCGGGTCGTCGGCACCAGCACCCTGGGGGTACGATGTGCTGCCCCGGCCCCCTGGACGGTTTATGTACAGGCGACAGTGGCCATGATCCAGCCTGTACTGGTAAGCCGGCGCCCTTTGCCACGGGGTACGGTACTCGGGAGTAGTGATGTGGATCGGGTGGAAAAAGATGTTACCCGACTGACTTCAGGGTATCTTGCAGACATCAAGGAAATCAATGGGATGGTTCTGCGGCGCTCCGTGAATGCGGGAGCGGTGCTGCATCCTGGTTTGGTGCAACACCCGGTTTCCATCCGGCGTGGTGAGCGGGTAACCATTTTGGGCCAGAGCGACGGTATTGACGTACGCATGGAGGGGCAGGCACTGATGGACGGTGCCAAGGGAGAGGTGATTCGGGTGCGCAACCTTTCCTCCGGGCGGGATGTCGAAGGCGTGGTAGTTGCCCCTGGCGTGATCCAGGTACGGTTGTGATTATTTGTTCGATAAGGGCTAAAGTTCCTGTGCCGGTGGCCGATACCGGATGTAGAGAAAAGGAGAGTTAATCATGGCAATCAACAACATAACTGGTTTTCCAGGCAACCAGAGCCAGCGTGCCACCGATGGATCGCAGGTTCAGGTGGCGCGTAGCGAACCGACCGCCTCCCAGCAGCAGACCGGGCGGCCCTCGACGATGGATACGGTCAGCCTGACCGATACCGCCGCCCGTCTGCGTGAACTGGAAAACAGTCTGGCCAAGATGCCGGTGGTGGACAGTCAGCGCGTGGAGTCCCTTCAGCAGGCCATCTCCAACGGCAGCTATGAAATGGATTCTGGCCGCACCGCGGAGAAGATGCTCGGGCTTGAGCAGGCCTTGCAGCGCTGATCATGCTGTTATCCCAGTCCTGTGAACTGATTGGACGCCTGTTGCGTGAAGAACTGGAAAGTTCTGCCCGACTGCTGGCCGTCCTGAAGACTGAGCATGAGGCCATCGCCCAGCGTGACACCGACACCTTGCAGCAGGTGGTGGCGGACAAGCAGCAGTTGCTTGAGCAGCTGGATGGCTGTCATGGTCGTCGGGTACAGTTGATGCAGGATGCCGGTCTGGCATCAGGCCGGGAGAGTTTCGAGAATATCCTCAGTCAGTGTGCAGATGCGGGTTCCGATCTGGCCTCCGGCTGGAGTGAGGTAAAGGATATGCTGCTTGCCTGCCAGCGTCAGAACCAGATAAACGGCACAGTTCTGGAGAGTAGCCGTCGCACGACCCATCAAGCCCTTGGCATTCTGCTGGGAGGGCAGGGCGACGACACGGAACTCTACAATCAGGCCGGCAAATCCACTCCATCGACCATTGGCGGCCGCAAAGTCATCAAGGCCTGATTTCTTCGTAATGTCTTTCCCCATGTCGCGTACGACGTGACATTCCCTCCTGATCCCTCCGCATATCTGTGACATCCGCGCAGTTGGTCTCTCGACGGATGCACTCAGCATATATCCGCGTTATCTGTGGTGTTATGCCACTGTGTCGGCGACATTTTTGCGAAATAGCAACATTCGCCCCACATACCTCTATGGTGGTATGCGCTGTGGAAGATGTTTAGCTAATTCAGCTTATTACACATCTTCTTTCCTTGAGTTGTCACAATCTTGTTCTATACCTAAGCCTCAGGTGTGTTAAAACACACACCATTGTGCGCCAAGAGCCACATGGTTTGATTTGGATCAAGGCGCCCTGCGCACTGAAGGTGAACCATGTCGCATAGGTTTACTTTGTCACCAACCAAGAAGGGAGAGGGCTGATATGAAGCCGACTGCAAAACGTACACTCTCGATGCTTGCGGGCCTGGGAATAGGCTTGGCTGCATCGACGAGTGCCTGGTCCAACTCGACGCTGGAACAGGTCATGAAGGCGCGTAACCTGACCCAGAAGGATCTGCTGGCAGCCGCCAAGACCTACACGCCCTCCGGTGGTCGTGACGAGTTCCTGGCGTTCGCCTCCGGTGGCCAGAGCGGTCAGGTTATCGTCTACGGTATCCCGTCGATGCGCATCCTCAAGTACATCGGCGTGTTCACGCCGGAGCCGTGGCAGGGCTATGGCTTCGAAGAGGAATCCAAGGCGGTGCTGGCCCAGGGCCGCATCCAGGGCAAGGACATCACCTACGGTGATACCCACCATCCGGCCTTTTCCGAGACCAAGGGTGAATACAACGGCCGCTGGCTGTTCATCAATGACAAGGCCAACCCGCGTATCGCCGTCATCGATCTGCACGACTTCGAGACCAAGCAGATTGTAGTGAACCCGCTGTACAAGTCGGCCCACGGCGGCGCCTTTGTCACCGAGAATACCGAGTACATCATCGAGGCGGCCCAGTATGCGGCGCCGTTCGAGAACAAGTTTGTACCGCTGGAGGAGTTCAACGAGAAGTACCGCGGCGGTATCACCTACTGGAAGTTCAATAACGAGACCGGCCGTATCGAGCAGGAGAATTCCTTCAGCATGGAGGCTCCGCCTTACAGCCAGGATCTGTCCGATGCCGGCAAGGGTCCGAGCCACGGCTGGTCCTTCACCAACTCCTTCTGTAGCGAGCGCTATGTCGGCGGTATCGAGCACGGCCGCCCGCCCTTCGAGGCCGGCTGTTCCTCCAAGGACACCGACTTCCTGCACGTCGTCAACTGGAAGAAGGCCGAAGAACTGGTCAAGGCCGGCAAGGCCAAGAAGATCAACGGCCATAACGTGATCACCATGGACGTGGCGGTCAAGGAAGGGGTGATGTTCCTGATCCCCGAGCCGAAGAGCCCGCATGGCGTGGACGTGTCGCCGGACGGCAAGTTCATCATCGTCGCCGGCAAGCTGGACTCGCACGTAACCGTGTACAGCTTCGACAAGATCCAGGCCGCCATCAAGGCGAAGAAGTTCGAGGGCAAGGATCCGTATGGCCTGCCCATCATCGCCCTGAAGGATACCGTGCACAAGCAGGTACAGCTCGGCCTTGGTCCCCTGCACACCCAGTACGATTCCAAGAAGTGCGTGGTCTATACCTCGCTCTACGTGGACTCCATGGTGGCCAAGTGGGACTACTGTGAAGGCAAGGTGCTGGACAAGATCTCCATCCACTACAACATCGGTCACCTGATGACCATGGAAGGCGATTCCGTCACCCCGCAGGGCAAGTACCTGGTGTCGCTGAACAAGCTGGCCATCGACCGCTTCAACCCGGTCGGCCCGCTGCATCCGCAGAACCACCAGCTCATCGACATCAGCGGCGACAAAATGGAACTGCTGTATGACATGCCGCTGCCGCTGGGTGAGCCGCACTATGTGGCGGCCATCCGTGCCGACCGTCTGCAGCCCACGGTGCGCTATGCTTCCGGTACCGACAGCCGTACCGACAAGCGTCATCCGTACGCAGTCCGTGCCGGCCGCGAGAAGACCGAGCGTACCTGCGACAATAAGGGCAAGTGCACGGTGCGTGTGCAGGGTACGGCGATTCGCTCGCACTTCACTCCGGAGATCATTGAGGCAGAGGTGGGGGATGATATCTACTTCCACATCACCAACCTGGAGCGTGCGCAGGATCAGACCCATGGCTTTGCCATCTACGGTCACAATGTGCAGATGTCCCTGGAGCCGGGCAAGACGGCAACGGCGCACCTTGTTGCCGACAAGGAAGGCGTCTACCCGTACTACTGCACCGAGTTCTGCTCGGCGCTGCATCTGGAAATGCAGGGTTACCTGCTGGTGCGGCCGAAGGGCTACAAGGCTACGGCAGCAGTGATGAAGGAAGGCGTGAAGTACACCAAGGCCGACTACGACACCCAGGTCAAGACCAATATCGAGACCCAGGGCGTGATCGACTCGGTGGTGGCCTTCATCACCAGCCACAATTACCAGGAGTTCCCGACCGTGGTCGGCCTGGTGGAAGATGCCACCGACCAGCTTGAGTTCGCCAAGGACGCCAAGGCCAAGTCGGAGGCCTCCGCGGCCAAGCAGGACTGGCAGAATGCCATGCTGTGGGCCAACCAATGGTGGCAGTACCAGGTGAAGGCTGCGGATCTCGGTCTGCGTGCCAAGACCCACCTGGAAGAGAACAAGGCCAAGAAGATCAAGTAAACCTGCTGTCTTTGACCAGGATCAAAGACTAGATTGACAGGGGGACGCATTGTGTCCCCCTGTTTTTTGTTAAAGGCAAAAGGAGATATCCATGAAGTACCTGAACAAGCTTACCTTGGCGGCCATGACGGTTGCAGGCAGTTTGCTGGTTGGCGGAACCGCCCTGGCACAGGATGGTGCTACCCTGTACAAGACCAAAACCTGTATCGCCTGCCACGGTGTGAACGGCAATGCACCTGTGTTGCCGACCTATCCCAGGCTGGCGGGCCAGAATGCCGCTTATGCGCTGGCACAGATGAAGGACATCAAGAGCGGTGCCCGCAACAACGGCCAGACGGTGGCCATGAAGGGTGTGATGCACCTGGTATCCGATGACGAGATGAAGGCCATTGCCGACTGGCTGGCGACAGTGAAGCCGTAACGGTAATCAACTAGTCTTGCCTTGACGCGTATCAAAGCCTGTTTAATGAATTGAAGAATATACTGATATTCAATGGCGCAGGTTTGATGCGCTGTTTTTCGCCAAGTGTGATGGATGGCTGGATAAAGTGAACCGGTGGCAATCCGGGCAGGTATGCCGGCAGGCGACCCGGAGCGTCACACCTAGATGAGGTACCAAGGTATGAAATTTGTTTTCAAATCAGCACTGGTTGTTGCGATGGCGCTGTCGACTGGCGGCGTTGCCCTTGCTGCCGAAGGCGGCAAGACAAAGCTGCCTGCCTGGCAGATGCAGGGTGACGAGTTGGAGATCGCCATGAATCTGAAGGGTGATGCCAAGAATGGGCGTGATGTTTATGAAGTGTGCGCTGCCTGCCATATGCCGGAAGGCTGGGGCTTGCCCGATGGCACCTTCCCGCAGCTGGCCGGCCAGCACCGCTCGGTGCTGATCAAGCAGCTGGCGGATATTCGCGCGCAAAACCGCGACAATCCGACCATGTACCCGTTTGCCTTGCCGTCGCAGATCGGCGGTGCCCAGGCGGTAGCCGACGTGGTGGAATACATGGCCAGCCTGCCGATGTCGCCCGAGAACGGTGTCGGTCCCGGCACCGATCTGGCACTGGGGCAGCAGCTGTACAAGGATAACTGCGTCCGTTGCCATGGTGAGAACGGCGAGGGCAAGAATGATGAATTCATGCCGCTGATCCAGGGCCAGCATTACGAGTATATCAAGCGCCAGTTCCGCGAGATTCGTGACGGCGCCCGCCGCAATGCCAACCCCGACATGGTCAAGCAGGTGAAGGGCTTCTCCGATCGCGACCTCAGTGCGGTCAGTGATTACGCCTCGCGTCTGAAGCCGCCCGCCGATCGTCTCGGCCCTCCGGGCTGGCATAATCCTGACTTCGACTAAACTCAATCTATCCGCCGTACCATTCCGGTACGGCGGGTAATTGCAGTATCTTTATCCGCACCCGCCCCGGGTGTGAAGTTCTATCCTTTCCTGACCCTAAGGATCGCGAACGCCATGACTTCCGCACAAGATCGTACACGGCTCATCCTCACCGGGCTGCTGACCGTGGCCGCCCTGATACTGCTGGTGGCGATTTATTACACCCCGACCTGGTGGGTATCGCTCAAGGCACCCAATTATCCGCCCGAATCCTTTCCCGACGGCGTGCGTATCCATTTCCACATGAATGGTGTGTTCAACGGCTGCACCATGGTGGAGAAGGCCGAGATCCGCGAGGATGAGGCGCTGGACTGCGTACATGAGATGGATACCATCAACCACTATGTGGGTATGTATCCCATCGCCGCCGGCGGTCCGGTGGAGAAGGCCTTTTCCCAGTTTCTGATGGTGCTGCTCGGTGTGATGGTGGTGGGCTTTGCCATTCCCTGGCGCAAGGTGCGGCTTGGTGTAATGGCGGCGGGTTTTGTCTTTCTGGCCGGCTGGATGTATCTGGCTATTTATAGCGAAGACGGTATCCATCTGCAGAATACGGGGTATGTGGATGCCTTGATCGCCTCGCTGGATCAGGAAAAAGGCGAGAGTGAGGAGCAGTCTGCTGCACTCGATCCAGGGCAGGCCCTGATCGAGCAGTTACGCCGCGCCATGGCGGAGAAGGATGCGCCGGTGGAAGCGGCAAAGCCGAAGAAGGCGGAGACGCCGGAGAGGCCGGCGAGCGACAAGGAGCGTTATATCGATAGTCTGCGTGTCACCTTTCAGCACGATCAGGAGCGCAAGGGTAGAACCGACGAATGGACCGGCAGCGGTTTTCAGGTGATGTCCTGGCACTACGAGAAAAATCTGGGCCGGTATTTCAATAACCCGGCAGAGATCGAGCCAATGGTTTCCACCCTGAAGCTGGCCACCCACCTGCTGTTCGTGGGTATCATCGGAGCCATGCTCCTGCTGCTGTGGGGAGCCCGTCAGTCGCGAGGCCTGTTTTACTGGGTACTGGCATTGGCGCCGCTGGCCCTGCCAGTGTTCTTCATCATCGAGTATGCCGCGTGGTTGTGGTGGTTCGGACACAGCATGCATGAAATGGCTGCTTTCACCGTCAAGCCCTTCATGCCGACCGTATTCGGTGATGGCAAGGTGGCGCAATTCTCCACCCATTCCTATCCCCACATCGGCTTCGGTCTGATGCTTTTGTTGAGTCTGGTTATGGCGGTTCTGGCATTGTTGCGTCGCAAGCAAATCAAGGCGGAAGAATCGACTGGGGCATGAGCATGCGTGTGTCGATGGCGCGAATCAGCGCCGCAGTAGCGGTCGGATTCCTCGCCTGGGCGGGGAGTCCGGCGTTTGCCGATGAGCTGCGGCCGTTACAGCCCCTGCTCAATGATGCGAAGCCGGGCAGCACACTGGTTCTGGAGCCAGGGCGTTATCGTGGTCCGGTAGTGGTGGACAAACCCATAACCCTGGAAGGCCAGGGAAAAGCCACCATCGACGGCGGTGGCCGGGGTACCGTGTTGCTGGTGGATACCGATGGAGCCACCATCTCCGGTCTGCACCTGGTGGGCTCCGGCACATCCCATAACGATCTCGATTCCGGCGTCCAGGTACGTGGCAAATACAATGTCATCAAGGACAACCTCATCGAAGATGCATTGTTCGGTATCGATCTGCAGCAGTCCAATAACAACATCGTGCGCCGTAACCGTATCAGTTCCAAGGATATAGATCTTGGCATGCGCGGCGATGCCATCCGCCTGTGGTACAGCTTCGACAACCGTATAATTGATAACGTGGTGACAAATTCGCGTGACATTGTCATCTGGTACTCACGTGACAACACGATCTCGCGCAATACCGCCAGTGGTGGTCGTTATTCCATGCATTTCATGTACTCCCAGTACAATCTGGTGGAAGACAATACCTTTTTCGATAATTCGGTGGGTATCTTTGTGATGTACAGCGATGGTGTGGTGTTGCGCAACAACCATATCCGTAATGCCACCGGTACGACGGGAGTCGGTATCGGTTTCAAAGAGACCTCCGACCTGATTATCGAGAATAATCAGGTACTGTATTGCGCCAATGGTCTTTATATTGATGTTTCACCGTATCAGCCGGATACAGTGAATCTTTTTAAAAACAATCTCGTTGCCTATAACGGTATCGGCATAAGTTTTCTCAGCGACTGGCACGGTAACGAATTTCGCGACAATCAATTCAAGGGCAACCTGACCCAGGTAGCTGTGGGTGGTGGAGGGACGGCTACGCGCCATATTTGGGAAGGCAATCATTGGGACGACTACGAAGGTTTTGATCGTGACAGCGATGGCATCGGTGACACACCGCATGAAATGCATGCCTATGCCGATCGTTTGTGGATGGATGTGCCACCGGCACAGTTCTTCAAGGGCTCGCCGTTACTTGAGGTGCTTGATTTTCTCGAGCGCCTCGCACCATTCAGTCCGCCGAAGCTGTTGTTGCGGGACGCCATGCCATTGACGAGATTGAAGGGCGAGTCATGAGCGAGGATAAGCAGCATAAGAGCGATGCGCCAGTAGAGGCCACGACCGCAAGTGAGCTGCCGATCGTCAATCGGCGTCGGCAACAGGAGCGGCGACAGTTTCTCCGTTCCTTGATGCTGGCCGCCGGTGTGGTCGGTGTTTCTGCCATGGGTTACATTCCCGTGGCCCGCTCGTGGAATCCCCGACTGCGCCCGCCGGGGGCGCTGGAGGAATCTGAATTGCTGGCCTCATGTATCAAATGCGGTCAGTGCGTGCAGGTGTGTCCGGTTGAGGCAATCAAGCTGGCTGACATCATGGATGGTTTCGGCATAGGTGTGCCCTATGTCGATGCACGTGAACAAGCCTGTGATTTTTCCTGTGACGGACTGCAGTGCATTCTGGCCTGCCCAACCGGTGCTCTTTCGCATGAACTCAATTACCCGGCTGAAATCCGCATGGGGTTTGCCCGTCTGGATCGGCCGGATCTCTGTCTGGCCATGCAGGGCAAGGGGTTCAAGGGACGTACCCGTGGCGAGGATTTCAAGGGGTTGTTTCGCTATAACGAGATTGATCGATGGAAACCTCAGCGCCTGCATGATCAGCAGTTTGATGTTGAAATATGTGACCTGTGCGTGCGCCACTGTCCGATAGAGATCCGTATCGCCCAGTGCGAGGCCGGTGAACCGCCCTCCGGTGATATCAACCAGTGTCCGCCACGCCATGCCATCGAATTGCAGCCAGAGGAAAGCATCAATGGCGTCATGCGTATGCGGCCTGTCGTACTGGATGGCTGTGTCGGTTGCGGTGCCTGTGAGATGGTGTGCCCCACTGAGCCGGCGGCTATAGTCATCGATATTGAAAGTATTGTGGAGCGGGTATGAACTTCTTCACGGAATCCTTCATGCAGTTGCTGGGGCGCGCGCCGCGCAAGCCCAAGCCCGAGGACTTTACGCCTGAAGTCAAACAAATCCATTTCTACAAGCGTGGGGAGAAGGTGGATCTGGAGGCTATCCGTGCCGAGCATATGGGGCATCACTCAAACAAATGGCGCAATCGCCGCTGGGCGACGCTAATCGTTGTCAATTTTCTGTTCGTCGTTTCCTACTATTTCGACGTACAGGTGCTGGAAGGTGCCCTGACTGCATCACGGTTTATCGGCTTCCATATGGCGGATCTCAATTCGGCCCTGCAGGTGATGCTGGCCTTCAAGCATATGGTGCTCAATCTGGTGATAGGTACAGTTACCATATTTATTTTATGGCTATTGCTGGGGGGGCGTACGTTCTGCTCCTGGGTTTGTCCCTATCATCTGGTGGCCGAACTTGCAGAAAAAATTCATCTGTGGCTGGTGCAGCGCAAGCTGATCAAGAACCATGAGTTCCATCGCGGTGTACGCACGGTGTTTTATGTGATCTTTGCCCTGCTTGCGCTAGTGACAGGCTATACAGTGTTTGAAACCATTTCGCCCACCGGCATTCTCAGCCGTGCCATCATTTACGGTGCGACGCTGGCGTTGGGCTGGGTGGCCTTTCTGTTGCTGTTCGAAATATTTGTCTCGCAACGTGCCTGGTGCCGTTATGTTTGCCCCATTGGCATGACTTACGGTGTGGTCGGTCTGTTTTCGCCCCTGCACGTTGTTTACAATGTCGAGTCATGCAAACATGAGGGCGAGTGCCGCAAGGTGTGCGAGGTACCCCATGTGCTGGAGCCGGTGATCAAAGGGCGCGCAAGGGATGTCAATGTACCGATCGGTGCCGACTGCACGCGATGCGGCCTGTGTATTGATACCTGCCCGACAGGCTCGTTGCGCTACGAGTTCAGGGGGCTGAACAAAGTCCTATAGAACAATAACCGTCGAACAACGGGTGAGTGTGTGATAAGCATTAACGGACTGTCCAAGCGATTTCGTCGTACTGAAGTATTGCGCGGCGTCGATCTGACCATCAATCGTGGTGAACGTATCGCCCTGATCGGTGCCAATGGCGCCGGCAAGACGACGCTGATCCGCTGCCTGCTTGGGGAGTACACCCATGACGGCAGTATCAGCATTGTCGGCAAAAACCCGCGTGTGGAGCGTGAGGCGGTGCTGGCACATGTGGGGTTTGTGCCGCAGTTGCCGCCGCCGCTCAAGATGCCGGTATCGCAGCTGATGAAATTTGCCGCCGACCTGTGTGGTTCTGACGTAAACAATATGAAGGCGGTGGCGGCCCGCCTGGGGCTTGATACCGATCGTATCGCGCGGCAGCCTTTTGTGAAACTTTCCGGCGGCCAGAAGCAAAAACTGCTGATTAGTGTCGCGCTGGGCCGGAATGCCGATTTGCTGATTCTGGATGAGCCGGCGGCAAATCTTGACCCGGAGGCGCGGCATAACCTGTTCCAGCTCCTGGCCGAACGTCAGGAACATGCAGTCATGCTCATTTCCAGTCACCGTCTGGATGAGGTGGCATCGCTGGTCAACCGCGTGGTTGAGATGGAGCAGGGGGCGGTCACGCTGGATGATCGGGTGGCCGATACGGTAGACATGGCCAGCACCCTGCAGTGCCAGGTACGGTTGAGTCGCGATGAACCTGCCTTTGCCAAGGCGATAGCCGACTGGGGCTTTGTGGCTGATGGCTTGTCATGGCAGGGCAAGGTGGCTGCCCCGGATCGTCTGCGCTTTCTCGGCGTGCTGTCGCGCTATGCCGGAATCCTGTCGGCGATCGAGATGCGGGAGAACGGGCAATGAGTCTGCCGGTAATTGTACGGTGTTTCTTTCCCCTGCTGCTGTCAAGCCTGCTGATGGCGTGTTCCGGCGACCCGGGCACGGGGCCGGTTGAGATCAAGTGGGATCGCGACGTCTGCGAGCGCTGTCGCATGGTGCTGAGCGACCGGCTGTATTCCGCCCAGATTCGTGGCGGAGCCGAAGGGCAGAAGACCAAAGTGTACCGGTTTGATGATATCGGCTGTGCAGTGTTGTGGCTGGAACAGCAGGCGTGGCGCGATGATCCACGTACTGAAATGTGGGTCAACGATTACCGTACCGGTGTCTGGATTGATGCCCGTAGCGCCCATTACCTCAAGGATCGCATCACCCCCATGGCTTATGGTCTTGGGGCACAAAGCGATCCGTTGCCTGGGGCATTGAGCTATGAGCAGGCGGTGCAGCATATTCATCTTGTGGAAGAGCGCTTCAATTCACCTGACGCGCTGAGCAAAACACTGTCAAGCGAGAGCGCGCCCGAAGGCCGCTGATTTCCCACAATCAGAACAAGGTTTGTTATGAAGCATCTTTGGCTTACCGCTCTTACTGACGTCATCGAGTCCCTGCGTGCGCGCTGGTTTATGACCTATACCGCCATCTTCGGCGGTATCGTGGTGCTGCTGTTCGTCTTTGGGCTGACTGAGTCGCGCATCATGGGGTTTACCGGACTGACCCGCATCCTGGTGACCTATCTGCAGCTCACCATGGCGATACTGCCGCTATTTGTACTGATTACCACAGTGCGTTCGGTTGCCGGTGATCGCGAGGCGGGTGTATTCGAGTACCTGCTGTCCTTGCCGGTGGGCCTGGCGGCATGGTACTGGGGCAAGGTATTCGGTCGTTTCACGATTATTTTCCTGCCGGTCTTTCTCGCCATGACGGCTGCCCTGATTTGGGGTGCGGCGCGTGGCGCCGATGTGCCATGGCATATCTATGGCTATTACACCGCTTTCCTGTTCGGCCTGTCCTGGTGCTTCCTGGGCATCGGCATGTTGATCTCATCCATGGCGAGAACCGCAGATGTGGCACAGGGGGCGGCATTTGTCGTGTGGTTGACGTTGGTGCTGTTCCTCGATCTGATTCTCCTCGGTGTGATGATTCGTGAGCAGCTGCCGGCGGAGACTGCCGTGGCCATTGCGCTGGTCAACCCGCTGCAGGTGTTTCGCACGGCGACCATGATGTTGTTTGATCCTCAACTGGTGTTGCTGGGGCCGACTGCCTTCGTCATTCTCGATCACTTCGGTGAGGTCGGCTATCTGCTGTGGGCCTCGATTTACCCGCTGCTGCTGGGAACGGTCTGTGCCGGAGCTGGCTATCTGTTGTTCCGGCGCGGCGATTTGCCATAGCAGTCATGGAGATGATGCGTATGGAGCGCTGGCTGTGGGTGGCTGTCGGAGTACTGGTACTGGCGGTCGTCGGATTGTTTTCGTTCAAATATCTCCAGTCCAGGGATGAGCTGCCGATAGTCACTGCCGCAATTCCGTCCTGCGATTTGCAACAGGGGTCGTGTACGGCAGTGATTGACGGTGTCGGTTCGGTAACCCTGAACATAGCGCCGCGACCGATACCACTGGTCGAACCGTTGGTGATTACGGTGGAGGCCACCGTGTCCGGTGTACGTAGCGCCGAAGTGGATTTCAGCGGCGTTGACATGAACATGGGCTATAACCGGTTCAGACTCAAGGCCGTTGCGGATGGCCGCTACGAGGGTGACGGCATGTTGCCGGTTTGCGTACGCAATCGCATGACCTGGGAGGGAAAGGTTATATTGGTGACGGAGAGCATGCAGTATGTTGCCCCCTTCCGCTTTGACACGATCTCCCGCCGCTGATGAATATTCCAATCAGGGTTGTCATGCCGCTGTTGGCGCTGGTGTTGTTGCTGGTGACCCTGTCCGCTGTATTGTGGTGGCAGCCCGAAGATAGAAATGAGCCTGCGCTATCAGGAGGTGATTTTGTATTGAGTACGGCGCAGGGAGCGCTGAATCTGCAGCATTTGCGTGGCAAGGTGGTCATTCTCTACTTTGGTTACACCTGGTGTCCCGATGTCTGTCCCACCTCATTGGCACTACTGGGTATGGCGCTGCATAAACTTGAGCCGCAGGAGTTGTCCGCGATCCAGTCCGTGTTCATCAGCGTTGATCCCGAGCGTGACACGGTGGAGCGTCTGGCGGAATACACGCCCTATTTTCATCCCGCCTTGCTGGGTGCCACCGGAACACCGCAGCAGATTAACGACATTGCCCGACGCTATGGTGTGGCCTATGCCCGCGAGCAGAGTGACAGCATCACCGACTACACCGTCGACCATTCCTCGCTTACCTTTCTGCTGGATCGCACCGGCAAGTTGCACGAGGTATTGCCCCATGGAACTTCCCCCGACAGGATTGTCGCAGCCATCCGCCAACTTCTGGCGCAGTAAGTTCATTCTTCACCGCTCACGCTTTGCTTCCCTGCTGTTGCTGCTGGTTACGGGCGGAGCCGGCGCCGAGGTTATCTCCAGTCGCCATTGGGCCTTGTTCAATACGACATGTGCACGTTGCCATGAAGCGCAGTGCAGTGGACGTATGAGTCTGGGGTCGGAGGATGCAAATTCACGTGCTCATGTGGAGCGCTATGCCGGTGTGCTAAGCGATAACGTGCATCAGCAGCTATTTCTTTACCTGCAACACATGAAGGAGTTCTGTGGTTTTGCTGCGATCCCGCATGTCTTTGAGCCGCGCGCGGCATGGTCGGAGACACAGCTGGAGTTGTTCCGTACCCCAAACGGCGAAGCCTATTTTGTGCCGTTGGGTGAGCTGGGGGCGGGGAGCCACAGATTGCAGGCGCGGCTGATTGGTACGGGCTGGACTGCCCAGGTGGTGTCGGCAGGTTTTGATACCCTGGCGGAGGCTGTTTCCTGCGGTAGTGGGGAGGGGCTCAGTCTGGATTTTCGCGCCGGCGACGGCATGCACTATCTGCGTGTGACGGGTCGCGGTGCGCTGCACTTGCAGGAACTGCGGCTGGTTGCAGCCCCCATGTAGCCTCATTGAATATCGTCGGCAGTGGCAAGAAAGGCAAAGATATCCATAAGTTCGGCATCGGTGAACAGGGTAAGCAGTTCCACCGGATCGGACTCATCGTGTATGCGGATACCCTGGCGGTACTTGTCCACCTGACGCAGCAGATATTTGGTGTGCTGCCCGGCGATCATCGGTACGTCCCGATCATGACGCCCCCAGCCGTCAGTACCGTGGCAGGAGCGACACTCCTTGTTGTACAGAATGCGTCCCTTGTCTGCATCGCCCGTCTCAGTGCGGGGGATGTTCAGTACGCGCCGTGCCATTTGCAGGCGCTCCAATGGATCGAAAGGCTGGCTTTCATCAATGGGGGGAAGCTGGGTGAGCAGCTCCAGCTGGGCCAGGTAGCCACTTACGTCATAGACATCCTCGGCGGGGAAGTCGCGCGGATTGACATACTCCAGCATCGCCATGTTATCCAGCTTGCGATCGCGAAACAGATGCATCTGCTTGACGATATAGGCCATCGGCATGCCGGCGATACGTGGATATTCGCCATCCTTGCCGCCCTGGCCAAACTCACCATGGCAGCCGGCACACAGTTCATTGATATCGCGTCCGTTGCGCAAATCGAATTTGTCCTGGGCGGTCAGACCGAGCGGTGTGAGAGCGCACAGCAGGGTAGCCAGTCGCAGCAACTTGTTCATGAATCCGATACCTATACTGATTTCGTCGGGATTAGTATATGCGGTGCTGCGGTGGCGAGTATTTGATGGATATCAAGGTAGGACAGGCTGAAATGCAAACGGGGCCTTGCGGCCCCGTTTGCGTTACTGCGCCGGTTATGGACTAACCGAAAGTATCGGCCGTGATGTTCTTGAACCACGAGTGGGCATAAGCCACTTCGCGGCGCAAGGTCTCTTCCGAGGCATCGGCTGGAGTCAGACCGCCTGCGCCCTTGACACCGGCAATGGCACCGTCAACCAGCTGGTAAACCGCCGCCACGGAGATGCCGTGCTCCGGGGTGATCAGGCTGTAGCAGGTGTTGACGTAGGCCGGCACCGGAGCCTCCATGCCATTGAGCAGGGCAACGACCGCCGCTGCACACACCTTGGCCTGGGAGTTGGCGGAATAGCCGGACTTCGGCATGGCACCGGCAATGCTGGCGTCGCCAATGACGTGGATATTGGCGTGGATGGTGGACTCGAAGGTACCCTGGTTCACCGGGCACCAGCCTTTGTCGTTCACCAGGCCTGCGATGTGGGCGATCTTGCCTGCCTTCTGCGGCGGGATCACGTTCACCACGTCGCCCTTGAACTTGTCGACGGTGCCCTGAACCGTACGGCTCGCTGCATCGACAGATTCGATCTTGCCGCCATTGGCAGCACTGACCCACTCGATCATATCGCCGTAGTGCTTCTTCCAGCCGGCCATGAACAGACCCTGCTTGGAGAACTTGTCGGAAGCGTCGAGGATCAACACTTTGGATTTCGGCTTGTGCTTCTTCAGATAGTGGGCAATCTGCGAGGCACGCTCGTACGGGCCGGGCGGGCAGCGGAACGGGCCGACGGGGGGAGCAATGATGACGGTGCCGCCGTCCTTCATGTCCTGCAGCTGCTTGTGCAGGATGGTGGTCTGCGGACCGGCCTTCCATGCATGGGGAATGGTCTCGGCGACCTTTTCGTCGTAACCACCGATGGCATCCCAGCGGAAGTCGATGCCGGGCGCAACCACGCAGCGGTCATAGCTGAAGCTCTGGCCTCCGGCGGTGGTTACCTTGCGGGCAGCAGCATCGATGGCGGTAACGGTATCGTTGACCACCTTGACGCCGTGCTTGCCGAGGCCGGTGTAATCGAACTTGATGGAGTCCATGGCGCGCTCGCCACCCAGTACTTCATTGCTCATGAAGCAGGTGTAGTAGTGCTTGTTGGGCTCGATCAGGGTGACTTCGATGGAGGCATCGGCGCGGCGCAGGTATTTGGCCATGGTGGCACCACCGATACCGCCGCCGACCACGACTACCTTCTTGCTGGCGCCGAAGGCGAGGTGCGGAACACCGATGGCACCTACCGCTGCGGTGCCGCCGGCCACTTTGAGGAAGCTTCTACGAGTAATATGTGTCATGTCTTGGCCTCTTCCCATTCTTATTTCTGGCTACCGTAGTAGTGCACGAGTTGCTCGATGCTGTCGCTGCCTTTCTTTTCCTTCTTCAGCATCTCGTCAACCTTGGACTTCATCTTCTTCGGCATGGAGCGGCTGCCGTTGGTGAAGTCGTCGAAGCTGTAACGCAGATAAGGCATCATCTGGCCGGCCAGAATGCCGCCATCGTCGGCCATGCGGCCGCCTTCCTCGTGGCACTTCTCGCAGTAGCGGTCGTGCAGGCGCTTGCCGGCGCTGGCCAGCTTCTTGTCTGCGTTCTGCTCGATGCGGACGAATTTCTGTTCGGCGAAGAAGCCGGCCATCAGCTTGATCTCATCGTCGCTGTAGCCCTTGGCGATGCGATCCATGATGGTGGAGGGACGCTTGCCGCTCTTGTATTCCTGCATGGTTTCGATGAAGTATTCGCCCTTGATGCCGGCGATGGAGGGTGTGGCCGGGCCGTTGCTGGAACCGTCGGTGCCGTGACAGCCGGCACAGGTATTGGCCAGCATGGATGCACTTGGGCCGGCCGCAAGTGCGGCGCCGCCCAGGGCCAGACCGCCCAGAACGATCGCGCCCTGCATGATAGTCTTGTATTTCATGGGACCTCCTTTGGTTAGCTTTTGGATTGCTTTTATCTCGTCAACTACGCCTGTTACACCTACTACATTGTCACACTGGTGATATCCCAGCGTGGTTCCTGAAATCTCTTATCGGGTTCCCGCCTTTTCCAGCAGTTGCACGGTTTCCTTGTGCTTGCCGGCGCGTGCCAGGGTGAGTGCGCTGGCGCCATTCTTGTCCTTCAAGGCGGCGTCGGCACCGCGCTCCAGCAGCAAGCGCACCACCTTCGCATGACCTCTGGCAGCGGCCTCCATCAAGGCAGTGCCGCCATCAGTATCCTGGTGATTGATGGCCGCACCGTGCTCCAGCAGCAGCTCTGCAGTATGAACATGGTTGTTGCCGGCACTCCAGGCGAGGGCGGCGGCACCATCGTCGCCGACAGACTGGATATCTGCACCGTGCTCCAGCAGCATGCGCACAATATGCAGGTGCCCCTTGCCCGCGGCTACCAGCAGTGCATTGGCACCGTCACGGTTGCGCAAATCATCGTCGGCACCTGCGCCCAGCAACAGGCGTGCGGCGGCAATGTTATTTTTTTCAGAGGCGATCATCAGTGGGGTGTAGCCGTCCCGATCAGAGACATTGGCGTTGGCACCGCGCGCCAGCAGCAGTTCCATTACATCGACATTGTCATAACGGGCGGCAATGGCCAGGGCATCCCAGCCTGCACGAGTCTTGTCCTTTACCCGGGCGCCGGCATCCAGCAGCCGCTGGACCAGCTTGAGATCGCCTTGTTCGGCGGCAAAGGTGAGGGCGGTGCAACCTACCGTGCTGCGGGCATTGACGTCGGCGCCGCGCACCAGCAGTAACTCGACCACGTCAAGATTGCCTTCCTCGGCGGCAAACATCAGGGCGGACTTGCCGAAGGGGGTTTTTGAGTTGGGATTGGCGCCCTGATCAAGCAGACTGCGCGCCTGATCCAGATCGCCGATGAGTGCGGACTCACGAAGCTCCTTGTCGAGATCCTTGGCACCGGCTGTTACTGCTATCAGGAACAACAGGGAAAACAAAACAATATTCTTCACAGTGGTCACTCCGGGCATTGCGCGCTCTCGATCCTGAAAGTTGCGTTTACGAAAGGGATTGCCTTTTCTGACAATCAATCGTCCTCTGCCTCGTCTTCGTCTTCGTCTTCGTCTTCGTCTTCGTCTTCGTCCTCTGACTCATCTTCGTCTTCGTCGTAATCATCAGGTTCGTCCGGCATGTAATGCACGATGCCCTGGTGACACTCGATGCAGGTTTTGCCACGCATGGGTGCCTGTTCGTGCTTGCTGCGCGCAGAGCGCCCCTGAACGCTGAAATCCATATCCTCATAGTCATGGCAGGTACGGCATTCGCGAGAGTCGGTGGCCTTCATCTTGTCCCACACCCGATTGGCCATGTCCCAGCGATGAGCCTCGAACTTTTCCTGGGTGTCCACCGTGCCGAGTATCTGATGATAGATGTCCTTGACGGCGATGACCTTGGCCGCGACCTTGGGGAAGAACTCCTTGGGGACGTGACAGTCGGCACACTCCGCTTTGACGCCGACGCGGTTCTTGAAATGCCTGGTTTCCTTATATTCCTCGTAATTCCACTGCATCGTATGGCAGGAAATACAGAATTCGGTGGTGTTGGTATAGGCAAAGAAGCCGTTGACGCCGGCCAGGGCGAGGGCGCCGCCGACAAACAACGCGAATCCGATGATGTATTTTTTCATGGTGGTGTGATGACCCAGCTTTGTATTTGTTTCATTATGACTTTCTGGCTGCTCACGCGGTTCCCGCGAGCCTGCCCGTACACAAGAAATTTCATCTAAACATGTTCAAGCAAGGCAGGCAAATATCCCATCCTGAGTACGGCATTCAAGGCTGCACTGCTGGCGTGGTTCGTGATGCTGCCTGCCGACAATCAGGGCCTGAATCCTATGCCTGTATATGGTTAGCAAAACACATGCCATGCAGGCATGCCGTAATTTGTTTATAACCCATTGATTTGTATATGGCGTTTTTCTTCGTCATGGTGTCTGATGTACTGGCGAACATGTCACTTATCCTGCTGTCATGACAGAATATGCCAGTGCCTCGGCCCATCAACACACCCGTCGTTGCATAGGTAATCAAGGGTACATGTGCTATATTCCGCGCCGTCTGGCGGCCGGAAACGGTCGGACATGCATGGGGGCGGTAGCTCAGCTGGGAGAGCGTCGCGTTCGCAATGCGAAGGTCGGGAGTTCGATCCTCCTCCGCTCCACCATTAGCAGGTCAGCCCCAGCTGACACCCTCACCGCAAGCCCCGGTAGCTCAGCTGGATAGAGCAGTCCCCTCCTAAGGGACAGGTCGTACGTTCAAATCGTATCCGGGGCGCCAAACCGCCGTCACTTCTTTCCTCCTGGCTCTCGCGTCGACTATTTGACGCATCTTCACCAATCCCTCTCTGTTTGCCCTCCGTCAGGCCTCCAACCCGGCAATTTCTTGCCGTTTTTGTTGCCGCATTTTGCTTTTCAATATCTAACACATTGTATTTAAAGATAAAATATTCGTGGCATGGATGTTGCTGTGGATGGGCATGAATGGAATTGTGGAGGTAAGACCCATGCCAGCCAACATCGACAGCTTTCTCGGCGTACACGAGGCGGCACTGCGCCTGCGTTCGACCCGCTCCGAATTGCTTGCATCCAATCTGGCCAATGCAGACACGCCCAACTACCAGGCCCGTGACATCGATTTCAAATCGTTGCTGAGTGAATACCAGGGTGGGCAGGGCGCGTCGTTGCAGACCACTCATGCCCGTCACATGAACACCAGCGGCGGCATCGCCGATCCGGAACACCTGTATCGCACACCGACGCAGCCGGCGGTGGACGGCAATACCGTCGACTCGCAGGTGGAGAAGGCCGCCTTCATGGAAAACTCCCTGCAATATCAGACCACGCTGCGCTTCATCGACGGCAGCATCAAGACATTGCGTACGGCAATCCGAGGAGACTGATCATGTCCATGTTCAAGGTATTCGATATCGCCGGTTCGGCCATGAGCGCGCAAAGCCTGCGACTCAACGTCACGGCCAGCAACCTGGCCAACGCCAACAGTGTCAGCAGCAGCATCGACCAAACCTACCGTGCGCGCCAGCCGGTGTTTGCCGCCATGCTGAATGGCATCGAGAGCGGTGGTGAACAGGAGGCTGTCGGGGTGCAGGTACGTGGCATTGTCGAAAGTCAGGCGCCGCTGCAGCAGCAGTACTCGCCGGATCATCCCATGGCCGACGAGAACGGAAATATCTTTCTGCCCAATGTGAACGTGGTGGAGGAGATGGCCAACATGATCTCGGCTTCGCGTTCGTATCAGACCAATGTGGAAGTGGTCAACACCGCAAAGCAGCTGATGATGCGTACGCTGACCATGGGTCAGTAAGCCTGAGGAACCGCGACGATGACCACCGTAAATAACAATGCCGCCTTGCTCGACAGTCTTGGCTTGCTGCGCCAGGAGCAGAGCGCCACCACCAGAAACGAACTGGGGGCGGATGACTTCATGAAACTGATGATCGCGCAGATGCAGAACCAGAATCCCATGGACCCCATGGATAATGGTGACTTCATCGCCCAGCTGGCGCAGTTCAGCGCCAGTTCAGGCATTCAGGACCTGAATACATCTTTCGCATCGCTGTCCACCTCCCTGCAATCCTATCAGGCCTTGCAGGCGTCCAGTCTGGTCGGGCGCAGCGTACTGATTTCTTCCGACAGTGGGCAGATCAATGCCGGTGGCAGCATCGATGGGTTGATCAATCTCGAATCCACTACGTCGCAGCTCACGCTGGGCATTTATGACCAAAGCGGTGCTCTGGTGCGGCGCGTACAGATGGGAATGCAGTCGGCCGGCACCGTGCCCTTCAAGTGGGATGGTATCGGCGACAACGGTGTCGCGATGTCGGCCGGGGTGTATGAGGTGCGTGCCGAGGCTCTGGTGGGCGGCAAGGCAACGGCGATGGAAACATTGATTTACAGCGACGTTGAAAGCGTAAGTCTTTCGGCGCGCGGCGGTGTGCTGCTCAACCTCGCAGGGGTGGGCACAGTGGATCTTTCCAAGGTTTATCAGATCAAGTAAGCGGCGACAGGAGAACATATCATGGCATTCCAGACAGCACTGAGTGGTTTGAACGCGGCATCCGGCAACCTGAACGTGACCGGACACAATATCGCCAACGCCAGCACCACTGGCTTCAAGAGGTCACGCGCTGACTTCGCCGATGTGTACGCTGTGAGCTTCGGCGGCGTCAGCAAGGCCGCGACCGGCAGCGGCGTGCGTCTGGCGAGCGTGACGCAGCAGTTTACGCAGGGCAACATCGACTTTACCGACAATAACCTGGATCTGGCCATCAGCGGCGAGGGTTTCTTCATCCTCAATGACAATGGCACTCAGCTCTATACCCGTGCCGGCAATTTCTCGGTCGATCGCGATGGCTATGTGGTAAATACTCACGGCCAGCGTGTGCAGCAATATGCGGTGGATCCCAATACTGGCATTGTCAGTAATTTCACTCCGCTGGATCTGCAACTAAATCTGGGTGCCAATCCTGCCTCGGCAACGACGCGCATCGACATCAACGTCAATCTTGATGCCGGTGTGACGCCGATTGACTCGGTGGCCTATCCGGCCCTGGTCGCCGCCCCGGTTCCGGATCCAAACACCTACAACTTCTCCACCACGACCACCATTTACGATTCGCTGGGTGTAACCCATGAGGCCACGCTGTACTTCCGCAAGGACGACACCATGCCTGCCAACGAGTGGGATGCCACGCTGGCGCTCACCGACACCGACGGCACCATCAATGTGATGGATACCATACCCGTGCAGTTCAGCACCAACGGCACCCTGCTCACCACCGGCGATCAGAATTTCCTGGCGGTATCCGGTGCGTGGACGCCTTCCACCGGCGCCACGCCTTTTGCGGCATTCGATATCAACTTTGCCGGCAGCACCCAGTTTGGTGCCAACTCCGCCGTCAATGCGCTGAATCAGGATGGCTACACCACCGGCCGTCTGAGCGGCATCTCGGTCGATTCCACCGGCGTGTTGTTTGCCCGTTACACCAATGGTCAGTCTGCCACTGTCGGCGCCATCGCCATGGCGCGGTTCAGCAACCCGAACGGATTGCAGCAGGTGGGCGACACCAACTGGGCAGCGAGTTTCGAGTCTGGCGATGTGTTGCCGGGGCAGGGGGGCACGGGCACCTTTGGTCAGATCCAATCCGGCGCGCTGGAGTCCTCCAATGTGGATATCTCCAAGCAGTTGGTGAACATGATTGTGGCGCAGCGTGACTTCCAGGCCAATGCCAAGATGATCACCACCGAGGATCAGATCACCCAGACCATCATCAATATCCGGTAATTAAACCGGCATAGGGCGGGCACGGCCCGCCCTATGTAATGAGGTATAGACCATGGACCGTATGCTCTATCTGTCGATGACCGGCGCGAGCCAGATCATGCAGGCGCAGGCGATCACCACCAACAATCTGGCGAACGTCTCAACCACTGGCTTCAAGGCGGATCTGGCACAGTTCCGCAGCATGCCGGTGTTCGGCGACGGCATGCCGTCGCGGGTCTATGCCATGACCGAACGGCCCGGCACCGACCTGTCCGCCGGCGCGCACAACCATACCGGTCGCGAGCTGGACATGGCGGTGCGCGGCGAGGGGTGGATTGCGGTGCAGGCGCCCGATGGCAGTGAGGCCTATACCCGTGCCGGCGATCTGCACATCTCCAGCGCAGGCTTGCTGGTGAATGGCGCCGGTCATCCGGTCATCGGCGACAACGGCGGTCCCATTGCCATTCCGCCGTACGAAAAAATCGAAATCGGCACCGACGGTACCATTACCATCCGCCCGCTGGGTCAGCAGGCCAATGTGCTGGCCCAGGTTGAGCGCATCAAGCTGGTCAAGCCTGAGGCGACGCAGTTGACCAAGGGCGGGGATGGCCTGATTCGTGTGAAAGATGGCGGCGTGTTGCCGCCGGATGCCACCGTACAGCTGGTGTCCGGTGCGCTGGAGACCAGCAACGTCAGCGTGGTGGACTCCATGGTGCGCATCATCGAGCTGTCCCGTCAGTATGAAACCCAGATCAAGATGATGAGTACGGCCAAGGAAAATGACGCGGCATCAGATCGCCTGATGCAGCTGGCATAGCTCTTGCTGTAAATGCATTAAGCGTCAAAGTTCGGGCACACATTGAATCGAGAGGTAACGCATCATGAACCCGGCACTGTGGATCGCAAAAACCGGCCTGGAGGCACAGCAGACCCGCATGGGCGTGGTCTCCAACAACCTGGCCAACGTCAGCACAACGGGCTTCAAGCGTGACCGCGCGATTTTCGAAGACCTGTTGTACCAGACCGTACGACAGCCCGGCGCCCAGTCGAGCCAGGATACCACCCTGCCTTCCGGCCTGATGCGTGGCACCGGTGTGCGTACCGTGGCCACGGAGAAACTGCATACCCAGGGCAATATCGTGCAGAGCGGAAATTCATTGGATGTGGCAATCCAGGGACGTGGCATGTTCCAGATCCTGCGTCCCGACGGCACCTTGTCCTATACCCGTGACGGTACCTTCCAGATGGATGCGCAGGGGCAGCTGGTGAGTTCCGGCGGCTATCTGGTTCAGCCCGGCATTACCATCCCCAATAACGCCCAGACCATCAGCATCGGCAGTGATGGTGTGGTGAGCGTGCAGATTGCCGGCCAGCCGGCACCGACCCAGGTGGGCAACATTCAGCTCGCTGATTTCATCAATCCCGCCGGCCTGCAGCCCATCGGCGAAAACCTGTTTGTGGAAACCGCTTCCAGTGGTGCGCCTCAGCTGGGTACACCCGGTCTGAACGGCTTGGGTACCGTCATTCAGGGCTCGCTGGAAAGTTCCAACGTCAATGTGGTGGAAGAGATGGTGAATATGATCGAGACCCAGCGTGCTTACGAGGTTAACTCCAAGGCGATCTCTGCTGCCGATCAGATGTTGCAGTACCTGAACAACCAGCTGTAAGCGTGAGAGAGAAACGATCATGACGCGCCTGACCGCAATTTGCGCCACTGCCCTTGTTCTTGTCCTGCAGGGCTGCGCCACGCTGGAAGAGCCGACGCGCAGTGCGGCGTATGCTCCGACCATGCCGGCTGTTCCCGTGCCGCCCCAAGAGAACAACGGCGCCATTTTTCAGGTAGTGAACGGCATCGCGTTGTTTGAGGATGTGCGTGCCCATCGCGTTGGCGACATCCTCACCGTTCAGCTAGTGGAAAAGACCGCTGCAAGCAAGCAGGCGGCAACCAGCACGAGCAAGGAACAGGATATCAATCTTGGTGTGAATACCCTGTTGGGCGGCCCGGTGTCCTATAACGGCGTCGATCCGCTGAGCGCCTCTGTGAGCGCTGGCCGGGAGTTCTCCGGTGACGGCGCGAGCAGCCAGAGCAATACCCTGACCGGTAATATCACTGTCACCGTCGCCCAGGTGTTGCCCAACGGCAACATGATCGTGCGCGGTGAGAAGGTGCTCACCATCAATCAGGGTGATGAGTTCATTCGCATCTCCGGCATCGTGCGTCCGGTGGACGTGAGCCCGGACAACACTGTGCCGTCCACCAAGATTGCCGACGCCGAGATCATCTACGGCGGACGCGGTACGCTGGCCGACTCGAACAAGAAGGGCTGGCTGGCACGCTTCTTTGACAGCTCGCTGTGGCCGTTCTAAGGGATAACATCATGAAACTCCAGCGCGTCATTCTCCTTGCCCTGACCCTGGTGCTGCCTTTGGCAGCACAGGCCGAACGTATCAAGGATCTGGCCTCGGTGGCCGGTGTGCGCAGCAACCAGCTCATCGGTTACGGCCTGGTAGTCGGTCTCGACGGTACCGGCGATCAGACCAGCCAGACGCCGTTCACCGTGCAGAGCCTCAAGAGCATGCTGGCGCAGCTGGGTATTACCCTTCCGGCCAATGTCAATCCGCAGCTGAAGAATGTGGCTGCGGCGATGATCAGCGCCGAGCTGCCGCCTTTCTCCAAGCCGGGGCAGACCATCGACATCACGGTCTCTTCCATCGGCAATGCCAAGAGCCTGCGTGGCGGCACGCTGCTGATGACCCCGCTCAAGGGTGCCGATGGCCAGGTCTACGCCATCGCCCAGGGCAATCTCATCGTCGGTGGTTTTGGTGCACAGGCGCGTGACGGCTCCAAGATCACGGTGAATGTTCCCAGTGTCGGCCGCATTCCCAACGGTGCCTCGGTGGAGCGGGCAGTGAATAATCCGTTCGCGTCGGGCAACAGCCTGTATCTGAATCTGCACAGTGCCGATTTCACCACCTCCACCCGTCTGGCCCAGGCCATTAACGACGTCATCGGTCCGGGCACCGCCGAACCGGCCGATGCCACCTCGGTGCGTGTCAATGCACCGCGTGATGCGGCCCAGCGCGTGTCCTTCGTATCGCTGCTGGAGAATATTGAACTGCAGCCGGGTGAGGCCGCCGCCAAGGTGGTGGTCAACTCGCGCACAGGTACCGTGGTCATCGGCCAGAACGTGCGTGTCAGTTCCGCCGCCGTGGCTCACGGCAGCATGACGGTAACGATTACCGAAGGTGCCACCGTGAGTCAGCCCGCGCCCATGGCCGGTGGCCAGACGGCGGTGGTGCCTGCCTCCGAGATCGAGATCACGGAAGGCGCCGATCGCATGTTCCTGTTCAGCCCTGGCGTGACCCTGGACGAAATCGTCCGTGCCGTGAATCAGGTCGGTGCCGCACCGGGTGACCTGGTCGCGATTCTGGAAGCACTCAAGCAGGCCGGCGCACTTCGCGCCGAACTGTTGGTTATCTAGGCCTCCATCATGAGTCCCGAACTGACTTCTGCCGCCGTCTTTATCGTTCCCACGCTCTGCGTGGGAATGCAGTGTGAGGACGCTCTGCGTCCTGAATGCGTGACGCAGAGCGTCACGAGAAACATTCCCACGCAGAGCGTGGGAACGATTGGGAATGTAGGGTGATAGCAGAGTCATCATGAACGCAGAACTTGCATCCGCCGCAGTCTACACCGACTTTCAGGGCCTCACCGCCCTGAAGGCCGGCGCGCGCGAGCAATCGCCGGAGGCGCTGAAGGCAGTAGCCAAGCAGTTCGAGGCGTTGTTTCTGCAGATGATGCTGAAGAGCATGCGCGACGCCAGTGAGGGCGACCCGCTGTTCGACGGAGAGCACACTGCGCTGTATCGCGATATGTACGATAAACAGCTGTCGCTGGAAATGGCCGAAAAGGGTATCGGCCTGGCCGACGTGCTGGTGCGGCAGTTGCAGATGAAAACGGCGACGGGTGCAGAGGTTGCCGGTGAACTGGCCATGCCGCAACGGCTGGGAAGCACCTTCGCGCGCGTCGAGGCACAGATGAAGAGTGTCGCGCCGCTGGAACGCAAGAACGAGGTGGTGAGCGCCGAGGCGGTTACCGAATCGCCGGAGGCGTTTATCCATCGGTTGTGGCCGCTGGCTGAAATGGCGGCAGCGAAGATCGGTGCCTCGCCCGAGGCCCTGCTGGCGCAGGCTGCGTTGGAGACCGGTTGGGGCAAGGCCGTCATTCGTCATCCCGACGGCAGCAGCAGCCATAACCTGTTCAATATCAAGGCGGATCGGCGCTGGGACGGCGAGAGCGTGGCCAAGCAGACGCTGGAATATCGCGATGGCGTCGCCGCCAGGGAAGTGGCCCGCTTCCGTGCCTACGACTCCTTCGAGGCCAGCTTCGACGACTACGTGAATTTTCTCCAATCCAACCCGCGCTACGCCGAGGCGCTGCGCCGGGCCGACGATCCCAGGCAGTTCGTGCGCTCGTTGCAGGACGCGGGCTATGCCACCGACCCGGCCTACGCCCGCAAGATTGGCAACATCCTGGATCGTGGCGTGGTTGCCGATGCAGCGGCCGCCCTAAAGAGTTCAGGCCAAGGGACGCTATCATGACCGGAGCATGGAACATGGCACATAACGACGCGAATCTTTTCAACAATCTGACCGCGGGCCGGGGGGTGTGTCATGCCTGATATTCTCAGCACCGGCGTCTCTGGCCTGCTGGCCTTCCAGCGCGCGCTGGCCACCACCAGCCACAATATTTCCAATGTAAACACCGAGGGTTACAGCCGCCAGCGCACCAACCTGGCTACCCGTATCCCGGAGCCCACCGGCGCCGGTTTCATCGGTACCGGCGTGAAGGTGTCCAGCATCGAGCGTATGTATGACCAGTTCCTGTCGGAGCAGTTGCGCACCTACACCTCCAACCTGACCAAGCTGGACGCCTTCCACAAACTGTCGTCCCAGGTGGACAATCTGCTGGCCGATGCCAATGCCGGTCTGGCGCCCTCATTGCAGCAGTTCTTCAATGCCCTGCAGGGTGTGGCCGACAATCCTTCGTCCATTCCTGCCCGCGAGGTATTGCTGAGCCAGGCCGAATCCCTGGCCCATCGTTTCCAGACCATCGACCAGCGCCTGGCGGCCCTGCGCGACGTGGTCAACACCTCCGTCAGCAATACCGTCAACGACATCAACACCCTGAGCAAGTCCATCGCCGGCATCAACCAGAGCATTGTGCTTGCCCTGGCGCAGAGCGGCGGTCAGCCGCCCAACGACCTGCTGGATCAGCGCGACCTGCTGGTGCGTCAGCTGGCGGAGCGGGTGCCGGTGACCACCGTGATGCAGGACAACGGCGCCATGAACGTGTTCGTCGGCAACGGTCAGGTAATGGTTTTGGGCATGGACTACAACCAACTCGACGTCATTCCCAGTGACTATGACTCCTTCACCCTGCGCGTGGCGCTGACGACCAGTGCCGGACCGGGGCCGGATGTGACCGACTTTCTCAACGGCGGCACCATCGGTGGCCTGCTTTCCTTCCGCAAGGAGGTATTGGAGCCGGCGCAGAACTCCTTAGGTCGTATTGCCATCGGTCTGGCCGAAACCATCAACGCCCAGCACCGCCAGGGCCTGGATTTGAATAATGAGCTGGGGCTGGATTTCTTCGGCTTCGGAGGCGTGACTGCGCTGGCCACGGCGGCGGCGAGCAGCCGTAATACCGGCACGGCTGAAATCACTTACAACATCACCGATGTCAGCGCCCTGACCGCCAGTGACTACCGCATCAGTACCTCCGACGGCACCACCTACGCCCTGACGCGGCTCAGCGATAACAGCGTTATCGGCACCTATACGCCCGGTGCCTATCCCGCCACCATTGATGTGCCGGGCGAGGGTTTCTCCTTTAGGCTGGATGTGGCTGCCAATGCGGGCGACAGCTTCGAGCTGCGACCGACCCGCTCTGCGGCGCGCGACATTACCCTGCTCATCGACGACACCAAGCGTATCGCCGCCGGTGCGCCTTTGCGCGCCACCGAATCCATTACCAATCTGGGCAGTGCGCAGCTGAACAAGCTGGATACCACCGCCGGCGCCACGACGGATCTGGTGGCGGTGCTGGCCGGCGGTGCCGTGACCATGACCTACGATGATGCCATTCCGGGTTATACGCTTAGTGGTCCGGCAGCACTGACGGGAGCCACGCTGGCCTACGACCCGGCAACCGAGAGCGCGGGCAAGACCTTCGACCTTGGCACGATTGATCCTGACTACGCCGGCATTACCTTCCGTCTGTCCGGGGTGCCGCTGCCGGGCGACAGCTTCAGCATCAGCCCCAATTACGACGGTGTCGGCGACAACGGCAATGCCCTCAAGCTGGCGGCCATCGACGGCATCCCCATCCTTGCCGGCGGCACCACGACCTTCCAGACCGCCTACGGCCAGATGGTGTCCCAGGTCGGCGCGCGCACCCATCAGGCCAGCATCGACGTGGGTGCGCAAAAGACCATGGTGACCCAGGCCGAAATGGCACTGGAATCCGTGTCCGGCGTGAACCTGGACGAGGAGGCCGCCAACATGCTGCGCTTCCAGCAGGCCTACCAGGCCAATGCCCAGCTCATCAACATCGCCCAGTCCTTGTTCGATACCCTGCTCAACGCGGTAAGGAGATAGTCATGCGTATTTCCAGCCGTTTCTTCCAGACCATGGGGGTCAACTCGATCCTTGACCAGCAGGTCAAACTGAGCAAAACCCAGAATCAGCTTGCCAGCGGCAAGCGCATCATGTCGCCGTCGGACGATCCGGTCGCCACTAGCCAGCTGATGCAGTTGCGGCAGTCACAAAATACGGTCGGCCAGTATCAGGCCAACGCCGATGCAGCGGTGAACCGCCTGTCGACGGAGGAGGGCGTACTGAACAGCGTGACCACCCTGTTGCAGCGGGTGCGCGAACTGTCCATCCAGGCAGCCAACGCGACCCAGACCAACGATACCCGCAAATTCATCGCCTCCGAGGCGCGCCAGCGCCTGGAGGAGCTGGTGGGTCTGGCCAACACGCGGGATGGCAACGGCGAATACCTCTTCTCCGGCAGCAAGGGCTATACCGAGCCGTTCGTGCCCAATGCCTCGGGCGGTTACGACTACTTCGGCGATGACAGCCAGCGTTTCCTGCAAATCGGCGCCGGGCGCCAGGTGGCCGACGGCAATCCGGGTTCCGAAGTGTTCGGGCTGGTACGCAATGGTAACGGCACTTTCGTCACGAGCCTCGGGGGCAGTGGTACCGTCACTGCTGCCCCGACCAACACCGGTACCGGCGTGGTCGATGGTGTCGCCGTTTCCGCACAGTTCATTCCAGCCGTGGATGGTTACCGCATTGTCTTTACCAGCGGCGTCGGTGACTATGAAGTGCAGGATGCCGCGGGCAATCCCCTGGCGCCGCCTGTGACGGGAACCTACACCGACCCAGGCAGCATCGACATTCCCATCGGCGGTGCTACGGCGGCTACGGTCTCGCTGAGCGGCATGCCGGATAACGGCGATACCTTCACGTTGAGTGTGGGGGCCAATACGGGCACCGGTGTCATCTCCGGCGGCAGCGTCCAGGGTCAGTTCAGTCCGGCACTTGTCAATGGCGTAAACGGCTACACCTTGCGCTTCATCCAGGCGGCGCCCACCGATCCGATTACCTACGAGGTGTTGACGACGGGTGATCTGCAGCCTTTGGCGCCTCCTGTCACCGGTACCTATGTTGATGGACAACCCATCGCCTTCCAGGGCGCGCTGGTGACGGTGACCGGTACCCCTGCCAATGGCGATACCTTCTCGGTACGTTCCAGCGAATACCAGAATATTTTTCAAACGCTGAGTGACTTCGTCACCACTCTGGAAACCGGCGTGACATCGGCGGCAGAGCAGGCTCAATTGAACAACAACATCAACCGCTTCCTGGCCGACATCGACCAGAGCATGAACAACATCCTCACCGTGCGCGCCAGCGTCGGCGCCCGCCTCAATGCAGTCGACGGCCAGCGCTACATCAATGAAGACCAATTGATCCAGACCACCCAGATCATCTCGTCCATCGAGGATCTGGACTATGCCGAAGCGATAAGCCGCCTCAACCTGCAAATGGCCGGCCTCGAAGCGGCGCAGCAGACCTACCTCAAGGTGCAGGGGCTGTCGCTGTTCAACTTCTTGCGCTGATTGGCGCTATCGCTTCCACACCCCCGCATTCCACTATCGCTCCCACGCTCTGCGTGGGAGCGGAGTTCAGGACGCTCTGCGTCCGCCCCCCGACCCGTGACGCAGAGCGTCACGATCTGCATTTCCACGCGGAGCGTGGGAACGATAGAATGAGCTGAAGTCGATGCAAGGAAGCTCGCCATGGCAAGAAGCCGCTACGTCATTACCGAACCCAATCGCCCGCACTTTCTGACCTGCACCGTGGTGGAGTGGCTCCCGGTCTTCACCCGCCCGCAGGCCGTGCAAATCCTCCTCGATAGTTGGTCCTGGCTGCGGAGCCATGAGGGCCTGCAACTACACGGGTACGTCGTCCTGGAAAACCACGTGCACTTCGTCGCCCGCGCCGAACGGCTGGACCGGTGCGTCAGCCGGTTCAAATCGTTTACCGCCCGGCAGATCATCGACCATCTACAGGAGCGCAACAGCGAACACCTGCTCGACCGCCTGCACTTCGTCAAGCGGCTCCACAAAGCCGACCGGGACTACCAGTTCTGGCAGGAGGGCACCCATGCGGAGCTGATCTTCAGTGAGGCGATGATGCGCGAGAAGCTGGACTACATCCATGCCAACCCGGTGCGGCGCGGCTACGTCGAGCGGGCCGAGCATTGGCGCTATTCCAGTGCCGGGCATTATGCGGGGCAGGGAGGGGTGATTGAGATAGACCCGTGGTGACGTCCGTCTCCCAACCAAACTTTGTCTGGCCTGGTGGATGTTGCGAAAAATGCAAGCCGCCGCTCCAGCGCCCGCTTTCCGTATCTCCCCCACGCAAGCTTCTATCCTTATCGCTCCCACGCTCTGCGTGGGAGCGGGGTTCTGGACGCTCCGCGTCCTCCGCCGTACCCGTGACGCAGAGCGTCACGACCTGCGTTCCCACGCTCTGCGTGGGAACGATAGGCAGGGTAGGGGGCCACCATCGCTCCCACGCTCCGCGTCCGCCGGCTGAAGCGTGACGCAGAGCGCGGGAACGATATATGTGAGCATGGACCCCAAACGGCTGGCGGGTTTGTTTAAGCGTTGACTTGCTGCACCAGCTCGGAATAGGCAGTCAAGGCAGCGTCTGCCGTAAGCAGCGTGGCGGGTGTCGACAGGGCTTGTGCCACCAGCAGGCGATCAAAGGGATCGCGGTGGTGCAGCGGCAGGCTCACCACCTTGGCGCCATGAGCCGCCGTCACGGGCAGCTCGGTAAACCCTGTCTTTCTGGCGCCGTCGGCGATCTCATCCGGTGAATAGGGGAAGCTGGCCTTGCCGAGGGCGCATTTGATGGCAATTTCCCAAATGCTGGCGGCGCTGAACAAAACTTCGTTGTGAGGCGATTCCATCTGCTCCCGAATCTCCGTCGCCAGGCGCTCCGGCGTATCGAGCGCCCACAGCAGGACATGGGTGTCGAGGAGCAGAATCAACTATCGGCCCTCGAACAATGCGAGCACATGGTCAGGCAAGGGTGCATCGAAGTCATCCGGGACATTCAATTTGCCCTTGAACAGGCCGAGCCTGCGCCTCTCAGGCGCAGCCGCCAGCGGAACCAGACGGGCCACGGGCTTGCCCCCCCTGGCGATGATGATCTCCTCTCCCGCCGCGGCCTGTTCGATCAGGCGCGAAAGATGGGTTTTCGCTTCGTGGATATTGACCTGTTGCATGATGCGCCTCTCAACCAAACTTAGTCTAGTTTGGCAGGGGCGGTGAAAAACGCAAGCGGTTTGCTCCTGCGAGCCTCCCTTTTCGTGTGGCTCCCACGCTACCCACCCACTATCACCCCCGCGCGCCCTATCCACTATCGCTCTCACGCTCCTCCGCCACTATCGCTCCCACGCAGAGCGTGGGAACGATAAGGAAAGCCCCCCACACCCTATCGCCCTCACGCTCCGCGTGGGGGCGGGGGTTCCGGACGCTCCGCGTCCACCGGCCAGAACGTGACGCAGAGCGTCACGGGCTGCATTCCCACGCAGAGCGTGGGAACGATAAGGGTCGCCGGGGCGTGGGAGCGGTAGGGCGGCGGTGGCCATCAAGCTTCCCGGCCGCCAGACGATATATACAGTGCGCCCCCGTCGGGGGCGTTCCCGTGCCAGGCGGGGAGTCCCAGGGGACAAAAAATTTTCCCCGCGCCCCTAAAGCTTCTCCCGGTCGGGTCGATAAATTAACCGGAAGCGGTGAATGCCCAGGCAACATCAAACGGCATATCCGCTAATGACAACCCCGCCCGCCCCTGCCAAGCAGGGTAGACCGGGCGACCAGAGGAGACGCAATCATGCCTCAGATTATCAATACCAACATCATGTCGCTGAACTCGCAGCGCAACCTGAATACCTCGCAGAGTGACCTGCAGACCTCGCTGCAGCGCCTGTCCTCCGGCCTGCGCATCAACAGCGCCAAGGACGACGCCGCCGGTCTGGCCATTTCCGAGCGTTTCACCACCCAGATCCGCGGCCTGAACCAGGCTATCCGTAATGCCAATGACGGTATCTCCCTGTCGCAGACCGCTGAAGGCGCTCTGGGCGAGTTGAACAACAACCTGCAGCGTATCCGTGAACTGGCCGTGCAGTCCGCCAACGCCACCAACTCCGCCTCCGACCGTGCGGCTCTGGACCAGGAAGTGCAACAGCGCATCGCGGAAATCGATCGCGTGGCTTCGCAGACCTCCTTCAACGGCCAGAAAATTCTGGATGGTACCTTCGGTAATGCCACCTTCCAGGTCGGTGCGAATGTGGGTGAAACGATCAGCCTGAATCTCGCAACGAGCATGCGTACCACGGCTATTGGCAAAACTGCAGATTATGTAGGCGGCGCTGCATATAACACCGCACTTGCAGTCGGTCAGCAGGGCACGGGTGTTACTTCAACCAACTTGACCGGCACTAACCTGACCATCGCTATTGGTAGTGGCAGTGCCGTTGATATCGGGGCTGGCACCGCTGGTTCTGCTACCGGGCAAGGCCTGAGCAGCGCCTACGCCAAAGCTGGTGCGATCAATGCGGCCGGCATAGGCGGGCTGACCGCTACCGCCGATACCACGATGGCGATCAACTTTACTACCACTAGCACCAATGGCTATGCGCTGAGCATTAACGGTATTGCGGTTCAGTCTGCAACGACCGCTGCCCTTGACGGTACCCAGCTGGCATCCAACATTAATGCCAATGCCTCGGCAACGGGCGTAACTGCCACGTTCAGTTCCGGCGTTATGACGCTCACTGCTGTTGATGGGCGCGACATCACGATCGCCCAGACCGCGACTGCGACGGAAGGCTTCCAGGCAGCGACGGCCAACAATAATACGGTTAATGCTGCTGCGACCTTTGCGGCCGGTAATGTTTCCTTTACCGCTGTCGGCTCGATTCGGTTGACTGCCGCAGACACCATCAATGTACAGGGCACCGATGCTCCCAAGATTGGCTATGCAGCAGGCTCCTTGGCACTGGGTAATTCTGCTCTGAATTCAACCAACGTTACGACGGTTTCGAATGCCAATACCGCTATCTTGCGTGTTGACGCCGCGCTGACCGCTGTCAGTTCGCTGCGCAGCACATTTGGTGCCATTCAGAACCGCTTCGAGTCGACCATCGCCAATCTGAGCACCACCACGGAGAACCTGACCGCTTCCCGTAGCCGTATCCAGGATACGGACTTCGCGGCGGAGACGGCGAACCTGACCCGTGCCCAGATCCTGCAGCAGGC
>DYFR01000025.1 GCA_020725115.1 Thiohalomonas denitrificans
GCTACAAACCAGGGCAATACTACGTAAAATCGTTCACACGAATCCGCGTTGAGCCAGAAAAGTAACCCGGCGTAGGGGGACGGAATCCCCCGTCTAAAACAGCGCGCGCAGCGCGCAATACATAGCGGCATCAAAGAGGCCACACCATGATCCGCCCCGCCACTCCCGAAGACATCGACGCCCTGGTGGAGATCGAAAACCGCTGCTTCGATACCGATCGCCTGTCGCGGCGCAGTTTCCGCCACATGATCACCAAGGCCAATGCCGAGCTGCTGCTTGATGAGGATGGCGGCGTGGTGTGCGGTTATGTGCTGCTGTTGTTCAATGCCGGTACCTCGCTGGCGCGCATGTATTCCATTGCCGTGCATCCGGAGTATCGCAGCCGCGGTATCGGCCGCCAGTTGATGAACGCGGCGGAGCAGGCGGCGCTGGCGCAGGATTGCGTGACCCTGCGGCTGGAGGTGCGCATGGACAACGCCTCGTCCATCGCGCTGTACGAGTCCATGGGTTATCGCCGCTTCGGCTTCTATGACGACTACTACGAAGACCACATGGATGCGCTGCGCTACGAGAAGCGGCTGGTGCCGTCGCTGCGGCCGGACATGGCGCGGGTACCCTATTACGAACAGACCCTGGAGTTCACCTGTGGCCCGGCGGCGCTGATGATGGCGATGGGGGCGCTGGATACGTCCATCGAGCTGAATCGCCGCCTGGAGCTGCGCCTGTGGCGCGAGTCCACCACCGTGTTCATGACTTCCGGTCACGGCGGCTGCGGGCCGTTTGGTCTGGGCCTGTCCGCCTACCGTCGCGGCTTCGAGGTGGAGGTGTATGTCAACGATGAGGGTGCTCTGTTCGTCGATTCGGTACGGGCGGAGGACAAGAAAGAGGTCATCCGTCTGGTGCAGGAGGATTTCATCGAGGAAATGACCCAGGTGAGACTGCCGTTGCACTATCGCCGCATCAGCGTCGGTGAGCTGAAACAGGAATTTGCTCACGGCGCCATCCCGCTGGTGCTGATAAGTTCCTACCGCATCTACCAGGAGAAGTTCCCGCACTGGGTGGTGGTGACCGGCTTTGACGATCACTTCATCTATGTGCATGACTCCTTCGTGGACCACGAGAAGGGCAAGACCGTCACCGATTGCGTGAACATGCCCATCCCGCACAAGGATTTCGAGCGTATGGCGCGTTATGGCAAGTCCGGCCAGCGTGCTGTGCTGATTATTCGCAAACCGCAGGCAACGGCGCGCAAGCGGACGGCGCGCAAGAGGTCAGTTACAACATCATGACTACGCAGATTATCGTGGTGGAGGACACCGCGGACTGGAAATTTGACGGATTCGACTATCCGGTGGTCAACGTCGATGACTACTTCACCGGCAAGGAATATTTCGCGCTCAAGCACGTGCAGGTGATCAATCTGTGTCGTGGCTACAAGTATCTCAGCGTTGCCTATTACTGCTCCTTGCTGGCGGAGGCGCGCAACCACAAGGTGCTTCCCTCGGTAAAAAGCATGCTCGATCTGTCCAGCAAGGCCATGTACAGCCTCAATGCGGTCAGTCTCGACGAGGAGGTGGCGAAGAGTTTCCGCAAGTACCGCAAGGACAGCTTCGAGCGCGTGTTCGAAATGGACGTGTTCTTCGGCAAGTGCCTGTTCGAGCCGCTGGCCGATCTGGCGCGGCAGATCTTCGAGACCTTTCCCTGCCCGTTGCTGCGCGTCGGATTCCGCCGCAGCGAGGGAGGCTGGCATATCGACTCCATCAAACCGCTGTCGCTGCACAAGCTGGATCGCGAAAACAGCGAGTTTTTCGTCGAGCGGCTGAATGGCTATCTGAAAAAACGCTGGCGTTCACCCAGGTCGCGCAGTCAGGCGCGCTACGACATGGCCATCCTCTACAACGATGACGATCCGTTGCCGCCGTCCAATCGCAAGGCGCTACAGCGTTTCATCAAGGCGGGGCGCGCACTGGACATCGATATCGAGGTGATCGACCGCAAGGATTATTCGCGCCTGGCCGAATACGATGCGCTGCTTATCCGCGAGACCACCAACATCAATCACTACACTTACCGTTTTGCCAAGAAGGCGGAGAGTGAGGGGTTGGTGGTGATGGACGATCCACAATCGATCCTGCGCTGCACCAACAAGGTGTATCTGGCGGAGCTGCTGCGCGCCAACAAGGTGCCGACGCCGCGCACGGTGATTGCCGGGCGCAATGACCTCAAGGCGGCGGAGGATGCCATCGGTTATCCGATGGTGCTCAAGGTGCCGGACGGATCGTTTTCGCGCGGTGTGGTCAAGGCGGAGACACCGGAGCAGATGCGGCAGGAAGCGGAGCGCCTGTTCAAGAGTTCAGAGCTGATCCTGGCGCAGGAATACCTCTACACCGAATTCGACTGGCGTATCGGCATCCTCAACCGCAAGGCGATCTTTGCCTGCAAGTATTTCATGTCGAAGAAACACTGGCAGATCGTGCATCACGAATCGGACGGCACCTTTCAGGAAGGCGGCTGGAAGACCATGGCGGTGGAGCAGGCGCCGGTCGAGGTGGTGTCCATCGCCCTCAAGGCGGCAAACCTTATCGGCGATGGCATCTATGGCGTGGATCTCAAGCAGACCGAGCGCGGCACTTTCGTCATCGAGGTAAACGATAACCCCAACATTGACGCGGGTGTCGAGGATCAGGTGCTGAAAGATGAACTGTATCGCCAGATACTGGCCGAGTTTGTGCGTCGCCTGGAGTTGCAGCACCTGCGCCAGCCGTGAGGCCGAAAGTTTCGCCGCGGTTGTCCCCTGAGGCGGGGAGCCATCGTATAATGCCCGCCATCCATAGCGTTTGACCTTTCCGGAGAGACCGATGCCCGCTTACCGTTCCTGGACCACCACCCGCGGCCGCAACATGGCCGGCGCCCGCTCCCTGTGGCGCGCCACCGGCATGAAGGACGACGACTTCAACAAGCCGATCATCGCCATCGCCAATTCCTTTACCCAGTTCGTGCCGGGCCATGTGCATCTCAAGGATATGGGGCAGCTGGTGGCGCGCGAGATCGAGGCGGCCGGCGGGGTGGCCAAGGAGTTCAACACTATCGCCATCGACGATGGTATCGCCATGGGCCATGGCGGCATGCTCTACTCGCTGCCCTCGCGCGAGATCATCGCCGACAGCGTGGAGTACATGGTCAATGCCCATTGCGCCGATGCACTGGTCTGCATCTCCAACTGCGACAAGATCACCCCGGGCATGTTGAATGCCGCCCTGCGCCTGAACATCCCTGTCATCTTCGTTTCCGGCGGGCCGATGGAGGCGGGCAAGGCCGTGATTCATGAGCAGACTGTGGCCCTGGATCTGGTGGATGCCATGATCATGGCCGCCGATGCCAGGGAGAGCGACGCCGACGTGGCCACGGTGGAGCGCAGCGCCTGCCCCACCTGCGGTTCCTGCTCCGGCATGTTTACCGCCAACTCCATGAACTGCCTCACCGAGGCGCTGGGCCTGTCTTTGCCGGGCAACGGATCGCTGGTGGCGACCCATGCCGATCGCGAGCGCCTGTTCAAGGAGGCCGGCCGCATGATCGTGGCCCTGGCCAAGCGTTATTACGAAGGCAATGACGAGTCGGTGCTGCCGCGTTCCATCGCCAGCTTCGAGGCCTTCGAGAACGCCATGTGCCTGGACATCGCCATGGGCGGTTCCACCAACACCATTCTGCACCTGCTGGCGGCGGCGGAAGAGGGCGGGGTCAGGTTCACCATGGCCGACATCGATCGCCTGTCGCGCAAGGTGCCGCACCTGTGCAAGGTGGCGCCGTCGATCCAGACCTATCACATGGAGGACGTGCACCGTGCCGGCGGCGTCATCGGCATCCTCGGCGAACTGGATCGCGCCGGCCTGCTGCACAACCAGTGCAAGACCGTACATGCCGCCAACATGGCCGAGGCCATTGCGCTGTGGGACGTGCGCCTGACCAGCGATCAGAAGCGCAAGGATTTCTTCCGCGCCGCGCCCGGCGGCGTGCCGACCCAGGTGGCCTTCAGCCAGAACAAGCGTTACGCCACGCTGGATACCGATCGCGAAAAGGGCTGCATCCGCGATGCCGCCCATGCCTACAGCAAGGACGGCGGCCTCGCCGTGCTGTACGGCAATATCGCCCTCGACGGCTGTGTGGTGAAGACGGCCGGCGTCGATGCCTCGATCCTGAAATTCTCCGGCCCGGCGCGTATCTTCGAAAGCCAGGACAACGCGGTGGCGGCGATCCTCGACGACAGGATCAAGGAAGGTGACGTGGTGATCATCCGCTACGAAGGCCCGCGCGGCGGCCCCGGCATGCAGGAGATGCTCTATCCGACCAGTTATCTGAAGTCCAAGGGCCTGGGCAAGGCCTGCGCCCTGATCACCGACGGACGCTTCTCCGGCGGCACTTCCGGTCTGTCCATCGGCCATGTCTCGCCCGAGGCCGCCGAGGGCGGCGCCATCGGCCTCATCGAGGAAGGCGATACCATCGAGATCGATATTCCCGGCCGCTCCATCCGCGTCGCCATCAGCGATGAGGAGCTGGCCCGGCGTCGCGCCGCGATGGAGGCCAAGGGCAAGGCGGCCTGGAAGCCCGCGAACCGCGAGCGCCATGTCTCCGCCGCCCTCAAGGCCTATGCCGCGATGACGACCTCGGCTGCCCGTGGTGCAGTGCGTGACGTTTCGCAGTTGGAAAAGTAAGTGGAAGCGCGGCATAGCATCCCGCTACCGGGTCACATCCCCGCTGACGCGGGGCCCCTGCTCTGCCGTCCGCGGTCGCCCGCGATGACGACGTCGGCTGCCCGCGGTGCGGTACGAGACGTTTCGCAGCTGGAAAAGTAGTCCTACGGTATGTGCCAGATTACGTATTAGAGATGCCCTCCACGCGTGAACACGACGAAACCCGCGGTGCCGACGCCATTGATGGACTGATCGGTACGGTGGTGCACTTGGCCCTGGCTGTGCGCGATCCCGAGCAGGGTATTCGCATGGCTGCGGAGGCAATTCCGCTGCTGGTGCCGGAATTGCTGCCGGCTGATGCAACGGCCGATGAACAGCGGCGCATTGCGCGGCAATGGGTCGTATGGATATGGAATCAGTTGCCCTTGCCCTGGAACGATTATCGCCCGCTTCCCTTGCCTGAACCCGGACGCAACGATCCCTGCCCGTGTGGATCGGGCCGCAAATACAAGCACTGTTGCGCGCAGTTACCTCGCCTGGAAGGGGCGCCTGACCTGTCATTGCTGTTGTGGGCACGTGTGTTGGAAGCAGTGAGCAAAAAGGAGCGCTTGTGTCTGTTACGGACCGGACGCGTGCCGCTGGATGTCATTGGCGGCCTAACGCAGGAAGAAATGGATGCCGGAGAGCCCAAGCGTGCGATGGAATGGCTGGAGCCGGTATTCGAGGGTGATCTCGATCGTCTGGGACATCATGGTGGCGCTCTGCTCGATTTGCTGTGTGATGCCTACGACGGTCACTACCGGACCGATCGCAAAAAACTGGCGTTGCTCGAACGCGCTGCAGGTGCGCGGAACAAGCCGCTACGCGCCGCGGCTTGGCAACGGCTCGCCACCATCCGCATGGACAAGGGCGATCATGCCGGGGCATGGCAGGCATTTCAGGAGGCGCAGCGCGCCGACCCGGACGATCCCCACCATGCATTACTTGAAGTTACCCTGCTTTGTGCCCGCAACGAATGGGAACGGGCACGGCAACGCGCGGATTTCTGGTTGGCGCGGCTACGCCGGTTGCGTGACCCGGATATGGAGCCCGTGATCGGGTTCCTCACGCAAGTCAAGCAGGATCCGCGGCGGGCTATGACAGAGGTGGAGGTCCACAGCCACGGTGACGGCGGGTTGGCGCCATTGCGCGACTGGCTCGATCGGATCGATGACCGCCCGGTCACTGCCTATCGTCTCGTGCCGATGCAAGGCAAGGCCGCGCCGGATGATCCATTCCACGACGGCATGGTACTGGAGCCGCCGAAGAAGCTGGCACAAATGGAACATAGCTGGCACAAGGTGTTTCCCCTCGGCAAGCCGTTTTCGGTACAGCCGCTGCCATTCGATGGCGATCCTTGGCGTGACCCGGAACCATGGCTGTCATTTTTGGAACAGTATCCTGACGCTGCCGACAGCCTCGATATCCTGGATGATGTCCATACCGCTCTGCTGATGCGGGAAGAGACCGATGCGGTGTGGGTACGCGAACATCTGCATCGGCGTCTTTTGCGACGTGCCGAAACCATCTTGCGGACCAGCGTTGACGCAGCGCGGCCGCCGCATGTTCCCTGGATCGTGGGCGAGAACCGCCCGGCGCTGCGCCTGTTGTCCCATGTCATCAGTATGACCCTGGATGGGGGAGAATCGGCCGAGGCACGACGGTTGATGCAGTGGCTGCTGGCCCTGAATCCAAGCGACAACCACGGCTGGCGGGGTTATCTGGTCAACGAGTATCTGCGCAGCGGTGAGGCCGCGCCGACGCTGGCTTTGTGTGAGCGCTATCCGGCTGATATCCAGCCGGAAATTCTCTATGGCCGGACGCTGGCGCTATTTTTGCTGGGGCGCCGCAATGAAGCGGATGCTGCTTTGCGAGAGGCAGCGGAAAAGTTGCCGAAGGTGTTGCAGGCACTGCGTCGCGGACGGATGCGTCAACCGGAGATCGACCCGCGCGGCGTCATGTTCGGCGGTGATGACCAGGCGTGGATATACCGCGAGGAGATGCGTGACACATGGCTGAAGGTTCCTGGCGTGCGCCAGTGGCTGGGGATCAAGTAGCACGGGCCCTGTGGGACTCCTGCTGTTCTCCGATCAGGCACAGAGCGTATCGTGTTCTATTGTCCCGAGGAGTGAGCCGATGATTGTACTCAGTAAGGCACTGGCGGCCTGGACCACGCCGGCCTTCACCTCGGTACTGAAGGCGGAGATCGAGGCGCTGGACGGGAATCGTCTGCCCCTGCAACAGGGATTGGCGCGCACCAGCTATGCCATTGCCGAGGGTTTCAGTGCCATCATTTTCAACGCCACCGAACTGCCCGATGTGATCCGGGTGAAGGTCGGCCTGTCTTACCGCGGCATCATCCCCGGTTGCAGCTGCGCCGACGATCCCACCCCCATCGACGAAGTGCCCGAGTATTGCGTGGCGCAGTTCGATATCGACAGGAAGACTGCAGAGGCGCGGGTTACCCTGCTCGATGCGGAGTAAGCCGTAAAAAACAGTGGTCCGCCAATAAACGCAAATGGACGCAAATTAAGGCGAAAGATCCAGCCGTTAGCCAGTCGCAGCGTTCCACCCATGGTGCGAGTGGGCGCTTGCGTAACACCACGAATATTTGCGCCTATTTGCGTTGATTTGCAGACTAATTGAGGTTTTAGGGTGATTGGTGCGCGCCGCGCACCGCCCCCCGGATCAGACAACGCCCCGTTCCGCCAGCACCCGCTCCACCGTATCGACGATGGCCTGGGTCTGCGGGTCGATCTCGATGTTGATGTGGTCGCCGGGCTTGCGTGTGCCGATGTTGGTGCGGGCCAGGGTCTCGGGGATCAGGTTGACGCAGAATTCATCGCCGCGTACCTCGCCGATGGTGAGGCTGATGCCGTCGATGCCGATGTAGCCCTTGGTGAAGACGTACTTGCGCAGCGTCGCCGGCACGCGAAACCACAGCTGGCGGTTGTTTTCGCTCTCCAGTACCTGACTGACCTCGGCGGTGGCCATGATGTGGCCGGACATGGCGTGGCCGCCGATGTCGTCGCCGAAGCGGGCGGCGCGTTCGACGTTGACCATGTCGCCGACCCGCAACAGCCCCAGGTTGGTGATGCGCAGGGTCTCCCGCATCAAATCGAAGGAAACGCGGTCGCCGTCGATGGCGGTGACGGTGAGGCAGCAGCCGTTGTGGGCCACCGAGGCGCCGGCTTGCAGGCCGGGCAGCAGCGCCGCCGGCAGGCGCACGGTATGGATGCGGAAGTCCTGCTTTTCGACAATGTCGACGATTTCGGCGGTGCCTTGGATGATGCCGGTGAACATGGGACGCTCCGGGTGGCTGTGATGCAAGTGGATGATACCACTGTCGTTACAGGCGTACGGATGGGCACGGACAGTGGAACCCATTATGATGCTGTAACGCGGGTGTCACATTTCCCGGCTTTAATGTTACCGGTGACTCATCATCAGGTTGCAGAAATATGACAGCGAATTCCATTCTCATCGTCGAAGACGAACCGGCCATCCGCGAGATGGTAGTGATGGCCCTGGAACGGGCCGGCTATGAAATGTCGCAGGCCGCCAGTGCCGAAGAGGCGGAGCGCGTGCTGGCCAACGGCCTGCCGTCCCTGATCCTGCTCGACTGGATGCTGCCCGGCATGAGCGGCATCGAACTGGCGCGGCGTCTGCGCCGCGACGAGTATACCCGCGACGTTCCGATCATCATGCTCACCGCCCGCAGCGAAGAGGATGATCGCATCCGCGGCCTTGAGGTGGGGGCCGACGACTATATCGCCAAGCCTTTCTCCACCCGCGAGTTGCAGGCCCGCATCAAGGCAGTGCTGCGCCGCAGCCAGCCGCACGACGAGGAAGGTGTGCTGGCGGTGGAGAGCCTCAAGGTGGATACCTCCAGCCATCGCGTTACCGCCGACGAGCGGGCCGTGGAGATGGGGCCGACGGAGTTCCGCCTGCTGCACTTTTTCATGGCGCATCCGGAGCGGGTGTACAGCCGCTCGCAGCTGCTCGATATGGTATGGGGGCGCGGTGCCTATGTGGAGGAGCGCACGGTGGATGTGCATATCCGCCGCCTGCGCAAGGCGCTGGAGCCGAGCGGCCACGACAATCTGATCCAGACGGTGCGCGGCGCCGGCTACCGTTTCTCCCAGCAGGTATAAATGCCCACCACTCCCTGGACTCCCGAGCTGTGGCGCCTGCTGTGGTCTTTTCTGGCCGCGACGCTGTTCGGCGCCGTAGTGGGAAACTTCTGGCTCGGCTGGGGCCTGGGGCTGGCCGTCTATCTCGGCTACCACGGGTGGCAGTTGCGCCGCCTGGTGAACTGGCTGCGTAGCGGCAAGACGCGCAATATTCCCGAGGCGGGCGGCATCTGGGGTGAGGTGTTTCACTACATCTACCAGCGCCAGCGCAAGCATCAACAGCGCAAACGGCAGCTGGAGGAAATGCTGGAGCGTTTCCAGGAGGCTACCTCGGCGCTGCCCGATGCCACCGTCGTGATCGGGCGCAAGGATGAAATCCTCTGGTTCAACGAAGCGGCAGCCGGGCTGCTCGGCCTGCATTCATCGCAGGACAAGGGGCAGCCCATCGATAATCTTTTGCGTCATCCCGACTTCATCACCTATCTCAATCAGAACGGTCGCGGCGGCGAACCGCTGCGCATCCCCTCTCCGGTGGATGACGGTCTCACCCTCGCCGTCCACCTCATCAACTACGGGCGCGACCAGCGTCTGCTGGTGGCGCGTGATATCAGCCAGCAGCAGCGCCTGGAACAGATGCGGCGTGATTTCGTCGCCAACGTGTCCCATGAATTGCGCACGCCGCTCACGGTGATCAGCGGTTTTCTGGAGACCCTTATGGACAGCGGCGATGAATGCGCCGCGCGCTGGCAGCGTTCCCTCGACCTCATGCACCAGCAGGGCGCGCGCATGCAGCACCTGGTGGCGGATCTGCTGATGCTGTCGCGGCTGGAAACGGATCGCTCCAGTCCACCGCGTGAGTTGGTGGAGGTGCCGGCGTTGCTGGCAGCCATCCGTGAGGATGCACTGTTGCTGTCGGGTGACAAAGGGCATCACGTCACGGTGGATACGGATGCGGATCTGCGCCTGTACGGTGCCGAGCGCGAGTTGTACAGCGCCTTTTCCAACATTGTCGGCAATGCCGTGCGCTACACGCCAGCCGGCGGTGAGGTGCATATACGCTGGTGGCGCAATGGCACCGGCGCCCATTTTTCCGTCAGTGACACCGGTATCGGCATACCCGCCGAACATCTTCCGCGCCTCACCGAACGGTTCTATCGCGTCGACACCGGGCGCTCGCGCGAGGTGGGGGGGACCGGCCTGGGTCTGGCCATCGTCAAGCATGTGCTCAGCCGTCACAATGCCCGCCTGCGTATCGACAGCATGCCCGGCAAGGGCAGCACCTTCACCATCGATTTCCCCGCCGATCGGATTGCTTAAAGCAGTTGCAAGTTACAGGTTGCAAGGGAACGAACTCGCTGCGCTCGTGCTGTTCTGAATAAAACAACTGTGCGCACAGCGCACTCATCCGCTTGCAACTTGAAACTTGTCACTTGTAACTTTCTAAAAAAAACGACGCCGGGCGGCGTCGCAATATTGCGGCAGTTGCAAAAAAGCGGTCGTTTCAGGCCAAGCGACCGCTGGGGGGGAGATGAGGAGGGTGTGCCGGGGTGCGCAGGTATCGCAATTGGTGCGAGGCCGGGCTGCCCGCTGCGCTGGCAAGGAGTTTACGCAATACTTCATGTGTGCTGCGGGCGTAGTCGCTGAAGGTGAGTACCGCAGTGCCGCGCGATGAGGCACTGACACGTGCCCGGATATGGTGACTGATGAGCTGGTCGTGTTGGTGGTGGGAGAAGGACAGCTCCACTTCGGCCTGTTCGTCGAGGGTTATCATGCCGGTGTCTACCGTCATGCCATCGTGGCGCAGCTGGCGCGCCGTGGCCCGCACCAGACCCAGAGGGGCATAGGCCAGCATCACATGGAACGGCAGGCCACCGTCGAGATTTTCCTTGTGCATGATCACCCTCCCGTTGCTGTTATTCCTGCCGACCGCAGACTCCGCTAGCGGCTTGGGAAGCGTAACGATAGCCGGTTATAGTTGAGACGCCAGGTTGGAAAAGCATGCCTTGGGCTGGTGACATAGGTGTGACAGCATGTCGTACCATCGGTGCAACACCCTGAGTAACTGTAAAATTCCGACCGGAACTGGGGCTTAGCTCACAAAGCTAATTCAGTACATGTGACCCTGTTGTGGGCAAGCGACAAGGTTTTCATTAAGTAAAACAGCTAAATGATAAGAAAATATGATGAATAGAGTGACGGGGAGCGCTGTGATACCCCTGTGGTTGACGCTATTGCTATACCTGCCGCTGGCCGCGGCAGCGGGTGAGGAACCCTGGTGGCAGGGGTCTCCCGACGGCTCGGTGACGGTGGAACTGTATTTTTTCTGGTCACAGAGCTGTCCGCACTGCCTGGAGGCGCGCCCCGACGTGGCGGCCATGGCGGCGGAGTTGCCCTGGCTGCGGGTGCATGACCTGGAGGTCAGCCGCCACCCGGACAATGCGGCGCGTTACCGCGCCATGGCCGCCGGCCTGGGGCAGGAGGCGCAATCGGTTCCCGCCTTTCTGTTTTGCGGCGCCATGGTGGCGGGCTATGACGATGCCGGCGGCATAGGCCGTTTTCTGCGCCGGCAACTCATGCGTTGTCATGACAGTCTGGTGGCCGGGGCAGGTATGCCGCCACCGGTGACGGCGGGTACCACCGAGCTGCTGACCCAGGCGGGCCTGTCCGGTCTCGGCGGCGACGCCGGCTCGCTGCCGCTGGTGACGCTGGTGATCGCCGGCCTGGACGCCTTCAACCCCTGTGCCTTCTTCGTGCTGCTGTTCCTGCTCAGTCTGCTGGTGCATGCCGGCGGACGCCGGCGCATGCTGCTGGTGGGCGGGGTGTTCGTCGCCATCTCCGGCCTGGTGTATTTCGCCCTGATGGCCGCCTGGCTCAATGTGTTCCTGGTGGTGGGGCAGTTGTGGGTGGTGACGCTGCTGGCCGGCCTGCTGGCCGTCGGCATGGCCCTCATCAACATCAAGGACTACCTGCGGCCGGGGCAGGGGCCCAGCCTGTCGATACCGGACGCAGCCAAGCCCGGCATCTACCAGCGGGTGCGCGGCCTGCTGCGCGCCGACAATACCCCGGCGCTATTGCTGGGGACCGTGATCCTGGCCTTGGCGGTAAACAGCTACGAGCTGCTTTGCACCGCCGGCTTCCCCATGCTCTACACCCGTCTGCTCACCCTGCATCAATTGCCCACGACGAGCTATTACCTCTATCTGGCCCTGTACAACCTCATCTATATCGTGCCGCTGCTGGTGATCGTCGGCCTGTTCACCTGGAGCCTGGGCTCGCGCAAGCTGCAGCCGCAGGAAGGCGCGCTGCTCAAACTGCTCTCCGGTGTCATGATGCTGGGCCTCGGTGTGGTGCTGCTGCTGGCGCCGGACAGACTGGCCGACCTGCGCGTCGCCGCGGGCCTGCTGGGGTTTGCGCTGGGAGTGACGCTGCTGGCATGGCTGGCGCAGCGCTTCCGCAGATCGGGCTGACGACAGGAAGCCCAGCGTTGGCGGAGAAAAATGCTGGGCTTCGTTCCTCAGTCCAACCTGCCAACTTGTCACTTGCGACTTGTAACCATCCCTAAAACCCGAAATAGCGGTTGCTCTTGCGCAGGCGATTGAGGAACACGGTGAATTCCAGGCCGAGACGCTGTTGCAGTTCCGCCGCCCGCTGATCGAGGCGGCGCAGCTCGCGGCGCGGTTTGCCCTGCTGGGTGACGACGGCAATGACATTGGCCTTGCCGTCCACCGGCAGGCGCAACAGGCGGCCGTCGAAGGCATCGACCAGGTCGCTGACAACATCCTCCAGGTGGACATTGTCGCCGGACCAGAGGTTGGCGACCAGTACGCCGTTGGCGGTAAGGCGTGTGCGACAGGACTCGAAGAAGGACAGGCCGCAGGTGCCCCGGGCGATACCGTCGGCAGTGAAGGCATCAAGCAGGATCAGGTCATAGCCGCTGTGGAGCGTGTCCGCCTGGCGGATGAAGTCAGCGGCATCGGCGAAGTGCAGGGTAAGGCGCGGATCGTCCGGCAGGTGAAAATAGTCACGCGCCAGCTTGTGCACGCTCTTTCGATACTCCACGACGTCGATACGGCAGGCGGGGAAGTGATGGAGCAGGAACTTGGCCAGTGAGCCGCCGCCGAGACCGATCAGCAGCACCCGCTGCGGTGCGGCTGTGAACAGCAGTGCACTCATCATGGCACGGGTGTAGGTCAGTACCAGGCGCAGCGGATCGTGCAGCTCCATGCTGCTCTGCTTGGGTTCCGAGCCGAAGTGCAGCGAACGCTGGCAGCCGTCTTCTACCACTTCGAGCATGCCGAGCTCATCCCGCTCCTGATGTATGACGATGCCGCCGTATTTGTACATGGTGGTATTCTACTCTGCGGCCGGTCGTTGTGAGCCGGTATCAATCGCCTGTCAGGAACAGCATGTCGAATTGTTGCGCCCCCGTTCCCGAAACTTCTGTGCCCTCCGGCAAGCGGCCCTGTCCGCTCTGCGGTGGCGCGGGTGTGGGTGTGACACTGCAAACCCTGCTGCACCATCTCGCCAGGCCCTGGGAGCGACAGGGGATGAGCCAACAACATTATTTCTGCGATACCCCCGACTGTGAGGTCGCTTATTTCACCGATGGCGACGTCACCATCCGCAAGCAGGAATTGCGGACGGTGGTGGGCATCAAGGAAACCGCCCCCGCCGCCCTGTTGTGCTACTGCTTTGGCGTCAGCCGGGCCGATGCCGCCGCCGACCCCGCGGCGCGGGATTTTGTCGTGCAGCAAACCAGGGCGGGCCTGTGTGCGTGTACCACGCGCAATCCCTCCGGCCGTTGTTGCCTGAAGGATATACCCGCCCCGACAGCACACTCCCATGACTGATTTTCCTGCCATCGATTGGCCCGGCATCGCGCCGGAGACCAGCGTGCGCATCAGCGCGCGAGCCCGCCATGTGCGGCTGCGCGTGTTGCCGCCGGGAAAGGTCGAACTGGTGCTGCCCAAGCGACACGACAGCCGGTTGTTGCCGGGATTTGTGCAGCAGCACCGGCAGTGGCTCATCGATACCCTGGCACGGATGCAGGTCGAACACGTGCAGCAACAGGCGCAGCGCGTGTCGCCCGCCGATCTGTACCTGCCGGCGCTGGATGAGCTCTGGCGGCTGGAATACCGCAGTGGCGGGCGCAACAGCTGGTGGGCGCGGGCCGGGCGCGGCCTGCTGGTGCAGCACAAGAATGACGAGTGGGAGCGGGTGTTGCAGCGCTGGCTGGCCGAGCGTGCCCGTCAGACCCTGGGGCCGGCCCTGCTGACCCTGGCCGCTGAACTGGATTTCACTTGCAACGGCTACGCGATCCGCGGCCAGAAGACGCGCTGGGGCAGCTGTTCATCGAAGAAGATGATCAATCTCAACTGGCGCCTGCTGTTCCTGCCGCCCGAACAGGTGCGCTATCTGATGGTGCACGAGCTGTGTCATACCGTGCACATGAATCACTCCACCCGCTTCTGGGCCCTGGTGGAGAAAAAACAACCGGACTACAAGGTGCTGGACGCGGCGATGCGCAAGGCGGGGAGGCTGGTGCCTGCTTGGGCTCTTTGAGGCAGATACAAGAGGAAAGATACAGGATACAAGTGAAAACGGGGTTTCACTTTCCTCTTGTATCTTTACCCTTGTATCTGCTCTTCACCCGGCAGCATCACCTTCAAATCCTGATCCAGGGTATCGAGCAGCTGATCCAGCCGGCAGAAATCGCGTAATTCCGCCAGATCGGTAATGCGCACCTCGTCGCCGCGCACGTCGACACCGTGGCGGCGTAGTTCGGCGATGGCGCGGGACAGGCTTTCCGGTGTCATGCCGAGGCGGGCGGCCAGCAGTTTTTTGTCACAGGGCAGGCGCGTGGCCTGACCAGGGGCGCCGTTTTCCACCAGGTGCAACAGGTACAGCGCCAGGCGCTGTGAAGCGGTGCGCAGGCGCAGATCCTTGATCTCGCGTACCAGGTGGCGGTATTGCTGTGCCATGGAGCCGAGCAGGGTAAGGGTCAGCTCGGGGTTGGTTTTCAGTTCGCTCAGTAACAGGCGTGCGGGAATGAGCAGCACCTGCGTCGGCTCCACGGCCTGCGCCGACATCAGATACGGTTGCGAGGTGAGGGTGGCGGCGAGGATGAAGGCATCGATAGGGCGCAATATCTCCACTACCGCCTCGCGGCCATCGGCTGTGCTGGCGCTGAGTTGCACACTGCCCTGTACAAGGATGTGCAGGTATTCGGGCTGCTCGCCGGCGCGAAACAGTTCGGCATCGCGTTCGTAACGGCACAGTATCGCGCCGGTGGCCAGTGCATGCAGCGTGTCCCCCCTCACCGCGGAGAACAGCGGGGTACGGCCCAACAGTATCTCCGCCACGGTTTGCGGGTCTTTCATGAACAGCGGGCTGTCGGTCATGCTGTCTGGCTCCTGGTGCCGAATTCATGCCGTCCCGGTCGCAGGCGCCGATACTGGCGCACCATGATGATGGCCTTGAGTACCGTGGGGGCATCGAAGCAGTGTACATCAAGCACCACCGTCAACTGGCGTCCCTCCGGCCCTTCTGCCCCGATGTCGATACAGTTGCACGCCGCGCCGTGGTGCCGAGCGGTGCTGAAATGGGCGTCCCACAGCACCTCCTTTCCTTCGAACGGCCCGCGAAAGCGCAGGTGCAGCTCCGCTCCGCCGAGGGGCGTGAGGGCCTGATAGCCGGTCAGGGAGGGGGTGGCGTGGTTCATGGGCAAAAGCGTACCTGCTTGGGGCGCTGTCATAAAGAGGTAACAGTAGTGTCATACATATGACAACACCCGAACCCATACTGCAGGCCGTTACCAATCCGGGTCGGGCACGGTTCGGCTCTTGTTTCACACCATGACAGAGGATAGACCTGTATGACTTTCAAGAAAGTATTCGTCGCGGCCGCGATGGCTTCGGCCCTGGTTGCAGGCAGTGCGCTGGCCGCCATGCCGAAAGTTGATGCCGGCTTGCCGGAGTACCAGCGCGCCTCCGGCGTGTCCGGTAATTTCTCCAGCATCGGTTCCGACACCCTGAACAACCTGATGACGCTGTGGGCCGAGGAATATGCCCGCTTCTATCCCAACGTCAACATCCAGATCCAGGGCGCCGGTTCCTCCACTGCGCCCCCGGCGCTGACCGAAGGCACCGCCAACTACGGCCCCATGAGCCGTGCCATGAAGTCCTCGGAAATCCAGGCCTTCGAAAACAAGTACGGCTACAAGCCCACCGCCGTGCCGGTCGCCATCGACGTGCTGGCCGTGTACGTCAACAAGGACAACCCGATCAAGGGCCTGACCATGGCGCAGGTGGATGCGATCTTCTCCGCCACCCGTCGCTGCGGTAACAAGGAAGACATCACCCGCTGGGGCCAGCTGGGCCTGACCGGCGCCTGGGCCAACCGTGATTTCACCCTGTACAGCCGCAATGCCGTATCGGGCACCTACGGCTTCTTCAAGGAGAACGCACTGTGCAACGGTGACTTCAAGCCGAGCATCAACGAGCAGCCGGGTTCGGCCTCCGTGGTGCAGGGCGTGACCGAGTCCATCAACGGCATCGGTTATTCCGGTATCGGTTACATCACCTCCGGCGTGCGCGCCGTGCCGCTGGCCAAGGAGGCCGGCAAGCCGTTCGCCCCCGCCGACGCCGAGCACGCCGCCGACGGCAGCTACCCGATGGCCCGTTTCCTGTACGTCTACGTGAACAAGCACCCGAATCGCCCGCTGTCGCCGATGGAGCGCGAGTTCTTCAAGCTGGTACTGTCCAAGCAGGGTCAGGAAGTAGTGGTCAAGGATGGCTACATCCCGCTGCCCGCCGCCGTGGCCAAGCGCGAGCGCGAGAAGCTCGGCCTGTAAACGCAGATACAAGATACAAGAGTAAAGATACAAGGGAATGTATCCGCTACGCGGGCGCCGTTTATCAAGCGGCGTGCGCGTAGCGCACTCCATCACCTGTATCTCGTACTGTCCTCTTCGAATCAATCAGGAGAATCAACGATGCTTGCCAACAAGAGCAGGATGACATTCGCCGCCGTTGCGTTGCTGGGCCTGGGTTTGAGCGGCTGCGCCACGGAGCAGGGCGCGGCCAAGAGCGATGCCAAGACCGAGACGGTCAAGGCCGCCGCCGTGGAAACCAGGGCGGCGTTGCCGCAGCAGTATTTCGAACTGCACAAGGACGGGCGTATCTGGGTGTTCGGTGATGCCAAGCTGTACCAGACCGCCGTTGCCGGTAAGGAAGTGCCGCTGGCCATGACCCGCATCGGCGCCGGTCCCAAGCGCGAGACCGTGATCTTCGGCCTGACCAAGGACGAGAGCAAGAAGGTTTCCAGCCTGCCGCAGATCGCCCTGTTCGAAGGCAAGCTGGAAGGCGCCGCTGAAGGCTTCTACGGTGAAATCGTCAAGGCTGGCCGTCACTATGTGTTCGACGGCTGGAAGGAGATGAAGGACTTCCGCCACAGCGGCGAGGCCCCCTACGTCTTTACCTATGTCGGTGCCGGTCCCAAGCGCGCCACGGTGGTCTACGTGCGCAACAAGGCCCAGAGCAAGAAGGCCCCGGACGAGCTGATCGCCAGGTTCCGCCAGTTCCACGCGCTGTAAGGCAGATACAAGAGAAAAGTTACAAGATACAAGGGATTGAGTGCGCTACGCGCATGCCGTATAGCAAACGGCGCCTGCGTAGCGGGCACATTCCCTTGTATCTTTACTCTTGTATCTTGCCACTGCCTTCCTGTAATCCATTTGTAACAATTGTGTAATACCGTAGCGTCCTGTCTTTTTGCCTCATCGCTGCCGCGAGAACGCCGACCCATGACCGATTCCGTCGCCAAAGCTGTCCCCCTGGATGGCGCCCGTGTTTCCCTGCTGCCCAGTGGTGAGAAGCGTGCCAGCCTGCGGCGCTGGCGTTATGCCAAGGATCGTATCTCCCGCTACGGTGTGGCCATCGGCGGCCTTGGTGTGGTATTTGCCCTGGCGCTGATCTTCGTTTATCTGTTCTGGGAAGTCTTTCCCATGCTGCGCCCGGCCAGCATCGAGCCGGTCAGCACCTATACCCTGCCGGCAGGCACTGCCGGCGATCAGGTGGTCGATATGGCCACCGAACGCTATACCGAAGTGGCCGGCGTCTACAGCCGCGACGGCAGCGTCACCTTTCTCGAGCCGCGCGCCGGTGCGCCCATCAAGCGCATAGACCTGTCGCTCCCCGCCGGGGTGGAGGTGGTGAGCAGCGCGCAAACCGAAATCAAGTACGGCGTCCTCGCCCACGGGCTGTCCGACGGCAGCGTGATGGTGACCAAGCACGAGTACACCCTGACCTATCCGGACGATGTGCGTCACATTGAGCCGGAGATCACCTATCCCCTGGGCGAGCAGCCGCTGTTGCTGGATGAGCAGGGCGCGCCGCTCACCGTGATCGGCATCCAGACCGCGGGCGAGGGCTATGCCCTGGCCGGCGCCACCGCCGACGGCCGCCTCACCCTGGCCATCTACCGCGCGGCGGTGTCGTTCATGACCGGCGAGGTGGAGGTGAAGCGCAGTTCCTATATCCTGCCGCCGGTACCGGGCCGTCCCACCCACATCCTGATCAACAAGACCACGCGCAATCTGTTCGTGGCCGATGACGCCGGCTATATCCATCATTACGACACCGTCCATCCCGATGAGGCCAGGCTGGTGGAGAGCGTGCGCGCCGTGGCAGAGGGTGCGCGCATCAGCGCCATGCGCTATCTCTCCGGTACGGTGTCCATCATCGTCGGCGGTTCCGACGGCAGCGTGGCGCAGTGGTTCCCGGTGCGCGATGAGCAGAACGAGTATCACCTGACGCGCATCCGCCAGTTCCAGCAACATCCGGCCGCCATCACCTTCATTGCGCCGGAATATGCGCGCAAGGGCTTTGTCGTCGGTGATGATTCCGGCCATGTCGGCGTGCACTTCACCACCTCCGGCCGCACCCTGCTGCTGGAAAAGCTGGCCGACGCCGCCATCACCGGCCTGGCCGTCTCGCCGGTGAACGACACCCTGCTGGTGACCGATGCCGGCAACCAGATGCGCTTCATCGATCTGTACAACCCGCACCCGGAAATTTCGATCAAGGCCCTGTGGGGCAAGGTGTGGTACGAAAACCGCGCCGGCGAGGAGTATGTATGGCAGGCCTCTTCCGGCAGCGACGACTTCGAGCCCAAGCTGAGCCTGGCGCCCCTGACCCTGGGCACCATCAAGGCCGCCCTGTTCGCCATGATGTTCGCCATTCCGCTCGCCATCATGGGTGCGCTGTACACTGCCTATTTCATGACCCCGCGCCTGCGCGGCTTCGTCAAGCCGAGCATCGAGATCATGGAGGCGCTGCCGACGGTGATCCTCGGCTTCCTCGCCGGTCTGTGGCTGGCGCCGTTCATGGAAAACAATCTGCCGGCAGTGTTCAGCATCCTGCTGCTGATGCCGCTGGCCATGCTGTTCGTCGCCTACGCCTGGGCCAACCTGCCGGCGCGCCTGCGCCTGCTGGTGCCGCCGGGCTGGGAGGCGGCGATCCTGATGCCGGTGATCCTGGGCGTGGGCTGGCTGTGCATCATCATGAGCCCCTCGGTAGAGGTTTGGTTCTTCAACGGCAGCATGCGCCAGTGGCTGACCGACGTGGGCATCACCTATGACCAGCGCAACGCCCTGGTGGTGGGCATCGCCATGGGTTTCGCCGTCATCCCCACCATCTTCTCCATCGCCGAGGATGCGGTGTTCACCGTGCCGCGCCACCTCACCCAGGGTTCGCTGGCACTGGGCGCCACGCCGTGGCAGACCATGCTGGGCGTGGTGCTGCCCACCGCCAGCCCCGGCATCTTCGCCGCGGTGATGATGGGCTTCGGCCGTGCCGTGGGCGAGACCATGATCGTATTGATGGCCACCGGCAACAGCCCGGTGATGAACTTCAACATCTTCGAAGGCATGCGCACCCTGTCGGCCAACATCGCGGTGGAACTGCCGGAAACCCCGCTGGGCAGCACCCACTTCCGCGTGCTGTTCCTCGCCGCCCTGGTGCTGCTGGTGCTGACCTTCGTGGTCAACACCCTGGCGGAAATCGTGCGTCAGCGCCTGCGCAAGCGCTACAGCACCCTCTGAACAGGCACGTGTGTCATGTACAGACAAATTTCACCGCCGAGACGCCGAGGGCGCGGAGAAGACAATTCCCCGCAGATGGGTGGAAGCGTTGGCGTCTGCGCTGCACAGAACTCGGGGTACAGGTTCGGCGGCATGACTTTCTCTGCGTTCTCGGCGTCTCTGCGGTGAAGAGGTTTTTATAGAATGAGTTTCGTGAACATCAAAACCTGGAGCAAGAGCGGTGCCCCCTGGATCTGGCTCAACGCCGGCGCCGTGGCGGCCAGCATGGTGATGGTGCTGGGTCTGCTGCTGCTCATCGCGGTGCGCGGCTTCGGCCACTTCTGGCCCCACGACCTGATGGAGGTGGATGTCACAAACCCCGACGGCAGCGTGCAGCGCGTGCTGGGCGAGCTGACCCGCAGCGAGGAGCTGGCGGCGTCGGTGCTGCGCGAGGCCGGTGTGCAGATACCCAAGGATGCGCTGGTCATCGAGCGCCACCTGATCAAGCAGGGCAACCGCGACACCCTGGGCCGCGACTTCGTCTGGTATCTCGAGCCGCGCATGGGGGAGCTGCGTTATCCCGTCAATGCCGTGATGCTGGAGCGGCGTGAGTGGGGCAACTTCTACGGCTACCCGCTGGAGTTGAAGGAAGAGGGGCGCAGCATCGCACAGGGTGATGCGCTGTGGGCCGAGCTGCAGGCACGCATCGAGCGCGCCAACGCCATCCACGAGCAAATCCGCAAGATCGAGCGGCAGGACATCGGCAAGATCAACTTCCGCATGGAACGGCTGCGCCTGGACGAGCGCCGCATGGCCCTGGACCCGAACCTGCCCGCCGAGGAAGTGGCGCAGCGCAAGGCTGCGATGGCCGTCGAACGCGCGCAGCTGGACGAGGAATACGCCAGCTACGGCGCGCAGCTGGAACAGCTCTACCGCGACGTGAAGCGTGACACCCTGGTGGCCGAGATCATGGACGGGCGCAAGGTGAACGTGTCGGTGGCCAACATCGTGCGCGCCTCGCAGCCCAACAACATGTCGGTGTTCGCCAAGATCGGCTACTACTTCGAGCGTTTCGGCGAATTCGTCGGCGGCTACCCGCGCGAGGCCAATACCGAGGGCGGTATCTTCCCCGCCATCTTCGGCACCGTGACCATGGTGATGGTGATGTCGATCATCGTCACGCCCTTCGGCATCCTCGCCGCCATCTATCTGCGCGAATATGCCAGGCAGGGGCCGCTGCTGCGCCTGATCCGCGTCTCCGTGTACAACCTGGCCGGTGTGCCGTCCATCGTCTTCGGTGTGTTCGGTCTCGGCTTCTTCGTCTACTTCCTCGGCGGCTCCATCGACGAGTTGCTCTATCCCGAGGCCTTGCCGTCGCCCACCTTCGGCACGCCGGGTCTGTTCTGGGCCTCGCTGACCCTGGCGCTGCTCACCCTGCCGGTGGTCATCGTGGCCACCGAGGAAGGTCTGGCGCGCATCCCCAGCACCATCCGCATGGGCAGCCTGGCCCTGGGCGCCACCAAGGCCGAAACTTTGTGGAAGGTGGTGGTGCCGCTGTCCACCCCGGCGATGATGACCGGCCTGATCCTGGCCATCGCCCGCGCCGCCGGCGAGGTGGCGCCGCTGATGCTGGTGGGCGTGGTCAAGCTGGCGCCGACCCTGCCCATCGACGGCAATGCGCCCTTCATCCACATGGAGCGCAAGATCATGCACCTGGGCTTCCACATCTACGATGTCGGTTTCCAGAGCCCCAACGTCGAGGCGGCCCGTCCGCTGGTGTACGCCACGGCCCTGACCCTGGTGGTGCTGATCGTGCTGCTCAATCTGACGGCCATCGGCATCCGCAACCATTTGCGCGAAAAGTATCGCAGCGAGTCCGACTGATACAGTGGCATCAGGCAGGATACATAGACAAATGAACGCTATAGGCAAGGATATGGACATGACCAGCAGCAACCCGTCCCCGGTGCGCACCCACTCCGTCAGCAGTCATATGTTCGAGGGCGAGGAGCGGCAGAAGCTCTGTCTCGACGACGAGACGGTGAGCCTGGACGTGCGCAACCTGAATCTGTACTACGGCAGCGATCTGGCGCTGAAAAATATCAGCCTGAAGATCCCGGCCCAACGCGTCACCGCCTTCATCGGCCCCAGCGGCTGCGGCAAGTCCACCCTGCTGCGCTGCTTCAACCGCATGAACGACCTCATCGACATCTGCCGCATCGAAGGCGAGATCATCCTCGATGGCGAGGATATCTACCGCCGTGGCGTCGACGTCGCCGAGCTGCGCCGCAAGGTGGGCATGGTGTTCCAGAAGCCCAACCCCTTTCCCAAGTCCATCTACGAGAACGTGGCCTACGGCCTGCGCCTGCAGGGCGTGAACAACCGCCGCATCCTCGACGAGGCGGTGGAAAAGGCGCTGCGCGGCGCCGCATTGTGGGACGAGGTCAAGGACCGTCTGCAGGACAACGCCATGGGCCTGTCCGGTGGTCAGCAGCAGCGTCTGGTCATCGCCCGCGCCATCGCCATCGAGCCGGAAGTGCTGCTGCTGGACGAACCCGCCTCGGCGCTGGACCCGATCTCTACCCTGAAGATCGAGGAACTGATCAACGAGCTGAAGTCGCAGTACACCATCGTCATCGTCACCCACAACATGCAGCAGGCGGCGCGCGTCTCCGACTACACTGCCTTCATGTATATGGGCGACATGATCGAATACAACGACACCGACACCATCTTCACCAATCCGTCGAAGAAGCAGACCGAGGACTACATCACGGGTCGCTACGGTTGATGCACATTGGGTATGGGCGACCCCTGGGCGCCGAACGTGGCGGGCACAGCCCGCTCCATGACCATGGTTGATTGAATGTAGGGTGCGCACCGCGCACCAGCGGATGCCGGGCAAGTCCCGCGCAGTACAACACGGCAGACAACATCGAAACGCGTATTCAGCGAGAAGGAACAGCAGCAATGGACAAGATGAGTCTCGGTCAACACATCTCCCAGCAGTTCAACGCCGAGCTGGAGGACATCCGCACCCGCGTGCTGAACATGGGCGGCCTGGTGGAGCAGCAACTCGCCGACGCGCTCACCGCAGTGGTGGATGAAAACGTCGAACTGGCGGAGCTGGTCATCAATGGCGACCTGAGGATCAACGCCATGGAAGTCACCATCGACGAGGAATGCTCGCGCATCCTGGCCCGGCGCCAGCCGGCAGCCGGCGACCTGCGCCTGATCGTCGCCGTGATCAAGACCATCACCGACCTCGAGCGCTGCGGTGACCAGGCCGAGCGCGTAGCCAGTATCGCCATGCGCCTGACGGGTGGCCGCGAACAGCACCGCAATCACTACGAAGATCTGGTCCACCTCGGCAACCACGTGCGCCAGCTGCTGCACGATGCCCTCGACGCCTTCGCCCGCATGGATCCGGAAGCCGCGGTGCAGGTGGCGCGCGACGACATCAACGTCGACAAGGAATACGACGCACTGACCCGCCAGCTCATCACCTACATGATGGAAGACCCGCGCACCATCACCCGTTCCCTCGATGTGCTGTGGGCCGCCCGCGCCCTGGAGCGTATCGGCGACCATGCCCGCAACATCTGCGAATACGTGATCTACCTGGTCAAGGGCAAGGACGTGCGCCACGTGTCGCTGGACCAGATGGAGGAGGAGGCGCGCAAGCGCTGATTACAGGCGCGCTTCGCGCAATGCCGATCAGTCAATAAATTCCCAGGTTTTGTAGGAGCCCAGCCCCCTGGGCGAAAATTCGCCGAGAGGACTCGGCTCCTGCAGATATCTACCTACCTTTGTTGTTCCCTTCCCCGAACACCCGTCTAACGCCCATCTCGCTTGCGCGCCGCCCGCATGAGCAGCAAGCGGCCGAGGAACAGAAGCAGCGCGATCAGGATTAGCGGCCCCAGTACCGTCGGGTGCATGAGGTCGGCGGGTGATTGCGCGCCGGTCGTGCCGGCCAGCGCGCTCGCATAGAGATAGCTCTTCACGGCGAGGCCGAGCGCGCTGGCGGACAGGAAGCGCGCGAGCGGCAGCGCCAGAATGCCTGCGGCGTAGTTGATGAGCGAGTGCGGCATCCCGGGCAGGACGCGAAGCGCGCACAGCGTGAAGAAGTCACCCTGCCGTTCGAGCAGACGGTACAACCGCCGCTGCCGCGATTGCACGGGATCGAGGCGCGTCATGCGGCGCGCAAACAGGTAGGCGCCGAGTGCGCCGCAGGTACCGCCGACGGTGAGGATCAGCGTGGCGGCAGGCGGTGCGTAGAGCAGGGCGGCGACCCAGAACAGCATCGAGCCTGGCTGCGCGAAGGTATAGAGCAGGAACTGAGCGGCGACGATGATGACAGCGAGCTGCCAGCCGCCCATGCGGCCGCGCGCCAACTCGAGCGTCAGGCGCCAGTCGACAATCCCGAGCGCCTCGAGCGCGATGCCCACAGCGAGCAGCGCGGCGAGAACCGCGAGCCGCCGAATCAGCGCAACGTCGTGCGCGTTTCTCGTGTGCATCGGGAGCAGGTCTCGCCTCGTAGCGTGGAATTCCGGTGACAGTATACGTATTTGTCTGTGCCGTCTCAGCGCAAAAGGCGCCAGTTCCTTACTTTATAGGGCGAGTTTTAATAGCTGACTCGAAGCCGGCTGGCTTTGACGACTGCTATAAACTGAAAAATTGACCTCACTGCATTTCCGTGGTTGCTACCATGCGAGACCTGACCCCACTGCACTTGTTAGCTTCAACGGAAGTGAAAGCCCTAAAAACCTGTGTATCCAGTTCAAATCAAATCTCCGGCACCGTACTGCTAACTACTATTCGGCGAATTATCCGCCGCATATGCGGACGGGATGCCCGCGCTGAATTCTGATATTACTTTCAGCATCACCAGATTGCCATTGTTCCCTGTGTGACTCTCGACCGGTGCTATGCCGCTGAACAACCGCATAGCGGCAAAAATGGAATATGCGCCGTATAACGCCGGCCGCGGACGGCGGTTCACTCCCTTGATTCAACACTTTACGTCTCCTTCCCTGCAATATGCCGCGCGACAGTTGGCTGTGGCCGATATATCGAAGCGCGCAGGCACACTCCTGGCGATCATCACCGCTCCGCAATCCTGACTCCATCCCCCACCGTCTCATCCGGATGGATGATCACGCGCTCGCCTTCCTTCAGTCCATCCAGGATCTGCACTGCCAGCCCGCTGCGTTGACCAGGTGTCACGCTGCGCAGGCGGGCCTCGCCATCTTCGGCGATGAATACGGCCCAGCCGTCGTTGCGGCGGAACAGGGCGCTGGCGGGGACCTGCAATACTGAATCGCCTTCCCACAGGATGAAGCGGGCGTCGACGCGGTAGCCGTCGCCGAGGGTTTGCCATTGCTGCGGTGGGGCGGCGATGTCGGCGATGACGAGGACGCGTTGCTCCTCGACGCCGAGGGCGGAGATCTTGGTGAAGCCGACGGGTTCGATGAGGCGCACGCGGCCTTCCAGCGGCGTGCCGCCCCAGCGCTCGAACAGGACGCGCATGCCGGGGTGGATGCGCACGGCGTTGGAGGACAGGGCCTCGATGGCGACTTCCAGGCGCTGCGGGTCGCCTACTTCCAGTAGCGGCTGGCCGGCGTTCACCACGCCTTCGCTTTGTTGGAACAGTTTGAGCACGCGGCCGGCCACCGGCGTGGTGACGGCGACGCGCGCGCCGCTGACGGTCTCGCCGCCGGCGTAGTGCAGTGCGGTGCGCGCGGCCTCCACTTCGTGGCGGCTGACCTCTACCGCGAAGCGGCTGGAGCGTTCCGTGGCGGCGGCGGCGGCGGTGCGGGCGCGGGCGCGCTCCACATCGTTGGGCGAGATGAGGTTTTGTTTGCTCAACTCCAGCAGGCGCTGGTATTCCGCCTCGGCCTGGGTCGCCTCGGCGGCGGTGGCGCGGGCCTGTTCGCCGGCGGCCTGTTGCGCGGCCTGGGCGGCGGCGACGCGGGCCTCGGCGGTGGCGCGGCTGCGGGCATCCAGTGCCGTCGGGCGCAGCGGTTCCAGCTGCACGATGGTTTCGCCGCGCTGCACGCTGTCGCCGACGCGCTGGGTGATGCGTGGCGTGTAGCCGGCCACCGGGGCGGAGATGACGTAGCGGTCGATGACGCGGGTCTTGCCTTCTTCCTGTACCGTCACCTGCAACGGGCCGGTGTGGACCGTGGCCAGGTCGACCAGGCTGGGCGGCTGGCGGAAGCCGAGCGCGATGACGGCGATGAGGCCGAGGGTGATGAGGGCGAAGATGAGATTGCGGCGCCAGTGCATGTTCATTCCTTGTTGTCGGTCGTTGTTCCCGATTGTAGATGCCTTTGGTCCCGTGGCGAACCGTGCCGGTGCGCATCACGTGCAGTGAAGAAATCAGTCCGCGAATGAACGCAAATACACGCGAATGTTTTCTTTGCTGTGCAAGACCACTCCCGTTGTCCAGTGGGTAAAGCGTCTCGGCGCCTGGTGAGTCCTAACCAAAGGAAAAATTTGCGTCCATTCGCGTTCATTTGCGGACTCGGCTGAATTTCAGATTCATTCCTTGGTCTTCAATACCGCGATCAAATCCAGCTGATCCAGCTTGCGCCGCACCAGCAGTGCGGAAATGGCTGTGGCCGTTACTACCACCGCGGCGGAGAAGGCGTAGGTTTCAGTGGCGATCACCAGCGGCACGCGGTACAGCTCGTTCTGCAGTGTACTGGCAATATAGCCGCACAGTGCATAGCCGAGCCAGAGACCCAGCGGCAGGGCGGCGAGGGTGAGCAGGGCCAGTTCGCCGAGCAGGATGTAGGATATCTCGCCGCGGGTGAAGCCGAGTACGCGCAGGCTGGCCAGTTCGCGGCCGCGCTCGGTGAGGATGATGCGCGCGCTGTTGTAGACCACGCCCACGGCGATGATGCAGGAGAACACCGTGGAGATGAAGGCGACGTACAGCATGGTCTCTTCCATGATGCGGTTGAAGTTGTGCATGTCCTGGGTGCGCTCGACTACGCTGGCGACGCGCGGCGTGCCCTTGAAACGGCGGTGCAGATCGGCGTAGGCGCGCTCGTCCACCGCCAGCCAGGCGCCGGAGATGGCGCGCCCTTCGCTCAGCATCTGGTTCAGCGTGGCGATGTCCATGTAGGCGAACAGGCCGAGGTATTCCTTCACCAGGCCGGCGATGGGTACTTCGTAGCTGCGCCGGTTGCCTTCCAGCACTTCCACGGTGAGGGTGTCGCCGGGTTTCACGCCGAGCATGTCGCCGAGGTAGTCGGTGAGCAGCATGCCTTCGGCCGGAATGTGCAGCGGGCGCAGATCGGCGTCGAGCAGACGCTTGACCTGGTTGTCCGGCTCGACGCCGCGGATCGAGGTGCGGTAGCTGCGGTGCTCGTGGCGCAGCAGTACCGGCACGTTGCGGAACACCTCGCCGTATTCCACGCCGGGCAGGCTGGTCAGTTCGTGCAGGGCGCGGCGTGAGCCGGGCTCGGTGAAGCTCACCGACATGTCCTCGCGCGAGGCGACGTTATAGTGAACATCCATCATGTAGCCCACGGTGTCGCCCTGGAACAGGCCGGTGGTGGTGATGGCGCCGGCGAGGGCGATGCCGACCACGGTGAGCGCCGACTTGAACGGACGATGGCCGATGTGGCGGAAGATCATGCGCGTCGGTTGCGCCAGTGCGTGCTTGAAGCCGATGCGCTCGAACAGGGTTTCGCGGTAGCGCGCCGGCGGTTCCGGGCGCATGGCCTCCGCCGGGCGCAGGCGGGCCGCGGCGCGCACGGCGAGCAGGGTGCCGAGGCTGGCGGCGGTGGTGGTGAACAGCGTGGCGTTGATGACCAATGACGGCCGCAGTATGAACGTCAGGTAGGGCAGGCGATAAAAGCCCAGATAGATGGTGCTGAGGCCGCGTCCCAGCCAGACACCGGCGGCGACGCCGACCAGAACGGCGATGGCCACCACCACCAGCACCAACTGGATGTAGTGCAGGGCGATGGTGGTATTGCTGTAGCCGAAGGCCTTGAGCACCGCCACCTGTTCGCGCTGGGTGGTGACCAGGCGGTTGACCACGATGTTGAGCAGGAAGGCGGCGACGCCGAGAAAGATCACCGGGAAGATGCGGGTGATGGTTTCCAGCTGCTTGAATTCCTCGCTGAGAAACTTGTGCGACAGCTGATCGGCGCGGGCATAGGCACCGAGGCCGCCATAGGGGGCGAGGATGTCGTCGACGTGGTCGATGACATCTTCGACGCTGCGGCTGCCGTCGAGGCGGAACACCGCGCTGTTGAAGGCGCCCTTCATCTCGTAGGCGGTGCCCAGCGGCAGGCGCGCCATCCACATCACGCCGAAACGTTCCTCGTCGGGAAAGAAGGCGCCGGGCCGCAGCTGGTAGATGTATTCCGGCGACATGGCGGTGCCGACGATGGTGAGGACGCGGCGCTTGCCCTTGATGATCAGCGGCAGCTGATCGCCGGGGCGCAGCTTATGCGCGGTGGCGAAGGTGTGATCGATGACCACCTCGTCGTCGCGTCCCGGTTCCACGCTGCGGCCCTGACGCAGATACAGCGCGTTGAGCAGCGGCGGGCCGTCGTCGGGCAGCGCGGTGATCAGGGCGGTGATGGTCTCCGGGAAGTCGGGCAGATCCACCGAGGCCCAGGCGCTCACCCGCGTCTCCGCCACCATCACGCCGGGGATCTCCGCCAGCCGCTCGGCCACCACCAGCGGCGCGCGCTTGAGCGAGACGAAGGCCTCGGCAAAGCGATAGTCGCGGTAATAGTCGTTGCGGCTTTGCTGCAGCGAATCGAGGGTGCTGCCGAACATGATGTAGGTGGCGACGCCGCAGGCCATCACCAGCATGATGGCGAACATCTGCGTGCGCAGTTGCCACAGGTCGCGCCACAGCTTGCGATGCAGGGCGGTCACGGCGGCGCTACCAGTGCAGCCGGCTCGGGTCCAGCTTGTGCGCGTTGCGCTCGATGCTGGCGATGCGGCCGTCGCTGATGTGGATCACGCGATCGGCGATGGCGGCGATGTCGCTGTTGTGGGTGATCACCACGGTGGTGGTGCCCAGTTCCCTGTTGACGCGGCTGATCGCCTCCAGCACCACGATGCCGGTGGTGACGTCCAGCGCGCCGGTGGGTTCGTCGCACAGCAGCACGGCGGGGTTCTTGGCGATGGCGCGGGCGATGGCCACGCGCTGCTGCTCGCCGCCGGAGAGCTGGGCCGGGAAGTGATCGAGCCGATCGCCCAGGCCCACCAGGCGCAGCGCCTCGTCCGGCGCCATGGGTTGTTCGGCGATCTCGGTGACCAGGGCCACATTCTCGCGCGCGGTGAGCGAGGGGATCAGGTTGTAGAACTGGAACACGAAGCCGACATGCTCGCGCCGGTAGCGGGTGAGTGAGGCGTCGTTGTAGACCGAGAGGTCGTGATCCTTGTAGCGCACGCTACCGGCGCTGGGGACGTCCAGCCCGCCGAGGATGTTGAGCAGGGTGGACTTGCCGCTGCCGGACGGGCCGAGCATCACCACGAACTCCCCCGGCCACAGGTCGAGATCGACGCCGCGCAGGGCCTGCACCTGCACCTCGCCCATCTGGTAGACCTTGGTCAGGCCACGGGCCTCGAACACCGGCTGGCCGTGCTGCTGTGCTGTATCCATGCGGGGTTGTCCCATCCGGGGAGCGCAGAGAAAAGATACAAGAGGAAAGATACAAGGGAAGGAACTCGCTGCGCGAGTACTGTTTGAAATTCAGACCACCGTGCGCGTAGCGCACTCATCCCCTTGTATCTTTTATCTTTCCTCTTGTATCTGCTTTCGCAAGGTGGATGCGCTGCGCTTATCCACCCTGCCAACTTAATTCCCGACGTTACGCCACTGTGCCGCCCTGGCGGCATCGGGCGCCATGCCGAACATGCCTTCCTCATAGACCCGCACCAGCGCCTCGCGTGCCTCACGGCTGCCTTTGCCCGCGGCTTGCTCCCACATGTCGATGGCCCTGGCGGTATCCTTGCCGGTGCCCATGCCGTAGGCGTACATCACGCCCAGGTTGTACATCGCCGGCGCATGACCCCGCGCCGCCGCATGCTCGAGCAACTGCACTGCCTGCCGGTCGCTGCGGAACACCCCTTCACCCTGGGCATACATCAGTCCCAGGTTGTACATGGCATCGGCGTGTCCCTGATTGGTTGCCTGCGTATACCATTCGTGGGCCTGGCGCAGGTTGCGCTCCACGCCCCAGCCCTTGTGATGGAGCAGGCCCAGATTGAACTGCGCGTCGGCATTGCCCTCCTGCGCCAGTGGTTGCCATAGTTGCATGGCCCTGGCGTAGTCCCCGGCCTTGAAGGCGGCGAAGCCGTCTTCCAGCGGCCCGGCGAGGGCGGTGGTGGAGAAGGTGAGTGCGAGCAGGATGAGTGCGATACGTTTCATGGAGGCTATTTCACCATGTCCCGGGGCGGATGGGAAACGGCCATGGGCAATCGCAGTTGCGGGATGGCTGGGGCGGGCGCCATGCGCCCATCCGCGTATAATGCCGCTCCCGGTGCAACCCGCTCACCCCCGCAGGACTACCCAATGACCACTGAACATTTCATCGCCGGCAAGGATGCCTCGCTGGAGGCCTCCATCAACTCGATGCAGGCGCGGCTGGCCTCTCTCGGCTTTGCGCTGGAGGAGCGTTCCTGGCTCAATCCGGTGGAGGGCATCTGGTCGGTGCATGTGCGCGAGGTGGAGTGTCCGCTGCTGTTCACCAACGGCAAGGGCGCTACCAGGCTGGCGGCGCTGGCCAGTGCGCTGGGCGAGTTCTTCGAGCGCCTGGGCAGCAACTACTTCTGGAACCACTACTACCTGGGCGAGGCGAACGCCAATGCCGCCTTTGCCCACTATCCGCAGGAGCGCTGGTTTGCGCTGCCCAAGGGCGGGGCGTGGCCGGAGGAACTGCTGACGCCGGAGCTGCGCGCATTCTACGACCCGGAGGGGACGCTGGAGGTGCGCAGCCTGGTGGACTTCAACAGCGGCAATGCGGAACGCGGTATCTGCGCGATTCCCTATGTGCGCCAGCGCGACGGCGCCACGGTGTGGTTCCCGGTCAACATCATCGGCAATCTGTATGTCAGCAACGGCATGTCGGCGGGCAATACGCCCACCGAGGCTCGCACCCAGGCGCTGTCGGAGATATTCGAGCGCCATGTGAAGTTCCGCATCATCGCCGAGGGCCTGTGTCTGCCCGACGTGCCGGAGGCGGTGATCGCCCGCTATCCGCGCATCGCCGCCGGCGTCGCCGCACTGCGCGCGGCGGGCTTCGGCATCCTGGTGAAGGATGCCTCGCTGGGCGGCAAGTATCCGGTGATGTGCGTGACCCTGCTCAATCCGGCCGACCAGGGTTGTTACGCCAGCTTCGGTGCCCATCCGTGTTTCGAGGTGGCGCTGGAGCGCGCGCTGACCGAACTGTTGCAGGGCCGCGCGCTGGAGGCGCTGGCAGGTTTCCCGCCGCCGTCGCACGATCTGGATGAAGTCGCCAGCCCGCAGAATCTGGAGGCGCACTTCGTCGACTCCAGCGGCCTGGTGGGATGGGCCTTTCTCGGCAGCGAACCCGATTACGCCTTCAGCGACTGGAACTACGGCGGCAGCACGGCGCAGGAATACGACTGGCTGGTGGAGCGCATCCACAACGAAGGGCATGACGTGTACATCGCCGACTTCACCCATCTCGGCGTCTACGCCTGCCGCATCCTGGTGCCGGGCATGTCGGAGATCTATCCGGTGGATGATCTGGAGTGGGAGAACAACAGCGTCGGCAATCAGGTGCGCGCGGCACTGCTGCGCCTGCCGGAACTGGACGATGACGCATGCGCCGAGCTGCTCGATACTCTCGATGACCTCGGCCTCGACGAACTGCGTCCCATCGCTCCGCTCATCGGCCTCGCCGCCGACGCCGGCACGCCGTGGGCGCAGCTGCGCGTGGGCGAGGTGAAGCTGCTGCTCGGACTGGCGCTGGGCGATGACGAGGTGATCCGCGAAGGCTGCGACTGGGTGCGCCACTTCGGCCAGGGCAGCGAGGAGCGCCGGCGCGTGTATCGCTGCGTCGAGGACCTGCTCCATCTGGACGATGGGGATGGTTACAGGACGGCGCTGGAGCAGTTGTACGGCACCGCTGTTCTGCGCCAGGGGCAGGCGCTGCTGGATGGCGAGGAGCGCTTCTTCGGACTGCATGCGCCGGGTTTGTCGCTGGCAGGGTGCGACATGCATCAGCGCCTGCTGGCGGCCTACGCCAGGGTGCATGCACGCTAACCGGGTGATTCGACACCGTCACCGGAGCACCGGGCGTCGCCTGGCACGGATCAGGTCATGACGCATCCGTTACGAGGCGAGATCGGACTTCTTCAGTTTGCGCCATAAGGATACGCGGTCGATGCCGAGGATTTCAGCCGCCTGGCTGCGGTTGCCGCTGGTGTATTCAAGCACGCGCTGGATGTAACCGGCCTCGAATTCCTCCAGTGTCGGCAGTTCGTCCGAGGGCGGCTGCAATACGTGAACCTTGAGTTCCCGCAGGGTTTCCGGCAGGTGACGCGCCTCGATCAGCGTGTCGCGCGTCAGGGCCACGCCGCGCTCGATGACATTGGCCAGTTCGCGCACGTTGCCGGGCCAGTCGTAGTCGCTGAGCAGCCGCATCGCCTCAGGGGCGATATCGGTGACCTCGCGTCCCATGGCGAGGGCGTGTTTGCGCAGGAAATAATACGCCAGCAGCGGGATGTCGTCGCGGCGTTCACGCAGCGGCGGCAGTACCAGGCTGACGACATTGAGACGGAACCACAGATCGGAGCGGAAGCGGCCGGATTCCACGCTGTCCGGCAGATCACGGTTGGTGGCGGTGATGATGCGCACATCGACCTTCACCGGTTCGGTGCCGCCGACACGCAGCAACTCGCGCTCCTGCAGTACACGCAGCAGTTTGACCTGCATCGACAGGCTCATTTCACCGATTTCATCGAGAAACAGGGTGCCGCCGCCGGCTACTTCGAACAGACCGCGCTTGACGCGGTCGGCGCCGGTAAAGGCGCCCTTTTCGTGACCGAAGAGTTCATTGGAAAGCAGTTCTTCCTGAAAGGCACCGCAATTGATGGCAACGAAGGGGCCGGCGGCGCGGGCGCTGTGCAGGTGCAGATAACGCGCCAGGAGTTCCTTGCCGGTGCCGGATTCGCCACCGATGAGCACGTTGCAATCGGTCGGCGCGATCTGGCGTGCAGTGTCGAGCAGGCGCAGCATGTTCATGTCCTGGCTGATGATGTTGACCTGTCCCTGATAGCCTTCAATGCGCCGCCGTAATTCGCGGTTTTCCTGCTTGAGCCGGACCAGCTCGACAGCGGCGCGCACTACCTGGCGTACCTCATCGAGCCGGAACGGTTTGGCGACGTAGTGGAAGGCCCCCTGCTTCATGGCGGTGATGGCGGACTCCAGCGAGGCATATCCGGTAATGACGATGACCTCGCATTCGGGCAGCAGCTCACGGGCGCGCAGCAGGATCGCCATGCCGTCGACCTTTTCCATGCGCAGGTCGGTTAGCACTGCATCGAAATGCCCTTGCTCCAGTTCCTTCAGACCGGCAGGGCCGCTCTGGCGTGCCACTACTTCGTAGCCTTCCTTGCGCAGGATATGGGCCAGGTTGCGCAGGGCGATCGCCTCGTCGTCGATAACCAGCAGCCGTGCGTTCATGCCTGTGCCTCCGCGGCCGGCAGCCACAGGGTGAAGCGGGCGCCGCCTTGCGCCGGGCTGGCGGCGGCAACGCAGCCATCATGTTCTTGCACGATCTCCTCGACGATATACAGGCCAAGGCCGATACCCTGGCCCGGCTCGCGCGTGGTGAAGAACGGATCGAATACATGGGGCAGTGCCTCGGGTGCAATGCCGGGGCCGTCGTCGCTGACGCAGATCACCACGCCGGGCCGGGTCTCTGTCGGTGCAGTGCCGATGACATAGGCCTCCGGTGACGGCGGCCAGTTGTCGGCACCTGCCGGTGCGATGGCAAGGGTGATGTGCCGTGCCCCGGCATCGACGGCGTTCTTGATCAGGTTGATGAATACCTGTTGCAGGCGTTGCGGATCGGCCAGCACCGCCAGTCCCGCTATCAATTCGGTCTGCAGTTCCACCTGGCGCAGGGAGCGGCGCAGCAACAGCAGACTCTGTTCCACCACGGGTTTCAGTTCTACCGTCGCAGTGGCAAAGGCGCGGCGCCGTGCGTAATCGAGCAGGCTGCGAACGATGTGCTGCGCACGGCGCGTTTCTCCATCGATCTGTTCCAGCCATTGCCGCAGCGTGGCAGGGTCGGTGGTGTCGAGTTCCTCCAGCAGGATCTGGCAGGAAGAGGAAATGTTGCCGAGTGGATTGTTGAGCTCATGGGCGACGCCGGAGGCCAGCACGCCGAGGGAGGCCAGCTTGTCCGCGTGCAGCACCTGGCGTCGGCGTGACTCCAGTTCATCCAGCATGCGGTTGAGTGCTGCGGTGAGGGAGACGATCTCCCGATCGGCCGAGACCAGAGGGAAGTGGGCGAAGTCACCGGCGGCGATGGGGTTGAGCTGTGCCTCCAGTTGTCGCAGCGGACGCACTGCGACGCGTGATAGTACCTGGCCGCCGACGATGCCGAGCAGCGCCACCATGCCGACGCCGAGGAACAGCAGGCGTTGCGAGTGTTGCACTGTGGCGGCCAGGGTGGCGCGCTCGCGTGCGGCGAGATGTTCGGCGGCGTTGCTGATCTCGTGGCCGACGTTACGGATTTCCAGGGCGAGGGCGGGGGAGGGTTGTTCGCGGTGCCGCGACATCAGGCTGCGGTAGCGCTCCAGCGCCTGGCCCAGTGCTGCGGGATCAAGTTCCGGCGCGATGGCGGCAAAGGCCTCGCTCCACTCCACCAGCCGTGTCCCGGTCTCGCCGGCGAGGCGTAGCGCCTGTTCCAGTTCCGTCGCATCGCCGTAGAGGAAATGGTTTTTCTCATGACGGCGCATTTCCAGCGCACTTTCCTGGAAGGCAGAGACCGCGATGCCTTCCTCAATGCGGTGTTCGAGGTAGATCAGATCTCCCCAGGCCAGCAGGGCGAACGCCGCCACGCCTCCCGCCAGCAGGGCATAACCGAGGATGATCTTGCGCCGAATGCTGCCCATGAGTGTTACAAAATGCAATGAGTGTGTTGCGATTCTAAACCCTCAGAGAACACCTTACAACTCAATGGCTTGGCCTGCCATGTGTCGTCCCTGTTTCAGCCTGCAACACCCGGCCCCATCAAGCCATAAAATAAAATCCAATTAAATACAGCATGTTACGCGCACATATCGTGCTGGCATGGGCCCTGCAATCAATCCGCTGTACTCACCATCCTAGCGTCGAGGGCGCCATGAAACGATTGACCCAAAAACTCAAGGCCAGCCTGGCCGATCTGGCCCATGCCAATGCCGGTGAGATGCTGTCGAGCCGTCAGAAGGCACGCCTGCTGGGTGCTGTGCCGGAGATGCCGGTTGCCGCCAGCCGCGAGGGGCGGCGTGAGGTGATTCTCTCTCTGGGGGCGGTGTTGCCGCCACGGACGATGCGTTACGCCATCGGCGTGTGCCAGCAGCTTGATGCCGATCTGTGCGTGCTCGGCGCCGATGCCGCCGCCATCGGCCACATGCTCGCCCCGTACCGCGAGGCGCGGCAGGCCGCAGGTATCGAGTGCCGTGTCGAGGAGGTTGCCGGGCGCGGCGCGATTAGCCGCTTTTTCGACAGGCATCCCCGTGTCGTATGCGCCATTGCCGGCGGTAGCGGTGATCCCCTTGGCCATCAGTTCGGCGGCCGTGGCACCACGGTGCGTGGCAAGCCGCCGGTGCCCATTGTGCTGGTCGACGATGAGGCCGGTGAGGATGCGCTGCCCGGCCAGCAGTGTGCCGTTGCCGACTGATCCAGTTTTTATCAACCACTTCACGGAGACATCATGTCCGACCGCAAGAAAACCGTCGTTGCCGCCGCTTCGTTTGGTATCGGCAGCCTCGTACTTTACATGCTGCTGTTTGCCTATGCCGATCAGCTGGTCGCCTGGGCGGAGCAGACGCGCCAGGGACACAAGCTGCTGTTCCTGGTGCCCATTGCCATTGCCTTCCTGTTTTCCTGGGTGCATGGCAGCTTTACGGGTCACTTCTGGGAGCTGCTCGGCGTGCGTGCCGCCAGCAAGCACAAATAAGGGCAACACAAATGGAAGCCATTTCCTTCATTGATTTGACCATCGCCAACGCCACTGCACTGTTTATCGTCGGCTTCGTCGGCGGCATGGTGTCCGGCTTCATCGGTTCCGGTGGTGCCTTCGTCATGACCCCGGCGATGATGACGCTGGGCGTGCCCGGCATCATTGCCGTTGCCTCCAACATCTGTCACAAGTTTCCCAAGTCACTGGTCGGTGCGATGAAGCGCCACAAGTACGGTCAGGTGGACATCAAGCTGGGTCTCTTCATGGGACTCTTTGCCGAGGCCGGCATGCTGACCGGCAAGACGGTCATGACCGGCATCAAGCAGAGTTACGGCGATATGGGCACCAATCTGTATGTTTCGGTGGTGTTCGTTGTGGTGCTCTCCATCGTCGGCGGCTTCGTGCTGCGTGACGCCTGGCGCATGTATCGCGCGGAACAGGCCGGACAGGGCGATGGCGCCGGCAAGGTGACGCGCCTGGCTCGCTGGGTTCAGTCGATGCACATTCCGGGCACCATGGTGTATTTCCCCAGCCTCAAGGCCAAGGTGTCGCTGATCATCGTTGCCCCGCTCGGCTTTGCCACCGGTCTGCTGGCCTCGGCCATCGCCGTCGGCGGATTCATCGGGGTACCGGCGATGATGTACATCCTCGGTGCACCGGCCTTGATGGCATCGGCCACCGAGCTGGTGGTTGCCTTCGTCATGGGCCTGGGAGGCACCATCCTCTACGCCCTCGATGGTGTGGTCGATATCCGCCTCGCCATGATCATCCTGGCGGGCTCTCTGTTCGGTATCCAGATCGGCGCCATCGGTACCACCTACGTCAAGGATTTCGTGGTCAAGCTGGTCATGGGGCTGATCATGGTGATCGTGCTGTTTTCACGCTTTTTCTATGTGCCGGGCTATCTGTCCCAGATGGGCCTGATCGAGCCGGTCGCGGAAGCCACCATCTCAACGCTCAAGATGTGGGGTGACATGACGCTGGTACTGGCATTGGCCACCGGCGGCATCACCATCATTGTGGCCATCATCAAGGGCATGGCCTCCCATCGCCGGGAGCAACTGACATGAGTGCCGTGCCGCCACGTCATGCACTGATTGCCAGTGATGCCTCACCCTACTCCGAGGATGCCACCCGCGTCGCTATCGCCATGGCGCGACAATACGGCGTCAAACTGACGGCCATGGCCATGGTGCTGCTGGCCGATGATCTTGAAGCGGTTGGCACGGGTGCATTGCTGGCAGAACAGGATCAGGCCATGCAGGCGCACCTCGATGGTATTGCACAACAGGCCATCGTGGCAGGCGTGCCATGCGAAACCCTGCTCTGTCACGGCAAGGATCCCCATGCGGAAATCAGCACTGCGGCCGAGGAGACGAATGCCGATCTGATTGTCATGGGGCGGCGCGGCAAGCGTGGCCTTGCCCATTTGATGCTGGGTGATGCCACGGCCAAGGTGATCGGCATGTCATCGAGCAATGTACTGGTGGTGCCGCGCGGCAGTGTGCTGTGGCACCAGCGCATCCTGCTGGCCACTGACGGTACCGAGTGCAGTGCCGCTGCCGTTGATACGGCGATCAATCTGTCCCAGGCCTGGCGGCTGCCGCTGACCGTGGTGTATGCCGTGGCGGAGGGGCAGGACACGCTGGCTGCACAGGACACCGTCGCTGCCATCTGCCGCCGCACTGCCGTACTGGAAATCGAGTGCGAGGCACGGGTAGAAACGGGACGGGCGGATGAGGTGATCGCCAGGGTGGCGCAGGCGTGTGGTGCCGATCTGATCGTGGTCGGCAGCCATGGCCGCAGTGGCCTGATGAGCGTGATTCACGGCAGCGTGTCGGCCCAGGTGATCGGTGCCGCGACCTGCCCGGTATTGGTGGCGCGCTGCGCCTGACAGAATTTTTTTCCGGCGCAAGCCGGGGGAAAATGCGCGATGTACCCAGCATCGCGCGGCCGGACCGAAAGGCCCGGCCTATGCGTACGCAACGCAGTCGATTGGCCGCCCCTCGGGGCGGCTTTTTTTTTTGAATCATGCCGAGGAGGGCATGGATGGCCGGAAGCGTCGCCAGCCTTGACCCGGGAACGCCGGGAGCCTACGCTTTACGAAATTCCTATCGATGGGTATATGGTATGACGATAGTTACGGTTTCCGAGAAATATCAAGTGGTTATACCGCGTATAGTGCGTGAATCCATGGGTATACGCCCCGGGCAGAAGCTGCAGGTGGTGGTTTACGAGGGGCGGGCGGAGTTTATCCCGGTGCGGGACGTGCGCGAAATGCGCGGATTCCTGCGCGGTATCGCCAGCGATGTGCCGCGCGATGAGGATCGCGCGTGAATCTGGTCGATTCCTGCGCCTGGTTGGAGTATTTCGCCGACGGCCCCAATGCAGGCTTCTATGCCCCCGCCCTCGCATCGATGGACACCTTGATCGTTCCGTCGATCTGTTTGCTGGAAGTGTTCAAGCGCATCCTGCAGCAACGCGACGAGCACCTCGCCTTACAGGCGATCGCGGTGATGCAGCAGGGTGTGGTGATCGATCTCGATGCGGAACTCGCCTTGTCGGCGGGCCGCCTGGGCAGTGAATACAAATTGCCGTTGGCCGACGCGGTAATTCTGGCTACGGCGCGCAGTCGCGGCGCCATCCTGTGGACGCAGGACGCCCACTTCGAAAGTATAGAGGGTGTGCGCTACGTCCCCATCGGCGGCAAAACCACGTAGATGTATCGCCGGGAGCGCGGCAGCGAGAATCAGCGACCGATGAGTAGAAATTCCAGCAGCGCCTTCTGCGCGTGCAGGCGGTTCTCCGCCTGATCCCATACCTGGCTGTTGGGGCCGTCGATGACGGAGGCGGCGACTTCCTCGCCGCGGTGGGCGGGCAGGCAATGCAGGAACAGGGCATCGGCGTTGGCGGCGGCCATGATGGCATCATTGACCTGATACGAGGCGAAGTCGCGCAGGCGTTGCTGTTGTTCGTCTTCCATGCCCATGCTGGCCCACACGTCGGTGGTGACCAGATCGGCGCCGCGGGCAGCCTGCAGCGGATCGTTGAACAGCTGCACGCTGTCGCCGGCGGCGGCGAGTATGGTCGCATCCGGCTCGTAACCCGCCGGCGTGGCGATGTGCAGCCGGTAGCCGAACTGGCGCGCGCCCTCGATGTAGGAGTTGCACATGTTGTTGCCGTCGCCGATCCAGGCCACGGTCCTGCCTTCGATGTCGCCGCGATGCTCCAGAAAGGTCTGCATGTCGGCCAGCATCTGGCAGGGATGGAAGGCGTCGGTGAGGCCGTTGATCACCGGCACGCGCGAGTGAGCGGCGAAGCGCTCGATCTGCTCGTGGGCGTAGGTGCGGATCATCACCACGTCGACCATGCGCGAGAGCACGCGCGCGGTGTCTTCGATGGGTTCGCCGCGCCCGAGCTGGGTGTCGCGCGGCGACAGGAAGATGGCATGGCCGCCGAACTGCACCATCGCCACTTCGAAGGAGACGCGGGTGCGGGTCGAGGACTTCTCGAACACCATGCCCATCACCTTGCCCTTGAGCGGCTGGTACAGCTCGCCGGCGCGTTGCATTTCCTTCAGTTCAATGGCGCGGCGCAGCAGCTGTTTCAGCTCGGCCTTGCTGGCGTCCTGCAGAGTGAGAAAGTGTCGTACAGCCATGAAATTATCGCTCTCAGGCGGCGTTTTCCTGCAGGAACGCCTGAATCAGTCCGCTCACCTGCTGCACGATCTGATCGGCCTCGGCGTCGCTGATGATCAGCGGCGGCAGCAACCGGACGGTGCGTTCGGCGGTGACGTTGATCAGCAGGCCCTGTTCCAGCGCGCGCTTCACCAGCTCAGCGCAGGGACGATCCAGCTCGATGCCGATCATCAGGCCCTTGCCGCGCACGTCGACCACATGCGGATTGCCGTTCAACGCCTCGGCCAGGCCAAGCAGCATGCGCGTGCCGAGATTTTCGGCGCGGGTCGCCAGACTGTTTTGCTCCAGCACGTCGAGCACGGCAAGACCGGCGGCGCAGGCCAGCGGATTGCCGCCGAAGGTGGAGCCGTGGTTGCCCGGCTTGAACAGTTCGGCGGCAGCACCGCGCGCCAGGCAGGCGCCGATGGGCACGCCGTTGCCCAGGCCCTTGGCCAGGGTCATCACGTCCGGTTTGGCGCCTTCATGCTGGAAGGCGAACATCTCGCCGGTGCGGCCCATGCCGGTCTGGATCTCGTCGAGCATCATCAGCCAGCCATGTTGATCGCACAGCTCGCGGATGTCACGCAGATAGCCTTCGGTCGGTACCTGTACGCCGCCTTCGCCCTGAATCGGTTCGATCAGGATGGCGGCCACGCCGACGCTGTTCTTGGCGACGGTGCGGATGGCCTCGATATCGTTGTAAGGCACGCGCACGAAGCCGGTGACCAGCGGCTCGAAGCCGGCCTGTACCTTGCGGTTGCCGGTGGCGGAAAGCGTGGCCAGGGTGCGGCCGTGGAAGCTGCCCTCGGCGACGATGATCAGCGGAGTATCGATACCTTTCTGATGACCGTGCAGGCGCGCCAGCTTGATCGCTGCCTCGTTGGCTTCGGCACCGGAATTGGAGAAGAACACGCGATCCATGCCCGCGGCGCGCACCAGGCGTTCACCCAGTGCCTGCTGGTTGGCGATGCCGTACAGGTTGGAGGTATGCACCAGGGTCTGCGCCTGGCGGCACAGCGCCTCGGCGACCTGAGGATGGGCGTGGCCCAGACCGCACACCGCCACACCGGCGACGGAGTCGAGATACTTCTTGCCATTGCTGTCCCACAGCCACGCGCCTTCACCTTTTTCAAAGGTCACCGGCAGGCGGGCGTAGGTGGTCATCAATGCATCGGACATGATGTGTTACCTGAAAAATATCCAAGCCGAAAAAACAAAAAAGGCAGCCTCCTCGGAGACCGCCAGTCGTCCACTGGGAACCGATTCTACTGACTCTGCGGGGAGGGTGCAAATCCCCCGGGCGTGGTGCGGAATTGCGTTTTGTGGGGACGGGGACGGCAGATGCCGTCCCCGTATCGTGCAGAAACTCAGGCGAAGTTCTTCGCCACGAAGTCCCAGTTCACCAGGTTCCAGAAGTTCTCCACGTACTTCGGACGCGCATTGCGGGTGTCGATGTAGTAGGCGTGTTCCCACACATCGCAGGTCAGCAGCGGCTTCTTGTCGGTGGTCAGCGGGCAGCCGGCGTTGGAGGTGTTGACGAGCTCCAGCGCACCGTCCTTGTTCTTCACCAGCCAGGTCCAGCCGGAGCCGAAGTTGGTGACGCAGGAGTTGGTGAACTTCTCCTTGAAGGCATCGAAGGAACCGAAGGTCTTGGTGATGGCATCGGCCAGGGCGCCGCTGGGCGCGCCGCCGGCGTTGGGGGCCATGCAGTTCCAGTAGAAGGTGTGGTTCCACACCTGGGCGGCATTGTTGAACACGCCGCCGGCCGGGGCCTTCTTCACGATGTCTTCCAGGGACAGGTTTTCGAACTCGGTGCCCGGGATCAGGTTGTTCAGGTTGGTGACGTAGGCCTGGTGATGCTTGCCGTGGTGGTATTCCAGGGTCTCGGCGGAGATGTAGGGTTCCAGGGCGTTCTTGGCGTAGGGCAGTGCCGGCAGTTCATGTTTCATGGGTTGCTCCTTTGGTTTCGAGTTTGGTTCCTGAACAACATAGTGGAGGTGTTGCCGGGCGCCCGGCGGTTTGCGGACGCCCAAAAAGAAAGACCGCCTGCGCGGTCAATAACCTATATATTTGGTAAAGATTACCGATTTTCAAGGGTTTTGTATAGGGTCACTTCCCGGGCGATTCAACTGTAGTGCGGTTCAGGGGCAGCGGGTGTGCTCGTCGGCAAATTCCCGGGCGATGATGATGAAGCGTTCCTCGATGGCCAGGAAGGCATCGGCTACCTCGGGGTCGAAGTGGCTGCCGCGGCCCTCGATAATGATCTCCCGGGCCTGATCATGGGTAAAGGCCGGCTTGTACACCCGCTTGCTGATCAGGGCGTCGTAGACATCGGCCAGGGCCATCAGCCGGGCCGACAGCGGGATGGCATCACCGGCGAGTCCGCAGGGATAGCCGCTGCCGTCCCAGCGTTCGTGGTGGTTTTCGGCGATCTCGCGGGCATAGCGCAGGAACGATGAATCGTCACCCAGATCGGCTTCGGCGCGACGCAGGGCGTCGGCACCGAGGCTGGTGTGGGTCTTCATGATCTCGAATTCCTCCGCCGTGTGGCGGCCGGGCTTGAGCAGGATGCTGTCGGGGATGCCGATCTTGCCGATATCGTGCAGCGGCGCCGACTTGAACAGCAGTTCCACGGTGTCCCGGTCGCGCAGTGCCGCAAAGCGCGGGTGGTCGCGCAGGTACTCGGCCAGTGCCTTGACGTAGTGCTGGGTACGCAGGATATGGGCGCCGGTTTCGTAGTCGCGCGTCTCGGCCAGGATCGCCAGCGAGTGGATGGTGACATCGCGCGTCTTGCGCAGCTCTTCGGTGATGCCGCGCAGGTTGCGTACCATCGTATTGGTGCGTTCGGCCATCAGGCCAAATTCGTCGTTGCTGCTGACCGGCACCTGGCTGTCGAGGTGGCCGTTGCTGGCGGCGTTGAGCACGCCGTTCTCGGCATCGAGGAACAGGTGCAGGTTGCGTGCATAACTGTGGATGGTGTTGATGATATAGGGCAGCATCACGGCGATGACGAAGATCAGTTCGCCGAGTATCGCCCGACGCGCATCGGCCAGTGCCAGGCCATGGTTGCTGTCCACCAGCCAGTCCAGATCCTTGTTGATGACCAGGAACACGATGCTCAGGATGGCGATCACGCTGACTGATGCAAACCAGGCGACCTTGCGCGTGAGCGGCATGAACTCGGCATCGGGTTCGATGTGTATGCCCTGCGCCTGCAGCGTGGCGGCGATAGTGCGCTCCCGTTCCAGCGCCAGATCGATGGCGATGAAGTAGCCGAGTACGGTCAGGCCCAGCACTACCTTGAGACCGCTTTCCAGCGGGAAGTCGAACCAGAACCGGTTGAACAGCATCAATACGGCGCCGGCGGTGAAGAACATGGCCAGCTCGCTCTGGAACACGCGTCTTGCCTGATACTTGAGCGCAGTCTTCAGCATGATGCGCCGCTGCAGACTGCGGTGCAGCAGATATTGCAGCACCAGCACGGCCAGTATCGGTCCCAGCAACTGGGCCAGGGTCAGCGACTCGAGAAATGGGCAGACCTGGCCGCCGTAGATGGCAAGTATGACGGCGGCCAGCAGATAGTGGAGGGTGCTACGCATCATGTCTCCCTGGTGACGGGATGCCGGCGGGGCGCCGGTAACAGGCGCAGCCCTAACAATACGGCGAGTATAACCGCATAGAACAGGGGCTCACGCAGGTCGGCTTTCACCATCAGCGTGAAGTGCGCCACCGCGAGGATGGCCGCCGGGTAGATCAGCCGGTGCAGTCGCTTCCAGTGGCGGCCCAGCCGGCGCATGGATGCGTGGCTGGAGGTGAGTGCCAGCGGCAACAGCAACAGAAATGCCAGCATCCCCATGGTGATGAAGGGACGCTCGACGATATCCTCCCAGATGATGTCCCAGGCAAAAAACTGATCGAGCACCACATAAGAACACAGGTGCAGCACGGCATAGAAAAAGGCGAACAGGCCGAGCATGCGCCGCAGCCGTACCGGCCAGGTCCAGCCGGTGAGCAGGCGCAGCGGGGTGGCGACGAGGGTGAGCAGCAGCAGGCGCAGCGCCCAGTCGCCGAGGTAACGGATGACGGCCTCGATGGGGTTGGCGCCCAACTCCCCGAGCAGGGCCAGCGCAAGCAGCCAGACCAGGGGCGTCAGGCAGAGAAGGAAAACAGCGCGCTTCAGCCAGTGCATCTTAAAAAAGCGGTTGAGTCCGCCAATGAACGCCGCATCAATACCACCGGGTCAGGTCCATGCCGCTGTAGAGCTGCGCCACCTGATCGGCATAGCCGTTGAAGGGCAGGGTTTCCCGTTTGCGTAGTTCGCCGAGGCGTCGCTCGCGTTTCTGGCTCCAGCGCGGATGATCCACCGCCGGATTGACGTTGGCGTAGAAGCCATATTCCTGCGGCGCCGACTTGTTCCAGGCGGTGGGCGGCATCTGTTCGGTGAGGCTGATGCGGACGATGGACTTGATGCTCTTGAAGCCGTATTTCCACGGCACCACCAGCCGCAGTGGTGCGCCGTTCTGGCCGGGCAGCACCTCGCCGTACAGGCCGACGGCGAGGATGGCGAGTGGGTGCATCGCCTCATCCATGCGCAGTCCTTCCACATAGGGCCAGTCCAGTACCGCACGGCGCTGGCCGGGCATCTGCTCCGGATCGTGCAGGGTGGTAAAGGCGACGTACTTGGCGCGCGAGGTGGGATTGAAGCGTTTGATCAGATCGCCCAGCGGGAAGCCGACCCAGGGAATGACCATCGACCAGGCCTCGACGCAGCGCAGGCGGTAGATGCGTTCCTCCAGCGCATGAGGTTTGAGCAGATCCTCCAGTGTGTAGGTGCCGGGTTTTTCCACCGCACCGTCGATGGTTACTGACCAGGGCTGGGTTTTGAGTGAGCCGGCATTGCGTGCCGGGTCGTCCTTGCCGGTGCCCAGCTCGTAGAAATTGTTGTAGGTGGTGATGTCCTTGTAACTGTTGAGTGGTTCGGTGGTGCTGAGCGGACTGCGTGCCAGCTGATCGAAACGGCGCGGCAGGGCCGCCTGCGCTGCATGCGGCAGCAACAGGGCGCCGCCGGCGGCAAGGGCCGCGCCGAGGAAGCGGCGGCGATCTCCGTAGACAGTGGCGGGGGTGATCTCGGAGGGGGGAATGTCGGTGCGGCGCAGGATCAGCATGGGAGGGGGCCTTGGGTGCAATTATGGGTAACCATAGCAGTATGGAGCCGTGCTGATGTACAGAGTTCACTTATCAGTGTGGCCATTGAACGATTGCCTTAATATGGCTGTGGTATTGCCCTGATCGGAATCACTTGCCCATGAACGACATACTGCAACAGCGGCTGCGCCCGGCCTTTCCCGCCTTGTTTGACGATGATGCGGCCCTGCTGGCGCGCGTCCTGCGTGAGGCCGTTGTGCGAACCTTGCCGCCGGGCCAGGTAGTGTGCCGGCAGGGCGACAGCTGCGGCTATCTGCCGTTGCTGCTTTCCGGCCGGGCACGGGTATTCAAGCTGGCGGAATCGGGGCGCGAGATCACGCTGTATCGCATCGAGGCGGGCGACAGCTGTGTGCTGACCGCCTCCTGCATCATGAGCGACATTCCCTTTCCTGCCCTGGCCATCACCGAAAACGAAGTAGAGGCGCTGCTGGTGCCGGCGGCCAGCGTGAGGGCCTGGATGGGCGAGTCGGCGGCATGGCGCCGTTACCTGTTCGGTCTGGTGGCGCGGCGGCTGGCCGATGTGATCGCGGTGGTGGAGGAGGTGGCCTTTCGGCGCATGGATGCCCGTGTGGCGGCACTGCTGCTGGAGCGAGCCGCGGCCGATGATATGACGCAGACCACCCACCAGGAACTGGCGGTGGATCTGGGCAGTTCGCGCGAGGTAGTCAGCCGTATCCTGCGCGATCTGGAGAATGACGGCATGATCCGCCGTACCCGCGGTGAAATCCTGTTGCTGGATCGCGCGCGGCTGTCCCGTACCGCGGCTGGGTGACATTGTCACATACAGATGTCGACGCGTTGTCTATGCTTCGACCTGGCATCATTCACCGTGCAAGGAGACTCACATGAAGGCAAATGTAGGCACTGTAGACAAGGTTGTCCGTATCATCGCCGGTCTGGCCATCATCGGCTGGGGCGTTGTCGCCGGCAACTGGCTGGGTGCCATCGGCATTATCCCTCTGGCCACCGCACTGATGGGCTTTTGCCCGGCATACAGCCTGATCGGCGTCAATACCTGCGGCACGAAGAAGTAAGCGTTGTCGCCGCAGCCAGAAGGCCGCCCGCGCAAGCCGGCGGCCTTTTTATTTTGTGGTGGTTCGGGATACCGATGATGCGGAACGGTCACGGCCCGCATCAATCGGCTGTCTGTGGCGTGGCAAGCGGGGGGAGGTCGCCGGCGCGGGCAAACTCGACACGGTTGCGCCCGCCCGCCTTGGCGCGGTACAGCGCCGTGTCGGCACCGGCGATCAACTGTTCGCTGTGGTTGTCCTTGCCGGGATTCATGGTGCAGATGCCGATACTCATGCTGATGCTGTCGCTAATCCCGGAGGCCTGATGGGGTATGGCCAGGGTTGCCACGGTCTGCTGGAGTCTGGCCGCCACACTGCCGGCGCCCGCCGCATCGGTCTCGGGAAGCAGTACCACGAACTCCTCGCCGCCGTAACGCGCCACCATGTCGGTGGGCCGCTGTACCTCCAGATTGATGGCGTTGGCGATATCCTTCAGGCATTCATCACCGGCCTGATGGCCATAGCTGTCGTTGTACTGCTTGAAGTAGTCGATATCGATGAGCAATAGCGAGAGGGTGGTTCTCCGACGCACGGCACGCAGCCATTCCCGCTCCAGTGCCTGGTTGAATGCCCGGCGGTTGGCGATGCCGGTCAGTCCGTCCAGCGCTGAAATCCTGTGCAGTTCGTGAATGATTTCACGCACCTGTGCTGCCATGGTGTTGAAGGCGGCGGCAACGAGATGCACCTCCTTGATGCCATGGCGGATCAGCAGGGTGTTGTTGGCATCGTGCAGGGAGTGCTCCATTTCGTTAATCATGATATGCACCGGCTGGAACAGGTAGCGGTTCAGCAGCCACAGCGCCAGTATCAGCAGCACGACAGTCAGTGAAAAAAAGGAAATGGTGGTAACGACCTGGGTGCGATGCATGTCGCTGTAGAGCAGGTCGATATCTTCATAGGCCACCAGACGCAGCACCAGTGCATCATCGACGTCGCGCAGTTCGTAGTCCACCGTGACGTAGCGGGGATCATCCTCAATGATGCCCGCCGGATGTATCAGCTCTTCGCCACCGGAATCATGGATGCCGAAGGGCATGTGAATCATTTCATGCACGTTGCGCAGATTGAACAGTGGGTTGAGTACAACCTCAAGATAGCCATCCAGGTGCAGGCCGCCCACGGGTACCAGTATCGAATAGAGCGGCCCCTGTGGTGCGAGCCACAAGCCGCCCAGCGCCTTGAAGCGCTCGGCACCCTGACGTTCTTTGGCCTGGGTGAGCAGTGTCGCGGGCAGCGCTGGAATATCATGCTGCCGGCCGGCGCCCAGCAGGCGTAACTGCGGGTCGTAAACACGCAGTTGCACCAGGTCCAGGTGGCGGGCCTCGACGAAACCCTTGGTGAACGGCTCGGTCAGCGGGGTGAGCAGCGGAGCGTCATCGCGGAGGGAGAGTCGCTGCTGCAGGGAGCTGCCCAGCACGATGGCATGGCCACGTGTCTGCCGCATTATTTCCAGGGCCGCCACCTCGATGACGCGGGACAGATTCTGGATACGATAGTCCAGTGCGGCACGGCGGAACTGCAGTTTTGCTACCACCGTATGGGCGATGGTAATCAGTATCACGGCCAGCAACAGGCCGGTGATCAGGGCGCGCAGTGAAATCCGTTCGATGGCCATGTACCGACTCAGCGTCCGATCGGCAATTCCTTTTGCAGCCATTCCTGCCAGCCGCCGCGGAACCAGTAAATGGTGCGATAGCCCCAGGCTGCCGCATTGGCGGCGGCATTGCCGCTACGCAGGCATCGCTCGCCGTTGCAGTAAAACAGGAGTGGCGTGCCCCGATCCGGTGCAATCCTGGAGAGTGCAGCCTCGCTCATGTCGGTGTCGAGCAGGCTGATGGCGCCGGGGATGTGCCCCTTGGCGTGTTCTTCGGCGAGGCGGGAATCGATGATCACCAGATGGGGGGTGGTTTGAATGACCACCACAGCCTGTTCGGCATCGACCCGGGTGGTTCCTGCCAGTGTGTGTGGCGCCAGAGGTTTGTCGGCAAGGGCCGGCAAGGTCATGCACCACAGCAAAAGACATGTGGCATAGCGCATCGTGGTCATACCTCCAATGTATGTTTAATGGCACCGTACCGGCAATGCGAACAAACGGACTCCACTGCTTAACAATACTCCTGGGGCCGGGAAGGCAGCAACCTATCGGCTGACTCAGGAATGAGCTGGTTGAAATCATGCCGGCTGCGAGGGCTGGCGCAAGTTTTCGATTTTGACTTATGTGCGGTTCCGGACAGTGTGCGGGCATAAAAAAAGCGGGGCATTGCTGCCCCGCTTCGGGTATTGCACGGCCTGGCGGATGCCTTAGCCGATGGCGGCCTCGGTCGCGTCCTTCTCGCCCTTGTTGTCGACCCATGA
>DYFR01000026.1 GCA_020725115.1 Thiohalomonas denitrificans
CTATGACACACCGAAGATAAGGTGGATACCAATTCGGAACACTTATTTAGATCATCACCTCTTCTCTCAGTTCCGGCACCCGCACCTGCCATCCCAGCTGCTGCTCGATGGTCTGCGCAAAGACCCCTGCCGTCTCCGCCTCGCCATGTACGACAAAGGTCTGGCGCGGGGGCTGCCGGAAGGAGCGCAGCCAGTGCAGCAGTGCATCCTGGTCGGCATGGGCGGAAAAACCTCCCAAGGTATGGACGTCGGCCTTGACCGGAATGTCCTGACCGAAGATGCGTACCGTTTCGGCCTTGTCCACCAGGCGCCGTCCCAGCGTGCCCTGTGCCTGGAAGCCGGTGATCAGGATGCTGTTCTCGCGCCGGCCGAGATTGTGGCGCAAATGGTGTTTTATCCGGCCGCCAGTACACATGCCGCTGGCAGAGATGATCACCGCGCCACCATGGATGTTGTTCAGCGCCATGGATTCCTCGACTGAACCCGTAAACTTCAGGGTCGGGAGTCCCTTGCCCGCGGCACGCCAGGCGGCAAGCTCCCTGGCCGCTGCGTCAAACAGTTGCAGATGGCGCATGGTAATGCGCGTCACCTCGGTGGCCATGGGCGAATCGACAAAGATGTTGAGGTTCTTGAAACGCCCTTGCCGGGTCAATTCATGGAAGAAATAGATCAACTCCTGGGTACGTCCCACGGCGAAGGCAGGGATGATCACGTTGCCCTTTTTGCGCAGCAGGGTGTCGTTGACTACCGTGACGAGTTCATCCAGTGTGGCGCCGAGATCCTTGTGGCGGCGATTGCCGTAGGTGGACTCCACCAGCAGGATGTCGGCCTGTTCGATGATGGCCGGATCGCGCAGGATCGGCCGGTGCGGCTGCCCCAGATCGCCGGAAAACACCAGCTTGGTGCGGCGCGCATTCTCCTGTACCCAGACCTCGATAATCGCGGAGCCAAGAATATGGCCGGCGTCACGGAAGCGACAGCGTACGGAAGGATGCACCTCCACTTCGACGTCGTAATCCTGCCGCACAATCTGCTCCAGGCTGCGTTGCGCATCCAGCACCGTATAGATCGGCTCGCTGCCCTGATAGCGCGGCTTGCCGCCGCGCTTGATGTAACGTTGCGTCCGCTCCGCTTCCATCTGCTGGATATGCCCACTGTCCGGCAGCATGACACCCAGCAGATCGGCCGTCGCCGCCGTGGTATGGATGGGACCATTGAAGCCGTCCAGTACCAGCTTGGGCAACAGGCCGCTGTGGTCGATATGGGCATGGGTGAGCAAGACGAAATCGATCCGTTTCGGATCGAAGGGAAAGGCATGACGATTGCGGGCTTCAGTATCCGGTGGCCCCTGGAACATGCCGCAATCCACCACAAACCTGACGCTGTCGGTCTCCACCAGAAAACACGATCCGGTTACCTCGCGCGCCGCACCGTGAAAGGTAATTCTCATGACGCCTCCTGAAAAGCCTCGTGTGACCCGGGAACGATATTCAGTTGCCCATCCTGCTCGCTACGGACACAGCCGACAGGTTCCCGTCAGCGGAGATCATGTCATGCACTGCGCCGATAGCCGGAGCCGTAAGCGGCAGCCGCGATGACAATCCAGATGGACGACCGCAGGGTCATCGCCGCCACGGTGCGCATTTCGTAGCCGGCACCGGTGAGGATGGCGATGCCCAGTGCTGCAAATACCAGTATGGTCGCCATGGCGATGGCCGCCGCCAGCGGCGCTGCCCATGCACGCCTGAACCACAAGCCGATACCCGCCGCGACATAGGCAAAACCGGCGAGAAAATTGAACCACAGCACAAAGGGAACATAATTGCCCGCCGCCTGCCGCGCCGCCCCATCAAAAAACAGCACGGCCCCGCCGCTCCTGATGGTCAGCAGCCCGAACAGCACGGCTACCGGCACCGCAATCCATATCCACAACGGCGGCTGTCTGCCCGACATCATAGTCTCCTGTCCTGAGTGAAAGTTCGCTCGGTCAACGCCGCTCGAGCGCCGGCCACAGAAAGCGCCACAGGGCATCGGCTTCTTCTTCCAGCGAAAAGTTGAAGTCCATAATCGACCAGCGCATGATCGTCCCCTGCAGCAATGCCCCGATATAGCGCGCTGTCTCTTCCGGTTCGAAGTCGGCGCGGAAACGGCCTGTTTCCTGCCCCTCCGTCAGCAGGCGGGCGATACGCCCCAGGATGCGCTGATAGACCTCGCGCACAGCGGCCTTGAGTGCCGGCGACTCCACGTGCAAACGGTCGGAGAAAACCACTCGCGGGATCCCGCGCCGCTTGCCGACGAAGGCCAGCTGTCGGCGCAACAGCTTCTGCAGGCGTTCATCCGCCGGCGTCTGCTCGTTTTCCAGCTGTTCCAGCACGCGAAACAGATTTTCAGCCACCCATCCGATGACTGCACCGAATATGGCATCACGGCTCTTGAAGTGGCGGAAGATGGTCGGCTGCGCGATGCCTACCCGTTCGGCGATGGCCTGGGTGGTGAGCTTTTTGAGTCCCTGCTCGGCAGCCAGATCGAGAGTCGCCTCGACTATTTCCTGCTTGCGGATATCGTGTGATTTTCCCATGGGATAAAAGCAATTGACTGATTGCTTTCAAGGCTACGCCGGGGGGCAAGAAGAAGCAAGCGTCAAAGGCCTCCTCCGCTCATGAACGACGACCACTGATGCCATTCAGCCGAAATAATCCGGCTCGTTGCCCGGTTTCCATTTGATATTGCAGCCCATACTCGGGCGCTGATCGTCCGGCACCGACAGTCCGGCCAGCACCGCCTTGACCGCATCACGCAGATCAGCTCCGTTTACCGGCAAGGTATTGCCCGGGCGGCTGTCATCGAACTGGCCGCGATACACCAGGCGATGATCGGCATCGAACAGAAAGAAATCCGGTGTACAGGCGGCACGATAGGCCTTGGCGACGGCCTGTGTTTCGTCGTACAGATAAGGGAACGGATTGCCGCGCGTCTTTGCCTCCTGTGCCATGAACTCAGGCCCATCCTCGGCACGGTGTGCCGGATCGTTGGCGCTGATCGCCACCACCGCCAGGCCGTGTTCCTGATATTCCCGCGCGAAGTCGGCAAAGGCATCGGCGATATGCTTGACGTAAGGACAGTGATTGCAGGTGAACATCACCAGCAACGGCTTGCCGGCAAATTGCGCTCGACTCACCGTGGCGCCAGTGGCCGGTTCGGGCAAGTCGAAATCTGGTGCCGAAGTACCCAGCTCCAGCATGGTGGATGGGGTCAGTGCCATGACAACCTCCTGTGAAGACAGGGACACCCCTGAAAACCCGGAGGCATCCACATTATCGGTGCACGGGTGTACACCGCCCATGCATACAGATTAGAGCGTGATGTCGTGGAAGTCTCTGGCCCGTGTGTGCCCGACAGCATTTCCTGCAGCGCCATCCCGCAGCAGCATGCAGGTCTGCATGCCTGTCGCACGCGCCGCATCCAGCTCTTCGACGATATCGGAAAGAAACAGGATATCCCGGGCCGGGAGATCGATGGCAGCGGCAATGGTCTGATAGGCGGCGGGGTCACGCTTGTTGCCGCTGGTAGTGTCGAAATAGCCGGAAAACAGGGGGGTCAGGTCGCCGTCATCGCTGTGGGCAAACAGCAGCTGCTGCGCCTGTACCGAACCGGAGGAGAATACATACAGTCGCACAGCAGCCGCATGCCAGGCACGCAACCGCTGTGCGACATCAGGGTAGACATGACCGGTAAAAGCGCCGTTGCGATACCCCTCACGCCAGATCATGCCCTGCAACGCCTTTAATGGCGTGACCTTGCGATCCTCGTCGATCCACTGCCGCAACTGCCCCACCACATCCTCCAGGGCAAGCTCCTCCCCGGCGATGGCGCGTACCGCAGCAATCTGTTCCGCTACCGGCGCATCCGCCCCATGCAAACGCAGAAAGTCATCCATCTGCTGCCGTGCATAGGGAAACAGCACGTCCTTGACGAAGGAAAGCGAGGATGTCGTGCCTTCGATGTCGGTGAGAATGGCGCGAATCATGCCGCAGCCACGAATTGATCATAACTGGGAAAATGTTCAGCAATGCCGCTGCCGGTGAACTGCGCCTGCCAGCCATCGGCCACAGTAAACAGGCGGATACATTTGAAATGCGGATTTTCCCCCATATCGAACCAGTGCGGGGTATTGGCCGGCACGCTAATCAGGTCGCCCTGTTCGCACAACACCAGATAGATGCTGTCTCCCACATGCAGATAAAACAGCCCGCTACCTTCGACAAAAAAGCGCACCTCGAAATCACTGTGCACATGTTCGGCCAGAAACTTGCTGCGCATCTCCGCCTTCTGCGGATGATCGGGCCGCAGGCTGACCACGTCCACCGACTGGAAATCGTAGTCACGGGTCAAGCGCGCGATGGAGTCATGATAGGCGGCAAGCACTTCATCCTGCGTCGCCGTCGCCGCCAGCGGCTGCGCTGTCCGCCAGCGTTCAAAACGTACCCCCAGCTGATGCAGCTGGGCGGCAATGGTGGCGTAATCGCTGTAAACGGCAACAACGCTGCCGCCGTCCGCCTGACGAATCTCCAGTCGGCTCATGGGGTCATCCTCTTGCTTGATGCAGCTCACACTGAAACAGAAATTCGAAGGCTTCCAGATGGCGCAGGGCTTCCGTCACATCGCGGCCCCAGGTGTAAAGACCGTGCCCCCGAATCAGGTAGCCGGGCACCTCATCATGCCCGTCAAGATAGTGTTCCACCTGTGCGGCGAGACGCGGTATGTCCTGGTCATTGTCAAATACCGGCACGATGACACAGGTGTCGTGGGTCTCGACACCGCGAAAGGCCTTGAGCAGCTCGTATCCCTCCAGCCGCAACTCGCTGCCGCAACGGCGCGACAACAGCGTGGCATTGACGGAGTGGGTGTGCAGTACGGCGCCCACCTCAGGATAACGACAATAGAGTGTGGTGTGCAGCAAGGTTTCGGCCGAGGGACGGCGTGCGCTGTCCAGTGCCCGGCCGGCCCTGTCCACCACCATGATGTCCTGCTCGGTCAGCCGCCCCTTGTGGCGTCCGGAAGCGGTGATGGCCGCATAATCCGCCGACAGGCGGGCGGAAAAATTGCCACTGGTGGCCGGCACCCATCCCTGCCCGTGCAGAAACCGTCCTGCCGTCGCCAGTTCACGGGCGTGGTGCTGCAATAATGCCGGATCGAAATCCCGGGAGAGGACAACGGCACTCACATCGACGACCCTCGCTTGGCGGAAAAGTGATTTTAATCAAATCATTTCCGTTGAAACAAGCAAGAGCCTTCATGGCGCACGGGTCGATGCAACTTCAGAGACAGTTCAGCCGTAGGGTTCATCCTCGCGCGTGGCCTCCAGCACCAGGCTGCCTCCTTCCAGATCGCCGACACGGTACAGGTTATGGGCCAGTATCTGCGGGGCACCGTGCAGTATGAGACGGCGCCCCCGTGCCAGATGACGCACGGCATTGAGCGCGGCCACCGCCGCCATGCCGTCGGCAATGTCAAAACTGCGCAAATCCAGCCACAGGGGATCCGGTAACGGTGACACTGCCGCGACCTCCGCCACGAACCGGGCGCACTCCTCCCGGGTCAGCTCGCCAGTAATGACCAGGCCGCCGACACTGAGGCAACACCATGGCTCAAGCGGTTTCATCGATCCGTTTGTGCAATGCCGCAATGATGCGCGCCACGTCCGCATGGTGCGCCAGGGCATTGGCCAGTCGCACATGCTCAACCGCCATGCCCTGTTCGCCCTCCTGCAAGGCAAGCTCGGCCAGCAGGCACTGCACCAGGCTGCGATCATTTTCTGTTCGCAGCCTGCCGGCAGCCGCCACCAGCAGATGCACCCGCGCCGCCTGCAGGCGACCGTCGGCGGCATCGAGCACGCCGCGCAGCCAGTGGTAATAGCTGCGGCTGCGCGGGGACAGCAGTTGCGGCCAGTACACGCTGTCCAGATTGCGCCGCAGCCGTTGCAGCTTGCCCTGGCGGAAGGCACGAAAGCCCATCCAGACACCGCTGTTGCGGAAATAATCCCACAGCAGCAGAGCGACACACAGCAGCGGAACGGCAGCCAGTGGTATGGCACGGAAAGCCAGCATCGAAGCGAGTGCAGCGCACAACAGCGCCAGCGTCAGGCGCAGGTGCGGGGTGAAAAAGTCGCTGAATCGATACAAGCTGTCCATTGGTGATCACCGCCTCGCAAAAACAGAAGGGGCCTTGCGGCCCCTCCGGTAACATCACTCACTGCAACGGCTTATTCCGTCATCGCCTTCATGGAGAGGCGGATGCGGCCCTGCTTGTCCACTTCCAGAACCTTCACCTTGATCAGATCACCCTCGGCCAGTTTGTCACTCACCTTCTCGACGCGCTCGTCGGATATCTGGGAGATGTGCACCAGACCGTCCTTGCCCGGTAGGATGGTGACGAAGGCACCGAAATCCATCAGCTTGGCAACGCGGCCCTCGTAGATCATGCCCACTTCCACATCGGCGGTGAGCTGCTCGATACGGCGACGGGCCTCCTTGCCGGCAGCACCGTCCACCGAGGCAATCTTGACGGTGCCGTCATCGGTGATATCGATGCTGGTGCCGGTTTCCTCGGTGAGCGCGCGGATGGTGGCGCCACCCTTGCCGATGACGTCACGGATCTTGTCCGGATTGATCTTGAAGGTCTCATAACGCGGTGCGAAATCGGACATCTGTTCACGCGGCTTGGAGATCGCCTTGTTCATCTCGCCGAGGATGTGCAAACGTGCCTCGCGCGCCTGCTTCAGGGCGACATCCATGATCTCGCGGGTAATACCGTCAATTTTGATATCCATCTGCAGCGCATTGACGCCCTGCTCGGTACCGGCGACCTTGAAATCCATGTCGCCGAGATGATCCTCGTCACCCATGATATCGGTGAGGATGGCAAACTTGTCGCCTTCCTTGATCAGACCCATCGCCACGCCGGCCACCGGCGCCTTGATCGGCACGCCCGCATCCATCAGCGCCAGGCTGCTGCCGCACACGGAGGCCATGGAGCTGGAGCCGTTGGACTCGGTGATCTCCGATACCACGCGTACGGTGTAGGGGAAACTCTCCATCGTCGGCATCACGCCCTGCACGCCGCGCTTGGCCAGACGGCCATGACCGATCTCGCGGCGCTTCGGGCTGCCCACCATGCCGGTCTCGCCGACGCAGTACGGCGGGAAGTTGTAATGCAGCATGAAGGATTCCTTGCGCTCGCCTTCAATGGCGTCGATAACCTGCGCATCACGGGCGGTGCCCAGCGTGGAAACCACCAGTGCCTGGGTCTCGCCGCGGGTGAACAGGGCGGAACCATGGGTACGCGGCAGAACACCGGTGCGGATGGTGATCGGACGCACGGTACGGGTGTCGCGGCCATCGATACGCGGCTTGCCGGACAGGATGCTGCCGCGCACGGTGTTGTACTCCAGCGACTCGACGGCAACACGCACCTTGTCCACCGGGAAGCAGGGTTCGGCCCCGTCAGCGGTGAGTTTGGCCATGATGTCACTGCGAATTTCGTTCAGACGCGTATAACGCGCCTGCTTTTCCTTGATGGTATACGCCTCGCTGAACGCGGCCTCACCCAGTTCAGCAACACGGGACACCAGGGTGGTATCGGCCGGCGGCGCCTGCCAGTTCCAGGGCATCACCTTGGCCTCGGCCACCAGTTCACGGATCGCCTTGATCACCACCTGCATCTGGTCATGACCGAAGATTACCGCGCCGAGCATGACCTCCTCGGACAACTCACGCGCCTCCGACTCCACCATCAGCACGGCATTCTCGGTACCCGCTACCACCAGATCCAGTTCCGAGGTCTTCAGGGTGGACAGGCCCGGGTTGAGCAGGTATTGACCATTCTGATAGCCGACACGGGCGCCGCCGATGGGGCCCTTGAACGGCACACCGGCCAGGCACACGGCAGCGGAGGCACCGATCATCGACGGGATATCCGGATCAATTTCGGGATCGAGCGAAACGACGGTGGCAACCACCTGGACTTCGTTGGTGAAGCCTTCGGGGAACAGCGGACGCAGCGGACGATCAATCAGGCGCGAGGTCAGGGTTTCCTTCTCGCTGGGACGCCCCTCGCGACGGAAGAAACCACCGGGGATCTTGCCGGCAGCGTAGGTACGCTCCTGATAATTGACCGTCAGGGGAAAGAAATCGCGGCCGGGCACGGCTTCCGCAACGGCTACTGCGGTCACCAGCACCACCGTGTCGCCCATGCTGACCATGACGGCACCAGAAGCCTGACGGGCAATCTCACCGGTTTCCAGACGAACGGTGTGGTCGCCGTATTTGAATTCTTTCACAACTGGAGTCACGTCGTATTCCCTTCTGGTGGCGGGCCGGTAGGCCGTGATTTACTTGCGCAGGCCGAGGCGGGCAACGATGGCGCGGTAACGCTCGACATCCTTGTTCTTCAGGTAGTCAAGCAGCTTGCGGCGCTTGCTCACCATGCGCAGCAGGCCCTGGCGCGAATGGTGATCGTGGCTATGTTCCTTGAAATGGCCGGACAGGTCGTCGATGCGGGCGGACAGCAGGGCGATCTGCACTTCGGCGGAACCGGTATCGGTCGCGGCCTTGCCGTGACCCTGGACAATTTCAGCTTTCTGGGTGGCGTTCAGAGACATCTAACTACAACTCCTAAACTGGGGTGAGGTTTAAGCGCGGTATTTTAACCGTGCGCCGGACAAGTAAACAAGCAGAATTACGGACTTACCCCGTGTGGAACAGCCGTTTCGGGGCCACCCGGCCATCATCCAGGATGTGGCCGACGCCGATGAAATCACCCTCCGGGCCGAACAGCCGCACCCAGCCCCGGGTAGGAGCCTGCGACACCTGTACCGCCTGCCCCTGACGCACGTAATAGGTCAGGTTGGCACTGAGGTTGATTGCCGGCCAGCCGGCCAGCGCATCCTCTATCGGCAACAGCAGGGCATCCAATGCCTCCTGGCCACCGTCCAGCAGCAACTGCTTGAGCTGCTCAAGGGTCACCGCACCAACCTCGACGAAGGGGCCGGCGGCGGTGCGGCGCAACTGATTAAGGTGGGCACCACAGCCCAGGGCCTCGCCGATATCCTCGGCCAGGGTGCGGATATAGGTACCCTTGGAGCAGTGAACATCGAGCTCCAGCTCATCGGCGGAAAATCGCAACAGATTCAGCTCGTAGATGGTGACGCGGCGCGGCTTCCGCTCCACCTCCAGGCCCTGGTGTGCCAGCTTGTACAGCGGCTGCCCCTGGTGCTTGATGGCCGAATGCATGGGCGGGATCTGCTCGATCTCGCCGCGGAAACTCTCCAGCACCTCACGCACCCGCGCCTCGGTCACGTCGATCACCGGGCGGGTTTCAATCGCCTCGCCGTCGGCATCGCCGGTATTGGTGCGTACACCCAGTTTGCAGGTACCGCGGTAGCGTTTGTCGGCATCAAGCAGAAAGGCTGAAACCTTGGTGGCCTCGCCCAGGCACAGCGGCAGCAGGCCGCTGGCCATGGGATCAAGATTGCCGGTGTGCCCAGCCTTGCGTGCATCGTACAGGCGTTTGACCTGTTGCAGCGCATCGTTGGAGGTAATGCCGATGGGTTTATCAAGGAGCAGGATGCCGTTGACCTCACGGCCCCGCTGGCGCTGGCGACGTGTCATTATTCCTCAATCGTCTTTATTGTGGCCGTCGGCGGCGACGGCCCGGTCGATCAGGGCGGACAGGCGCGAGCCCTGCTCGACCGAGGTGTCATGGACAAAATGCAGTTCGGGAATGGTGCGAGCCAGCATGCGCCGGCCCAGTTCACGACGCAGGAAGCCGGCGGCGTGGCGCAAGCCCTCGAGGGATTGCGCCACCTGCTCCGGCTCGTCGCTGAGCACGGTGACAAAGACCTTGGCGTGGGCGAAGTCGCGCGTGACCTCGACACCGGAGACGGTAATCATCCCCAGGCGCGGATCCTTGAGTTCCTGCTGGATGAGCAGTGCCAGCTCACGCTGCATCTGCTCGCCAACACGACGGCTGCGAGTGAATTCCCGTGCCATGTTTTAAAGTGTACGCTGCACCTGGATGCGTTCGTAGACCTCGATCTGATCCCCTGCACGCACATCATTGTAATTCTTCACCGCGATGCCGCATTCGAAGCCCTGCTTGACCTCAGAAACATCGTCCTTGAAGCGGCGCAGCGATTCCAGCTCGCCTTCGTAGATCACCACGTTTTCACGCAGCACGCGGATACGATTGTTGCGCTTGACCACACCGTCCACCACCATGCAACCGGCAACGGCGCCGAACTTGGGTGAACGGAACACGTCGCGTACCTGGGCCAGACCGATGATCTGCTCCTTGAATTCCGGCGCCAGCATACCGGTCATCGCCGTCTTCACTTCGTCCAGCAGTTCGTAAATGATGCTGTAGTAGTGCAGATCGATGCCCTGCTCTTCGATTATCCGCTTGGCGCTACCGTCGGCGCGCACGTTGAAGCCGATCATGATGGCATTGGAGGCTACCGCCAGATTGACGTCGGACTCGCTGATACCACCCACGCCGCTGGCGACGATCTTCACCTTCACCTCGTCGGTGGACAGCTTGACCAGGGCGTCAGCGATGGCTTCCAGCGAACCCTGCACATCGGCCTTGAGCATGATGTTGAGGGAATTGACCTCGCCTTCCTGCATCTGGGTGTACATATCCTCCAGCTTGGCCTGCTGCTGACGGGCGAACTTGACGTCACGGAACTTGCCCTGACGGAACAGCGCCACTTCACGCGCCTTGCGCTCATCAGCCACCACTACAGCGGACTCGCCCGCGCCCGGTGTGCCGGACAGACCAAGTACTTCCACCGGAATCGAGGGGCCGGCCTCATCCACCATATGGCCGTTCTCATCCAGCAGTGCACGCACACGGCCAAACTCATGACCGGCCAGCAGCACATCACCCTTGCGCAGGGTGCCGCTCTGTACCAGCACGGTAGCCACGGCGCCGCGGCCCTTGTCCAGGCGTGACTCGATCACCACGCCGCTGGCACGGCCTTCCTTCACCGCCGTCAGTTCCAGCACCTCGGCCTGCAGCAGGATCGACTCCAGCAGCTTGTCGATGCCGTCACCGGTCTTGGCGGAGACATGCACAAACATGGTATCGCCGCCCCAGTCTTCGGGAATGACGTCCTGCTGACCCAGTTCGTTCTTTACCCGATCCGGATCGGCTTCGGGCTTGTCGATCTTGTTCACCGCCACCACCAGGGGCACACCTGCCGCCTTGGCGTGCTGAATGGCCTCCTTGGTCTGCGGCATCACACCGTCATCGGCGGCCACCACCAGTACCACAATGTCGGTGGCCTGGGCACCGCGGGCACGCATGGCGGTAAACGCGGCATGGCCCGGGGTATCGAGGAAAGTGATCATGCCGCGCGGCGTTTCCACATGGTAGGCACCGATATGCTGGGTAATACCGCCAGCCTCACCGGCCGCCACGCGGGTAGTACGGATATAGTCGAGCAGCGAGGTCTTGCCGTGATCGACATGACCCATGATGGTGACCACCGGGGCACGCGGCTCGGCCGAACCGGCCTCCTCCACCACGGCAATCTCTTCTTCCAGCGCATCGGTATTGACGATCTTGGCGGTGTGGCCCATCTCTTCAACCACCAGCAGGGCAGTATCCTGATCCAGCACCTGATTGATGGTCGCCATGCTGCCCATCTTCATCATGAACTTGATGACCTCGGCAGCCTTCACCGACATCTTCTGTGCCAGTTCACCCACGGTGATGGTTTCCGGAATGGCCACCTCACGCACCACCGGCGCGGTCGGCCTGGCGAAACCATGCAGCCCCCCGGCGCCGGCAACCGGTGCCGCCACACGCGGTGAGCGCTTCTTGCTGCCGCGACGCCCCGCCTTGCCGGGCGCGACATGCAGTTCTTCGCGACCGCCACCACGCGGCCCCTCGAAATCGCCATCACGACGGCGCCCCGCGCCGCCCTTCTTGGCGCCCTTGGGGGCCTCACGTTCGGTTTTTGGCGCAGCTGCTGCAGGGCGGGCGGCCTTGGGAGCCGCTTTATCCGCTGCCTTGGCCGGCGCAACCACAGCGCTCTCAGCCGGCGGTGCCACCACCTGGGCAGCACTGTGCCGCGCCTCTGCCTCCGCACTCCGGCGCGCCTCGGTCTCGGCCTGCATGCGCACGGCCTCTTCCGCCTGACGGAGGGCATCCTCGGCGGCACGTTGACGCGCATCCTCGGCGGCACGCTCGACATCTTCCTGCACGTGCTTTTCAAGCCGGGTCACGAATTCATCGTCAATACGACCGGCGTCATCGACACCCTTGGTCTCATCGTCCGGCTCGCCCTCTGCCACCAGGCTGCGCTTGACGTAGGTGCGTTTCTTGCGCACCTGTACCGTAACCGTCTTGGCCTTGCCGCCGGAGCCAGCCACCTTCAGCTCACTGGTGGTACGACGGCTTAGCGTAATCTTGGTGGGGCCGGCGGCCTCCGCCACCTCCTCTTCTTCCGGCGCGGGGCCATGCTTGTCGCGCAGGTAGCCGAGTAACCTGGCCTTGTCCTGATCACCGATATTTCCATCGGCGTCGTGCACAGGTATTCCCGCCTCCTGCAACTGGGCCAACAACCGATCGACAGCGATGCCAATGGTTTCTGCAAAATGCTTGACGGTCACTTCTGACATGCAACGGTACTCCTGCCTCAACCCTGGGATTCAGCCTCGAACCAGGGTTTGCGTGCGGTCATAATCAGGGTGGCGGCGCGTTCCTCATCCATGTCCTGGAGCTGCATGAGGTCATCCACCGCCAGTTCGGCCAGATCTTCCATGGTCTGCACACCGATATCGGCCAGCGCAAAGGCAAGCTGCTGGTCCATGCCATCCATTTCCAGCAGATCGGCTGCAGGTTTCTTGCCGCCATGTTCCTCGCTGCTGATCTCGCGCGTAACCAGGATATCCTTGGCACGGGCGCGCAATTCCTCGACGATCGCCTCGTCAAACTCCTCGATTTCCAGCATTTCATGCACGGGAACGTAGGCCACCTCTTCGATGCTGGAAAAACCTTCCTGCACCAGAATGACCGCCACCTCCTCGTCCACATCCAGTTGTTCCATGAACAGCCTGACCAGGGCCTGCGCCTCTTCCTCGCCTTTTTCCTCAGCCTGACTCTCACTCATGACATTGAGATTCCAGCCGCTCAGCTCGGTGGCCAGGCGCACATTCTGGCCGTTGCGGCCGATGGCCTGCGCCAGCTGTGATTCTTCCACGGCGATATCCATGCTGTGGCTCTCCTCGTCCATGACGATGGAAACCACTTCGGCCGGAGACATGGCGTTGATGACAAACTGTGCCGGATTGTCGTTCCACAGGATAATGTCGATGCGCTCGCCATTCAGCTCGTTGGTCACCGTCTGTACACGTGAACCGCGCATACCGACGCAGGCACCGACCGGATCGATGCGCTGATCATTGGACTTGACCGCGATCTTGGCGCGGGAACCGGGGTCACGGGCCGCAGCCTTGATTTCGATCAGCCCCTCACCCACTTCCGGCACTTCCAGCTTGAACAGCTCCACCAGGAACTCCGGCATGGTACGGCTGACGAACAGCTGTGGACCACGCGGCTCGGAGTGCACATCGTAGAGATAACCGCGCACGCGATCACCGGGGCGGGTGGCCTCACGCGGGATCAGATGCTCGCGGCTGATCAACGCCTCGATATTGTTACCCATGTCGAGGATCACGCTGCCGCGCTCCAGGCGCTTGACCACACCATTAAGCAGTTCACCAACCCGCTCCTGGTACTGCTCCACGACTTGTGCCCGCTCCGCCTCGCGCACCTTTTGCACGATAACCTGCTTGGCGGTCTGCGCGGCGATACGGCCGAAGGCAACCGACTCAACCTCGTCCTCGATATAATCGCCGGGCTGAATGTCCGGATTCTCCTCGCGCGCCGCACTCAGCGTATATTCGCGCGTTGGATTCTCCAGCGGCAGGCCTTCGCTGTCGTCTATCACCAGCCAGCGGCGGAAGGTCTCATAGACACCTGTCTGCCGGTCAATATTGACCCGCACTTCGACCTCACCGCCGTAGCGCTTCTTGGTCGCACTCGCCAGGGCAGCTTCAAGGGCCTCGAAAATAATTTCCTTGGCCACGCCTTTTTCGTTCGACACTGCGTCGACAACCATCAGGATTTCTTTGTTCATATCCAGCCTCTATGAGCCCGCACTCTTACCACTGCGGCACCAGATGTGCCTTGTCTATATCTTCCAGCGGCAGCGCCACCTCGACACCGTCCTGCTCGATCACTACCGCGCCATCACGCAGCGCCAGCAGGCGCCCCTTGAACCTGCGCCGATCGCCCAGTGGACGCGCCAGACGCACCGAAACCACCTCACCCACAAAACGCTCGTAGTGAGCCGGCTTGAACAGCGGCCGATCCACGCCGGGAGACGAAACCTCCAGAGTGTATTGCCCCTTGATCGGATCCTCGACCTCCAGCACACCGCTGACCTGGTGGCTGACCCGTTCACAGTCCTCGACCCCGATACCGTCGGGGCTGTCGATATACAGGCGCAATACCGAATGGCGTCCCTGCGCCAGGTGTTCGATACCCAGCAGTTCGTAGCCCAGGGCATGCACCCCCGGCTCCAATAACTCCTGCAACTGCTGCGCTGCCTGCGTCACCAACCAAACCCCGAAAATAAAAAAAGGGCCCTAGGCCCACTCTGTTACCCCAACTATGGCCCGGCATATTAGCGTTTTTCCATGAAAAACGCCAGGTTATGACCGGTACGGCCGGCGCCATGCCGACCATAACAAAAAGCCCCGATACCGGGGCCTTTGCGTCAAATCGAGTGGTAGCGGGGGCAGGATTTGAACCTACGACCTTCGGGTTATGAGCCCGACGAGCTACCGGACTGCTCCACCCCGCATTCGATGGAGGCGCATTTTACATATCATGCCCCGGCATAGCAAGGGACGTGGGACGGAAACGTCAAAAAATCAACGCCTCTCCAGCAAGTGCTTGAATTCGTAGCGATAGATGAATCCGGGCAGGGCAAACACCAGGAACAGGCACAGCGTGACGGCATAGAACTCCCACCCCTGCGGATAAACCTCGCCGTTGAGCTTGTTCTCCAGGCCCAGGGCCAGTCCACCGATGACAAAATACAGCAGCAGCCATTCCAGCCAGCGCCACCAGGCCTTCTTGCCCTGTTCACCGGCAGGACGCACCAACAGGACGCGATCGCTCAACCAGGGCAGATTGGCGGCAACCACGGCGACAAGGATCAGGGACAGGGCTGGAAGCATAAATTAAAGTTTCGAGTTTCGAGTTTCGAGTTTCGGATGGGGAGTTTCGGTCATCGCCCGAGCCCGGTCAAGGCACGGGCCCGTTCGAAACTCGAAACTGCGCGAAACGCGGCTCAGGCAAGCGCGGCGAGGCACAACGCCAGCAGGCCACCGGGGAACAGTCCCAGACCCAGCACGGCCAGGCTGTTGGTGCTTAGCACCACGCGCAGATCGAGACTGGCACTGATAGCGGGCATACCCGCCTCCGCCTTGTCGAAATACATCACCTTGACTACACGCAGGTAGTAAAAGGCACCAATCACCGAGAACACCACGGCCACCGCAGCCAGCCACACCAGTTCGACACCGATGGCGGCCTGAATCACCGCCAGCTTGGACCAGAAGCCAAGGAACGGCGGCACACCGGCCATGGAGAACATCAGAATCAGCATCATCAGCGCAAACCACGGACTGCGTTCGTTGAGCCCCTTGAAGTCCTCGATGTTATCCGCCTCGAAACCGGCGCGGCTCATCAGCACGATCATGCCGAAGCCGCCCAGGCCCATGATCACGTAGGCGATGGCATAGAACATGGCAGCGGCGTAGCCCGCCTGAGTGCCCGACAACACACCGAGCAACAGAAAGCCCACATGGGAGATGGCCGAGTAGGCCAGCATGCGCTTCAGGTTGGTCTGCGCGATGGCGATCACATTGCCCAGCGCCAGTGAAAGTACGGCGAGCAGTATCAGCATGCCTTCCCACTGCTCCTGCAAACCCGCCATACCATCCACCAGCAGGCGCATCATCATGGCGAAGGCCGCCAGCTTTGGCGCGCTGCTCAGATAGAGTGTTGCTGCGGTGGGGGCGCCATGATAGACATCGGGCAGCCACATGTGGAACGGTACGGCACCCAGCTTGAACGCCACGCCGATGACCATGAACACCAGGGCAAAGGCCAGCACCATGCTGTTGCCATCCATCGCTGCGGTGCTGTTATTGATTTGCCCCAGATCCAGGCTGCCGGTAACACCATACAGCATGGACATGCCGTACAGCAGCAGGGCCGAGGCCATGGCACCGAGTACGAAATATTTCATTGCCGCCTCGGAGGCCTGCAGTGAATCGCGTTGCAGCGCAACCATGGCGTACATCGATAACGACAGCAGCTCCAGTCCCAGATAGATGGTCAGCAGGCTGTGGGCCGACACCAACACGTTCATGCCCAGCACGCCGAACAGGCCGAGAATATAGAACTCGCCCTTGAACATGTTGCGTGCACGCAGATAGTCCTTGGCGTAAAGGAACACAAGGAAAGTGGCCAGATAGATGAAGACCTTGAGCACTGAACCCATCGGATCAATAACGAAGGTATCGCTGAAGGTCAGCGCCCGCCCCTCTTCATACAGACCAACCGTAAGCAGCAACGCACCCAGCAGGGTCGACTGTGCCAGCAGGTAGGTAACGATACGGCTGCGTTCACTGAGGAACAGATCCAGCAACAGAATGAAACAGGTCATGCCGAGCAGAAACATCTCGGGCAGCGCGGGCATGAAATCGGGCATCGTGAAACTCATCAAGCGTCTCTCCGCTTACGGCTTGTTACAGCTTGGATACGGCCATGTGCTGCACCAGGTGCTCCACTGTCGGACGCATCACATCCAGCAGCGGTGCCGGCCACAGGCCGAGCAGCAACACCATCAGCGCCAGCACGCCGAGGATCAGGAATTCACGGCCGTTGATGTCCTGCAACGCCGCCACCTTGTCGCTGGTGACCTCGCCGTACACCACGCGCCGCACCATCCACAAGGTGTAGGCGGCGCCGAGAATCAGGGTGGTGGCGGCAAGGAAGGCAAACCAGAAGTTGGCCTTGAAGCTGGCCAGGATCACCATAAACTCGCCGACGAAGCCGGAGGTACCGGGCAGACCGGCATTGGCCATGGCGAACAGCACCATGAAACCGGCAAAACGCGGCATGGTATGGGCCACACCGCCATAGTCGCCAATCTCGCGGCTGTGCAGGCGGTCGTACAGTACGCCGACACAGAGGAACATGGCACCGGAGATGAAACCATGGGAGATCATCTGCACCATGGCGCCCTGGATACCCATGCCGGCCCCCTGCATGCTGCCGGTGTTGTCGGCAATACGCCATGCGATGAACATGCCCAGAGTGACGAAGCCCATATGTGAAATGGAGGAATAGGCGATCAGCTTCTTCATGTCCTGCTGCACCAGTGCCACAAAGCCGATATACACCACGGCGATGAGCGACAGCGCAATCATCAGCCAGTCCAGCTGCTGGCTGGCGTCCGGCGTAATAGGCAGCGAAAAACGCAGGAAGCCGTAGGCGCCCAGCTTCAGCATGATGGCCGCCAGGATCACCGAACCGCCGGTGGGTGCCTCGACGTGGGCATCGGGCAACCAGGTATGCACCGGCCACATGGGCACCTTCACCGCGAAGGCCAGCAAAAAGGCCAGGAAGATCAGGATTTGTGCATTCAGGCTGAGCGGCATGGCATGGAGATCAAGGATGGCAAAGCTGCCCGATTGCAGATACATCCAGATCAGCGCCACCAGCATGAACACCGAACCAAGGAAGGTGTAAAGGAAGAATTTCAGGGTGGCGTAGATGCGGCGCGGTCCGCCCCAGACACCGATGACGATGAACATCGGGATCAGCATTGCCTCCCAGAACACGTAGAACAGTGCAGCATCCAGCGCGGCAAACACGCCGTTCATCAGACCGGCCATAATCAGGAAGGAAGCCATGTACTGTGCCGGCTTGTCCTTGATCACCTCCCAGCCGGCGATCACCACCAGCACCGTGGTGAAGGTGGTGAGCAGGATCAACGGCATGGAAATGCCGTCCACACCCAGGTGGTAATTGATCGACCAGGCGGCAATCCAGGGGTGCAGCTCGGTAAACTGCATCGCCGCCGTAGCCGTATCGAAGCTGGTGAACAGTGGCAGCGACAACAGGAAGGTAATCAGCGCAACCAGCAGTGCCAGCGCCTTGGCCTCCAGGGCATTGCGGCTACCCGCGGCCAGAACCAGCAGGCCACCGATGATGGGGGTCCAGATAACCAGACTGAGCAGTGGCAAATCAGCGAACATGCAGCCGTACCTTTGTTGTTATCCGGCGATGACGAACAGGGCGAGCATCAACAGCAGCCCGAGGATCATGGCGAAGGCGTAGTGATACAGGTAGCCGGACTGCACATGGCGTACCACCGATGACAGCCAACCCACCGTGCGCGCACTGCCGTTTACCAGCAGACCATCAATGAGGCGTACGTCGCCCCACTGCCACAGCAGACGGCCGATACCGCGACTGCCGCCGGCAAAGAACCAGTCATTGAAGCGGTCGAAGCCGTACTTCTGCTCCAGGATGGAGTAGATGATCTGCAACCGTGCCTGGATCAGCGCCGGCACATGGGTGAACTTCATGTACAGCAGCCAGGCGGTGACCACACCGGCCAGCGCCAGCCAGAACGGCGCGGTGAGGAAGCCGTGCAGCACCATGCCCCAGGCACCATGATAGTTCTGCGCCAGTTGGCCCAGCACGTCATGCTGCGGCAATACCTGAATGGCGGCACCGAAGAAGTTGCCGAAACCCATCTCCGTGATGTACATGCCGCCGGCCAGCACCGAGGGTATCGCCAGCGCGATGAGCGGCAGCGTCACCACCCAGGGGGTTTCGTGCGGCTCGTGCACAGCGTGGTGGCCATGACCGTGATGCACATCGCGGAACCGTTCCTTGCCGTGGAACACCAGGAAGTACATGCGGAAAGAGTAGAAGGCAGTCACGAACACGCCGAGCAGCACGCAGACGTAGGCAAAGCCGGCGCCGGGCAGCTGCGAGGCATGCACCGCCTCGATGATCAGATCCTTGGAGAAGAAACCGGCGAAGCCCGGCGTACCGATCAGTGCCAGCGAGCCGATCAGCGAGGTGATCCAGGTGATCGGCATGTATTTGCGCAGACCGCCCATGCGGCGCATGTCCTGCTCATGGTGCATGGCGATGATCACCGAACCGGCGGCGAGGAACAGCAGTGCCTTGAAGAAGGCGTGGGTCATCAGATGGAACACGCCGGCGGCATAGGCCGAGGCGCCCAGGGCCACGGTCATGTAGCCGAGCTGCGACAGGGTGGAATAGGCCACCACGCGCTTGATGTCGTTCTGGATGATGCCGAGGAAGCCCATGAACAGCGCGGTGATGGCGCCGATGATCAGGATGAAGGACAGCGCGGTTTCCGACAGTTCGAACAGCGGCGACATGCGCGCCACCATGAAGATGCCGGCGGTGACCATGGTGGCGGCGTGGATCAGGGCGGAGATCGGGGTCGGACCCTCCATGGAGTCCGGCAGCCACACGTGCAGCGGCACCTGGGCCGACTTGCCCATGGCGCCGACGAACAGCAGGATGCAGATCACCGTCATCACGCTCCACTCGGCTCCCGGCCACAACGACATGGTGAGATCCTTGTGCAGTTCGGCGGCATTGAACACAGCGGCATAGTCCAGGGTATTGAAGTACATCAACACCCCGGCGATACCGAGCAGGAAACCGAAATCGCCGACGCGGTTGACCAGGAAGGCCTTGAGGTTGGCATAGGTCGCAGTGGGGCGCTTGAGCCAGAAACCGATGAGCAGGTAGGACACCAGGCCCACCGCCTCCCAGCCGAAGAACAATTGCATGAAGTTGTTGGCCATGACCAGCATCAGCATGGAGAAGGTGAACAACGAGATGTAGCTGAAGAAGCGCTGGTAGCTGTTTCTGCCGGCACCGCTGCCTTCCGGCCAGTTCTCTTCATCGTGGGCCATGTAGCCGATGGTGTAGATATGCACCATCAATGAGACGAAGGTGACCACCACCATCATCATGGCCGACAGTTTGTCTACCAGGAACCCCACCTCGAAGGTGATGCCGTCCGACACCAGCCAGGTGTAGACACTGTGGGTAACAATGCCTGCATCCTGCACCACCACATGGTTGAACATCAGCAGTGACAGCAGAAAGGCGATAGCCACGCCAATAATGGCGACGGTGTGCGCACCCACGCGGCCGATGGCGCCACCGAACAGACCGGCGATGAGCGCACCGATCAGCGGTGCCGCAACGATGGCTATATTCACATTGTGCAGGTTATCGAGCACAGGCCTACCCCTTCAAGCTATCCAGATCGGCAACGTTGATGCTGTGCCGGTTGCGGAACAGCACCACCAGTATGGCCAGACCGATGGCTGCCTCCGCCGCTGCCACCGTAAGAATGAAGAAGACGAAGACCTGACCGCCGCTATCACCCAGGAAATGGGAAAAGGCGATGAAATTCATATTGACCGCCAGCAACATCAGCTCCACGCACATCAGCAGGATGATCAGATTCTTGCGGTTGATGAACACCCCGGCCATGCTGATGCAGAACAGGATGGCGCCCAGAATCAGATAATTGGAAAGTGGGATCATTCTTCTCGGGCCTCGCTTACTTGCGCTTTTCCGCATCCATCTGCACCAGACGCACGCGATCATTGCGGCGCACCGCCACCTGATCCGGCACATTCTGGCTCTTGCTGCTGCCCCGTTGCCGCAGTGTCAGCGCAATCGCCGCCACAATGGCCACCAGCAAAATCACCGCTGCAATCTCGAATGGATAGACATAGGTGGTATAGAGCAACAGGCCCAGTTCACGGGTGTTTGAGTAATCCGCACCATGCGGTATCGGCGCCGGCATCTGCTCCAGACCAAAGTGCCGCTGTCCCACGGCCAGTGCCATCACCGCTACCGTCAGCAGGGCGACGATTATGCCTACCGGCAGGTAGCGGGCAAATCCCTCGCGCATGGTGGCCGTCTTGATATCCAGCATCATCACCACAAACAGGAACAGCACCATCACGGCACCGACATAGACCAGTACCAGGGTAATGGCGAGGAACTCCGCCTCCAGCATCAGCCACAGCGCGGCACTGGTAAAGAAGGCCAACACCAGAAACAGGATCGCATGCACCGAGTTGCGCACTGAAATCACCATGCTGGCGGAAAACACCAGGATGGCGGCAAAGACATAAAACAGTATCTGTTCAAAGCTCATGATGGGATCCGCGATTATGGTTCAGCGTCACTTCAGCGGTAACGGGAATCCGCTGCCCGGTCGGCCGCGATCTGTTGTTCGTATTTGTCACCCACCGCCAGCAGTTTGGCCTTGGTCATCATCAGATCGCCGCGCTGCTCACCGTGATACTCATAGATGTTGGTCTCAACAATGGAGTCCACCGGGCACGATTCCTCACAGTAGCCGCAAAAGATGCACTTGGTCAGATCGATGTCATAACGCGTGGTGCGGCGGCTGCCGTCCTCGCGTGGCGCCGACTCTATGGTAATGGCCAGCGCCGGACACACCACCTCGCACAGCTTGCAGGCAATGCAGCGCTCCTCACCATTGGGATAGCGGCGTAACGCATGCAGGCCACGGAAACGCGGCGACAGCGGCGCGCGCTCTTCCGGATACTGCACGGTGATCTTGCGGCGGAACATGTAACGGCCGGTAACGCTCATGCCACGCAACAGTTCCAGCAGGAACAGGCTCTTGAAGAAACGCATCATCGCTTTCATTGCCGTCTCCTCACGCCTTGCCGAACCAGGGTTCCAGCCCGGCCATGATGGCCGCACCGATCAGTACCAGCCAGACTATGGTCAGGGGGATGAACACCTTCCAGCCCAGACGCATCAACTGGTCATAGCGGTAACGCGGGAAAGTAGCGCGGAACCAGAGGAACAGAAACAGGAAAAATGAGGTCTTGGCCGCCAGCCAGAACAGGCTCGGCTCGCCCAGCCAGGAGTCGGTCCAGCCCTGGAACGGCGATAGCCAGCCACCCAGGAACAGCAGGGAGGAGAGCACGCCGATGATAATCATGTTGGCATACTCGGCCATGAAGAATACCGCAAAAGTGGTGCCGGAATAGTCCACGTGGAAACCGGCGACGATCTCGGATTCACCTTCAGCCAGATCGAATGGTGCGCGGTTGGTTTCCGCCAGACCGGAGATGAAATACACACCGAGCAGCGGCAGTAACGGCAGCCAGTACCAGCTGAACAATCCCCACTCGCCCTGCTGAGCCCGCACGATTTCGCCCAGATTGAGGCTGCCGGCGGCCATCAGCACGCCGACCAGGGCAAAGCCCATGGCGATCTCGTAGGACACCATCTGTGCCGCCGAACGCATGGCGCCGAGGAAGGCATACTTGGAGTTGGAGGCCCAGCCGGCCAGGATGATGCCGTACACGCCCATGGAACCGATGGCCAGCACATACAGCAGGCTGGCATTGATGTCTGCCAGCACCAGAGTGTCATTGAACGGGATCACCGCCCACATCGCCAGTGCCGGCGCCATGGCAAGAACCGGCGCGATCAAAAATACCTTCTTGTCCGCACCGCTGGGAATGACGATTTCCTTGAACATCAGCTTGACGGCATCGGCGATGGGCTGCAGCCAGCCACGCGGGCCGACCCGATTGGGGCCGATACGAACCTGCATGTAACCGATGATCTTGCGTTCGGCGTAGGTGAGATAGGCCACCGCCACCATCAACGGGGCGATGATCGCCACGATCTTGAGCATGATCACGACCAGCGTCTGCAAGACGGTCGGCCAGCTGTCCCACATTACCAATGTCTGTAACATCTCGATCATGCGTCGTTTCCGCTCGCCTTCATGCTCATTCTGCCGCTGTCAGTTCCAGCACTGCATCCGCGCCCAGCATGGCTGAGGTCGCCACGCCTGCCGGCACATGCACACAGCCATTCGGCACCCGTTCATCCAGTACCAGCGGCAACACACAGGTACCACCACTCTGCGTCACCCGTACCCTCGCTGCCGTAGCCACGCCATATTGTGCAGCCATGGCAGCATTGAGTCGTGCCACTCCCGCAGTGGCATCCGGCGTGTTCTGCAGAGCGGCGCTGCGGCGCACCATGCCATCCACGCTGTAAATCGGGTAGTCGATGATACGTGACAGGCCACTGCCGCGCGTGGGCAGCGCAGCCGGTGCCTTCCAGACCAGCTTGCTGCTCGGCAATACCGCACTGCAGGCTGCTTCGAGTTCATTGCGCACCTCATCTGAGGCGTCGTAATCAAAACCATCCAGGTTGCACAGGTTGCCCAGCACACGCAGCACCTTCCAGCCGGGACGCACCTGCCCCGGCGGCGTGGTGCAACCGGCAAAACCCTGCCAGCGCCCTTCCACATTGACCTGGGTGCCTGACGTTTCGGGAAACAGTGCAATGGGCAGCAACACATCGGCATAGTCGCGCATGGCGTCAGTGACGTAGGGGGTCAACGCCACCACACACTCCGCCGCAGCCAATGCCGCGCGGGCCGCAGCGCCATCAATACAATCCAGCTCCGGCTCCACATTCAGCACCACATAGCCCTTCAACCCGCCGGACACCATGCCACGCCAGTCCAGACCGGCACTGTCGCTCGCCTCTCCACCGGCACGACGATGGGGTACGGCGCCGGCCAGCCAGGCTCCCGCACTGTTGCCTCCCTCGGACAGTATGCCGAAACGTGCACCGGAAAGCCGCGCCACCAGACTGGCCAGCATCAGCAAAGCACCCTGCTGCGGATGATAAGCAACGGTATTGCCCACCATCACTGCCGCCTGCGCGGCATCCTTGAGGTTGCGCGCCATCAGGCGATGCTCATCCAGCACCACCACACCGGCTGCGAGTGCGGCGAAGCCCTCGGGGGCCTGTTCGCCATTCAGCTCCAGCAGGGACTGGGCAATGGCGATGAGCTCCTGCGACATGGCCGCCGGGTCAACCACACGGCGTGCCGCCAGCGGGAAGTTGAAATCATAATCGACGGGATTCACCGCCATCAGGCGCGCACCACCGCGTGCGGCCTTGCGCAGGCGCAGCGCAACAAGCGGCTGCTCCTTGCGCACGTTGGAACCGACCAGCAGCGCCGCATCGAGATTGTCCAGATCGGCCAGCGCCTGCCCCAGCCAGGGGAAAGCGGGAATGGCCTCCTGGGTGGAGAGGTCGAGCTGACGCAGACGGTGATCGATGTTGTTGCTGCCGAGACCGCGCAACAGCTTCTGCAACAGATAGAACTCTTCGGTAGTGGCTCCATATCCGGCCAGCGCACCCAGCTGCCGTGCAGCATGATTCTGCATCACACTGCGCAGACCCTGTGCCGCGGCAGTCAATGCCGTATTCCAGTCCACGGTCTGCCATGCGCCATCACGCTTTATCTGCGGTGCGAGCAGGCGCTCTTCATGCGCCAGTGCCAGATAACTGAAGCGATCGCGGTCGGCGAGCCAGACCTCGTTGATTTCATCATTCTCACGCGGGCGCACCCGCATCACATTGTGGCCACGCACATCGAGATGCAGATTGGCACCAACACAATCATGCGGCGACACGGAGGCATGCGCCTTCAGCTCCCATGGCCGCGCACTATACCGGTACGGACGCGAGGTGAGCGCGCCCACCGGACACAAATCGATGATGTTGCCGGACAGTTCGGAAGACAGTGATTTCTCCACGTAGGTGCCGATATGCATGTGTTCGCCGCGCCCTGGCGCGCCCAGCTCCATCACCCCGGCGATCTCCTCGCCGAAGCGGACACAACGGGTGCAATGAATACAGCGGGTCATGTCGGTGGCCACCAGTGGCCCGATATCGGGCGACGCCACCACCCGCTTGCCTTCGTGAAAACGCGACACATCCCTGCCATAGCCCATTGCCATTTCCTGCAGGTCGCACTCGCCGCCCTGATCGCAAATGGGGCAATCGAGCGGGTGGTTGATGAGCAGGAACTCCATCACGTTGCGCTGGGCGGCGATGGCCTTGGGCGAACGCGTCCAAACCTTCATGCCTTCGGTCACCGGCGTGGCGCAGGCGGGCAGTGGCTTGGCCACCTTTTCCACCTCCACCAGGCACATGCGGCAGCTGGCTGCCACCGACAGTTTCTTGTGATAGCAGAAGCGCGGGATCGTGATGCCGGCCTCATCGGCCACCTCGATCAGCATCGCCCCTGGGCGGGCCTGTACCGGTTTGCCGTTGATCTCGATAGTTACCATAGGGCTGCCGCTCATGCTGGTGTCACACCATGCACTTCTTGTGATCGATGTGGTACTGGAATTCGTCGCGATAGTGCTTGATGAAGCTCTTCACCGGCATCGCCGCCGCGTCGCCCAAAGCACAGATGGTATGCCCTTCGATCTGGCTGGCTGCCTGCACCAGCAGATCCAGGTCTTCCTGCCGCCCCTCACCATGCTCGATGCGGTGCACCATGCGCGCCAGCCAGCCGGTGCCCTCACGGCATGGAGTACACTGGCCGCACGACTCCTCGAAATAGAAGTGCGACAGGCGCGCCAGCACTCCGACCATGCAGGTTGTCTCATCCATCACGATGACCGAACCGGCGCCGAGCATGGAACCGGCCTTGGAGATGGAGTCATAGTCCATGGTCATGCCCATGGCGATCTCCGCCGGCAGCACCGGGGTAGAGCTGCCGCCGGGGATCACCGCCTTCAGCTTGTGTCCCTTCCACACGCCGCCGGCCAGTTCCAGCAGATCGGCAAACGGCAGGCCCATGGGCACCTCGTAGTTGCCCGGCTTGTTGACGTGACCGGAGACGGAGAACAGCTTGGTGCCGCCGTTGTTGGGCTTGCCCAGTTCCAGGAACCACTGGCCGCCGTGCTGCAGGATCACCGGTACCGAGGCCAGTGACTCGGTATTGTTGATGGTGGTAGGGCGACCATACAGGCCGTAGCTGGCGGGAAACGGTGGTTTGAAACGCGGCTGGCCCTTCTTGCCTTCCAGCGATTCCAGCAAGGCGGTCTCTTCACCGCAGACATAGGCGCCGGCACCCAGGTGCACGTCGATGTCGAAGTCGATGCCGGACCCCATGATGTTCCTGCCCAGCAGGCCGGCGGCGCGCGCTTCTTCGATGGCCGCCTGAAAACGCTCGTAGGGCTCCCAGAACTCACCGCGGATGTAGTTATAACCCTTGCTGGCGCCCATGGTGTAACCGGCGATGGCCATACCCTCCACCAGCTGGTGCGGGTTGTAGCGCAGGATATCGCGATCCTTGCAGGTACCCGGCTCGCCCTCGTCGGAATTGCACACCACGTACTTCTGTCCTTCGACATTGCGCGGCATGAAGCTCCACTTCAGGCCGGTGGGGAAACCGGCACCGCCACGGCCGCGCAGGGCCGAGGTCTTCAGCTCGGCAATGATGCTGTCAGGAGCGGTCTTCTCCTTGAGAATCTTTTCCCACACCGAATAACCGCCCACGCTGCGATAACTATCCAGCGTCCAGGGCTGCTCCAGGTGCAGAGTACGGAAACAGACGTCGTTGGCCATGTGCAGTGCGCCCCTTATTCCAGGCCGTCGATGATGCGGTCGATGAGCTCAGGGGTGAGCTGCTCGTAATATTGCCGCGCAATCTGTGCAACCGGCGCGTTGACACAGGCACCGAGGCATTCCACTTCCTTCAGCGTGTAGCGGCCATCGGCAGTGGTCTCGCCGAGCTTGATGCCGAGGCGTTGCTGCAGGTGCTTCACCACATCTTCCGAGCCACGCAGCAGGCAGGAAATATTGGTACACACATTGATCTTGTGGCGCCCCACCGGCTCCAGCTGATACATGGAATAGAACGTAGCCACTTCATACACGGCAATGGGGGTCATGCCCAGATAGGCCGCCACCGCATCCATCAGTTCAGTGGTAAGCCAGCCGGCATTCTGATCCTGGGCGATGCGCAGCGCAGCCATCACTGCCGACTGCTTGCGCTCGGGCGGGTATTTTGCGACCCAGGTGTCGATCTCGGCACGCGAGGCCGGCGTCAGCAATTCGATATTTGCCTGTGCCATCAGCGGTCAATCTCTCCGAATACGATGTCCTGCGTACCGATCACGGTGACCACGTCGGCCAGCATGTGGCCGCGCACCATCTCATCGAGTCCCGACAGATGGGCAAAACCGGGAGCGCGGATCTTCATACGATAGGGTTTATTGGCACCGTCGGACACCAGATAGATGCCGAACTCGCCCTTGGGATGTTCCACCGCCGCATAGGCCTCGCCTTCCGGCAGGCTGATACCCTCGGAAAAGAGCTTGAAGTGGTGGATCAGCGCTTCCATGTCCTGTTTCATTTCGGCGCGCGGCGGCGGCGCCACCTTGTGATCATCCAGCATCACCGGACCGGGATTGTTGCGCAGCCACTGCACACATTGTCTGATGATGCGGTTGGACTGGCGGAACTCCTCGATGCGTACCAGATAGCGGTCGTAACTGTCGCCGTTGCTGCCCAACGGGATGTCAAAGTCGAGCTGGTCATATGCTGCGTAAGGCTGCTTCTTGCGCAAATCCCAGGCTACGCCAGAACCGCGCAACATCGGGCCGGTGAAGCCCATTTGCAGGGCGCGCTCGGGCGATACCACACCGATACCTACGGTGCGTTGCTTCCAGATGCGGTTATCGGTGAGCAGGGTTTCGTACTCGTCCACATAACCGGGGAAACGGTTGGTGAAGTCCTCGATGAAATCGAGCAGTGAACCCTGGCGGTTATCATTGCGCGCCTTGAGATCGGCCTCCGAATGCCACTTGGTTGCCTTGGTGTCATGCTGTGGCATGCGCTCCGGCAGATCACGATAGACGCCGCCGGGACGGTAATAGGCAGCATGCAGGCGCGCGCCCGATACCGCCTCGTAGCAGTCCATCAGATCCTCACGTTCGCGGAAGGCATAGAGGAACATTGTCATGGCGCCCACATCGAGGGCATGCGAACCAATCCACAGCAGGTGATTGAGGATGCGCGTGATCTCATCGAACATCACACGGATGTACTGCGCCCGCTCCGGTGCCTCGATACCGAGCATCTTTTCCACGGCCAGGCAGTAGGCATGCTCGTTGGACATCATCGACACATAGTCGAGACGATCCATATAGGGCAGGTTTTGTACGTAATGGCGCTGCTCGGCCAGCTTTTCGGTACCGCGATGCAGCAAACCGATATGCGGGTCGGCACGCTGAATCACTTCGCCGTCCATTTCCAGGATCAGGCGCAATACACCATGCGCGGCCGGATGCTGCGGGCCGAAGTTGAGGGTGAAATTACGGATTTCGGCCACGGCTACTTGTCTCCCTGCGCTGCCGGCACTTCCGGCGTCACATAGCGATGATCGTGGCGGATGACGCGCGGCACCAGGTTACGCGGCTCGATACTTACCGGCTGGTAGACCACCCGTCCCTTCTCCGGGTCATAGCGCATCTCCACATTGCCGCTGATGGGGAAATCCTTGCGGAACGGATGGCCGACAAAACCATAGTCGGTAAGGATGCGGCGCAGATCCGGATGTCCCTCGAACACGATACCAAACAGATCGAAGGCCTCACGCTCGTACCAGTTGGCTGAACTCCACAGGGATATCACCGAGTCCACCAGCGGCACTTCGCCTTCAGTGAACACCTTGAGGCGGATACGGTGGTTGTTGCGTACCGACAGCAGATGATAGGCCACTGCATAGCGTGGGCCGTTCCAGCTGCCGTTGCCGTAATCGGAATAGTCCAGCCCGCACAGGTCGATGAGCTGCTCGCAGGCAAATTCCGGTTCATCGCGCAACACGCGACCAACTTCAAGCAGGTGCACCTTCGGCACCTCGATGGTGAGTTCACCCAAGGCGACGCTGCAACGCCCGATACGGCCCTGCAGGCGTTGCAGCACACGCGTTGAAAGACCCTGATAGTAATCAGACATGCCGCAGGACTCTCGCTGTTAACGGGCTATGGTACTGGTGCGCCGGATCTTGTTCTGCAGTTGCAGAATGCCGTACAGCAGCGCCTCCGCCGTCGGCGGACAACCCGGCACGTAGATGTCGACCGGCACGATACGGTCGCAACCGCGCACCACGGAATAGGAATAGTGGTAGTAGCCGCCGCCGTTGGCGCAAGATCCCATGGAGATCACCCAGCGCGGCTCCGGCATCTGGTCATAGACCTTGCGCAGGGGCGCGGCCATCTTGTTGCACAGGGTGCCGGCGACAATCATCACATCAGACTGGCGCGGGCTGGGACGGAACACAATGCCGAAACGATCCAGGTCGTAGCGTGAGGCACCGGCCTGCATCATCTCCACCGCACAGCAGGCCAGACCGAAGGTCATCGGCCACATGGAGCCGGTTCGGGCCCAGTTGATCAGCTTGTCGGCGGAAGTGGTGACGAAGCCCTTTTCCAGGATACCTTCTATTCCCACTGCAGGGCCCCCTTCTTCCACTCGTAGATGAAGCCGATGACCAGCAGGCCGAGGAACAGCATCATGGCCATGAAGCCGAACATGCCGATTTCACGCAGGGCCACTGCCCAGGGAAACAGAAAGGCGATTTCCAGATCAAAGATGATGAACAGAATGGCAACCAGATAGTAACGCACATCGAATTTCATGCGTGCGTCTTCGAAGGCCTCGAAACCGCACTCGTAGGCAGAGAGCTTTTCTGCGTCCGGCTTGCGCGGACCGAGAACAAAACCGATAACGATGAAGGCAGTGCCGAACAGGAGGCCGACGATCATGAAAATGAGGATCGGCAGGTAGTTTTCCAGCATGCTTGGCTACGCTCCCAGAAAGCGGAAATTTGCATTACAGCCTGCAATTTCCGATGAAATAATTATGTTGTTCTGCTTTATTTTAAGTCCACGGAGTCTAGGCTAGTGACGGATCAGGTGTCAAGTTTGAGTTATGACAATTCTCTTTTTGTTTCATGAAGTTATCCATGCCATTAATTTTTTTATGGAATAACCTGCACCATCGTACCCGCCGGTAACTTCACAGGCTCAACAATGCCCCCTTTCTTGTAACCGCGCCTGCACAGATGCATACCATGCAATGATGTCACAAAGCACTCACTGAAGGTTTGGAGACAAAAAAAATGCCCGGCTCAACACTGAGCCGGGCATTCGTCATGATTGGTGCGGACGGTGGGACTCGAACCCACACAGCTTGCGCCACCACCCCCTCAAGATGGCGTGTCTACCAATTCCACCACGTCCGCGAAACTTTGGGCGTTACTGCTTGGGCGAAGGCAGGTCTGACTTCTCCTGTGCGGCAGGCTGGCCGGCAGTGGCCGGTGCCATCGGTGCGACAATTTCAGTCACGCTCTGGGGTACTGGGCTGCGGCCCGAAAAATAGGCCAGCGAAAGACTGGTCACAAAGAATACCGTAGCCAGGATCGCCGTGGTCCGGGTAAGAAACGAACCTGAACCCCGAGCACCAAACACGGTGGCCGAGGCACCACTGCCAAAGGCCGCGCCTGCATCGGCACCCTTGCCCTGCTGCAGCAACACCAAGCCTACGACGCCGAGCGCCGTCAGTACATGAACAATCAGGATAACCGTCTGCATACTATTCCTATCCGGCGCGCCTTAGTTGGCTGCGCGGCAAATGGTCAAAAAATCTTCGGCCTTGAGCGAAGCACCGCCGATGAGGCCACCGTCGATGTCGGCCTGGGCCAACAACGACTCCGCATTGGCGGCATTCATGCTGCCGCCGTAAAGGATCTGCACCTTGTCCGCCACGGCTGCATCGGCTGCGGCCAGACTGCGGCGGATGAAGGCATGCACCTCCTGCGCCTGCTCGGGACTGGCGGTCTTGCCGGTACCGATGGCCCACACCGGCTCGTAGGCAATCACGCCATCGGCCAGGGCAGCCACGCCCTCCAGGTCGATCACCGCCTGCAACTGCCGCGCCACCACCTGCTCGGTGACGCCCCGCTCGCGCTCATCCAGGGTCTCACCCACGCACAGGATGGGCACCAGGCCGGCGGCACGGGCCACGGCAAATTTCTTCGCCACCACCGCATCGCTCTCGCCATACAGGGCGCGACGCTCGGAATGGCCGACGATGACGTAGCGGCACTGGAAATCCAGCAGCATCGAGGCAGCGATTTCACCGGTAAAGGCGCCGGATGCCTCGGTACTCAGGTTCTGTGCACCCCAGGCGATGGGACTGCCGGCCAGCTGCGCCGCCACATCCGGAAGGTAGATATAGGGGGCACACACCACGACTTCCGCCCTGGTCACACTGCCGATGCCCTGCCCGATGCCGTCCAACAACGCCTTGATAGCGGCCCTGGAGCCATTCATTTTCCAGTTACCAGCCACCAGCGGTCGTCGCATCAGCCCATCCTCCAGAATTCGGTGTAAAAACAGCGCGGAAGCTTACCCGCTGGCGACCAATAAATCAATTGGAACCCTGTACCGCCTGCCGCACCACAGCGGCCAGCTCGGCAACGACGCGTTCCACCAGCACGGCGTCCTCGCCCTCGGCCATTACCCGCACCACCGGTTCGGTGCCGGAAGGCCGCAGCAGCACGCGGCCGCTGTGCGCAAAGGTCGCCTCCGCCGCCCGCACGGCCTCCTGCACCAGATCGGAGGCCATCACGTCGAAGGGGTAGTGCAGTCTCACATTGACCATTTTCTGCGGATACTTGCTCATGCCGCTCTTCAGTGCGTGCAGGCTGTTGCCGCTGCGCGCCACTGCCATCAACACCTGCAGGGCGGAGACGATGCCGTCGCCGGTGGTGGTGCAATCGCGGCAGATGATGTGGCCGGAGGATTCCCCGCCCAGGGGCCAGCCCAGGTTCTGCATCTGCTCCAGCACGTAGCGGTCGCCCACCTTGGCGCGCTGGAAGCCAATACCGGCGGCGGTCAGCGCATGCTCCATGCCCAGGTTGCTCATCAGCGTCCCCACCACGCCGGCCAAACCGCCCTGGCGCTGGCGCTCCATGGCAATGATGAACAGCAATTCGTCGCCATCGACGATGGCGCCGGTGTGGTCGACCATGATCACGCGATCACCATCACCATCAAAGGCGATGCCCAAATCGGCCTTGTGTTCCAGCACCGTGCGCTGCAGCAGGGCCGGATGGGTGGAACCGCAGTCGACGTTGATGTTGAGCCCATCCGGCTCGGCGCCGATCTTGACCACCTCGGCGCCCAGCTCGCGGAACACGCGCGGCGCAACGAAATAGGTGGCGCCGTTGGCGCAGTCCACCACGATCTTCAGGCCGGCCAGGCTCAGGGTGTTGGGGAAGGTGCTCTTACAGAATTCGATATAGCGGCCGCCGGCGTCCACCACCCGCTCGGCCTTGCCCAGGTGCGCCGACGGCGCCATGGTCATGGGTTCGTCCAGCGCAGCCTCGATGGCCAGCTCCACCTCGTCGGGCAGCTTGGTGCCGGCGGCGGAGAAGAACTTGATGCCGTTGTCCTCGTAGGGATTGTGCGAGGCACTGATCACGATGCCGGCGGTGGCGCGCAGGGTGCGCGTCAGGTAGGCGATGGCCGGGGTCGGCATCGGCCCGAGCAGGCGTATGTCCAGCCCTGCCGCGGACAGGCCTGCCTCCAGGGCCGACTCGAACATATAACCGGAAATACGCGTGTCCTTGCCGATGATCACCTTGCCGCCATGATTGCCCTGCGACAGGACACGCCCGGCGGCCCAGCCCAGCTTGAGCATGAACTCCGGCGTGATGGGGAAATCCCCCACCTTGCCGCGGATGCCGTCGGTACCGAAATACTTGCGTGCCATGGTTTTCCTTCCATTAATCCCTGCAAAAAGATTCACCGCAAAGACGTGAAGACCTCAATGCAAAACCCATTTGCCGCAGAGACGCGGAGGCGCAGAGATAGTCATTCATAACTCTGCGCCTCTGCGACGGATGTTCTGTTTTTATGAACACCATCACTCCGCCGCCTGCACTGCCGCCACCATCTTGAGCGCATCGGCGCTGGCCTTGACATCATGCACACGCACGATGGCGGCACCAAGCCAGGCGCCCAGGGTGGCGACGGCCAGGCTGCCGTACAGGCGCCCCTCCAGCGGCACGTCCAGCACAGCGCCGATCATGCTCTTGCGCGACATGCCCACCAGCAAGGGCAGGCCCAGTTCATGCAGCATGGGCAGATGCTTGAGCAGGCTCAGATTGTGTCCCAGGGTCTTGCCGAAGCCGAAACCGGGGTCGAGCAGGATGCGCTCACGCGCGATGCCGGCGGCAACGCATTTCTCCACCCGCCGCGCCAGAAAGTCGCGCACCTCGCCGACCACGTCCGCATAGTGCGGCGCCTGCTGCATGGTGCGCGGCTCACCCTGCATGTGCATCAGGCACACCGGCACCCGCAATTCCGCAGCCGCCGCCAGCGCGCCCGGCTGTTGCAGCGCGCACACATCGTTAATCAGCCCCGCACCCGCCGCCACTGCGGCGCGCATCACCTCGGGCTTGCTGGTATCCACCGAAACCGGTACCGGGAGTTCTGCGACCAGCGCCTGGATGACCGGCACCACCCGCGCGATCTCTTCCTCCGCGGCTACTGCTGCCGCGCCCGGCCGGGTGGACTCGCCGCCGACATCGATGATTGCGGCCCCCTCCGCCACCATCTGCCGCGCCCGCGTCACCGCCACGGCAGGGTCGAGATAGCGGCCGCCGTCGGAAAAGGAGTCGGGCGTGACGTTCAGTATCCCCATCACGTGGGGGACGGACAGGTCGAGGGGTTTGCCGGCGCAGTCGAGAAGCATAAGTGGCGGATTATCCCAGAATCCGCCTACAGCGCCTACCTGTGACAGAAACGGTTTCCGGGCTACTTCATCCGCACCAGACGCACACGGGCGGCATAGGTCTTGTCGTCGGCACCGTCGAAGCCATTGTGGAAATTGATGAGCCAGGCAATGTCACGGTTACTGGAACTGGGTGTGGCCGACCAATACCAGTGGGACGGGGTGTCCGGAAAGATGGTGGCGTTGACCGCCGGGGCATGGCAGCCCTCCTCGATGATCGACTCCAGTTGCATCTTGTCGGGCAGGCGCCAGTCGGTGCGGCCGGCATACCCTGCCCGGCCATCGCCGTCGTCGTCAGCGGCGCCGCTGTTGATGTCCACCGCCGCCTGCAGGGCCTGCTGCCAGGTGTATTGTCTGACCGCACCGGTGCAGCCACGCCCACTCCAGGTCTGTCCCAGACTACAGCGCATCCACACCAGCCCGGTGCCGGTGTGACTCACGGTGCCGTCGCCGTTATCGACAAACATGGTGTCGGGCGTGGTCTCCGGCATATCGGTCTTTTCCTGCGCACAGGCCGCCACGGCGGACGATGCGGCAGCGGCCAGATACAGTGCCAACAGTGGGGTCAGGACTCTTGCTTTCACGGTGGGACTCCTTGCAGAAAAGGCAAACGACAGTGACAACTGCCCCTACTCTAGCCCGCACCAAGTTCACTTGCCCTGATCGGCGTCAAGCGTCTGTGCGTAAGGAAATGCGCTATGCTTGGGGTACCCTTGCCACGGAGAAAACTGCCATGAACAGGAAAGCAAGCACCCTCGCCGCTGCCGCCATTCTCGTTGCGGCCAGCGCGCAGGCACAGCAACCCGCACCGCAGCGCTGGGATCCGGCGGTCCAGCAGAAGCAGTTGAAAAAACAGGAGCTGGAAAAAGAGCAGGAGCGGCAACGCCTGCAACAGCAACAGACCGGCAAGCAGACGCAACAGCAGCAACAGAAGCTGAAGCAAATCGAAATGAACCCCGAGCGCACCCTGCAGGATCGCATCGGCCCGGGACCGGTCGCCTGACTTCCCCCTGCCGCGGACGGCCGGCACGATGCAGATCCATGTCGCGCCGACCGACTGCGGCTTCTCCCTGGAAATAGGCGGCGACTATTTCCGCGCCCCGCCCTGTGAGTTCCGCTATCCGCGCGATATCTGGCAGGCCTACCCGGCCAAGGCGGCGCTGATCCGCGAACTGGCCTACATCACCACCCTCGCCACCCCGCTGATCCTCGAACATCCCCGCGTCAGTTACGACACGCCGCGTCCGCTGCTGTTCGAGCGCTACCGCGCCCTCTTCGCCCAGGCCATACCCAATCTGGTCGAGGCCATACCGGCGCACAGCAGCAGCGAGGTCTTTGCCCGCTTTCACGCCCTGCACCATCACTTCGCCGGCAATGCCGACACCGAGGCGTTGCCGCTGCAGGGCTGGAATCCACGCCGCGCCGTGTTGCCGCTCAGTTTCGGCAAGGACAGCCTGCTCAGCCTCGCCACCCTGCGCGAACTCGGCTATGAGGTGATTCCGGTCAGCATCGACGAGCGCATGCTGCCGCGCGGCACTGCGCTGCGCGAGCCGCTGATGGCGCGCCTGCGCCGCGAACACGACCTGGAATGTCTGTCGCTGGTGAACGAAATCCAGTTGCTGTCGGATCACGAGGTACTCAAGACACCACCCACACGGTTGTATCAGGTGCAGGTGCACTTCATCTATGCCCTGGCCATGCTGCCCTATTGCAGCTATTTTGGCGCACCGCTGATCGTGCTCAGCAACGAACTGCTGCCCGGCCTGGACAAGGTGCAGCGCGAGGGGTATCTGCTGCCGCAGCGCTACATGCAGGGCGAAGAGGCCAACCTGGAAATGGATCGCATGGTGCAGGAACTGAGCGCCGGCCAGGTGCGGGTGGCCAATCCCATCGGGGCGCTGGGCAATCTGGCCATCCATACCCTGCTGCACCGACACTTTCCCGAATTCGGCGCCTATCAGGTGAGTTGTCATCTGGAGGTAACGCAACACACGCGCTGGTGTCACGACTGCGAACGCTGCAGCCACGCCTATCTGTACTTCCGCGCCCTGGGCCTCGACCCCCTTGCCTACGGCTTTGAACACAGCCTGCTCGACGGCAGCAACGATCATCACTTTGTCACCACCGCCCCGTTACCGCATATCGATGATGCACACCGCCGCTTCCTGCGTGGCGAGGAGCGCGTGGCCGCGTGGAGGGCACGTCGCCGCGGTGAGGAGTTCCCGGCCTGGACGCCGCAGCAACTGGATGAGGCGACAGATGCCGCGGACTATCTGCTGGCCCTGCACCGGCAGGCCCATCATCCGCTGGAAACAGCGGCGCACACCTTGTACGAAAGGCTGCTGCGTCCCCATTACGCCGGATGAAAAAAAACCGGCAGCTTGCGCTGCCGGTCTTTATCCTGCGGCAAAACCGCTCGTTTAGTGCTGACTGGCCGGATCGCCCAACGTACCGCCGGCGGTATCATCCTTGTCTGCGGTGCTGCCGGTACCGGATTTGGGCTCGTGATCAGTCCAGTCCACCGGCGGACGCGGTGTCTTGCCGTCCATGATGTCGTTGATCTGATCCAGGTCGATGGTTTCATACTTCATCAATGCATCGGCCATGCTATGCAGCTTGTCCGTATTCTCGATCAGGATACGTCTGGAGCGCTCGTAATTGCGATCGATGAACAGGCGCACTTCCTCGTCGATGATGTGTGCGGTCTCGTCGGAGACGTTCTTGTGCTGGGTCACCGAACGGCCGAGGAACACCTCGCCCTCCTCCTCGGTGTAGGTCAGCGGCCCCAGCTTTTCCGACAGGCCCCACTTGGTCACCATATTGCGGGCCAGTTCGGTGGCGCGCTGGATATCGTTGGAGGCACCGGTGGTCACCTTCTCCGGACCGAAGATCAGTTCCTCGGCGATACGTCCGCCGAACAGGCTGGAAATCTGGCTCTCCAGACGCTGCTTGCTGTAGCTGTAGCGATCCTGTTCCGGCAGGAACAGGGTCACGCCGAGCGCGCGGCCACGCGGGATGATGGACACCTTGTGCACCGGATCGTGATCCGGCACCAGACGGCCGACGATGGCATGGCCGGCCTCGTGATAGGCGGTCAGTTTCTTCTCGTCCTCGCTCATCACCATGGACTTGCGCTCGGCGCCCATCATGATCTTGTCCTTGGCACGCTCGAACTCGCCCATACCCACCAGCGTCTTGCTGGAGCGTGCAGCAAACAAGGCCGCCTCATTGACCAGGTTGGCCAGATCGGCACCGGAAAAACCGGGCGTGCCGCGGGCAATAATGGATGCATTGACATCACTGGCCGTCGGCACCTTGCGCATGTGTACCTTCAGTATCTGCTCGCGGCCACGCACGTCGGGCAGCGGCACCACCACCTGGCGATCGAAGCGGCCCGGGCGCAGCAGTGCAGGGTCCAGTACATCGGGACGGTTGGTGGCGGCGATGACGATGACGCCCTCGTTGCCCTCGAAACCGTCCATTTCCACCAGCAGCTGGTTCAGGGTCTGCTCACGCTCGTCATGACCGCCGCCCAGACCGGCGCCGCGATGGCGACCCACGGCATCGATTTCATCGATGAAGATGATGCAGGGCGCATGCTTCTTCGCCTGCTCGAACATGTCACGCACACGCGAGGCACCGACGCCGACGAACATCTCGACGAAATCGGAACCGGAAATGGTGAAGAACGGCACCCGCGCCTCGCCGGCGATGGCCTTGGCCAGCAGGGTCTTGCCGGTACCCGGCGCACCGACCATCAGCACACCGCGTGGGATCTTGCCGCCCAGCTTGGTGAACTTGGAGGGGTCGCGCAGGAATTCCACCAGCTCGCCCACCTCATCCTTGGCCTCTTCCACGCCAGCCACGTCGGCAAAGGTCACCTTCACCTGATCCTCACCCAGCAGACGGGCGCGGCTCTTGCCGAAGGACATGGCACCACGGCCACCGCCGCCGCCCTGCATCTGCCGCATGAAGAATATCCACACGCCGATGAGCAGCAGCATGGGGAACCAGGAAATGAAAATCTGGGTCAGCAGGCCCTGGCTCTCGGGCGGCTTGGCCACCACACGCACATTGCTGTTGAGCAGATCGGCCATCAGGCCCGGGTCATCGGGGGTGTAGGTCATGAAGCGCTCACCATCCTGCCGTGTACCAATGACGGTACGGCCCTCGATCTCCACGCTCTTGATGCGTCCGGCGCGAATGTCGGAGATGAACTGGGAATACTCCAGAGGCTGGCTGACCTGGCGCTGCTGGCCAAAGTTATTGAACACCGTCATCAGGATAACGGCAATAACCACCCACAGAATAATGTTTTTTGCGATGTCGTTCAAAATTCGTCTCCAGCTTGTCGCAGCACGGCATACCTGCCAGCGATTAGAGTACGGTACTACACGGAATAGTTCCTGGCCACCATATAAACCTCGCGCGAACGCGGCCGCGAGGCCGCCGGCTTGCGAATCACCACCTTGGCGAAGCTCTTGCGCAAGGCCTGTACGAACTGATCCGAACCGGGCCCCTGAAACACCTTGACGACGAAATCACCGCCCGGCTTCAGCACCGTGCGGCACAGTTCCAGCGCCAGCTCCACCAGATACATGGCGCGCGGCAGATCCACCGAGGCCATGCCACTGATATTGGGGGCTATATCGGACAATACAACGTCCACCGGCCGCTCGCCGATAAGTGCCAGCAACTGCTGCAGCACCGTCTCCTCGCGGAAGTCGCCCTCGACGATCTCCACCCCGGGCAGCGGATCCATCGGCAGGATGTCCAGCGCCACCACCCGGCCATGCTTGCCGACGATGTCGGCGGCCAGCTGCGACCAGCTGCCGGGAGCCGCACCGAGATCGACCACCGTCATGCCCGGCTTGAGCAGACGCTCCTTTTCATTGATTTCCAGCAGCTTGTAGATCGCCCGTGACCGGTAGCCCTCCTGCTGGGCCCGTTTCACATACAGGTCATCGAAATGTTCCTTGAGCCAGCGGCTACTGCTTTTGCTGCGCTTCATCCACCCATCACCCTCTGCATCAAACCGTCCGCCGCTATTACCACCCGGCGGTTCCGCGCTACACTATGCGCCCTTTTACAGGAGTATCCGTCAATCATGGCCCTGACCCAAGCGCAAAAGCGCCATCTGCGCAAACTGGCCCACGCCCTCAAACCGGTAATCATCGTCGGCAATGCGGGCGTAAGCGCGTCACTGCTGCAGGAGCTGGATGCGACCCTGGAACACCACGAGCTGATCAAGGTGCGGGTCAACGGAGAGGATCGTGCGGCACGCCAGGCCATGATCGTCGAGCTGTGCGACAAAAGCCGCGGTGAACTGGTGCAGACCATCGGCCATGTTGCGGTACTCTACCGCCGCGCAGAAAAGCCGCGACTGCAACTCTCCTGAAACTCCACAACGTCGGATTACGCTGCGCCAATCCGACCTGCAGGGTGTTCACCCAACCCCACCAACAGCAAGCCGCACAGGCTATTGAACAGATAAATAATTGAAGCAATGCCGTGCAAACGGGCGAACTGTGCCGCTTGCGCACTTCCCTCCGCCAGTCCCTGCGCCTTCAGTTGCGCCATCAGCGGCTGCAAGCCGAACTCACCTGCCACCACCAGCAACAACATCACCAGCAGCAGCCAGGCCCGCACACTGCGCAATACCAACCACCCCTGGCGCAAACCGGTGCCGAGCAGCAACAAGGTGCCGCAAACCAGGCCGAGAAAACTCACCAGGGTAAACATGCGCCCGGCCAGCATGCCGGCGAGAACACGGTCATCCAGCAGGGCAAACAGCGTCGGCACCGCCAGATAGCCGATGGCCCACAGGGCGCCGACCCAGAGGGTGAGGAGAATACGTTCGCCGATCAAAAACATAATTCAAAATTCAAAAACATAGACCACCCGGCGCGCCGTCGTTCAATTTTCAATTTGAAATTTTGAATCTTGAATTTTATTCGTAGCGTACTTCGACGATTTCGTACTCGCGCAGGCCACCCGGCGCCTGTACCTGGGCGATGTCGCCCTCTTCCTTGCCGATCAGGGCGCGGGCCACCGGCGAGGTGACGGAGATGCGGCCCTGCTTGATATCGGCCTCGTCCTCGCCGACGATCTGGTAGGTCACCTCGTCCTCGGTATCCATTTCCACCAGCACCACGGTCACGCCGAACACCACCTTGCCGCCGGCATTGAGGGCAGAGGGATCGATGATCTGGGCATTGGACAGCTTGCCCTCGATCTCCTGGATACGACCTTCGATGAAGCCCTGCTGCTCACGTGCGGCGTGATACTCGGCGTTTTCCTTCAGGTCGCCGTGGGCACGCGCCTCGGCAATGGCCTCGATCACTCGCGGACGCGCCACACTCTTCAGTTCATTCAGTTCGTCGCGCAGGCGCTCGGCACCGCGCACAGTCATCGGGGTCTTGTTCATTGCTGCAGCTCCAGATGCAGATCCTGGATCCGGTTGACGCTGCCGATATCGCGCTGCATCAGCGCCTTGGCGGTGGCAAGCGCGCCGGCCAGGGTAGTGGTGTAGGTCACCTTGTGCTGCAGGGCCTCACGGCGGATCAGGAAGGAATCGGCCACGGCCTGCTTGTCCTCGGTGGTGTTGACGATGAAGCTGACCTCGTCATTCTTGATCATGTCGACGATGTGCGGCCGATCCTCGGTCACCTTGTTGACGCGGGTATAGGGGATACCCACCTCGTCCAGCACGCGGCCGGTACCGCGGGTGACCAGGATCTCGAAGCCCAGCTCCACCAGATAACGACACACCTGCACGATGCCCTGTTTGTCTGCGTCGCGCACGCTGACGAAGGCCTTGCCGCCCTTGGGCAGCAGTACGCCGGCGCCGATCTGCGACTTGTAATAGGCCTCGGCAAAACTGCGGCCCACGCCCATCACCTCGCCGGTGGATTTCATCTCGGGACCGAGGATCGGGTCGACGCCGGGGAACTTGATGAAGGGGAACACCGCCTCTTTCACCGAATAGTAATCCGGCACCACCTCGCGCGTCGCATTCTGACTGACCAGACTCTGGCCCACCATGCAACGCGCGGCGATCTTGGCCAGCGACATGCCGGTGGCCTTGGAGACGAAGGGCACGGTGCGCGAGGCACGCGGATTGACCTCCAGCACGTAGACCGTATCGCCCTTGATGGCGAACTGGGTGTTCATCAGGCCGACCACCTTCAGTTCCCTGGCCATGGCCCGTGTCTGCACGCGCAGCTCATCCTGCACCTTGGCGGACAGGTTATAGGGCGGCAGCGAACAGGCGGAGTCGCCGGAGTGCACGCCGGCCTGTTCGATGTGCTCCATGATGCCGCCGATGAGCACGTCCTGGCCGTCGCAAATGGCGTCCACATCCACCTCGACCGCATCATCGAGGAAGCGATCCAGCAGCACCGGCGATTCGTTGGAGACCTTCACCGCATCGCGCATGTAGGTGCGCAGCTCGGCCTCGTTGTAGACGATCTCCATGGCGCGGCCGCCCAGCACATAGGACGGGCGCACCACCAGCGGATAGCCGATCTCCTCGGCCAGGCGCACGGCGTCTTCGGGATTGCGCGCGGTGCGGTTGGGCGGCTGGCGCAGGCCCAGCTTGTCGATCATCTTCTGGAAGCGCTCGCGGTCTTCGGCGAGGTCGATGGAGTCCGGCGTGGTGCCGATGATCGGCGCCCCGGCGGCCTCCAGGTCGCGCGCCAGCTTGAGCGGGGTCTGGCCGCCGTACTGCACGATGACGCCCTTGGGCTGCTCCAGGTGAATCACTTCCAGCACGTCTTCCAGGGTCAGCGGCTCGAAGTACAGGCGATCGGAGGTGTCGTAGTCGGTGGACACGGTCTCCGGATTGCAGTTGACCATGATGGTCTCATAGCCATCCTCGCGCATGGCGAGCGCCGCGTGCACGCAGCAGTAGTCGAACTCGATGCCCTGGCCGATGCGGTTCGGACCGCCGCCCAGCACCATGATCTTGTTGCGCTGCGTCGGCTGCGCCTCGCACTCCTCCTCGTAGGTGGAGTACATGTAGGCGGTGGAGGTGGAGAATTCCGCGGCGCAGGTGTCGACGCGCTTGTACACCGGGCGCACGCCGAGCTGGTGGCGCCGGTTGCGCAGCACGCCCTCGCGTACGCCGACCAGATGGGCCAGGCGGCGATCGGAAAAACCCTTGCGCTTGAGCTGGTACATGACCGCCTTGTCCAGGCCGTCGATGCCCTTGGCGCGTACCTCTTTCTCCAGCGCGATCAGCTCCTCGATCTGCACCAGGAACCAGGGGTCGATCTTGGTCAGGCTGTGCACCTCTTCCACGCTCATGCCGGTGCGGAAGGCATCGCCCACGTACCACAACCGCTCGGCGCTCGGCACACGCAGTTCCTGGCGCAGCCGATCCATGGCGTTCTCGGCGGTGATGTCGAGCACCTCGTCGAAACCGTCCTTGCCGGTTTCCAGGCCGCGCAAGGCCTTCTGCAGCGATTCCTGGAAGGTGCGGCCGATGGCCATCACCTCGCCCACCGACTTCATCTGGGTGGTGAGGCGCGCATCGGCCTTGGGGAATTTCTCGAAGGTGAAACGCGGCACCTTGGTGACCACGTAGTCGATGGACGGCTCGAACGAGGCCGGGGTGGCACCGCCGGTGATGTCGTTCTGCAACTCGTCCAGCGTATAGCCGACGGCCAGCTTGGCCGCCACCTTGGCGATGGGGAAGCCGGTGGCCTTGGAGGCCAGGGCCGAAGAGCGGGACACGCGCGGGTTCATCTCGATGATGATCATGCGACCGTCTTCCGGATTGATGGCGAACTGCACGTTGGAACCGCCGGTATCGACGCCGATCTCGCGCAGCACCGCCAGGGAGGCGTCGCGCATGATCTGGTATTCCTTGTCGGTCAGGGTCTGTGCCGGGGCGACGGTGATGGAGTCGCCGGTGTGCACGCCCATGGGGTCCAGGTTCTCGATGGAGCAGATGATGATGCAGTTGTCCTTGCGGTCGCGCACCACCTCCATCTCGTATTCCTTCCAGCCCAGCGCCGACTCCTCGATGAGCAGCTCGTTGGTGGGCGAGAGATCAAGGCCGCGTTCGCAGATCTCCATGAACTCCTGGCGATTGTAGGCGATGCCGCCGCCGGAACCGCCCATGGTGAAGGACGGACGGATGATGGTGGGGAAGCCGATCTGCGCCTGCACCTGCAGCGCCTCTTCCATGCTGTGGGCGATGGCCGAGCGCGGCATGTCGAGGCCGATCTTGCGCATCGCCTTGCGGAAGCGGTCGCGGTCCTCGGCCTTGTCGATGGCGTCGCGGCTGGCGCCGATCATCTCCACGCCGAACTGTTCCAGCACGCCGTGCTTGGCGAGATCCAGCGCGCAGTTGAGCGCGGTCTGGCCACCCATGGTGGGCAGCAGCGCGTCGGGCCGCTCCTTCTCGATGATCTTGGCCACCGTCGGCCAGACGATGGGCTCGATGTAGGTGGCGTCGGCCATCTCCGGGTCGGTCATGATGGTGGCCGGGTTGGAGTTGACCAGGATGACCCGGTAGCCCTCCTCCTTCAGCGCCTTGCACGCCTGGGCGCCGGAGTAGTCGAACTCGCAGGCCTGGCCGATGACGATGGGGCCGGCGCCGATGATCAGGATGCTCTGGATGTCTGTACGTTTAGGCATATAGGTAAATTTTCAGTCCGCAAATGAACGCGAATGGACGCAAATAAAATCTTTAAACCGCTTGATTGTCATCGTGGCCCCATACAATCCGCCGTACGCCCAGACGAGGAGTCCCGAAATTCAACAACAATCCCACCGACAACCCAGTGGCTTTCAGGTAATCCATGACTTGGGCTTCGTGCTCCGCAACCAACCGTGACAACACCTTTATTTCGACAATCAAGCACTTTTCCACCAGGAAATCTGCCACGTATTGGCCGATAAACTCACCCTTGTAACTGACAGACAAGCCCTGTTGCCTGCCAAAGCTGATTCCCGCACGGGCGAACTCCACAGCCAACGCGTTTTCATAAACATTTTCCAGGAACCCGGCCCCCAAGGTGTTGCTCACCTCGAATGCGCAGCCGATTACCCGTTCGGAAATCCTTTTCCTATTTGCGTCCATTCGCGTTTATTTGCGGACTCCCTGTTGTTTCATCAATTCAACGAAGTGGTCGAACAGCGGCGCCACGTCGTGCGGGCCGGGGCTCGCCTCGGGGTGGCCCTGGAAGCTGAAGGCCGGCTTGTCGGTGCGGTGGATGCCCTGCAGCGAGCCGTCGAACAGCGAGCGGTGGGTCGCCTTCAGGGTGGCCGGCAGGGTGGCTTCGTCCACGGCAAAGCCGTGGTTCTGGCTGGTGATCATCACCTGCCTGCTGTCCAGGTCCTGCACCGGGTGATTGGCGCCGTGGTGGCCGAACTTCATCTTCACCGTGCGCGCGCCGGAGGCCAGCGCCAGCAGTTGATGGCCGAGGCAGATGCCGTAGGTGGGGATGCCTGCATCGACGATGGTCTTGATGGCCTTGATGGCGTAGTCGCAGGGCTCCGGGTCGCCGGGGCCGTTGGACAGGAACACCCCGTCCGGCTTCAACTTCATCACCTCGTCCGCCGGGGTCTGCGCCGGCAGCACGGTGACGCGGCAACCGCGATCCACCAGCATGCGCAGGATGTTGCGCTTCACGCCGTAGTCGAAAGCCACCACATGCCAGGGCAGCTTCTCCTCCAGCGGCTCGGGATGGGTCGGCAGGCCGCCTTCGAGGGTCCAGCTGCCCTGCGCCCATTCATAAGGCATGTGGGTGCAGACTTCCTTGGCCAGATCCATGCCCTTGAGACCGGGGAAGGCACGGGCGGCGGCCAGGGCGGCATCGGCGTCAATATTGTCGCCGGCCACGATGCAACCGCTCTGGGCACCCTTTTCGCGCAGGATGCGCGTCAGGCGGCGGGTATCGATGCCGTGGATGGCCACCACCTTGTGCTTGCGCAGGTACTCATCCAGCGGCATCTGGCTGCGCCAGTTGCTGGCGATGGCCGACAGTTCGCGTATTACCAGGCCGGCGGCGAACACATGGGAGGACTCCTCGTCCTCGTCATTGGTACCGACGTTGCCGATGTGGGGATAGGTCAGGGTGACGATCTGGCGGGCATAGGAAGGGTCGGTGAGGATCTCCTGATAGCCGGTGAGGGCAGTATTGAATACCACCTCGCCGACAGTCTGGCCATCGCCACCAATCGATTCGCCCCAGAACAGGGAGCCGTCCGCCAGAGCCAGCAGGGCCGGTTGCCGCAAGGTAGCCTCCAAGTACGTCTAGTCTATATGTGCAAAGCGGGAAGGGCCCTGTGTGGACCCTTCCCGCTCGGATTCAGATGAATGGCCGCGGGCGGCGCGCCCGGTCACGGCGGAAAGGTCGCGGACCTCACCGGGTATGACAGGCAGCTAAGGCCGGGCGTTCAGGTGGGAGCGAATTGTAACGGAAGGCGCGTAAACGTGCAATTTATGCGCCCATTGATTTCCCCATCGATAAGCCAATCAACGTGAGCGCCTACTTACAGCTTCGTGGCAAAACGCACCTTACCATTACATATCGGCTTGCATGGCCCGGGAACCCTAGATGGTGTAATTCAGCGCAACCCGTAGTATTTATTGAAATACCACACTAACCGTATCGTCTCTTCCTCAGTCAGCGGTTCAACGTTGCGCACGTCCCGGTAGGAGTGCATGCGGGTAATACTTGGCGTCCAGTCGCTACGCCGCGACAGCAGCAGGCGGCGGGCATCGTGGCAGACCAGGCACTTCTGTTCGACCAGCTTTTCGGTACCCTTACCGTCAGGCTTGAAGCGACTGCTACGTACCTCCTCGGCGCGCCTTCTATCCATCTCTTTCTTGGAGATTATACGGGCCGCAAACTGGATGTAACAGACCTCGCCCGTTTTCACCTCCCGCGTTCCCTGCCGCTCATCGACGTTGATCAGGTGTTCGATGTAGGTGCCATCACGGGTCAGGCGGTTGATGTTGTAGTTGTAGAATTCGGAGAACACCACGTCGCCGT
>DYFR01000027.1 GCA_020725115.1 Thiohalomonas denitrificans
AATACCGGCCTGTCACGCCGGGGGTCGCGGGTTCGAGTCCCGTCCACTCCGCCACTAGCAAAAGGGCGCACCGCAACGTGCGCCCTTTTCTTTTTTCTGGGAACAAAACATTAACCGCCAGCGTAGGGGCACAACTGCCATGCTGCAATTCATTCGTGAACGCGCCCAGAGTTGGATTGCCTGGGTCATCGTAACTCTACTCATCATTCCCTTTGCCTTATGGGGCATCAATCAGTATTTCGACGGTGGCAAGGAGATACCTGCTGCCAAGGTCAATGACATAGAGATTCCGCAGCAACGGTTGCAGCAGGCGTTTTACCAGCAGCAGCAACGCTTGCGTGAAATGTTGGGTGCCAACTATCGTCCGGAGATGTTTCCTGAAGAACAGATGCGGCAGCAGGTGCTGGATGGCCTGATCGAACAGGAGTTGCTGGTGCAGACAGCGAACGATAGCGGCATGCGTATCGGTGATGCTCTGTTGGCCGCCACCATCCATGGCGTACCGGTATTCCAGCAGGATGGGCAATTTTCCCAGCAGGCCTATGAGGGCGCATTGCGCACACGTGGCATGGTGCCGGCAGGTTTCGAGGCAGATCTTCGTCGTGACATGCTGACCCAGCAACTGTATGCCGGCATTGCACGCAGCGATTTTGCCACACCGGCGGAGCGGCGTGCCATGCAGCAACTGCTGGGCCAGCAGCGCGATATTGGTTTCCTGTTGTTGCCGTTGGCGGATTTTGTCGCCAAGGCTCAGGTAGGGAAAGAAGAGATACAGGCTTTTTATGATGCGCAGGGCGCGCTGTTTATGCAGCCCGAGCAGGTTAGTGTGGCTTATCTCGAACTTTCCGCCGCGCATATCAGCAAGGGTATTACGGTGGGCGAGGATGAACTGCGGGCGCGTTACCAGGCGCAGCTGACCAACTACACCACGCCGGAAGAACGCCATGCCCGCCACATACTGATCCGTGTCGAGGCCGGAGCCGATGCCGCTACGGAGCAGGCGGCGCGTGCTGAGGCAGATAAACTTCTGGTGCAGTTACGTGGTGGCGCCTCGTTTGAGGATGTGGCGCGCAAGTCATCGCAGGATCCGGGATCGGCGGCCGAGGGCGGCGATTTGGGGTTTTTTGGTCGTGGCGTGATGGACAAGGCATTCGAGGACGCCACCTTCGCTCTCAAGCCGAAAGAACTGAGTGAGCCGGTGCGAAGTGCGTTTGGCTACCACCTGATTCGTCTGGAGGCGGTACGCGGTGGCGACACCAAACCGTTTGCCGCAGTGCGTGAGCAGATACTGGACGAAATTCGCACAGAGCGTGCCGAGCAGCAGTTCTACGAACAGGCGGAGCAGTTGGCCAATCTTACCTATGAACATCCCGACACCCTGGAAGAGGCAGCACAGCAGCTTGCCCTTCCCGTACTGAAGAGTGAACCGTTTACCCGTCGTGGTGGCAGTGGGCTGCTGGCCAATCCAAAATTGGTGAATGCAGCTTTCAGCGAGGATGTGTTGGCTCGCGGCAACAACAGTGAGGCGATTGATGTCGAGCGCAATCACATGGTGGTGCTGCGCGTGTTGCAGCATCAGCCGGAAATGCGTCGTCCGCTTGACAGCGTGCGCGAGGAAATCATTACTCGCTTGCGGCGTGACAAGGCCGCTGATGCTGCGCGTGAAGCGGCGGCTGCCTTGCAGCAGCAGTTGCAGCAAGGCGGCGATCCGGTGCTGGTAGCCAAGGGTGCCCGTGCCAAGTGGCAGCGCACCGAAGGTGTATCCCGCGAAAGCGCCACTATTGAGCCAGCAGTATTGCGCAGAGTATTCGCTATGCCGCGGCCTGAGGCCGGACAAGTACGCTGGGAGCAAGCGGTTACTGCCTCCGGCGATATTGCCGTGGTCGCATTGTATGCCGTGCGTGATGGTGAGGTGCTGGATGGCGAAGACGGTACTGCTGGCGATTTGGAGCGCGCGGCAGGTGATGCCGCCTTTGCTGCCGTTTTGAGCGGCATACGGGCCGGTTCAAAAATAAACCGTCCCTCGCAACAACCATAACGACTGACCTTTGCGATGAGTCTGCTGAAACTCAAGCTTCACTGGCAGATACTTATCGCACTGGCGCTCGCTGTGCCTGCCGGCCTCCTGGCCGGTCGGGACGGGGGGCTGTTTGGCATTACCTTCTATCAGGTGTTCGACTTCGTCGGCACCCTGTTCCTCAATGCTCTGAAGATGTTGATCGTGCCGTTGATCATGGCCTCGATCATCAGCGGTATTGCCGGCATCGGTTCCTCTTCCGCCCTTGGCCGCCTCGGCGGCCGCACCCTGCTGTACTACATGACGACCAGCCTGCTGGCGATCCTGGTCGGTCTGTTGCTGGTCAACATGATTGCTCCCGGCATCGTCGATGGCGAACCGGCACAACAGCGGCTGGGTCTGGTGACGGAAAATCATTCGGTCCTGGACACGGTGGCGGGACGCGATGCCGGCGATGTGGTGGATGTGTTTCTGCGCATGGTGCCGGTGAACATCGTCGCGGCGGCAGCCGAAGGGCAGATGCTGGGACTGATCTTCTTCAGCCTGCTGTATGGCTATTTCATGACGCGTATCGGCACGGCCTATGCCGAGGTGCAGTACAACTTCTGGCACGGCGTGTTCAAGGTGATGATGCTGATCACCGAATGGGTGATCCGTTTTGCCCCCCTCGGCGTGTTCGCCCTGGTGGCACGGGTGGTGGCCGATACGGGATTCGCGGCCTTCGCACCGCTGGCCTGGTTCTTCTTTACCGTCCTGGCGGCGCTGGCGGTGCATTTCCTTGTCATTCTGCCGCTGTTGCTGCGTTTTGTCGGGCGGGTCAACCCGCTGCGCCACTACCAGGCCATGGCGCCGGCGCTGCTGACGGCCTTTTCCACCGCCTCATCTTCCGCCACCTTGCCGCTCACTCTGGAGTGTGTGGAAAAGAATGCCGGTGTGTCCAATCGCACCAGCAGCTTTGTGCTGCCGCTGGGTGCAACGGTCAACATGGACGGTACCGCGCTGTACGAGTGCGTGGCGGCGATGTTCATTGCCCAGGCCTATGGCCTGGAGCTGAGCTTCGGCGTGCAGTTCACCATCGTGCTGGTGGCGCTGCTCACGTCTATCGGCGTGGCCGGCATTCCTGCTGCCAGCCTGGTGGCCATCGCCGTCATACTGGGCAGTATCGGCCTGCCGCTGGAGGGTATCGCCCTGATCCTGGCGGTGGATCGCGTGCTGGATATGTGCCGCACGGCGGTGAATGTCTACAGCGACTCCTGCGGTGCCGTGATCATTGCGCGACTGGAAGGGGAAGAGGGGATTTTGCCGGAAAAGGCGGCAGGCTGATTCAGTCGTCGTCGGGCAGGGCCATGGCCTGCACGTGGTAGCCGGCATCGACGTAGAGCACGTCGCCGCTGATGCCGGAGGCCAGATCGGAGCAGAGAAAGGCGGCGGCGTTGCCCACCTCTTCGCCGGTGACATTGCGGCGCAGCGGCGCGTTGCGCGCGCCGTAGTCCAGCATCTGGTTGAAGTCGCTGATGCCCTTGGCGGCGGCGGTCTTGATGGGGCCTGCGGAAATGGCATTGACGCGGATCTGCTCCGGGCCGAGGGCCGCCGCCATATAGCGCACATTGGCCTCCAGGCTGGCCTTGGCCAGGCCCATCACGTTGTAGTGCGGCACGGCGCGCACGGCGCCCAGATAGCTGACGGTGAGCAGGGCACTGCCCGGTCGCAGCATGGGCCGCGCCGCCTTGGTCAGGGCGACGAAGCTGTAGGAGCTGATGTCGTGGGCGATGCGGAACCCTTCGCGGGTGACGTCGTCTATGTAATTGCCCTCCAGCTGGCCGGCGGGGGCAAAGGCGACGGAGTGGACGATGATGTCCAGATGGTCCCAATAGTCATCGAGATGGTTGAACACCTGTTCGATATCAGCATCGCGGCTGACGTCGCAGCGCAGCGTGATGTCAGAGTCCAGGGTGGCGGCCAGTGCTGCGATGCGGTCCGCCAGCTTGTCGCTCTGATAGGTAAAGGCCAGTTCGGCGCCTTCACGCCGCATTGCGCCGGCGATGCCCCAGGCGATGGAATGGTTGTTGGCCAGCCCGACGATGAGCGCGCGTTTGCCCTGCAAAAAACCCATGGCGAACTCCAGTTGTTCCGGCAGGGAGGCTCGTACTACCATGCGGCTTCGCCCTGCACCTTGCGGGTTCATCATACAACCGAACCATAACAATGAACCACCGGCACTACTCCCCCATGTCGCAGACCCCGTTGCATTGAGCATGCCCATGTATCGCCTTGTATTGCTCCTGTTGCTGCTGGGCGGCGCCGCGCCGGTGCTGGCGGCACCGGCCCAGGCGCTGGGTTATACGCCGGCCTATGCGCCGGGCTTTTCCCACTTTCACTACGTCGATCCCGCCGCCCCCAAGGGCGGCAGCATCAACCTGTCGTCCGTCAGCGGTTTCGACAGCCTCAATCCGTTCACCCTCAAGGGGCAGTCCGCAGCCGGCCTCAGCGACCTGATGTTCGAGACCCTGATGGAGGGCAGCCTGGACGAGCCGTTCAGTCAGTACGGCCTGCTGGCGGAGGATGTGGCATTGGCGCCCGATCGTCGTTCGGTGACCTACCGTCTCAATCCGCAGGCGCGTTTCCACGACGGCACGCCGGTGACCGCCGCCGATGTGAAATTTTCCTTCGAGACCCTGCGCGACAAGGGGCATCCGCAGTATCGCTTCTACTGGGGCGATATCGAACGGGCGGTGGTGCTGGACGAACGCACCGTGCGCTTCGACTTCGCGCGCGTCAATCCCGAACTGCACATGATCGCCGGTCAGATACCCATCTTCTCCCGTGCCTGGGTCGGCGAGCGTGATTTTGACAGGATGGCCCTGGTGGAGCCGCTCACCAGCGGGCCCTACCGTATCGAGAAATACGAGCTGGGCAAGTACATCACCTTCGTGCGCAATCCCGATTACTGGGCGCGCGATCTCAACGTGCGCCGCGGCATGTACAACTTCGACCGGGTCACCTTCAAGTTCTACCGTGATTTCACCGTGGCGCTGGAGGCGTTCAAGGCCGGCGAATTCGACTTCATCGCCGAATACAACTCCAAGACTTGGGCGCGCGATTACGTCGGCAGCAAGTTCCGCGACGGCCGCATCGTCAAGACCGAACTGGAGCATCACAACAACGCCGGCATGCAGGGCTTCGTGTTCAACCTGCGCCGACCGCTGTTCCAGGATATCCGCGTGCGCCGCGCCCTGACGCTGGCGCTGGACTTCGAGTGGTCCAACCGCAATCTGTTCTATAACCAGTATGAGCGCTGCGACAGTTATTTCAGCAACAGCGAACTGGCCGCGCGCGGCGTGCCTGAGGGTGCCGAACTGGCCCTGCTGGAGCCGTTCCGCGCGCAGTTGTCGCCGGAGCTGTTCCAGCGGCCCTGGCTGCCGCCCGGTACCGAGCCGCCGCACAGCCTGCGCGACAACCTGCGCCAGGCCAAGGCGCTGCTGCACGAGGCCGGCTGGGATTTCCGTGACGGTGCACTGCGCAACGCCGCGGGGGAACCGTTCCACTTCGATATCATGCTGGTGCAGAAGGGGTTCGAGCGCATCGTTGCCCCCTATGCACGCAATCTGGGCAAGCTGGGCATCACGGTGAGCTACCGCACGGTGGACCCGGCGCTGTACCAGCGTCGCATCGATACCTATGACTACGATATGGTGGTGGCCGGCTTCGGCCAGTCGCAGTCGCCCGGCAACGAACTGATTGGAATGTTCCATTCCTCGGCGGCGACGCAGGAGGGCACGCGCAATCTCATTGGCATTCAGGCTCCGGTGGTGGATGCGCTGGTGGAGCAGGTGATCTACGCGCGCGATCGTGCGGCACTGGTGAGCGCGGTGCACGCGCTGGATCGGGTGCTGCTGTGGGGTGAATATCTGGTGCCGCACTGGTATATCGGTACCCATCGCGTCGCCTACTGGGATCGCTTCGGCCTGCCGCAGCAGTTGCCGCTGTATTACAACGCATCGAGCTGGATGCTGAGTACCTGGTGGAGCAAGGAGGGGCAGCGCTGATGGCAGCCTACATACTCAAGCGCCTGTTGCTGATGATCCCCACCCTCATCGGGGTATTGCTGATCACCTTCATCGTCATTCAGTTCGTGCCCGGCGGGCCGGTGGAGCAACTGGTGGCGCAGCTCAAGGGGCAGGGGGCGCAGGGCGAAGCGAGCGCCGGCATCCAGGGCCTGTATCGCGGTGCGCAGGGACTGGACAGTGAGCGGCTGGCGGAGCTGAAGGCCTATTACGGTTTCGACAAGCCGGCCTGGCAGCGCTTCGTGGAGATGCTGGGCAACTACGTCACCTTCAATCTGGGCGACAGCTATTTTCATCACCAGTCGGTGCTGGAACTGGTGCTGTCCAAGTTGCCGGTATCCATCAGCCTCGGCATGTGGACCTTTTTCCTCACCTATCTCATCTCCGTGCCGCTCGGCGTGGCCAAGGCGGTGCGCGACGGCACGCCGTTCGACATCGCCACCAGCACGCTGATCCTCATCGGCTATTCCATCCCCGGTTTCGTGCTCGGCATCACCTTGCTGGTGCTGTTCGGCGGCGGCAGCTTCTGGGATGTGTTCCCGCTGCGCGGGCTGACCTCGGACAACTGGGAGGAGCTGTCGACGGGCGGCAAGGTGCTGGATTACCTGTGGCACATGGTGCTGCCGGTCACCGCCTCGGTGGTGGGCAGCTTTGCGGTGATGACCATGCTGACCAAGAACAGCTTTCTGGAGGAGATCCGCAAGCAATATGTACTGACCGCACGCGCCAAGGGGTTGAGCGAGAACGCCGTGCTGTACCGCCATGTGTTCCGCAATGCCATCATCCCGCTCATCACCGGCTTTCCCGGCGCCTTCCTGGCGGCCTTCTTCACCGGCAGTCTGCTCATCGAGACCATCTTCTCCCTCGACGGCATCGGCCTGCTGTCCTATGACGCGGTGATGAAGCGCGACTATCCGGTGGTGATGGGCACGCTGTATCTGTTCACCCTGATCGGCCTGGTGGGCAAGCTGCTCACCGACATCTGCTATGTGCTGGTCGACCCGCGCATTCAGTTCGAGTCGGTGAAACAATGAGCCAGTTACAGGGCAGCGCAGTACTCCAGCTCGACGCCGAGTCACGTCCGCCGCAGGCCACCGCCGCGCAGCGCGCCTGGCACCGCTTCAAGAGCAACCGCCGCGGCTACTACAGCCTGTGGTTGTTCAGCATTCTGTTCGTGCTCAGCCTGGGGGCGGAACTGCTGTCCAACGACAAGCCCCTCGTCGTGCAGTATCAGGGCGAGTATTACTTCCCACTGTTCGTCACCTACCCGGAGACCACCTTCGGCGGCGACTTCGTCACCGAGACCGACTATCTCGATCCGTTCATCCGCGACCAGTTGAGCGTGGACGACAACTGGGCGTTGTATCCGCCCAATCCCTATCGCTACGACACCATCAACTATTTCGCCCAATCGCCCAACCCGGCGCCGCCGTCGGCGGACAATCTGCTCGGCACCGACGATCGCGGCCGCGACGTGCTGGCGCGCCTGATCTATGGCTTCCGCGTCTCGGTGCTGTTCGGCCTGGCGTTGACTGCCGTCGGCGTCGCCATCGGTATTCTGGCCGGCGCCGTTCAGGGCTATTTCGGGGGGCGCATCGATCTTTTCGCGCAGCGCTTCATGGAAGTGTGGGGTTCGATGCCGGAGCTGTATCTGCTCATCATCTTCGCCTCCATCTTTCAGCCCAGCCTGCTGCTGCTCATCGTCCTGCTCAGCCTGTTCGGCTGGATGGGGCTGGCCGACTATGTGCGCGCCGAGTTCCTGCGTGGACGCAACATGGACTACGTGCGCGCGGCGCGCGCACTGGGCGTGTCCAACAGCACCATCATGTGGCGCCACCTGCTGCCCAATGCCATGACCCCGGTGATTACCTTCCTGCCGTTCCGCGTCAGCGGCGCGGTGCTGGCGCTGACCAGCCTGGACTTCCTCGGCCTCGGTGTACCGCCCACCACACCCAGCCTGGGCGAGCTGCTGGCCCAGGGCAAGGACAGCATCGATGCCTGGTGGCTGTCGATGACCACCTTCGTGGTGTTGGTGGATACACTGATGTTGCTGATCTTCATCGGCGAGGCGCTGCGTTCGGCGCTGGACACACGACAGGGCTGATATGGAACCGTTGCTGCAGATCGAACAGCTCAGCGTCGCCTTCGGTGCCGCCGGCGCGCGGCAGACGGTAGTGGAGGAGGTGAGCTTCGCCATCCAGCCGGGCGAGAAGCTGGCCCTGGTGGGCGAATCCGGTTCCGGCAAGTCGGTGACGGCGCTGTCCATCCTGCGCCTGCACGAGGCGCAGCGCACCGGCTATGGCGGCAGCATCCGCTTCGCCGGGCGTGAGCTGCTGAAGCTGTCGGAAGGGGAGATGCGTCATATCCGCGGCCGCGACATCGCCATGATCTTCCAGGAGCCGATGATCGCCCTCAATCCGCTGCATACCATCGGCCGGCAGATCATCGAACCGCTGCTGTTGCATGAGGGCTTGGACGGCAGGGCGGCGCGGCAGCGCGCCATCGAGTTGCTCGGACGCGTCGGCATTCCCGATCCGGCGCAGCGGCTGGAGTCCTTCCCGCACCAGTTGTCCGGCGGCCAGCGCCAGCGCGCCATGATCGCCATGGCCCTGGCCTGCAAACCGAAGCTGCTCATCGCCGACGAGCCAACCACCGCTCTGGATGTCACCATCCAGCGCCAGATCCTCGATCTGCTGGACGAATTGCAGGGCGAGTTCGGCATGGCGGTGCTGCTCATCACCCACGACCTCAACATGGTGCGCCACTTTGCGCGCCGCGTGTGCGTGATGCAGCGTGGCCGACTGGTGGAGCAGGGCACGGTGGCCGAGCTGTTTGCCGCGCCGCAGCACCCCTATACGCGGCAACTGCTGGCCAGCGAACCGGACGTGTTGCCGGCGGCGGCGGAGCGCGCCGCGCTGGCCGGGCAGCCACCGCTGTTGGCCGCACGTGAGCTGTCCTGTCACTTCCCCATCAAGGCCGGTTTCTTCCGCCGCCAGGTGGGTGCGGTGCGGGCGGTGGACGAGGTGCAGCTCGAACTGCGTCCCGGCGAGACGCTGGGTGTGGTGGGCGAGTCGGGGTCGGGCAAGTCGACGCTGGGCATGTGCCTGCTGCGTCTGCAGGAGTGTCAGGGCCGCATCGAATTCGACGGTGCGCGCCTGGATACCTTGCAGCAGCGCGCCCTGCGTCCGTTGCGGCGCCAGTTCCAGGTGGTGTTCCAGGATCCTTACTCCTCGCTGTCACCGCGCATGACGGTGGAGCAGATCATCGGTGAGGGCCTGGCACTGCATTTCCCGCAACTGGATGCACAGGCACGGCGCGCACGTATCGTGCAGGGGCTGGAGGAGGTGGGCCTGTCCGCGGACATGCTGCCACGCTATCCGCATGAGTTCTCCGGCGGCCAGCGCCAGCGCATCGCCATTGCCCGCGCCGTGGTGCTGGAGCCGAAGCTGATCCTGCTGGACGAGCCCACCAGCGCACTGGATGTGTCGGTGCAGAAGCAGGTGCTGACCCTGTTGCGCGACTTGCAGCGCAAGCACCGCATGAGCTATCTGTTCATCTCCCACGACCTCAAGGTAATACGCGCCATTGCCCATCGCGTCATGGTGATGCGCGACGGCAAGGTGGTGGAGGCGGGGGAGACGGAGCGGGTGTTCGATGCGCCGCAACATGAATATACGCAGCGGCTGCTGGCGGCGGCGTTGTTCAAATAGCGGGGGTAGGAGCCGAGTCCTCTCGGCGAACAGTGCCTGGGTCAGGTGCCTACGCGTCGCCAGAATATTCGCCCACGGAGTGATTCGCCCACGGAGTGGGCTCCTACAGTATTTTTACAGATTCCCCGATTGCCGAATCACATCCACATACAGGGTCAGGCGTTGACCCGGTTGCAGGTATTTCCTGCTGTCCAGTTTGTTCCAGCTGACGAGATTATCGACACTGACGCGAAAGCGCTGTGAAATGGTGGCGAGGGAATCACCGCTGCGCACGGTGTAGCCGATGCGCTGGCGGGTGCTGCTGCTGAAGGGGTGGGTGAAGCCGGCGGGATTGTTGGCGGCCACCACCTCTTCCTTGGCGCCCGAGCCGGTCCAGATCACCAGCTTGCGGCCCGGCATCAGCGGGTCGCGCGGCGCCATGCCGTTCCAGCGCGCCAGGGCATTGACCCCGACATCGTAACGGCGGGCAATGCTCCACAGTGAGTCACCGCCCTTGACCTGGTATTCGACACGGCGGCCTTCACGCGGCTGGTTCTGCGTGGCGATCAGGCGCTGCTCTTCGCTCAGGCGGTAGCTGGCCAGCTGTTGCCGCGCCACCGGGATGGTCAGGGTGGCGCCGGCACGGATGGTGTTGCCGCGCAGGTTATTGACGCTCTTCAGCATCTCCACGGTGGTGCGGTAATTCTGGGCAATCTGCAGCAGACTTTCTCCGTTCTTGACGCGATGCCGCTCCCAGCGTATGCGCCGTTCCGGCGGGTATTCGGCCAGACGTTCCTGGAAGCCGGCTATGCGCTCGATGGGCAGCAGCAGGTTGTGCGGGCCGTCCGGATCGGTGGCCCAGCGGTTGAACCCCGGATTGTAGAGGTAGATCTCTTCCAGTGAGATTTCCGCGAGTTCGGCAGCCAGCGCCAGATCGATCTGCGAGTCCAGTTCAACCGTGGTGAGGAAGGGTTCGTTGGCCACGGGCTCCAGGCTGACCCCATGATAATCAGGGTCGGTCACCAGACGTGAAATGGCCAGCAGCTTGGGCACATAGCCGCGGGTTTCACGCGGCAGATCCAGGGACCAGAAATCGGTGGGTTTGCCGCGTGCCTTGTTGCGTGTGACGGCACGGCGCACGGTTCCCTCGCCTGAATTGTAGGCCGCGAGGGCCAGCAGCCAGTCGCCGCCGAAGTGATCGCGCAGGTATTCCAGATAGTCGAGGGCGGCGCGGGTGGAGGCAGCGACATCGCGCCGCCCGTCATACCACCAGTTTTGCTTGAGGTCGAAGCGTTTGCCGGTGCCGGGAATGAACTGCCATAGCCCGGCGGCACGTCCGTGAGAATAGGCAAAGGGCTGAAAGGCGCTTTCCACCACCGGCAGCAACACAATTTCCATTGGCATGTTGCGTTCTTCTACCGCCTCCACTACCAGATGCAGATAGGGGGTGGCACGAGTCACCACGCGATCGAGATAGCCCTGGTGACCGGCATACCATTCCAGATCGGCGCGGATACCCGGGTGGTCGTGATCCGGCAATGCCATGCCAGCACGGATCCGCTCCCACATGTCTTGCGGCGGTTCGCAGAGTTCTGCCGCCAGATCGGCCGTCAGCCAGCGTGGTTGCGCTGGGGCAACCTGCTCTTCCTTGACCATGGTTTCACTGCGGGCCACTGTGTCAGCCACGGCGTCGGCTGTATCGTGTCGCGCCTGCTGTTGCAGGCAGCCGACCAGAGCGAGCGGGAGCAGGGCAAGGGATAGAGTCCGTAGCATGGTGTTTCTCAATAGGGTATGGGCGCAATGGTAGGCCGAGGGCTTGGGTGCGTTCAAGGTTTTAATCCAGCGCATCTTTCCACTGGCGCACGGTGGCGAACACGGCGGCTCCATCGGCCAGGGCATGTCCTGCGTAGCGCTCCGCTGCACTGATCACGGCAGGGCTGGCACAGCGCAGGAAGGGATTGGTTTTCAGTTCCTGCAGCAGCGGTGCCGGTACGGTAGGTTCGTGGCGGGCGCGGCGGCGTGCCACCTCATCGATACGTGCCAGGATGTCCGCGTTGTCCGGCTCCACTACCAGAGCGAAGCGCAGGTTGGCGGCGGTATATTCGTGGGCACAGTAGACCAGCGTGGTCTCGGGCAGGGCGGAAATGCGGTTCAGCGAGTCATGCATTTGCTGCGGTGTACCTTCGAACAGGCGGCCACAGCCGGCAGTGAACAGGGTATCGCCACAGAACAGGACGCCGTGACCGACATAGCATGCATGGCCACGGGTATGGCCTGGTGTCTCCATTACGCTGAATTCCAGCCCCAGACCTTCCAGTACTACCGTGTCACCGTCGCTCACCGGATGGGTCAGGCCGGGAATGCGTTCACGGGCGGGGCCGTAGACCGGGATGTTGTAGCGCTGTGCCAGTGAGCAGATGCCACCGGTATGGTCGCCGTGATGGTGGGTGATCAGGATGGCCACCGGCTCCAGCGCCTCCCCGGTCAGGCGGGCCAGCACCGGTTCGGCATCGCCCGGATCGACGATAGCGACCTTGCCGCTGCCGGGCAGGCCTGGCAGCCAGATATAATTGTCGTCAAAGGCGGGGACGCAGCGAACATCAAGCATAATGGGCGAATGGTGACAGGGGCGGGGTATCGGGTCAATGTGGGCTAGCCTGAAACGGCTGTTGCAGTCCTATCGCTGTGCCTCCGGACACGAGGCACGGGCCGGGTTGCGCCAATGGTACGCTACACCGCTGGGTCGTACTCTGGCAGGGTGCGAGCAGCGCCTGCTGGATGACAGCCTGTACAACCTGTTCGGTTATCACCTGTTGCAGGTGGGTGCGCCACAGGGGGTGGATCTGACCGCCGCCTCGCGTATCTCCCACCGTATGGTGCTGGTCGATAATGCCGTGGCCCTGCCGGTGCTCGATGGCAGTGAAGCTTGTGTCGGCCTGCCCGAGGCATTGCCGGTAGGCGCTGACAGCATCGATCTGCTGCTGCTGCCCCATGTGCTGGCATTTGCCGACGAGCCGCATCAGGTGCTGCGTGAGGCGGATCGGGTATTGATTCCCGAGGGACATGTGGCGGTGCTGGGCTTCAATCCATGGAGTCTGTGGGGAATATCCCGTCTGGCGCTGGGCTGGCGCCAGCGTGCGCCATGGTGCGGGCGTTTCCTGAGCCCGTGGCGGGTCAAGGACTGGCTGTCGCTGCTGGGCTTTGATACGGTGCTGCTGCACCACATCTGTTATCGCCCACCGCTGCAGCATCCGGGCCTGTTGCAGCGCCTGCAGTTTCTGGAACGCTGGGGGCAACGCTGGTGGCCGATCCTGGGCGGCGGCTATCTGCTGGTGGCGAAGAAGCGCGTCGCCACCCTGACACCCATCCGCCCGCGCTGGCGCCCGCGCCGTGCCCTGGTGGCTACTGGCCTGGCCAGCCCCACTGTACGAAAGCAGGAACATGACGGAAAGCTGTAACGACACTGTGGAAATCTATACCGACGGCGCCTGCCGCGGCAATCCCGGTCCCGGCGGCTGGGGCGCGTTGCTGCGCTTCAAGGGCAAGGAAAAGAGCCTGTACGGCGGGGAACCGCTGACCACCAACAACCGCATGGAGCTTACCGCCGCCATCATGGCGCTGGAGGAACTGAAGCGGGGGTGCAAGGTACTCCTCACCACTGATTCGCAGTATGTGATGAAGGGTATCACCGAGTGGCTGCCCAACTGGCGCCGACGCGGCTGGAAGACGGCGGACAAGAAGCCGGTGAAGAATGCCGATCTGTGGCAGCGGCTGGATGAGGCCAACAAGCGCCATCAGGTGGAGTGGGCCTGGGTGCGTGGCCACACCGGGCACCCCGAGAATGAATTGGCCGATCAACTGGCCAATCGGGCCATCGACGAAATGCAGGAGCAGGCCTGATGCGACAGATCGTGCTGGATACGGAAACCACCGGTCTGGAGGCGGGTAACGGCGATCGCATCATCGAAATCGGTTGCGTCGAACTGATTAACCGCCGCCTGACGGGAAATACCTATCATCAGTACCTGCAACCCGACCGCGAGATCGATGCCGGCGCCATCGAGGTGCATGGCATCACCAACGAAATGTTGCTGGACAAGCCGCGCTTTGCCGATATTGCCCGTGATTTTGTCGATTTTGTTGCCGGCGCCGAACTGGTTATCCACAACGCACCGTTCGATGTCGGCTTCCTCAATCACGAACTGAAACGTCTCGGCAGCGATTGGGGCCGTATCGAGCAACGCTGCACCATACTCGATACCCTGGCCATGGCACGCCAGCTCCATCCGGGGCAAAAAAACAATCTGGATGCGCTATGCAAGCGCTACAGCATCAACAACACCCACCGCGAGCTGCACGGTGCATTGCTCGACGCCGAGATACTGGCCGATGTCTATCTCGCCATGACCGGTGGACAGACGTCGCTGTTGCTGGGGGGGAATGGGCCGGCCGGCAACATGACGGCACCGGAGGCAATCCGTCGGCTTGACGGCCAGTCGGCACTACGTGTGGTTCGTGCCAGCGCTGAGGAGCGTGCCGCCCATGCTGAACGGTTACAGGCCATAGAGCAGGCCAGTGGCGGCAACTGCCTGTGGATGAAACTGGACTCCTGAAGCGTTCACGGGCCTGCCCGGCCAGGTGTTTCAGTCACAGGGGTACTTGCCCGCCCGCCGGCATTTGATGAAAAAGCGGGATCAGGTGCTGCACGCATGTTTCAGCGTGGCCTGCATCGTTGCGGGCAGATGCCGTGGGGATGAAAATTCATGTCCGAGTGTGGGCGTGGGTCGATTTTGCGGTATCGTATGGTCGTCGTCGACGGTTGGGATGGCCTGATGTCGGCAGCGGCAATCACAATAACAGCATAATGGAGGAGGCTCATGGCCCAGGAACTGAAGTCTCGTGGTGAGTCCGTATCCCGTTGGGTGACATTCCGGTTGGGCAGCGAGACCTACGGCATCGACGTGATGCAGGTACGCGAGGTGTTGCGCGGCACGGAAATATCACCGGTGCCAGGTGCGCCGACCTATGTGCTCGGCATCATCAATCTGCGCGGCAATGTGGTCAGTATCGTCGACACGCGCAGTCGCTTCGGCCTGCCTTCACAGGAGATGGATGATGCTTCACGCATCCTGATCCTGGAGGCGGGTGATCATGCCGTTGGCTTTCTGGTCGACAGCGTGTGCGAAGTGGCGGAACTGCGCAGTTCCGAGGTTGAGTCGGCGCCGGATACCGGGGCCGGAGATTCCGCCCGTTTTATCATGGGCCTGTCCAATCGCAAGGAGGGGCTGCTGATTCTGGTGGATGCCAGCAAGCTGTTGTCTGAAGATGAAATGTCGGAGTTGTCGAGCTTTTAGCCGGCACGACGGCGCGAGGGGACAGCATGGCAAAGCAGATGCATGGTTCGGATGATCGTCTTGAGCTGCTGCTGTTTGATCTGGGCGGCAGACAGCGCTTTGGCATCAATGTGCTCAAGGTCAAGGAAATCATTCCCTGCCCCAACCTGACCCATCTGCCTCAGGCCCATATGGCAGTGAAAGGCGTTTCCCACCTGCGTGGTGCGCCGGTGACCGTGATCGAGCTGTCACAGGCCATCGGCCGCGGTGTATTGCAGCAGAACGACGAGTGCGATGGTTCCATTATCATCACAGAATTCAATCGCAGCATGCAGGGTTTTCGGGTACACAAGGTCGATCGCATCGTCCATTGCGACTGGAAAAAGGTGTTGCCGCCACCGGTGGGCACCGGTCTTGGCAGCTATATCACCGGCGTCACCGATGTGGATGGCGAACTGATACAGATACTGGATGTGGAAAAAGTCATTGGTGAGGTGATTGAGCCGGTTGAGCTTGAGGGTGAACTTGCACTGGATGAGCACGAACGCACCCTCTTGCAGGGGCGGCGCATCATGGTGGTGGATGACTCAATGGTGGCGCGGCATCAGACTTCACATACGCTTGAACCGCTGGGCCTGGAATGCCTGATGGTGCGTGACGGCAAGGAGGCGCTGGCGGCACTGAAGTCACTGGCCCAGGATGGGACGCTGGTGGATATGGTGCTGTCAGATATCGAGATGCCGGAAATGGATGGCTACACATTGACGCGCGAGATACGCAATGATCCCGCGCTGCAGCACCTTTACGTATTGCTGCACACGTCGCTGAACGGTGCCATTAACACGGAAAAGGCGCAAAAGGCCGGTGCCAATGATGTACTCACCAAGTTTGTCCCGGTTGATCTGGCTCATGCCGTAGCGCGCGCCCTGTGCGCGTGAGTGCCATTCTGTCGCGACGCTAGCATGCCGTTGCGTTCCCTGCTGCTGCTGTCATTTCTCCTGCTGGCCGGATGTTCGCGGCCGGCGCTGTATGAAGCCAAGATCTATGTGTTCGGTACCCTGGCCGATATCTCGGTATGGGGTGCCGACGAGAAGGCCGCACGCACCGCAGTCGATGCGGTGGCCAGCGATTTTCAGCGCATGCACCATGAATGGCATGCCTGGGAGCCGGGCCCCCTGGTTGAGCTGAATGCCGCCATTGCCGCGGGACAGCCTGCTCCGATCCCGCCTTCCATTGTCCCCCTGATTGAACGTTCGCAGGAGATATACCTGCTCAGCGAGGGCCGGTTCAATGCCGCCATCGGGCGCCTGCTCAGGTTATGGGGCTTTCAGAGCAGCGAGCGTCCCAACGGGCCGCCGCCTGATCGCCATGCCGTCGCGGCTCTGGTCGCGGCACAGCCGGCGATGAGCGATCTGGAACTGAAAGACGGTGTACTGTATTCCGCCAATCCGTCGGTGCAACTGGATTTCGGCGGCATCGCCAAGGGGTATGCGGTGGAACTGGCGTTGCAGCGTCTGCGTGCGGCGGGCATCGAAAATGCCATCGTCAACACCGGTGGTGGACTGGGGGTCATCGGGCAGCACGGCCAGCGTCCCTGGCGCGTCGGTATCCGTCACCCGCAGGGGCAGGGCATACTTGCCTCGCTGGAGGTACGTGACGGCGAACATGTGCATACCTCGGGCAATTACGAGCGCTTCCGCGAACATGAGGGATTGCGTTACGCCCATATCCTCGACCCGCGCACCGGTTGGCCGGTGGACAGCATCACCTCCTGTACCGTGATCAGTCAGGACGGCACCCTGGCTGATGCGGCCGCCACGGCACTGGTCATCGCCGGTAGCGCCGACTGGTATCGTCTTGCTGCGAAGATGGGAATCCACTATGTGATGCTGGTGGGAGAGGACGGTACGGTCTACATGAATCCGGCCATGGCGGCGCGGGTGGAGTTTGTCGATGCACCGTACCGCATCGTGCTGAGTGATGAGTTTTAGTTGTCGTCTTCCGCTGACTTACGGCAGATCACCAAACAGATAGCTGAGCATCGTCACCAGCGGCAGGATATAAAAATAGGCGTGCATCAGCCGACGCAGCGTGCGGTTCGCTGTCTTCAATTCCATGAAGTGATCGATGACCACTCTTCCCTTGAAGGCCATGGTCAGCACCACAAACAGCATCAGGGTATGGCCGGGTTCGGCCGTCTCACCCAGCAAGGAACCTCCCAGTGTCAGCGTTACCAGCAGCAACCAGAGCAGGGTGGCGGTTTGTTGCTGTGTCATGGTTTTATCCTCTCAGCGCAGCAGATAAAACAGCGGAAAAATGATTAGCCACACCAGGTCGGTGGCATGCCAGTAGGAGGCAAATGACTCCATGCCTTCATAATCCGCCGGAGAGTAGGCGCCGGCTCTGGTGCGCACAATGATCCACAACACCCCGATGATGCCCCACGCCACATGCACCATATGGGTGAAGGTCAGGTAGTAATAGACGGTGAAGAAAACGCCGCTGCTGCCACGGATGCCATGTTCTAGATTCCATTGAAACTCGAAGTACTTGGTTGCCATGTAGCCGCACGCTGCCAGTAATACGAGAAACAGCCAGCGCACACTGACGTTGGAGCGGTTTTGACGAATCGCGATTACGGCGCTGATGACAAAATAACTGCCCGAGATCATCAATAGGGTGTTGAGGGTTCCGGCGAACAGATTGAGGTTCAGCGGGCCGGTGCGGAACTCCTGCGGGAAATAGGCGCGGGCGGTGAAATAGACGGCGAACAACAGCGCGAACTCGGTCATCTCGCACAGTATTCCCGCCCACATACCCTTGTTGCCCGGGATCCGGTCGATGACGGGAAGTGGCGCGCTGCAGACTGTGTTCATGGGTAAACCAGATGGCAGTTACGGCGCGTCGATGCGCCACACCTACCCCGAGGATAGCAGGATCAGGGCAGGCGCATCCATGCGCCCCGTCAGCCTGCTAGCGGCGCTTGGACCAGAACTGGGCGGCCAGTTGTTGCAGACTCATGGCCAGTTGGGCCACATTCTGCGCGGCCTGCTCGCTCTGCATGCCGGTGTCGGCGTTGGCATCGGAAATGTGGCGGATGGAGACAATGTTGCGGTTGATCTCTTCGCCCACTGCGCTTTGCTCCTCAACCGCAGTAGCAATCTGTGCGCTCATGTCGGTGATCACGCTGACGCCGCGCGTGATGTTTTCCAGCGACTCCGCCGCATGGCGTGCCTGTCCGACGCTGTTTTCTGCCTGCTCGCGACTCAGGTTCATCACCTTCACCGCCGAGCGGGCACCTTCCTGCAGTTTTTCGATCATCGACTGGATTTCCTGGGTCGACTTCTGGGTGCGGGAAGCGAGGGTACGTACTTCGTCGGCGACCACGGCAAAGCCACGGCCCTGTTCGCCGGCACGTGCCGCCTCGATGGCGGCATTGAGTGCCAGCAGATTGGTCTGTTCGGCAATGCCACGGATCACGTCGAGTACCGAGGTGATCTCGCTGCTGCGCGCCTCCAGCTGCTGGATAACGTCGGAGGCCTTTTCAACTTCCTCAGCCAGACGGCCGATGGCAGTGCTGGTATCGCGCACTACCGCGCTGCCCGCACGTGCCTCGGCATCGGCCTTGTCGGCAGCGTCGGCGGTATTCTGGGCATTGCGCGCCACCTCCTGCACGCTGGCGGCCATCTCGGTGATGGCGGTAGCCACCTGATCTGTTTCACTCTGCTGCTGGCGGATGCCGGTGCTGTTTTGCTCTACCGCGGCTACCAGGGCATCGGCAGTACCGGAAAGCTGGCGCGAGGCATCGGAGATGCGTCCCACCACGGCACCGGCTTCGGCCTCAAGCATCTTCATCGCAAACATGATCTCACCGGCCTCATCCATGCGATCGGTATAGAGCAGCTGACCCACCGGATTCCTGGCGATGGTGCGGGCATGGGCCACCACATTGCACATGGGGGACAGTGCGATCATGCCGAGTGCGCCGCCCACGGCCAGCGTCACACCGCCGATGATGGCGGCACTGAGCAGGGGCAAGTCGCCAAAGGCCGTCGCTGCGACGATGCCCGCACTCACGCCCAGGGCCACGGCGCCGACGGCCTTGGTCTTGATGCCGAGGCGCGGCAGGCGCAGCGCCAGCGGCGTGCGGCCGGCATTCAATTCGGCATACAGCTTCTCGGCCTTCTGCACCATCTCGCGTTTCGGCTTGGTGCGCACCGACTGATATTCCACCACCTGACCGTTGTGCTGGATCGGCGTGACATAGGCACTGACCCAGTAGTGGTCGCCGTTCTTGCAGCGATTCTTCACCATGCCCATCCAGGAGCGGCCTGCCTTGACGGTGTTCCACAGATCCTCGAAGGCGGCCGGCGGCATTTCCGGATGGCGCACGATGTTGTGGTTCTTGTGCATGAGCTCATCGACGGTGAAACCGCTGATGGCAATGAAGTCGTCGTTGACGTAGCTGATGGCGCCCTTCAGATCCGTGGTGGAAAGGATATTGGCGCTGTCCGAGTAATTCACTTCATTACCGGTGATGGGAAAATTCTTTTTCATCGTGGATACCTTAAAGTGAGCAAAAGGAGCAACCATCCGGAAAGGTTCTTGAGCCGCTACCACCTATACCACTTTAGTGGTATGAGCATGAATTCGGCCAAGTGTATAGTTTTTTGATAAATCTTTGTCAGAAAAATACTCACACCAATCTTATGGGCAATAATGGTGCGTGGCGGTAACGAAGGAGCGTTTTTGGTGCGCTGAAATTCAATGCGGAAGCCAATGGCGGTGCCGGGGATTGGTGAGGGTTTGATCTGGGCGTGAGGTGGTGGGGCGACACCAGGGTTTCGCCGAGGCGCCAGGCGCGCGACCTGGGGTGTCGCCTCTCCTTTGTGTCCTGGCGAGGAGCCGATGAGCCAGCAGTGCCGATGTGGGGGGGCGCAATCGGTCGGGACAGTTCAGATGAACTCTGTTTGGGGCGGCTCATGCTGCATTCGGCGCCTTTTGCGGCACCCACCAATCAAGCCCGGGCTTTGCCGGTTGAGCTGTCAACGAAGCCGGAAATGAAAAAGCCGGCACGAGGCCGGCTTTGAGTGATGCGCTGGATTGGTGGGCGGTACAAGGCTTGAACTTGTGACCCCTGCCGTGTGAAGGCAGTGCTCTACCACTGAGCTAACCGCCCGTTTCGAGAGGGTCGCTATCATAATAAGGGCCTTTGTCAGCGTCAAACCCTTTTTCGTTCTGCGCTTGCGTCGCCGGCGAAGGGTATAATGACCGCCTTTTTGCGCCGGCCGGGCTGGGCCAGCGGGCAGGCTGTGCTGAATGAGGTGGAGGAGATGGCCGAGGACAAGCTGCAACGCGCGGGACGGCGTTTGGTCAGATTAATCGAGGATACCGGTCTGCTGGTGATCCTGCTGGCGACGCTGGTGGCGGCGGCGGCGGAGGTCGTTCAGATGGTGACGGCGCGCAGCGTGCACCTGGCCGATCTGCTGCTGCTGTTCATCTATCTGGAAGTGGTGTCCATGGTGAATGCCTACTGGCAGTCCGGCCAGTTGCCGGTGCGCATGCCGCTGTACATCGGCATGGTGGCCCTGGCGCGCTACCTGATCCTGGATATGAAGGAACTGGACGAGTGGCGCATGCTGGCGGTGGCTGTGGCCATCCTCCTGCTCGGTATCACCGTACTGGTGATCCGTTACGGACATGTGCGCTTTCCCTATGAGACGAGCCGCCGCAAGGCCGACAATCCCTGAATGTGTTGAGTTTCCCTATGACGATCAAGACCCGCTTTGCCCCCAGCCCGACCGGCTATCTCCATATCGGCGGTGCCCGTACGGCGCTGTTTTCCTGGCTCTATGCCCGCCGTCACGGCGGTACCTTCGTGTTGCGCATCGAGGACACCGACCTGGAGCGCTCCACGGCGGAGTCGGTGAACGTGATCCTGGAGGGCATGACCTGGCTCGGTCTGGAGTATGACGAGGGGCCATTCTTCCAGACCCACCGCTTCGACCGCTACGAGGAAGTGATTCAGCAGATGCTGGCCAAGGGCATGGCCTACCGTTGCAGCTGCTCGAAGGAGCGCCTGGAAGCGCTGCGCGAGGAGCAGATGGCCGGCAAGCAGAAGCCGCGTTATGACGGCCGCTGCCGCGGCCAGCACGTAGACCCCAGCGAGTCGCACGTGATTCGCTTCCGCAATCCGGTGGATGGGGCGGTGGTGGTGGACGATCAGGTGCGTGGCAAGGTGGTGTTCGCCAACAGCGAGCTGGACGACCTGATCATCAAGCGCAGCGATGGCAGCCCCACCTACAACTTCGTGGTGGTGGTGGACGACATGGACATGGGTATCACTCACGTCATCCGCGGTGACGACCATCTCAACAACACCCCGCGCCAGATCAACATCCTGCGCGCCCTCGGCGTGGAGCCGCCTACCTATGCGCACCTGCCGATGATCCTGGGGGAGGACGGTCAGAAACTGTCCAAGCGCCACGGCGCCGCCAGCGTCACCGATTACCGCGAGGAGGGTTATCTGCCGCAGGCCCTGCTCAACTACCTGGCGCGTCTGGGCTGGTCCCACGGCGATCAGGAGATATTCACCCTCGACGAGCTGATCCAGTTGTTCGAGATATCGGAGATCAACAACTCCGCCTCGGCGCTCAACATGAGCAAGCTGCAATGGCTGAACCAGCATTACATGAAGACGCTGGATGCAACCCATGTGGCGCATCACCTGCGCTACCAGCTGGGCAAGCTGGGCATCGACCCCAGCACCGGCCCTGATCCGGTGGCGGTGGTGCAGGCCTATGCCGAGCGCGCCAAGACCCTGGCCGAGATGGCGGCGCAGGCGGCCTGGCTGTATCGCGATTTCGAGGAGTACGAGGCCGATGCGGCGAAGAAGCATCTGCGCCCGGTGGCGCTGGAGCCGCTGCTCAAGGTGCGCGAGGCGCTGGCCGCGCTGGCCGTGTGGGAACCGCAGGCGCTGCACGATACGGTGGAGCAGGTGGCCGCATCGATGGAACTGAAGATGGGCAAGCTGGCGCAGCCGTTGCGTGTGGCGGTGGTCGGCGCTGCCGCCTCGCCGGGCATCGACGTGACTCTGCACTTGCTCGGCCGCGAGGCCTGCCTGCGGCGCATTGATCGCGCGGTGGACTTCATCCGCACCCGCGCCGAAGACAACTGATTACAGAAAAATTCAAAAGGAATACACCAGCATGGGCAGTAACGACACCAGCGCCCCATCCAATTTCATCCGTCATATCATCGACGAGGATCTGGCAGCGGGCAAAAATGGCGGCCGTATCGCCACCCGCTTTCCGCCCGAACCCAACGGCTATCTGCACATCGGCCATGCCAAGTCCATCTGCCTCAACTTCGGCATTGCCCGCGACTATGACGGCAGCTGCAATCTTCGCTTCGACGACACCAATCCACACAAGGAAAACATCGAGTTCGTCGAGTCGATCCAGAATGACGTGCGCTGGCTTGGCTTCGGTTGGGGCGACAAGGTGTACTACGCTTCCGATTACTTCGAGCAGCTGTATCAATACGCGGTGGAGCTGATCGAAAAGGGTTTGGCCTATGTGTGCGATCTGTCGGCGGAGGAGACGCGCGCCTATCGCGGCACGCTTACCGAGCCGGGGCGGGATAGCCCGTATCGCAATCGTTCGGTGGCGGAGAACATCGATCTGTTCCAGCGCATGCGCGCCGGCGAATTCCCCGACGGCGCCCGCGTACTGCGCGCCAGGATTGACATGGCCGCGCCCAACATCAACCTGCGCGATCCGACGCTGTATCGCATCCGTCACGGCGTGATTCATCATCAGACCGGCGCCGAGTGGTGCATCTATCCGATGTACGACTACACCCATCCCATCTCCGACGCGCTGGAGGGCATCACCCATTCCCTCTGTACCCTGGAGTTCGAGGATCATCGGCCGCTGTACGACTGGGTGCTGGACAACATCAGCGTGGATTGCCATCCGCAGCAAATCGAGTTTTCCCGCCTCAATCTGCAATACACCGTGATGAGCAAGCGCAAGCTGACCCAGCTGGTGGATGAAGGCTTTGTCGAGGGCTGGGATGACCCGCGCATGCCCACCATCGCCGGTATGCGCCGACGCGGCTACACGCCGGCCTCGGTGCGTGATTTCTGTGATCGTATTGGTATCACCAAGTCCGACAATACGGTGGAAATGAGCGTGCTGGAAAACTGCGTGCGTGAAGACCTCAATGTTCACGCGCCGCGCCGCATGGCAGTGCTGCGTCCGCTCAAGGTGGTGATAGAAAACTATCCCGAGGGGCAGGTGGAGCAGCTGGAGTGTGCCAATCATCCGCAGGACGAATCCCAGGGCAGCCGTATGCTGCCGTTCGGCCGCGAGTTGTACATCGATGCGGATGATTTCCGTGAAGTGCCGCCGCCCAAGTACAAGCGATTGGTGACTGGCGGTGAGGTACGGTTGCGTAATGCATATGTCATTCGCTGTGATCAGGTGATCAAGAATGCACAGGGCGAGATCATCGAACTGCGTTGCAGCTACGATCCGACCACTCTTGGCGTCAACCCGGAAGGCCGCAAGATCAAGGGCGTGATCCACTGGGTGTCTGCCCACCATGCGGTGGCGGCGGAGGTGCGCCTGTACGACCGCCTGTTCAGCGTACCGAGTCCGGATGCGGCGGCGGCGAAGGAGGGCAAGGATTACAAGGACTTCCTCAATGCCGATTCGTTACGCACACTGACCCGTTGCTATCTGGAACCGGCGCTGGCCGAGGCCAAGGCAGGTGAACTGTTTCAGTTCGAGCGTGAGGGCTATTTTTGTCTGGATGCCCAGCGTCCGGCCGCGGGTGGGCAGGTATGGAATCGCACGGTAACGTTGCGAGATTCGTGGGCCAAAATCGAACAGCAGGGCGATTAGACGCGGGCGCTCCACCACCGTGGTGGGGTTCCTTGGCAAGCGGTTTGTCAGCCCCGTATGCCTTCTGCAAAATCGGTGCTTGACAGAGGGCGTCATTTCATTAAAATGTCGCTCTCTTTCGGGGCTATAGCTCAGCTGGGAGAGCGCTTGCATGGCATGCAAGAGGTCGACGGTTCGATCCCGTCTAGCTCCACCAAACTCCGGGGACTGCAGATATGCAGTCCCGGTTTTTTTCTAGACAGTGTTTTTGTCCCCTTCGTCTAGAGGCCTAGGACATCGCCCTTTCACGGCGGCGACAGGGGTTCGACTCCCCTAGGGGACGCCAATAAAAAAGCCCGCTCACTTTGCAAAGTGAGCGGGCTTTTTCTTTTCCTGCCGGTTTGCTGGTGCGTGCGGATCAGGCTGTGGCGCCCACAGGGCGCCCGCTGGTAGTGGTCCGGACTAGATGTAGTAGTCCTTCAACGGCGGGAAACCGTTGAACTCGATGGCGCTGTAGGTGGTGGTGTAGGCACCGGTGGACAGCCAGTAGAGGCGGTCACCGATGGCCAGGTTCAGCGGCAGCGGGTATTTGTAATCCTCATACATGATGTCGGCGCTGTCGCAGGTGGGGCCGGCAATCACCGCCTCTTCCAGTTCACCGTTCTTTTCCACGTAGATGGGGAACTTGATCGACTCGTCGAGGGTTTCAATCAGGCCGGAGAACTTGCCCACGTCCACGTAGATCCAGCGGTTCAATGCTGTGCGCGCCTTGCGCGAGATCAATACGACTTCGCTGACCAGTACGCCGGCATTGGCCACCAGAGAGCGGCCCGGTTCCAGGATGATCTCAGGCAACTCTTCACCGAAGTCCTCCACCAGGAAGCGGGTAATTTCCTCGGCGTAGGTTTCCATGGCGTTGGTGCGTGACATGTAGTTGGCGGGAAAGCCGCCGCCCATGTTGATCATCTTGAGTTCGATGCCGTCCTCTTCCTTCAGACGTTCAAAGATAACCTTGACCTTGGCGATGGCGGCATCCCAGGTACCGATGTCGCGCTGCTGCGAACCGACGTGGAAAGACACGCCGTAGGGCTCCAGGCCCAGGTCACGGGCCATGATCAGCAGATCCATGGCCATGTCCGTCTGGCAGCCGAACTTGCGCGACAGCGGCCAGTCGGCGGTCTGCGTGCCTTCGGTGAGGATGCGCACGTAGACCCTGGAGCCGGGGGCGGCCTTGGCGATGTTGCGCAGGTCGGCCTCGGAGTCGGTGGCAAACAGGCGCACGCCCTTTTCGTAGAAGTAGCGGATGTCCTTGCTCTTCTTGATGGTGTTACCGTAACTGATGCGGTCGGCACTGACGCCGAGTCCCATAACCTTGTCCAGCTCGTAGATGGAGGCGATGTCGAAGTTGGCACCCTTGTCACGCACCAGTTCGATGATGGCCGGTGCCGGATTGGCCTTCACTGCGTAATAGATTTTGGCGAAGGGAAAGCCGTGGAGCAGTTCATCGTACTGACGGCTGACCGTCGCTGTGTCGACTACCAGAAACGGCGTCTCCCTGGTATCGGCGAAGGCCTTGATGCGCGCAAAGGTTTCGCGGTCGAAGTAGTCGTCAAGCTTGAAGGGCATTGCAGGGGCCTCGCCAGGATAAAGATTGGCGCTATTCTAGGTGGCAGGGGCGGCCAGTACCAGTGGCCAGGGGCAGGGAAATGGAAATTTTGCGGCCTGGGGGGCCGGCGGGTGCCGCCCTTGGGCGGCACCCGCCGGAGATCAGACGGTGCGGCGCCGGCGCAGGCGCTCGACGCCGTGTTCGGCCAGGGAATACACCGCCGGCACCACCACCAGGGTGAGCAGGGTAGAGGTGAGCATGCCGCCGATAACGGCTACCGCCAGCGGACCGTTGGTGTCGGCGCCGGCACCCAGACCGGTGGCCGCCGGCAGCAGGGCCAGGATCACGGTGAGCGAGGTCATCAGGACCGGACGCAGGCGGATGGGACAGGCCTCGCGCAGGGCATGGTCGATGTCCTTGCCCTCACCACGCAGCTGGTTGGTCATATCCACCAGCAGAATCGAGTTCTTGGCCACCAGACCGAGCAGGAGCACCAGGCCGATCATGGAGTAGATGTTGAGGGTGTGGCCGAGCAGCCACAGTCCGGCCACGCCGCCGATCATTGCCAACGGCTGTGCAATCATGATGATCAATGGCTGCAGGAAGGAGTTGAACTGGCTGGCCAGCACCATGTACAGCAGGATGATGGCCAGGCTGAAGGCCAGCAGCATGTAGCCCACAGTCTTGCCGAACTCTTCCGCCTGGCCGACGAATTTGACCGAGTATCCCAGCGGCAGCACCTGTGCTGCCTCAGTGCGTACGCGGGTGACCGCCTCGCCCAGCGGTATGGTGGGTGAGGCGAAGAACATGGCTGAATACTGCAGATCGAGGCGGCCGATGGTGGCGGCACCGAGGACGCGATCGAAATCAACCACGGTGTCCAGCCGCACCATGCTGCCCTGGCGGTTGCGCAGATAGATGCGTTTGAGATCATCCGCATCGGTTAATGCTCCATCCATGGCCTTGATGCGGACATCGTAACGCTCGCCGTCACCCGGAATGTCATTGTACTTGGCGACATTGCTGCCGCTGGCCAGCAGGTAGATGGCGCTGGCGATGTCGCGGGTAGACAGGCCGAGGTCAGCGGCGCGCAGGCGATCAATGCGTGGCTCCAGCTGCGGCAGGTTCAGCTGCAGATCGAGGTCGAGACGTCCCAGTTCCGCAATGCCGTTGAGACGTTCGCGCAGAGTGTCGGCCAGGCGGGCGGTTTCCTGCAGGTTGGGGCCGGTGACGGCGAACTGCAATGGCTCGCCGCGCTGGCCGCCGATGATCGGCACCTGCATGGCGAAGGCCTGAGCCCCCGGTATCTGGAACAGCTCGCGCCGTACCTGGGCGACGATTTCGTTCTGGTGCAGGTTGCGCTGATCACGCGGCTTGAGATTGACGAAGGCCAGCCCCTGATTCACCTGACCGGCCTGCCCCAGTCCAACGGCGCTGAAGAAGGTAGCGATCCCGTCATGGCGTGCCAGTACCGCTTCCACCTGTTGCAGGCGCGACAGGGTGTAGTCGACATTGGAGCCGAGCGGTGTCTTCAGCACCACCATGAAGCGGCCTTCGTCCTCTTCCGGCACGAAGCCCTTGCCGACGCGGTTGAAGAAGAAGCCGCTGGAGGCGACGATGGCGGCGGTGATGAGCAATACCAGCCAGCGGTGATCCAGTGACAGTTCCAGCACCTTGCGGTAGGTCGATTCCATGACGGTGAACATGCGTTCGAATGCATAGTACAGGCGGCCGTGTTTTTTCTTCACATCAAGGAAACGGGAACACAGCATGGGCGTCAGTGTCATTGACACGAACCACGAAACCATTACGCCGAAGGTAACCACCACGGCAAAGGACTGGAAGAAACGGCCAATGATGCCGCCAAGGAAGATGACCGGCGCGAAAATCGACACCAGAGCCAGGGTGGCCGCCAGTACTGCGAATACCACCTGATTGGTGCCGTTGATGGCGGCGCTGCGTGGATCGGTGTCGAGATGTTCGCGATGGCGATAGATGTTCTCCAGTACCACGATGGCGTCGTCTACCACCACGCCTACCAGCAGCAGCAGGGCGAGCAGGGTCATGGTATTGAATGTGAACCCGGCGAAGTACATCACCGCGATGGCGCCGAGCAGTGATACAGGTATGGCCACTGCGATAATCAGGGTGGAGCGGATGCTCTTGAGGAAGGCGAATACCACCAGGGCGGCAAGCAAGGTGCCAAGGATCAGATGTTCCTGCAGTGCCTTGATCATTTCCAGAATGAAGGTGGATTGATCCGATGCAATGCGGATGGTCATGCCGGGAGGAAGCTGCGGAATTATCTCGGTTTCCAGTCGCCGCTTTATTTCGTCGACGATGGCGACGGTATTGGTGTTGGCAACCTTGACGATGCCGATGCCGATGGCTGGTTTGCCGTTGAAGCGTGCCACCTGGCGGTAGTCGTCCAGGCCATCTTCCAGCTGGGCGATGTCGCGCAGGCGTACCGGTGCATCATCACGCCAGGCCACCAGCATCTGGCCCAGCTCGTCCATGCTGTGAAATTCCAGATCCAGCTTGATCATTTCTTCGCTGCGCTGGTTGACCAGAAAACCGCCGGGCAGTTGCAGGTGTTCGTTGTGGAAGGCGGCGAGCAAATCCTGCGCGGTAATCTGGTAGGCAGCGATGCGTGCCAGATCGAGGTTGACGCGTATGGTTCGATCGCGTTTTCCGCCCAGCCGCACTTCGCCGACCCCGTCCACAGTCTCCAGTTTTTTCTTGATCACGTTGCGAGCGTACTGGTTGAGCTGCTGCAGGGTGCGATCCCCCTGCAGTGCCAGCCACATGATGGGGGCGGCGCCGATCTCCACCTTGGCCACTACCGGTGGATCGGCATCGTCGGGCAGCTGGCGCAGCACCTGGTTGATCTTGGCCTGGGCCTCGTTGAAGGCGACATCCACATCCTTGTTCAGGTTGAAGGTAATGGCGACCACCGATACGCCGGGGGAGGAGACCGACTGGATGTGATCGATGCCAGGGATGCTGTTAACCACGGTCTCAATAACGTTGGTAATGCTGGCATCGACGATCTCCGGATTGGCGCCGGGCATTACCGTGGTAATGGAGATGATGGGAAATTCGATGTCGGGGAAGCGGTCGACGCCAAGGCGGTCGTAGGCCACGATGCCGAACAGCACCAGTACCGCGGACAGCATGTACGCCAGTACATGGCGCTTGATGGAAAGCTCGGGCAGGCTCATCAGCGCGGCTCCTGCACCGATACTGGCGCCTTGTCGGTCAGGTAGCTGGCGCCGTCCAGGGCCACGGTCTCGTCTGCGGTCACGCCGTTGATGATCTGGATCACCCCGCCGCGCCGGATGCCGGTGCTTACAATCCGCTGCTCGGCCTTGCCGTCCTTGATCACATATACCACCTCACCGGCCGGGCGGCGCACCACGCTGGTCTCAGGTACGGTGACGGCAGCGGGAAATTCTTCCAGGATCAGATATGCGTTGATGCTGGAGCCGGGCTGCCAGTCGCCTGGATTGTGCACTTCGGTAACGAGCATCACGGCACGGCTGCTGCTGCCGATCATCGGCAGGATCTCGGTGACCGGACTCTTTATTACCGTGTCCGGTGCCGTGGGGCTGATCAGCTCCACCATGAGGCCGGTGCGCAAATGTGCGGCAATGGCTTCGGGGAAGGGGATCCGCACGCGCAGCAGGTCGCGGGTGGCGAGCTGGAACACCGGCGTACCGACCTTCACATAGTCGCCCACGTCGACGTTGCGTTGCTCCACCTGGCCGCCCACCGGCGCGCGTACGACGGCGCGCTCCAGATTGCGCTGTGCCACCGCCAGCCGGGCCTGCGCGGCCTTCAGTTGTTCGCGCAGCGCCTCCAGTTGGGCAGCCGCATCTTCCAGTACCGACTCGGTGGTGAAATTGTTCTTCACCATGTCACGCAGTCGTTCCACCTGGCGTCCCTGGCTGCCGATCAAGGCATCCAGGCGGCGCGTATCCGCCTGGGCCGCATCATGGTTGAGGCGAAAATCCTTGTCATCCAGTCGAGCCAGCACATCGCCCTGGGCGACGTGCTGTCCCACTTCCACTGCCACGGCCACTACCCGGCCGTCGACCTCGGCGGCGACGCGTGGTGCGCTCTTGCTCTGCACCTGACCAATGGAATGCTCCACCCGTTGCATCAGCCGCGTTTCGGCCTGGGTGACGGTGATCAGCGTCGGACGGGGTCCGCTCGCTGCAGGGGCGGCATCGTTGGATTTGCTGCAGGCGCCCAGGGTGACGGCGGCTGCGGCAGCCAGGGTGATGAGCGTATATCGGTTCATGATTGATCCGTGGGGTTGGGGCAGTGTTGCGGCCGGATGCCGTGCAGCAGAATTTCCATGGCCATACGGTTGAAACCGGCCGGGTCGGTGGCGAAGCCTGCGCCCGGCAGGTGGCGCAATACGCGGTGGGCGTCGAAGAAAAAGATATTGCCGGCGAGGAGCAGTACGGCGATCAGTGCCGGCTCCACGTCGGCACGCAGTTCACCCTGGGTTTGCCCGGCAGTGATTAGGGCCAGCAGACGCGCAAAGTTGTCGCCGAATACCTGTTGCGCCAGTTCCTTGGCCTGATCGTCGCTGCTCTGGCGTACCTCGCGCTGGATCAGGCGGGCGCTGCGCTCGTTGCGCAGCAGTGAATCCAGGTGGTGGGCAACAAAACGCTGCAAGCGTTCGATGATGGGGCCGGATTCATGCTCCAGTTCCTGCAACAGCTCCGCCGAGTCATTGCTGCATGCCGACCGCAGTACCTCCAGATACAAGGCCTTTTTACTCTGGAAGTGATGGAAGATGTTGGCCTTGCTGGCCCCGGCGGTCTGGGCGATTTCGTTCATGGAGACTGCGTCATAACCACGGGAGGCAAACAGGGCCTCTGCCGCGGCAAGAATGGCGCGGGCGCCCTCGCTGGCGGGGGCGGGCGTGTCGGCTGTCGGTGTATGTCGGAGTGTCGGCATGGTGGCATCGCAGGCGCTGACCGACCGGTCAGTCAGTGGCGGTGATGCTAGCCGAGTAGCGAAATGGGCGCAAGCGGCAAGGAGGGCGGAGGATTGCCAGTGTACAGACAAAAGCATCGCCGCCAGCCTGCGGGCTGGGCGGCGATGAAGGGGGATGGAGGCCTGTTTAGGCGGAGAAAAACAGCGACAGCGTCGCGCGACGGCGCTGGATCAGGCGCTGATACAGGTCATAGGACCACTGCTCGGCAGTGTCGGTGCTGAAGGGGTCGAGATTGGCCATGCCGTCATGCAGGTGGGCCAGTTCGCGCTCCAGGCGGGCTTTCAGCTGGGTAAGACCAGTCTGCAGTTGATGGTTGACGATGTTGGCATCCATACGATTCATTCCCTTGTTAATCGTGCGAGAAAAGAGTGACAGCCAAGGGGGAGGATTTCTGTAGGAAAATTCCTATTTTGCTGTAAGTCAAAATAGGAATAGCGCGTAGATCGCCACGTTGATCAGCGTGAGCGGGATGCCGACGCGGGCAAACTGCATGAAGCTGAGGCTGGCGCCGTGGCGTTCGGCGCTTTGCACCACAATGATGTTGCTGGCGGCGCCGAGCAGCAGCAGGTTGCCCGCCACCGTGCTGCCGGCGGCCAGGGCCATCAGGGTGGTGGTATCGGCCGGTTGCAGCAGGGGCAGGTACAGCGCCACCAGCGGCACGTTGGAGATGAGCTGGCTGAGCAGCACGCTCAGCCCGAGCACGGTGCCGGGGGCGTGCAGGTCGAAGGCGGCGGCATCGAGCTGGCGCTGGAAGAAGCCGCTTTGCCACACGGCGGCCATCAGCACGAACATGGCGGCGAAGAAGATCAATGTCGGCCAGTCCACCCCGCGCAGGCGCTCACCGATGCGGCGGCTGACGATCAGGGGCAGGGTGGCGACCAGTGCGATGTAACTGAGGCGCAGCGGTACGTGCGGCAGCAGCAGAGCCAGCGCTATCTTGAGTCCGATCAGTCCCAGCAACAGCCCCAGGGCGAGGCGAACCCGCCGCGTCAGTGCGGGATCGGTGGGCGCAACGGCGGTATGTACCAGCGGTGTGTGATGGAACTCGCGGTGGAACATCAATCGCAGCAGGCCGTAGGTGAGCAGCAGGTTGAGCAGGGTGGGCAGGGCCAGGTGGCGGGCGAAGGTGAGGAATGGACTGTCGATGTTGCCCCACAGGGCGATGAGCAGATTCTGTGGATTGCCGATGGGGCTCATGGCGCTGCCCAGGGTGACGGCAAAACACAGCGTGAGCAGCAGCAGCCGCGGCGCCATGTGATGCTCGCGCGCCAGGCGCAGGACCAGGGGCGTGCCGATGATGGCCAGGGTATCGTTCATCAGCACGGCGGAGCCGAGGCCGCCGCCGAACAGGATCAGCAGCACCAGGGCGTCGGTGCTGCGGGCGCGGCTGAACAGACCGTAGGCGAGATAGTAGAGATAGCCGCTTTGTACCAGTGCCTGGCCGATGACGAACATGCCGAAGAGGAACAGCATCACGTCCCAGTCGATGGCGTGCAGCGCCGCCAGCGGCGTGATCTGGCCGGTGATGAGCACCGCCAGCGCGCCGCCCAGCATCGCCTGCCAGATGGCAACATGGAAGCGGCCGATGCGCCGTGCCGCAATGAGCACGAACACCACCAGCAGGATGATGAACGGCAGGTTCACGGGGATTTCCAGGCGGGATCGGGGGCGTAGTTCAGTGCGCAGCGGTGCCGTCGCGCAGCCGCTCCACCCATAGTCTGGTGGCACCTGCCACGGCAGCAGGCATGATGATGAGATTGAGCAGTGGTATCAGGGTGGCGAGCAGCACGGCGCCGCCGAAGCCGAGGCCGAGCAGCGGCTGGCCGCGCAGGCGCTGGCGCTGGGCAGCAAAGCGCAGGCCGTGGTTGCCGAGGGGATAATCCAGGTATTGCAGCGCCAGCATCCAGGCTGAAAACAGCATCCACAGCAGCGGCGCGGCCAGGTTGATGAGGGGCAGCAGAAACAGCAGTCCCAGCGGAACGGCCCAGAGCAGGTAGTAGGCAAGTTTGCGCAGTTCGTCAGCCAGTGCCCGCGGCGTCTCACGCAGCGCCTGCCACAGGCTGCCGGCGGGCGGCGGCGGGGTGCCGGTGAGCAGCCGTTCCACGGCCTCGGCCAGCAGACCGTTGAAGGGAGCGGCGATGAGGTTGGCGATGATGGAAAAGGTAAAAAAGATGATGATCGCCGCCACCAGCATGAATATCAGCCATAGCAGCCAGGCGAGCCAGGCCAGCCATTCTGGCAGGGTCGGCAGCAGCATATCCACCACGGCACCGAACTGATCGGCGGCCAGCCACAGCAGCAGGCCAAATACCAGCATGTTGATGAGCAGGGGCAGCAGCAGGTAGGGCCACAGTGCCGGGCGCAGCAGCAGTTTGAATCCTGCCAGCAGATAGCCGAAGCCCGACAGTGGTTGATGCAGTGGTTCCATCATGTCCGCTCTCTGATTTTGTTGGTTGCCCGTTGTGCCAGCAGGGCGGCACCATAGGCCGCCTGCGTGTGCAGCGGTTGCGGCATGGACACCCCAAGCATGGCGTTGCGGATGGCGCTCCAGGCCGGGTTGCCGGAGCCGCCACCGACGCTGCGTATGGTAATCGGCCACGGGGCGCCCAGTTGTGCCAGCAGTTGATAGCCGCGCAGTTCGATGCGGGCGATTCCCTCCAGCAGGCCCTGAAAGAATATCGCATCGTCGGCCGGGCGCGGCGTCAGGCGCGGTGGCATGGCGGGGTCGTTGAGCGGGAAGCGTTCGCCCGGCGCCGGCAACGGGTAGTAATCGAGGCCGGTGGGCTGCTCCGGGTGCAGACGCGGCGTCAGCGCGGCCATCTCGGCCTCACTGAAGAACTGGCGCAGCACGGCGCCGCCGCTGTTGGAGCCGCCACCCACCAGCCAGAGTTTATCCAGCGGCTGGCTGTAGACGCCGTATTCCGGCGCGTGGATCGGCCGTTCGCTGATCACTTTCAGTACCAGGGTCGAACCGAGCGAGGTGACCGCCTCACCGGGCTGCGTGGCGCCGGTAGCGAGGAAGGCGGCGGTGCTGTCGGTGGTTCCGGCAACAAGCAGGGTGTCGGGCGAAAAACCGAAGCGCTGTACCAGTTCGGGTCGCAGCGGTGCCAGGGGGGTGGCCGGTGCCACCACCCGTGGCAGCAGGTGGCGCGGTACGTTGAGCTGATCCATCCAGTCCGGCCAGCGCTGCTGCAGGGCGTCATAACCGCTCTTCAGGCAGTTGTTGGCATCGCCCGTATCCCAGCGGTCACAAAGCAGGCCGTTGAGGTAGTCGGCCTGGGTCAGCAGGCGGGCGGCGCGATCCGCGCCGGGCCGGCGCAGCAGCCACAACAGCTTGGCGAGGCCCGAGGCGGTGCCGTGGGCGGCGGACTCGCGTGGCGCGACACGGGCGATGACCGTGGCCTCTGCCGTGGCGCGGCCGTCGTTGTACATCAGGGCCGGGCCCAGCGGTGTACCGGCAGCGTCAGCCAGCAGCACGGTGCCCGAGGTGGCGTCCACGGCGATGGTCTTGATGGTCGCAGCCGGAACCGCGGCGACCAGTTGCGCCAGCAGGGCGTCGAGGGCTGTGGCCCATAGCGCCGGGGCCTGTTCCACTTCAGCGCCGCGGCGCACGGGGGAAGGCAAGGGCCGGCTGACCTCGGCCTGCACCGCGCCGGACTCGTCGATGGCGATGGCGCGGCAGCCGGAGGTGCCGAAATCGATGCCGACGGCCAGTGTACGTTCGCTCCGTGTCATCGGGGGCGACCTATGCTTGAATCAGTCCATTTCATGGGAGCGGCATCATGACATGCATCAGATGGCTATTGATATCGACGGCGGCACTGCTGGCGGGTTGTGCCGCGCCGCTGCTCGACGAAGGCTCGCCCGGCTATCGCATCCCCCTGGGGTCGGCGGTGGTGTTGCAGCAGGAGCTGACCATCCCGGCGGGGCATGCCCGCGTGTTTCTGCAAGGGGGGGCGGTGGTGGAAAGGCATCGCCTCAATCCCTATCGGCCCCACTGCAACTTCGAGCAGCGCGCGGTGAGTGACGGCACGGCGCGCATCGTGGCGGATCGCTTTGCCGTCACGGCGGTGAGCGTGGGGGAGGATTTCGTGGTGCAGCGCCGCGCCTACGTCTACGCCGCCCTGCGCCTGGCTGGTGATGACGACAGCCCCGGCCTGGTGAACCGCTATATCCACCACCGGCTGGAGTCTGCCCGTCAACCGGCGATCATGCGCCTCACCTGCCACGGCGGTTTCGATCTGCCCGATCTGGCGCAACTGCCCAGCCTGGCGGATATTCGTACCGCCCTGGGTGAGGTGGCGGGGATCGAGCGGCCTTAGGGCAGATGCACAGGCTGGGGCGGGTTCCAGTCGGCGGCGCGGTGCTCCACCACTACGGTGGTGTAGATGCCGCCGCGTACGTTGAACTTGCCGGTCAGGCGCATGAAGCGCGGGTTGGTGGCCCGTACCAGGTCGTCGAGGATGCGGTTGGTCACCGCCTCGTGGAAGGCGCCTTCCTCGCGGAACGACCAGACGTACATCTTGAGGGACTTCAGTTCCACGCATTTCTGCGCCGGCACGTAGTCCAGGTACAGGGTGGCGAAGTCGGGCTGGCCGGTCTTGGGGCACAGGCAGGTGAACTCGGGAATCTCGATGCGGATGGTATAATCCCGCCCCGGCATCGGGTTGTCGAAGGTTTCCAGGTCCTTGCTCGGTTGGGTAGGCATGGCAGTGGCTTTCATGGTAGCTTTGCGGGCCGGTGAGTTTAGCTAAAAACAACCGGAATGGCATACCAAAATCACTCCGGGACGGTATGCGGCAGGGAGCAGCAGCATAGCGCGCAATCATTCTTATTTTCCTTGCTGCCCAGTTAGTTAGGCTGATATAGACCCAATAATTATGCGCCTGAGCAAGATCAAGCTATCCGGTTTCAAGTCCTTCGTCGACTCCACCACCATCACCCTGCCCAGCAATCTGGTGGGGGTGGTCGGTCCCAACGGCTGCGGCAAGTCCAACGTCATCGATGCGGTGCGCTGGGTGATGGGCGAGAGCTCCGCCAAGCACCTGCGCGGCGACTCCATGGCGGATGTGATCTTCAATGGCTCCACCTCGCGCAAGCCGGTGGGCCAGGCCACCATCGAACTGGTGTTCGACAACAGTGACGGCCAGCTTGGCGGCCAGTACGCCCAGTACGGCGAAATCTCCATCAGCCGCACCGTGACCCGTGACGGCCAGTCGGTCTATCACCTCAACGGCAGCCGCTGTCGCCGCCGCGACATCACCGACATCTTCCTCGGCACCGGTCTCGGCCCGCGCAGCTACGCCATCATCGAGCAGGGCACCATCTCCCGTCTCATCGAGGCCAGGCCGGAAGACCTGCGGGTCTTTCTGGAGGAGGCGGCGGGCATCTCCAAGTACAAGGAGCGCCGGCGCGAGACCGAAACACGCATGAAGCACACGCGCGAGAATCTGGATCGCCTCAATGACCTGCGCGAGGAACTGGACAAACAGCTCGCCCACCTGCAGCGCCAGGCGCGCACCGCCGAACGCTACAAGGAACTGAAACAGGAGGAACGGCTGGCCAAGGGGCAGCTGCAGGCCCTGCGCTGGCGCAGCATGGACGGCGAGGCCCGGCTGGTGGAAGGCCAGATCAGTGAGCAGGAGACCGCTCTGGAGGCACAGCTGGCGCGCCAGCGCAATGCCGAGGCCGGTATCGAACGCCTGCGCGAAGAGCATGTCGAGTCCACCGATGCCTTCAACGGTGTGCAGAGCACCTTTTATAGCGTGGGTGCCGACATCGCGCGCCTGGAGCAGTCCATCCACCATGCCCGCGAACGGCGCCAGCAGCAGCAGCAGGATCTCAACCAGGTGGAGCGTTCCTGGAACGAGGCGCAGTCCCATATGGAGGCGGACCGGCGCAAGATCGGAGAACTGGCAGCCACCCTGAGTGAGCAGGAACCGGCGCTGGAAACCACTCAGCAGGAAGAGCGGCTCGCCGCTGCCGCCTTCGCCGCGGCGGAAGAGGGCATGCACACCTGGCAGGGGCAGTGGGATGAATTCAACCACCAGGCTGCCGAATCCTCACAGACCGCCCAGGTGGAGCGGGCACGTCTGCAACACCTGGAACAGCAGGCCAATCAGCAGCGCCAGCGCCTGCAGCGGCTGGACGAAGAACAGAAGATGCTCTCCACCGACACCCTGGAGGGTGAGGTGACATTGCTGCGCGAACAGCAGGCGGAGGAAGAGATGCAGACCGCCGGCCTGCAGGAGCAGGTCAGCGGCTGCCTGAACCGCATCGGCACGCAGCGCGAGCAGAACAACGAAACCTCCGCTGCGCTGGATCGGCTGCGCGCGGAGTTGCACAGTCGCCGCGGCCGCCATGCCTCGCTGGAGGCCTTGCAGCAGGCGGCGCTGGGCAAGCGCCAGGGCGCCGTCACCGCCTGGCTGGAACGGCAGGGCCTGGCCGGCGCGCAGCGTCTGGCCCAGGGCCTCACCGTGGATAGCGGCTGGGAGCGGGCGGTGGAGACCGTGCTCGGCGCCAGCCTGGAGGCGGTGTGCGTCGACGGTATCGACCCGCTGGCCGAGGTGTTGCAGGGGCTGGAGCAAGGCTATCTGACCCTGTTCGATACCAAGGCATCTGGCATCACTGGCGGCGGCACGCTGGCCGGCAAGGTGCAGGCACCGTGGAACCTGGCCGGTCTGCTCGGCGGCATCCATGCCGCAGAGAACCTGGCCGAGGCCCTGGCCCTGCGCCCGCGTCTGGCCGCCCATGAATCGGTGATCACCCGTGACGGTCTGTGGCTGGGCAGCAGCTGGCTGCGTGTGGCGCGCGAAGCGGATGAGCATGCCGGCGTACTGCAGCGCGAGCAGGAGCTGCGCGAACTGAATACGGTATTGGCGCAGCTGGATCAGCAGGTCGGCGAGACCGAGCAGCGCCTGGTGGACGGACGCGAGCAGCTGCGCCGGCTGGAGGAGGAACGCGAGGCCCTGCAGCGCCAGTTGAATGAGGCCAACCGCCGTTCCGCCGAACAGAAGGCGCAGTTGTCCGGCAAGCAGGCACGGCTGGAACAGATCCGCCAGCGCCACGAGCGCCTGCAGGCCGAGGCGCAGGAATTGCAGCGCCAGCAGCAGGAGGCCGAGGTCGAGATGGAGCAGGCACGCAGCCGCCTGCACCAGGCGCTGGCACTGATGGAAGACCATGCGATCCGCCGCGAGGAACTGGGCCGCGAACGCGAGGAGCGCCGCACTGCACTGGAGCAGGCGCGCGAACAGGCGCGCACCGCGCGCGAAGCGGCGCATGGTCTTGCGCTCAAGCTGCAGGGCATGCGCACCGAGCGTGCCAGTACCGAGCAGGCGCTGGAACGCATGGAGAGCCAGCTCGGCATGCTGGCCGAGCGGCGCGAGGAACTGCGTCTGGTGCTGGGCGAGGGTGACGCCCCGATCCAGGTCATGGCCGAGGAGCTGGCCGCCCATCTCAATCGCCGCATGGAGGTGGAGAAGCAGCTGGCCGAGGCGCGCAAGCGGGTGGAGAACATCGATCACGAGCTACGCCGTCTGGAGCATGAGCGTCTCGCCACCGAGCGTCAGGTGCAGGAGGTGCGTTCCGCCCTGGAGCGGCTGCGCATGCACGGCCAGGAGTTGAAGGTGCGGCGTCAGACCCTGCACGAGGCGGTCACCGAGGCCGGCTTCGAACTGGAGGCATTGCTGGGCGAGTTGCCCGAGCAGGCGGACGAGCGCGGCTGGGAACAGCAGGTGGATGAGTTGGGGCAGAAGATCCAGCGCCTCGGCCCCATCAACCTCGCCGCCATCGAGGAATACGAGCAGCAGTCCGAGCGCAAGAATTATCTCGATGCCCAGAACAAGGATCTGGCCGAGGCGCTGGAGACGCTGGAAAATGCCATCCGCAAGATCGACCGCGAGACCCGCACCCGTTTCAAGGAAACCTTCGACAAGGTCAACAAGGGCATCCAGGAGAAGTTCCCGCGCCTGTTCGGCGGCGGCCATGCCTATCTGGAGCTGACCGGCGAAGATCTGCTAGATACCGGCGTTACCGTCATGGCACGCCCGCCCGGCAAGCGCAACAGCACCATCCATCTGCTGTCCGGCGGCGAGAAGGCGCTGACGGCGGTGGCCATGGTGTTCGCCATCTTCGAACTCAATCCGTCGCCATTCTGTATGCTCGACGAGGTGGACGCCCCGCTGGACGAGGCCAACGTCGGCCGCTTCTGTTCCATGGTGAAGGATATGTCGGAGCGGGTGCAGTTCATCTTCATCACCCACAACAAGGCGACCATGGAGCTGGCCACCCATCTTGCCGGTGTGACCATGCATGAGCCGGGCGTGTCGCGCATGGTGGCGGTGGACGTGGACGAGGCGGTGGAACTGGCCGCGGTATAACACGGTTATGGATATCTTCCGTTTGAGTCTGTTGCTGATCGGCGTCGTCGTCATTGCCGCCATTTATCTATGGGATCGCTGGCGTCGGCAACGTGTGGTGCGCGACGATCTGTTCGACACGGCACTGCCGGCCGATGACCATGCCGCTGCGGGCGATGATGACGACTGGGATGTGATCCCGCTGCTGCGCCATGCCGTGCGCGGCGTACCGGTAGATGACACTCAGTTGCGGGAATTTGCCGGCATCAATGGCCGCGAAGCCAAGGCCGCCGTGGCGGTGGAAGAGGCGAGGGAGGCCTTTGCGCCGCTACCGACGGAGGAGACCGGATCGCAGCCGGTGGAACAGTTGCTGGTGCTGAGCCTGATCGCCCAGGACGGAGAAGTGTTCACCGGGCCGACCCTGTCCGATCTGTTCGAACAGCTCGATCTGCACTACGGCGACATGCGTATCTTTCACCGCATCGATGCGGCCAGCGGCGAATCGGTGTTCAGCATCGCCAGCATCATTGAGCCGGGCTATTTCGATCTGGAAACCTTGCATGAACTGCGCACGCCGGGGCTGGTGCTGTTCATGCGCCTGCCCGGCCCGGTGGCCGGTGCCGAGGCATTCGAGGACATGTACGCCACGGTGCAGTCCCTGGCCGCCGCAATGGAAGGGCGGGTGGGGGATCAGCAGCGCCGCCTGCTCAATGACGCCAGTCTCGCGCACATGCGTGCACAGGCGCAGGCGTTCCGCAGCAACGCCGTCGCCTGAACATGGGCGCAATCCCTTCCGAGGTAGCGCAGCGCGCCGTCGCATTGCGCGAACAGATTGCCTACCACAATCACCGTTATTACGTGCTCGATGCGCCGGAGATACCGGACGTCGAATATGACCGCCTGTTTCGCGACCTGCAGGAACTGGAGGCGCAATATCCCTCGCTGGTTACAGCGGACTCACCCACGCAACGGGTGGGGGGCAGGGTTCTGGAACGTTTCGCACCGGTGCGCCATGCGCTGCCGATGCTGTCGATTCGCACCGAGACCGACTCCGGTCCCGCCGGTGCGCGCAATTTCGATGCCCGCGTCCGTCGCGAGTTGGGGTTGCTGGACGATGCGCCGCCGGTCGAGTATGCGGCGGAACTGAAGTTCGATGGTCTGGCTATCAACCTGCGCTACGATCGCGGCGTGCTGGTGCAGGCGGCAACGCGCGGTGACGGTGAGACGGGCGAGGACGTGACGCAGAATGTGCGTACCGTCGGGTCGGTGCCGTTGCGTCTGCGCGGCGTCGAGGCGCCGGTGCTGGAAGTGCGTGGCGAGATCTACATGCGGCGCGATGCGTTTGATCGCTTGAATGCGCGCCAGCGCGAGGCAGGAGAGAAGACCTTCGTCAATCCACGCAATGTCGCTGCCGGCTCCATTCGCCAACTCGACCCCGCCATCGCGGCCCGCCGCCCGCTCAGTTTCTTCGCCTATGGTCTGGGTGCAGTTCAGGGGTGGAGCGTGCCATCCACACACAGCGCCATACTGGATGCCTTGCAGGCTGCGGGACTGCCGGTATGCGGCGAGCGCGCGGTAGTGCAGGGCGCCGATGGTCTGGTGGCGTTTCACGAGCGCATCGCCGCGCAGCGCGATGCGCTGCCGTTCGATATCGACGGTGTGGTCTACAAGGTCAACGAATTGGCGCTGCAACAGCGACTGGGCTTTGTCACGCGCGAGCCCAAGTGGGCGGTGGCGCACAAGTATCCGGCGCAGGAGCAACTGACCGTGGTGCGCGCCATCGATATCCAGGTGGGGCGTACCGGCAAGCTGACCCCGGTGGCCAAGCTGGAACCGGTGTTCGTTGGTGGCGTCACCGTCACCAATGCCACGCTGCACAACGAGGACGAGGTACGCCGCAAGGACGTGCGCGTCGGCGACACGGTGATCGTGCGGCGTGCCGGTGATGTAATCCCGGAGGTGGTGGGCGTGATGCTGGAGCGGCGTCCGGCCGATGCCGGCGCTCCGTTCGATCTGCATGGGCAGTTGCACGGCCGGTGCCCGGAGTGCGGCAGCGCCATTGCGCGTGAGGAGGGCGCCGCCGACTGGCATTGTAGCGGCGGGCTGTACTGCCCGGCGCAGCGCAAGAACGCCATCCTGCACTTTGCCGGCCGTCGCGCCATGGACATCGAAGGGCTCGGCGAAAAGCTGGTGGATCAGCTGGTCGACGGCGGCCTGGTGCATGATGTTGCCGATCTGTATGCACTCCAGGCCGGGCAATTCGCCGCTCTGGAGCGCATGGGCGAGAAGTCGGCACAGAATCTCATCGACGCCATCGACCAGAGTCGCGGCACTACGCTGGCGCGTTTCCTGTTCGCCCTCGGCATCCCCGAGGTGGGCGAGGCCACTGCCGCGGCCCTGGCTGCATATTTTGGAACGCTGGAGGTCTTGCAGCAGGCGGCAGCGGATTATGGGCGTGCATTGGCGCAGAGTGACGACGAGACAGCGGCGGCACGCGCGCGCCGTCTCAAGGATCAGACGCTGCAACAGGTGCCCGATGTCGGCCCGGAGGTGGCGGAGCGCATCGCCAGCTTCTTCGCCGAGCCGCACAACCTGACGGTGATCGCGCGCCTGCGCGATGCCGGTGTAGAGTGGCCGGAGGTGAAGGTCGAACGCGGTGCGCAGCCGCTGGCCGGCAAGACCTTCGTGCTCACCGGCACGCTGGAATCCCTGTCGCGTGACCAGGCGAAGGAGAAATTGCAGGCGCTGGGCGCCAAGGTGGCCGGCAGCGTCTCGAAGAAGACCGATTATGTGGTGGCAGGGGCCGAGGCCGGCTCCAAGCTGGCCAAGGCGGAAGAACTGGGCGTGCCGGTTTTGGATGAAGAGGCGTTGGAAAGGCTGATTCAAGATTCAAAATTCAAGATTCAAGATTGAAAGACAAAAGAAGGCCGATCATGATCTTGCTGAATTTTGAATTTTGAATTTTGAATTTTGAATTCCACCATCAGGTGAACATAATGCGCAAGGGCATAGTACTGGCGGGCGGTTCAGGCACACGGCTGTATCCGTTGACGTTGACGGTAAGCAAGCAGCTGTTGCCGGTATACGACAAGCCGATGATCTACTACCCGATCAGCACTCTGCTGCTGGCCGGCATCCGCGAGATATTGATCATCTCCACACCGCATGACTTGCCGCGCTTTCACGAGCTGCTGGGCGACGGCAGCCAGTGGGGCATCAGTTTCTCCTACGCCGAGCAGCCGCGGCCGGAAGGGCTGGCGCAGGCCTTTATCATCGGTCGCGATTTTGTCGGCAACAACCCCTCCGCCCTGATCCTGGGCGACAATATTTTCTACGGCCACGAGCTGACCGATGACCTGCAGCGTGCCGGCACGCGCGATGCGGGGGCCACGGTGTTCGCCTACCGGGTGAAGAACGCACGTGCCTACGGCGTGGTGGATTTCGATGCCGAGGGGCGGGCGATCTCCATCGAGGAAAAACCGGCGCAACCGCGCTCCAACTATGCAGTCACCGGCCTTTATTTCTACGACAATCAGGTGCTCGACATCGCCCGTGAGATGAAACCCTCGCCGCGCGGCGAACTGGAGATCACTGACGTCAATCGCTGTTACCTGGAACGTAATGCACTGCAGGTGGAGGTGATGGGACGCGGTGCGGCCTGGCTGGACAGCGGCACTCACGAATCGTTGTTGCAGGCCAGTCTGTTCATCCAGACCATCGAGGAACGGCAGGGACTCAAGATTTCATGCCCGGAGGAGATCGCCTATCGTATGGGCTACATCGACGCGGCACAGGTGGAGCGTATCGCCGCCCAGTATCGCAACAACGGCTACGGCGAATATCTGCGCCAAATGGTACAGGAGCGGATATTCTGATGCGTTTCGTTCCCACCGCCATTGCCGAGGTGATCGTCATCGAGCCGCAGGTATTCGGTGACGAGCGTGGTTTTTTTATGGAAACCTGGCACCGTGCCCGGTTCGCCGCCGCGGGTATCGACGCGGAATTCGTGCAAGACAATCACAGCCGCTCCGTGCAGGGAACCCTGCGCGGACTCCATTACCAGATACAACAGGCCCAGGGGAAGCTGGTGCGCGTGGTGCAGGGTGAGGTATTTGATGTGGCGGTGGATATGCGCCGCTCCTCGCCCACCTTCGGGCAGTGGGTAGGTGAAGTCCTGTCGGCAGAGAACAAACGCCAGATGTGGGTTCCCCCCGGTTTTGCCCACGGTTTTTACGTGCTCAGCGACAGCGCCGACTTCGTCTACAAGTGCACCGAGCTGTATGCCCCGGAACATGAGCGCTGCGTGCGCTGGGACGATGCCGATCTGTCCATCGACTGGCCCCTGATGGCGGAGGCGCCGCTGGTCTCGGCCAAGGACGCGGCCGGTGCAGCGTTCCGCACGGCGGAGTGCTACCCATGAAAGTGCTGGTTACCGGTGCCGGTGGCCAACTGGGACGCATGCTGTGCGCTGCCGCGCCGGCGGGTGTGACGCTGGATGCCCGCACCTCGGCGCAACTGGATGTCAGCGACCTGGCCGAGGTGAGCCGGGTGGTGGCGGAAACGCGGCCCGAGGTGATCATCAACGCCGCAGCCTATACCGCCGTCGATCGTGCCGAGCAGGAGCCGGGGCATGCCCATGCCGTCAATGCGCTGGGACCGGCGCATCTGGCCCAGGCGGCGACACAGTGCGCTGCCCGTTTCATACAGGTATCGACCGACTACGTGTTTGACGGCACGTCGGCGCGGCCCTATCGCCCGCTCGACGCCTGCCACCCCCTGGGTGTCTATGGCGCCAGCAAGCGGGCGGGGGAGGAGGCGGTGCTGGCCAGCGCGGCGCAGGGATTGATCCTGCGCACCTCCTGGTTGTATGCGGCGCAGGGCAACAACTTTGTGCGTACCATGCTGCGCCTGATGACCGAGCGTGACGAGCTGGGCGTGGTGGCCGATCAGGTGGGCAGCCCCACCTGGGCCGGCACCCTGGCCCAGGCCTTGTGGGCGGCCGCGCAAAGATCGCAACTGCATGGCCTGTATCACTGGGCCGATTTGGGCGTGGCGTCCTGGTATGACTTCGCGGTGGCGATCCAGGAAGAGGCATTGACACTGGGGCTGCTGACGAAGGCAATCCCCATCCGCCCGCTGCGCAGCGAGGCGTATCCGACGCCGGCGCGCCGTCCCGCCTATAGCGTGCTGGATAGCGTTGATGCCCGCAGGGATTTTGCGGTCGACGGCATACACTGGCGCGTGGCGTTACGATTGATGCTGAAGGAATTGGCTGGATAAGCACAAATCCACCGCCGAGACGCAGAGGACGCGGAGAAATTCACGGTGCAAAAAAGTTCGGGGCGTCGCAGTGAATCGGGTGATGCATCCTACATAAGGCCCTTCTCTGCGTCTCAGCGGTGAAGATTAGGAAACAAAACACATGCGTAGACTGTTGATCACCGGCGGTGCCGGTTTTATCGGTGTCAATTTCGTGCACTACTGGCTGGCGCAGCATCCCGCTGATCGTGTGGTGGTGCTGGACGCGCTCACCTATGCCGGCAACCCGGCCAGTCTGCAAGCGGCCGCGGACAATCCGCGCTACCGTTTCGTGTGCGGCAACATCTGCGATCAGGGGCTGGTGGAGCAGCTGATGCGCGAGGAGGGCATCGATACGATGGTGCACTTCGCCGCCGAGTCCCACGTGGATCGCTCCATCACCGGTCCCGATGCCTTCATCGAAACCAACGTGGTGGGAACCCACAGTCTGCTCAAGGCCGCCAAGGCCGTGTGGCTCGATGCCTCTGTTGTTTGGCCCGACCATGTCCTGTTCCACCACGTTTCCACCGACGAGGTATACGGTTCACTAACGGTGGAGGCGCCGGCCTTTACCGAACAGACGGCATACGCGCCCAACTCACCCTATGCCGCCTCCAAGGCGGCATCGGATCATCTGGTGCGCGCCTATCACCACACCTACGGCATGCCGGTAACCACCAGCAATTGCTCCAACAATTACGGCCCCTACCAGTTTCCCGAGAAGCTGATCCCGCTGATGCTGGTCAATGCCCTGCAGGGCAAGGCGCTGCCTATTTACGGCGACGGCCGCAACGTGCGCGACTGGCTGTATGTCGATGATCATTGCCGCGGCATCGAGCTGGTGATGGCAAAGGGGCGGCATGGCGAGACCTACAACATCGGCGGCAATAACGAATGGCACAACATCGACATCGTGCAGTTGCTGTGTCGCCTGCTTGACGGGTGCTTTGCCGCAGACGCAGAGTTGGCCCGTCGTTTTCCGCAGGCGCCGGCGGCCATGGGCCAGTCAACCGAACAGCTGATCACCTACGTCACCGATCGGCCGGGCCATGATCGCCGCTATGCCATCAATGCGGACAAGGCGCGACAGGAGCTGGGTTACGTGCCGCAGGAAACCTTCGAGAGCGGTATCCGCAAAACGCTGGCCTGGTATCTGGACAATGAGGTGTGGTGGCGGGGGATTATGGACGGCAGTTATCGTTGTGAAGACGAGTGACAAGTAACAAGTTGCAAGTTACAAGAAAAGGCGAAGAATCCTTGCTTGTCACTTGTCACTTGTCACTTGTCACTTGTCACTTGTCACTTGTCACTTGTC
>DYFR01000028.1:0-42435 GCA_020725115.1 Thiohalomonas denitrificans
ACAGCCGCCGCCGGTGCGGTTTCCCTGAAGCTGGGAGCGAGTCCGTCCAGTTCATTCCATAGCCGGCGTACCGCCTCATACTCCCGGCGGTTACCCTCATTTTCCGCCAGCCATCGCTCGAATGCCTGCCGTTCGGTTACCGCGCAATCGTCCGCCCGCAGACGTACAAACCACTCAGCGGCCTGCCGCTGAGCGAGTGAAACCTGCAATTCGGATGCGCCTTGTTCGTGCATGGAATGATGATTTTCGGAAGACCTCGCGGGAATGTCCGCCAGCCGCCGCGGTGTTGTCAATACGGCCGCCGTCTCGGGAAAACGCATCATTCCAGGCCGGCCAAACGCTTACGGCAGTGCGCAAGTGCTTTAACAACGTGTTTTTCCACCATATTGACGGAAATACCGCACTGCTGGGCAATCTGGGCATGGCTGTGATGATGGAATCTGTGCAGTAGAAACACCTCGCGGCAACGGGGCGGAAGCTCGTCGATCGCTTCGCGGAGAATGCCCAAGCGTTGCTGCGCGGCCAAGGTCGCCTCGGGAGATATCTCGTCTGCGGGTTCATCATGACGGGCATCGGCCGTCGCCGTACCACACACATCATGCCGGTGTTGCTGCATTCGGAGGCGGTCCAAGACGATATTGGATGCCACCCTGAACAGGAAGGCACGCGGCTCCCGGATGTCGTAGCCCGGCTCCAGGCACAACGTGCGCACAAACACGTCCTGCACCACGTCCGCCGCCTCGCCTCCCGGCAATCTCCCGGCCACGAAGCGCCGCAGTTCTTCGTAATGCTTTTTATAGAGTTCGGATACGCTGTTTTTCTTCTCAGCCATGGATGCCGCCGCCGATGGGTATACGCATCTCGCCGTACCGGGAAATCCCCATGCATCGGGAGAGACATTAGCGGCTGAAACAAGCACTTTTCTTGCCAGCTTGCCGCACCATGGGGCAAACGGGCGGTTCGTACATCGTTGGCGAGATGTAACTATCCGCCATGGCTGGATTTTTGTTCCTGGTTGTTACGAGGAGTGAACTGCCCGCGGCCGCACCGCAGGCAGCTGGCTGCGGCAAACGGTGCCGGGGGCATGTGTGAAGTGACACGCAAATGCGTGAATTGCAGCAGCGGCGCCTCGGAAATACGTGCTTCAGCGCAGCCCGAGCACGTCCTGCATGTCGTACAGGCCGGATTTCTGCTGCATCAGCCACTGGGCGGCACGTACCGCGCCCTTGGCGAAGGTCATGCGGCTGGAGGCCTTGTGGGTGATCTCCACCCGCTCGCCCAGGGCGGCGAACAGCACGGTGTGGTCGCCGACGATGTCGCCGGCGCGGATGGTCTCGAAACCGATGGTCTTGCGCTCGCGCTCGCCGGTATGGCCCTGGCGGCCATAGACGGCGCACTCCTTGAGGTCACGGCCCAGGGCCTTGGCCACCGTCTCGCCCATGGCCAGGGCGGTGCCGGAAGGGGCGTCCACCTTGTGGCGGTGATGGGCCTCGATGATCTCGATATCCACCTCGTCGCCCAGCACCCGCGCGGCCATGTCCAGCAGCTTGAGGCACAGATTGACGCCCACGCTCATGTTGGGGGCGAATACCATGCCCATATCCTGCGCCGCTGCGGCCAGGGTCGCCTTCTGCGCCGCATCCAGACCGGTGGTGCCGATCACCATGCGCTTGCCCGCCGCCCGGCACACGGCCAGATTGGCCAGCGTCACCTCGGGGCGGGTGAAATCGATGAGGACATCGAAGTCGCCGGTGACCGCGGCCAGGTTGTCCACCACGGTCACGCCATTGCGACCGACGCCGGCCAGCTCGCCGGCATCGACACCGATGACCGAACTGCCCGGCCGCTCGATGGCAGCACCCAGTTTCACCCCCTCCACCTGGCAGGCCTCAATGAGCACCCGGCCCATGCGTCCGGCGGCGCCGGTGACAGCTACTCGAATCATGCAACTAACTCCATGGCCATAGACTTCGGTTGAGCGAATAACGTGCCCCTGTCAGCGGGAGCCCGACTCATCGGGCAATTGCGGCGCCCGGGCAGGTCGTGTCGCCCGGCATAGCCGGGCCCACAACAGGACTACCAGCTGATATAGGCGTAGCCCTGTTCCTGCAGCTCCATCAGATCGGCGGCGCCGACTTCCACATACTGGGCGAAGGGCAGCAGGGCATCCTCGGTCCAGCCGAGGGATGTCAGCGTGTTGCCGCAGGCATGAAACTCGACACCGTATTGGGCCAGACTGGAAACGCGCTGCTTCACCTCGTCGCTCACCGGGCGCCCCGGCGTCTTGGCCAGGATGTGGATGCCGGGGCCGATGGCAGTCACCACGATCTTGATGTCGTCGCCATATTTGCGCAGCATCGCACCGACGGAGAACAGCACCGCATTGTGGTACTCCGGCTCTGCCTTGTTGAACTGGTACACCACCTTGTGGGTGGGGTCCTCGCCGGGGAAACGCAGTTCCTCGGCCGGGGCATTGCCCAGTGCGGCCATGCCGACACCTGCCAGCAGTGCGGCCAACACACGGCGCCGCGTCGTGTTCGATACCTTGTTCATGCCCGCCCCTCCATCCTTCCATCTAATCAATTCACCGCCGAGGCGCAGAGAACGCAGAGTTTATGAATGCAGTTACTCTGCGACCTCGGCAGTGATGTGCCTTTTTACTCAGGGCTTCATATCCTCGAAGAATTTCTTCACCCCGTCCAGCCAGGATGTAGCCTTCGGACTGTGTCGGGTGCCGGTGCCATTGAGACTGGCATCGAACTCCTGCAGCAGTTCCTTCTGTTTACTGCTCAGGTTCACCGGTGTCTCCACCACCACGCGGCAGATGAGATCTCCCACCTCGCCGCCGCGCACCGACTTCACGCCCTTGCCGCGCAGGCGGAACAGTTTGCCGCTCTGGGTCTCCGCCGGGATCTTCAGCTTGACGCGCCCCCCCAGGGTGGGCACATCCAGCTCACCACCCAGGGCGGCTGTCACAAAGCTGATCGGCACTTCACAGGCCAGATTATTGTCATCACGGGTGAAAATGGGGTGTTCACGCACATGGATCTGCACATAGAGATCACCCGCCGGCCCGCCGAACTGTCCGGCCTCACCCTCTCCACCGAGGCGAATGCGATCACCCTCGTCAACCCCGGACGGAACCTTAACCGACAGCGTCTTGTGCTCCTGTACCCGGCCCTGGCCATGGCACGTGCCGCAGGGATCGGTGATCACCTTGCCGCTGCCGTGGCAGCGCGGACAGGTCTGCTGCAACGAGAAAAAGCCCTGCTGCATGCGGACCTGGCCGTGGCCATGGCAGGTGGGACAGGTTTGTGCGCTGGTACCTTTTTTCGCCCCGCTGCCGCTGCACTCCTCACAGGGCACCAGGGTCGGGACACGAATCTTCACCGTGGTACCCATCACCGCCTCTTCCAGTGACAGCTCCAGGTTGTAACGCAAATCACTGCCGCGATAGGCGCGCGAGCCGCCACGCGCCCCGGCTGCTCCACCGAAGATGTCGCCGAACACGTCGCCGAAGATATCGGAGAAGCTGCCGCCACCGCCGCCATAGCCTCCACCGCCCGCCGCGGGATCGACACCGGCATGGCCGAACTGATCGTAGGCGGCACGCTTTTGCGCATCGGAGAGGATTTCATAGGCCTCCTTGGCCTCCTTGAATTTCTCTTCCGCCGCCTTATCGTCCGGATTGCGGTCGGGATGATGCTTCATCGCCAGGCGCTTGAACGCCTTCTTGATCTCGGCCTCGGTGGCGTTCTTCGCCACACCCAGCACTTCGTAGTAATCGCGTTTAGACATAAAGCCCGTTCCAAGTTACAAGTTGCAAGATACAAGTTTCGAGAAAGACACAAGGGTCGAAGCGCGCGCTCCGACCCTTGTGCTTGTTACTTGTCACTTGTCACTTGTCACTTTTTATTATCGTCAACCTCTTCGAACTCGGCGTCGACCACATCGTCCTTGCCGCCGGCGGAGGCCTGTTCACTGCTGCCTGCCTCGGCACCGGCCGCGCCCTGCTGGGCGTAGAGACGCTCGGCCATCTTGCCGGAGGCCGCGGTCAGTGCGGCAGTCTTGGCCTCGATGGCATCCTTGTCGTCGCCCTTCATAGCCTCTTCCAGATCCTTGATGGCGGCCTCGATGCTTTCCTTCTCGCCAGCCTCCAGCTTGTCGCCCAGTTCCGCCATGGACTTCTTGGTGGCGTGCACCAGATTGTCGGCCTGATTGCGCGTGGTAACCATCTCATGGAACTTCTTGTCGTCGGCAGCATGGGCCTCGGCATCCTTCACCATACGCTGGACTTCCTCGTCGGACAGACCGGAGGAGGCCTTGATGACGATCCTCTGCTCCTTGCCGGTGCCCTTGTCCTTGGCAGAGACATGCAGGATGCCGTTGGCATCAATGTCCAGCGTGACCTCGACCTGCGGTACACCGCGCGGTGCCGGCGGGATGTCGGACAGGTCGAAACGGCCCAGCGACTTGTTGGCCGAGGCCATCTCGCGCTCGCCCTGCAGCACATGCACCGTGACCGCGGTCTGGTTGTCGTCGGCGGTGGAGAACACCTGCGCGGCCTTGGTCGGGATGGTGGTGTTCTTCTCGATCAGCTTGGTCATCACGCCGCCCAGGGTCTCGATGCCCAGCGACAGGGGAGTGACGTCAAGCAACAGCACGTCCTTAACCTCACCGCCGAGCACACCGCCCTGAATGGAGGCACCGATGGCCACCGCCTCATCCGGATTGACGTCCTTGCGCGGCTCCTTGCCGAAGAAGGCCTTTACCGCCTCCTGTACCTTGGGCATGCGGCTCTGGCCGCCGACCAGGATCACATCGCCAATCTCGCTCAGGGAAATGCCGGCATCCTTCAGGGCAATCTTGCAGGGTTCGATGGTACGTGCGATCAGACTTTCCACCAGCGACTCCAGCTTGGCGCGGGTCAGCTTGATGTTGAGATGCTTGGGGCCGCTGGCATCGGCGGTGATATAGGGCAGATTGACGTCGCTCTGCTGGGCGGAAGACAGCTCGATCTTGGCCTTTTCCGCAGCCTCCTTCAGGCGCTGCATGGCCAGCGGGTCGCCACGCAGGTCGATGCCATTGGATTTCTTGAATTCGTCGGCCAGGTAATCGATGACACGCATGTCAAAATCTTCACCGCCAAGGAAGGTGTCACCGTTGGTGGACAGCACCTCGAACTGGTGCTCGCCGTCGATCTCGGCAATCTCGATGATGGAAATGTCGAAGGTGCCGCCGCCGAGGTCATACACGGCGATCTTGCGATCACCCTCCTGCTTGTCCAGGCCAAAGGCCAGGGCCGCCGCGGTGGGTTCGTTGATGATGCGCTTCACGTCCAGACCGGCGATCTTGCCGGCATCCTTGGTGGCCTGGCGCTGCGAGTCGTTGAAGTAGGCCGGCACGGTGATCACCGCCTCGGTGACCGGCTCGCCCAGGTAGTCCTCGGCGGTCTTCTTCATCTTCATCAGCACGCGGGCGGAGATCTCCGGCGGCGCCATCTTCTGGCCGCGGGCCTCGACCCAGGCATCACCATTGTCGGCCTTGACGATCTTGTAGGGCACCAGCTTGACGTCACGCTGCACCACCTCTTCATTGAAGCGGCGGCCGATCAGGCGCTTCACTGCGTAGCAGGTATTCTGCGGATTGGTCACCGCCTGGCGCTTGGCCGGCTGGCCCACCAGCACTTCGCCGTCCTCGGCAAAGGCCACCACCGACGGGGTGGTGCGATCACCCTCGCTGTTCTCGATGACACGCGGCTTGCCGCCTTCCATCACCGCCACGCAGGAGTTGGTGGTGCCCAGGTCGATACCGATAATCTTGCCCATCTGTTTGCTCTCCGATTCGCTGTGGCCCGGCATCTGCGGGCCGACTCAATATCTAGGTGTTAAATAGGGACTTTGTCCCTGATTTCAAGTCCGCACTCATCCCGCCGCAGGGGCCTTGGCCACCACCACCAGTGCCGGACGGATCAGGCGCTCGTTCAGGGTGTAGCCCTTCTGCATGACGGCCAGCACAGTATTGGGAGCCTGCCCGGCGCTCTCCTGCATGGACATGGCCTGGTGCAGCTCCGGATTGAACGGCTGTCCCAGCGGGTTCACTTCCTGAATGCCGTATTTCGCCATGGCCTGGCCCAGCATCTTCAAGGTCAGTTCGGTACCTTCACGCAGCTTGTCCAGCGCGGCATCCTCGCCGATGGCCGCCAGGGCCAGTTCCAGGCTGTCCTTCACCGGCAGCAGATCCTGGGCAAAGCGGTCGAGGGCATACTTGTGCGCGTTTTCCACGTCGCGCTCGGCACGGCGCCGGCCATTCTCCAGTTCCGCCTGCATGCGCAGCACCTGATTCCAGTGCTCGTCCGCCTTGCTGCGGGCATCCTCCAGCTGCAGGTGCAGATCCTTCAACTCGGGGGCGGGGTCACCCTGCCCGGCATCCGGGGGGACTGCCGTCGTATCGGTTTCAGGTTTCGTGTTTTCTTGGGTCATTTTCCGCTCCAGACAAATTCGATTTTCACTTTAACCACAAAAGAACACCCTCCCGCCTGCGGCCGGGTGATAGTGCGGTGATATATGGGGTTATTGCGTCTGATTCAAGGCCGCGCCCAGCAGCCTGGCCGTCACATCTACCAAAGGGATGAGCCGGTCGTAGGCCATGCGCGTCGGCCCGATGACGCCCAGCACACCCACCACCTCGCCCTCCACCTCATAGGGCGAGGTGACCACGCTGCAGGAATCGAGCACCTCATAACCCGATTCCTCGCCGATGAATATCTGCACCCCCTGGGCATGCAGCGACTGATCCAGCAGGTGCAGGATGTCCCGCTTGCGGTTGAAGGCCTCGAACAGCAGGCGCAGCCGCTCGATATCCGCCATTTCGGCATAGGCCATCAGGTTGGTCTGCCCGGCCAGCACGTAGTCACCACCCTCCTCCGCCCCCTGGAAGGTGCGATTGGCCATCTCGATGGCGGCCATCATCAGCTGGTTGATGTTTTCCTGTGTTTCGCGCATCTCATTCAGCAGCGCATCACGCACCTTGTTGAAATCCTTGCCGGACAGGGCATGATTCAGATAATTGGCCGCCTGGGTCAGTTCGGAGGGCGAGTAGCGGCGCGAGGTGTGAATGACGCGGTTCTGCACCTCGTGGCCGCTCAAAACCAGCACCACCAGCACCCGGTTGTCCGACAGTGAGACGAACTCCACCTGGCGCACCGTCGCCTGCTCGCGGCGCGGCACCATAATCACTCCGGCCATGGAACTGACCTCGGACAGCAGTGACGAGGCCGTGACCAGCACCTGCTGCGGATCCGCCGTCTGGCCAAATTTGTCGCGCAGGGCATGCACCTCGCACTGCTCCAGCGGCTTGACGGTCAACAGGCTGTCCACGAACAGGCGATACCCCTGTACCGTAGGTATGCGGCCGGCCGAGGTGTGCGGCGCCTTGATCAGTCCCATGTCCTCCAGATCGGCCATGACATTGCGGATGCTGGCCGGACTCAAATCCATCCCCAGCCCGCGTGCCAGAGTACGCGAACCGATGGGCTGGCCCTCGCGGATATAGCGCTCCACCAGCAGCTTGAGCAGCTGCTGGGCACGTCCGGATACCGCCGAGGGCGAGGATTTGCTCATTTCACCAGTGCGTTTCATGGGAGGGTTACCGCTGTTTAGCACTCCTTCTATATGAGTGCTAACTGGGCAAGTTATCAAGCCCCTGAAACAGGTGTCAAGGCAATAGAGCGGCGGTTGGCGCAAGACAGCGGCCATGTTAACGTTAGCGCCATTTTTCCGGAGACGACGATGGCGGATACATTCAAGCGCGCAGGGATTATCGGCAAGTACGCCGACCCCACGGTCAGCACCTCTCTCAAGGTACTGGCCGATTATCTTGCCGCCCGCCAGATCGAGGTATTGCTGGACGAGGCCACCGCCGAGGTATGGGGCGACCACGGCCTGACCGTGGCCAGCCGCGAGGACATCGGCCGGCAGTGCGATACCGTCGTCGTGGTCGGCGGCGACGGCACCCTGCTCAATGCCGCCCGTTCCCTCGCCCCCTTCGATATCGCCCTGATCGGCGTGAATCAGGGCCGTCTGGGCTTTCTCACGGACATTTCGCCCGGCGAGATGGAGGAAAAGCTGGACGAAATCTTCGCCGGCCAGTACAGCGAGGATGAGCGCTTCCTGCTGCACTGCACCGTGCTGCGCGACGGCGAACACATCAACGAGAGTGCCGCCCTCAACGATGTGGTGGTACACAAGTGGGACGTGGCGCGCATGCTGGAGACGGAAACCTACGTCAATGGTCACTTCCTCAACCACCTGCACTCCGACGGCCTGATCGTTTCCACCCCCACCGGTTCCACCGCCTACGCCCTGTCCGGCGGCGGCCCGATTCTGCAACCCTGTCTCAACGCCGTCGTGCTGGTGCCCATCTGTCCCCACACCATGAGCAACCGCCCCATCGTGGTGGACGGCAACAGTACCATTGAGATCATCGTGCGTGGCGCCGGCCACGCCCATGCCCAGGTCACCTGCGACGGCCAGATCAACTTCGGCCTGGTCGCCGGTGATCGGGTACGGGTGCGCAAGGGCGAACACAAGGTGCGCCTGATCCATCCGGTGGATCACGACCACTTCCACACCCTGCGCACCAAGCTGAACTGGGGCTGACCTGGCAACGAATCCCGCCCGCAAATGAATACGAAGAACGCAAACAAAACCCCTGGCGCGTCTATGCGGTTTAGCCGCATATGCCGACTGGAACCCCCCATTCGCGTTCATTCGCGTTCATTTGCGGACTAGTTTTCCACCCCATGCTCAAGCACCTCGCCATCCGCAACTTCACTCTGGTCGAACACCTGGAGCTGGAGTTCTTCCCCGGCATGACCGTGCTCACCGGCGAAACCGGTGCCGGCAAATCCATCCTGCTCGATGCCCTCGGCCTGGTACTGGGCGACCGGGCCGACAGTGGTACCGTGCGCACCGGCAGCGACCGCGCCGAAATCAGTGCCACCTTCGACATCCGCGCCCTGCCGGCGGTACGCGCCTGGCTGGAAGAACGTGAACTCAACCTCGATGACGAATGCATCCTGCGCCGCACGGTAAGCGCCGATGGCGGCTCACGCGGCTATATCAACGGCCAGCCGGCACCGGTGCAAAGCCTGCGTGACCTGGGCGAGCAGCTGGTGGACATCCACGGGCAACACGCCCACCAGTCGCTGCTCAAGCGTGATCTGCAACGCCAGCTGCTCGATGCCTATGCCGGCCATGACACCCTGGTGCAGCAGGTCGACACGGCCTACCGCCGCTGGCGCGAACTGCAACAGGAAATGGAACGGCTGAGCCGCGCCAGCAACGAACGTGACTCCCGGCTGGAACTGCTGCGCTACCAGGTCGGCGAACTTGAAGCCCTGGACCTGACCGTCAACGAGTTGCAAGGACTGGAAGAGGAGCATGGTCGCCTCGCCAATGCCAGCCGGCTGCAGGAAGGCGCACAGCGCGCCCTCGACCTGCTCTACGATGGCGACGAAACGGCCATCGTCAACCTGCTTGGCCGCACCCTGAATGAACTGCGCGACCTGCAGACCATCGATAGCGCCCTGGCCGGCACCTGTGAGCTGCTGGAGAGTGCCGCCATCCAGGCACGTGAAGCCGCCTCCGAGCTGCGCCACTACCTGGATCGGGCCGAGCTCGATCCGCAGCGGGTCAACTGGGTCGAGCAGCGCCTCGCCGCCGTGCAGGAGCTGGCGCGCAAGCACCGCTGCCACGGCGAAGAGCTGCCGTCTCTGCGGGAGCGGCTGCAACAGGAACTGACCGAACTCGAGCAGGCCGGCCAGCGCCTCGACGGTCTGCAGGCCGAAATCGGCCGTTGCCGTGACGACTATGTGAAGCAGGCCAGCCGGCTGTCCGCCGGCCGTCGCCGTGCCGCCAAAAGCCTGGCCGAACAGGTCAGCGCCAACATGGCCGAGCTGGGCATGAAGGGCGGTCACTTCGAGGTGGCGCTGGAGGCGGTGGAAAACGACGAGCCCGCCCCTCACGGCATGGAGCGCGTGGAACTGCTGGTTACCGCCAACCCAGGCCAGCCGCCCAAGCCCCTGAGCAAGGTCGCCTCAGGCGGTGAGCTGTCGCGTATCAGCCTGGCGATACAGGTGATCAGTGCAGGAAGGGGCAGCATCCCCACCCTCATCTTCGACGAAGTGGACGTCGGCGTCGGCGGCGGCGTGGCGGAAATGGTAGGCCGTCAGCTGCACAGCCTGGGCGGTGAACGTCAGGTATTGTGCGTTACCCACCAGCCCCAGGTAGCGGCGCAGGGACATCAGCACCTGCAGGTGAGCAAACAAAGCAGCGGCGACACGACCCGTAGCGCGGTGCAGGTACTGGGTGACGAGGCCAGGGTAGAGGAAATCGCCCGCATGCTGGGCGGCATGACCATCACCGAACAGACGCTGTCCCATGCGCGGGAAATGCTGTCCCTGTCGCAAGGCCGGGCGCACGGCAAGGGAAAGGAAACCAAAGACAAGGGCCGCAAGAAAAGCGCCCCGGCTTGACCGACCGGACTCTCCGGCCACAGGGTGCGCCTTGGGCACCCTGCGTTGTCAGGCCTTTTCCGTCTTCCGGCACTCCTTGCAGATGCCATAGATATACAGACTGTGGTCGGTCATGGAATAGCCGAACTTGTCAGCGATGGCCTTTTGCCGTTCTTCAATGGTGGGATCGAGAAATTCATCGACGCGGCCACACCGGGTGCAGAGGATGTGATCGTGGTGCTTGCCTTCATCCATCTCGAACACGGACTGGCCGCCCTCGAAATGATGGCGGGTGAGTATGCCGGCCTGCTCGAACTGGGTCAGCACGCGGTACACCGTCGCCAGTCCCACATCCTCGCCATGTTCCAGCAGCGCCTTGTACACGTCCTCGGCACTCATATGGCGTGCCGTACCGGCGGATTCCAGGATTTCCAGAATCTTGATGCGCGGCAACGTCGCCTTCAGGCCCAGCTTTTTCAGAAACTGACTATCCATTTCCTTCTCGTACCGGGACTCAGTTGGGGTATCATGGGGCAACGATATCGCAGCCCTGAACAACAATGCAAAAGATTATCATTTGTTTGACGTTGTGCGTCACCCTTGCCGCCTGTGCCTTCAAGCCGGACATTCAGCAGGGCAATATGGTCACGCAGGACACGCTGGCACAGCTCAAGATCGGCATGGACAAACGGCAGGTGCTGTTCATCATGGGTTCACCCATGCTCACCGATCCGTTCCACCAGAGCCGCTGGGATTACCACTACAGCCTGACGCCGGGCCGCCAGGATACGGTACGCCACGGCGCCATCCTGCACTTCGAGAATGAGCGCCTGAGCCGCATCGAGACCCACGGCGACATCCCGTTGGCGGAATACCCTGAAAAGACCGTGCCTGCACACTAAAAATCCATTCACAGCAGAGACGCAGAGGCCGCAGGGCAATACATTCATAAACTCTGCGGTCTCGGCGGTAAGTCTTGCTTTTCAGCCCGCCTCTTCGGCATCCCCACCGCCCTTCTTCATGCGCTTGCCCTCGGCGGCGCGCTGCTTGCGCACCTCCTTGGGGTCTGCGATGAGGGGACGGTAGATCTCCACCCGATCCCGTGAGTGCAGCGTTTCATCCAGCTTAGCCAGGCGGCCAAATATGCCCACCTTGTTCACCGCCAGGTCAATTTCGGGATAACGATTCAGCACCCCGGAGCGCTCGATCGCCTGACGCAGCGTTGCCCCTACCTCCACCTCGACCGGTACTATCACCTGCATGTCCGGCAGGGCATAGGCAACTTCCACCTGAAAATGCTCATTCTTTTCCATAGACTTCCCGCGCCCGCTTGCAAAAGGAATCCACCAGGGCATTGGCGATCTGGGTAAAGATCGGCCCCATGGCCAGCCCCACCAGACGACTGGAAAACTCGAAATCCAGATCCAGCGACACCTTGCACGCCTTCTCGCCCAGTATATCGAAGCGCCAGAACCCCTCCAGATGACGAAACGGCCCTTCCAGCAGCCGCATCTCCATCATCTTGTCCTGCTGCAGGCGATTGAGCGTGGTAAATGACTTGTGCAGTCCACCATGGGAAATTTCGATCGACGCCGTCACCTCGTCCGTATCACGCGACAACACCCGACTGGAACGACACCAGGGCAGAAAGGTGGAATAACTATCGATGTCATTCACCAGGGCAAACATCTGACCGCTGCTGTACGGCACCAGGGCACTTTTATGGATCGTCGTCACAGTAAACGGCTCAGCCAGGATTAGAGCACGCCGATGGCATGCAGGAAGATAAGAGATACGGCCACCGGGGTGATGTAGCGTGTCACGAAGCGCCAGGCACGGTAAAGCCGCCCGTCGCCGATGCCAAGTTCGCTCACCGACGACTCACGACGCATCGCCCACACTGCAAACACGGCGATCAGCAGCCCGCCCAGCGGCAGCATGATGTTAACCGTCAGATAATCCAGCAGGTCGAAGAAAGTCAGCCCGAACAGCTTGTAGCGATCACCCGACCAGATATTGAAGGAGAAAATGGTTCCCAGCCCAAACAGCCAGGTGACCATCCCCGCCAGGGTCGCCGCCATCACCCGGCTCATGCGCATGTTCTCCACCAGATAGGCCACCAGCGGCTCGATCAGCGAGATGGCCGAAGTCCAGGCCGCGAAAATCAGTAGCAGAAAAAACAGCGCGCCGAAAAACTCGCCGCCCGGCATGCGGCCGAAGGCTATGGGCAGGGTCTGGAAGATCAGCCCCGGCCCCGCTCCCGGCGTCAGGCCGTTGGCGAAGACAATGGGGAAAATGGCCATCCCCGCCAGCAGTGCCACCAGGGTATCGGCACCGGCGATGGTAAAGGTGGCACGGGTGATGGAAACATGGCGTGGCAGATAGGAGCCGTACACCATGATCGCGCCCATGCCCAGACTGAGGGTGAAAAAGGCATGGCCCATGGCAATCAGCACGCTGTTGGGACTCAACTTGCTGAAATCGGGACTGAACAGAAACACCAGCGCCTGCTGAAAGGCGCCGGTATTCATGGAGTAGCCCACCAGCACCAGCAACAGCACCAGCAGCAGCGGCATCAGATAGCGCACCGCCCGCTCCAGCCCGCTGCGTACACCACGCGCCACTACCACCATGGTCATCACCATGAACAGCGTATGCCAGGCCAGCAGGCGCTCCGGATCCGCCACCAGGCTGTAAAAAATGTTATTGACCCCGTCGGCGGTCAGCCCGGTGAACACACCACTGCCGGTACGCACCAGATAGGCCAGCGCCCAACCGGCAATGACGCTGTAATAGGACAGGATCAAAAATCCGGCCAGAATGCCCATCCAGCCCAGATAGCGCCAGAAACCGTGGCGCCCCTCTTCCTGTGCCAGATGGCGCATGGTGTTGATGGGGCTGCGCCGGCCACGGCGGCCAAGCATGATCTCCGCCATCATGATGGGGATACCGATCAGCACGATACAGGCCAGATAGATCAGTACGAAGGCGCCACCACCATGCTCACCGGTGATGTAGGGGAACTTCCAGATATTACCCAGCCCCACCGCCGAACCGGTGGCCGCCAGCACGAAGGCCCAGCGCGACGACCACTGGCCGTGGATGGCTTCCCGTGATGGCCTCATGACGCTCCCCAATTGCCTTAAACAGGCGCAATTGTCGGTGAATTTGCCACGCGTCTCAACACATATGCTCCCGTTCGCTTCCTGCCAGCGGCATCCGTATAATGCCGCCCCATGGCCAAACAGAGTTCAACCACCAAAGGCGAGGGCACCAGCACCATCGCCGCCAACAAAAAGGCCCGCCACGACTTCTTCATCGAAGATCGCATGGAGGCCGGCATTGCGCTGGAAGGCTGGGAAGTGAAGAGCCTGCGCGCCGGCCGCGTCCAGCTGGTGGACAGCTACGTCATCCTCAAGGGCAACGAGGCCTGGCTGCTGGGCGCCCTGATCACCCCGCTGCCGACGGTCTCCACCCATTACGTACCGGACCCGAAGCGCACCCGCAAGCTGCTGCTGCACCGTCAGGAACTGGACAAGCTGATCGGCGCCGTGGAGCGCAAGGGCTATACCCTCATCGCCCTGTCGCTGTACTGGAAGCGCGGCAAATGCAAGGTCGAACTCGGTCTGGCCAAGGGCAAGCAGGCCCACGACAAGCGCGATGTCGAGCGCGACCGCGACTGGCAGCGCGAGAAACAGCGCCTGATGAAGAGCTCGCGCTGAAGATAACCGGTGTTTTCCAGTGACAGGGAACTTTCCTGCCGCTATCATCTCCAATGTTTCAACATCAATGGGGGCGACCTGGCTTCGACGTGGGTTGCGAAACCGGAGGTGCATGCCGAGGCGCAGACAACCTCGTAAATCCAGCTGCAAACCATATAGTTGCCAACGACGACAACTACGCACTCGCTGCTTAAAACCCAGTAGGGTGCCCTCTGACCGGATACGTGCCTGTGCGTCCGCAATCAGGGGTCGACTCTCACAGGATCGCGACAAGGTTTGTTCGGGGCCGCGTCGCTAAAACCTTACCGGGCTCGCCGTCTGTCTTCCCTGCCCGTCGGGTAGCAGCCGGTTAAATCAATAGGCGTGGATAAGCATGTAGAGCCAATGGCAGAGGACTTGCGGACGCGGGTTCGATTCCCGCCGCCTCCACCAATCCAAACCCCTGCCCGTTCGCGGTCAGGGGTTTTTTATTGGCCTGTCGAAGATATATTTGGCAAGGAGTGAGCGGAAATAAGGAGAGAGGGTAAGCATCGAGAATGCTCGCCTCCCTCGATTCCAATGGTTGGTCGGGCACACAACTCATCAGTCTTGCCAAATTTTGCCAAGATGACTAATCTTGCGACATGAGCACGATGAATATTTCCTTGCCCGAAACGCTGAAGACCTTCGTTGACGAACAGGTTAGTCAGCGCGGCTACGGCACCAGTAGCGAGTACATCCGCGAGCTGATCCGCAAGGATCAGGATCGCTTGCAATTACGTGGCTTGCTCTTGGCAGGCGCTTCTTCTCCACCCGCCGCGCCAGCCGATACCCGCTACTTTGAAGGTTTGCGTAATCGGGTACGCCAGAGCGCCAGGCCCGGCGCCAAAGAGTGACGGCCAAGCCCGTCGTCCCGCGTGAACAGGCCAACCGGGATGTAGACGATGCGGTCGCCTACTACCTGAGCGAAGGTGCTGAAATAGCCGCATTCGGGCTGATTGACGCGCTGGAGCAGGCCTACACTCACATCGGCCGTTACCCCGCTACCGGCTCTCCACGCTACGCCCACGAACTGAACCTGCTTGGCCTGCGTGTCTGGCCGCTGACCCGCTATCCCTACCTCGTGTTCTACGTCGAGCGATCGAATCACATCGATGTCTGGCGCGTGCTGCACGGCCAACGCGACATTCCCACATGGATGCAAGAGCCGGACGCCAGCGTCTGACGGCTCGCCTGCCGCAGGACGTGGCCTTCCTTCCTGGCCGGATTCCTATACGGGGGGCGAAAGCGCGGTGCCCCTCCACCGTCAGGGTGCAAACCGAGGCTTGCAGGGTTTGCGGTTTGCAGGCCCCCTCCCTGGGGCCTGCCGCTTCGCGGCCAGCCTCCGGCTGTCCAAATCCGCTCCCGGCGGATTTGTGCACCCCGCAAGAAATTCAAGGCTGCGGCTGTCCGATACGATGGTCGGGTGATAGCATCAAGGGCACACACGGGGAGAGCATCCATGTGCATGGTCGTCGGCATCCGCCCGGGTAAACGCTTCCAGCCACACTGAATATCCCACGCCCACCGTCTGGTTCGCCTCATGGCGCCAGCTGGCCGGCGTGCTGTCGGACGAGAACCTGGCACTGCTGCGTCTGATGCAGGAAAAGCACCCACGCACGGTACCCGAGCTGGCTGAGTTCTCCAGCCGCGCGGCCAGCAACCTGTCGCGCACGCTTCGCAATATGGAGAGCTGCGGCCTGGTCAAGCTACACCGCAGCCCGGACACACGCGCCGTGCGTCCCGAGAACCTGGCCACCGAATTTCTGGTCATGTTGGATTGATCTGAGGGGAGCAGAATGAAGTTCGAGGTGCATTGCGACGAGGCCAATCCGGATGTACCGATATCCACGACTACGCGTGTGCGACACCTCATGTTCGGCAACATCGGAAAGATAGGCAGTGAACTCAACGCGAGAGTTGACCAGCTGATTGGCGGTTTATGGGCGAACATGTCCGAGGGACACTGCAGGCTCGTGATGGTGAATGACAATCGCTGGAATTGGATTGAGCCACGGCTGCAATGACGCTTGACTTCGCCACCCTCGATGCATTACGCACTCACCATCCCGCGTGGAGGTTAATGCGGTCGGATCATGCTGCGCTGGTGGCGAGCTTTCTGCATCGGGTGTTCGTTACACCCAATGTGCGGGGGATGGCGGCAGCGGATCTGGCTGAGGTTTTGGAAGATGAGTTATACGCCCTGCGCCAGCACCTCGGTGATGATGCCTTCCCCAAGGCTGGGATGGACTACCTGAATGACTGGGCCGCGCCCGACAAAGGCTGGCTGCGCAAGTTCTACCGTCCGGGGACGGACGAAGCTCAATTCGACCTGACGCCAGCTACCGAAAAGGCGATAGCCTGGCTGGCACAACTCTCCGAGCGGCAGTTCGTCGGCACCGAATCGCGGCTGCTGACGCTGCTCGACCTGCTCAAGCAGATGAGCGAGGGCAGCGAGGCCGACCCGGCCAAACGCATCACGGAATTGCATAAGAAGCGAGATGAGATTGACGCCGAGATTGCACGGGTAGTGGCGGGCGATGTGCCACTGCTGGACGACACCGCGCTGAAGGATCGCTTCCAGCAATTCATGCAGGGCGCGCGCGAATTGTTGACCGACTTTCGGGAGGTGGAACACAACTTCCGCCAATTGGACCGGCGCGTGCGTGAGCGCATTGCGCTGTGGGAAGGCAGCAAGGGTGCACTGCTGGAAGACATCATGGGCGAGCGCGATGCGATTGCCGATTCCGATCAGGGCAAGAGCTTCCACGCCTTCTGGGATTTTCTGCTATCCAGCCGTCGGCAGGAAGAGTTGACCGAGCTGCTGGATCGCGTGTTGGCACTGCCAGCCGTGGCGGCGCTGAACCCCGATACCCGCACACGCCGCGTGCACTACGACTGGATGGAAGCCGGCGAGCACACCCAGCGCACTGTCGCCGTCTTGTCACAGCAGTTGCGCCGCTTTCTGGATGACCAGGCCTGGCTGGAAAACCGCCGCATCATGGACATTCTGCATGACATCGAGAGCAAGGCGCTGGCCCTGCGTGATGCACCACCGGCTGGCAATGTGATGGAAATGGCCGAGGCCTGCGCTGATATCGAACTGGCGCTGGAACGACCTTTGTTCACCCCGGCCATCAAGCCGGTGATTGCCGACCTGACCTTGCAGGCGGGGGATGAGGACATCGATCCATCTGCGCTGTTCGATCAGGTGGTGTTAGACAAGGCTCGACTAACCCGCCATATCCGCCATGCCCTGCAAGACCGGGCGCAGATCACCTTGAGTGAACTGGTGCTCAGCCAACCCTTGCAACAGGGACTAGCCGAGTTGGTAGCCTATCTGCAACTGGGTAGCGAAGCTTTCCGCACCGTGGTGGATGAGGACGCGCCCGAGCCGATTCGTTGGCAGACGGTGGCTGAGGACGGCCAAGCCATCACCCGCAGCGCGCGGCTGCCACGCGTGATTTTCATGCGCTGAACAAGAACAAGATTTGAGGCAAGGGATGGAAGAAGAATGCTCGAACACAATACCGGCAACTCACCCGATGGTGGCTCCGGCCGCTGATTTGTCGGTGTTGCTGATCAGCTTGCTTAAAAGTGTGCTGTACCGTGATGGCAACGAACGCCAATGGGCGGTGCTGCTGAACCTGCAAGCACGGGTGCGTGACTACGTGGCGGTGCTGAATCTTGACTTGGTGCTGGATGAGGCGGAAGGCTATGCCTTCCTGAAAAGCCGCCCCGAGCCTGCCGACGACGATCCAGCACCCCGTTTGCCGCGTTTGGTGGCGCGCAGGCCTTTGTCCTTCGCCGTGAGTTTGCTGCTTGCCTTGTTGCGCAAGAAGCTGGCCGAGTTTGATGCAGGCGGTGGCGATACGCGGCTGGTGCTCTCCCGCGATGACATCGTGGAGCTGGTGCGAGTGTTCCTGCCCGATGGCCCGAATGAAGCCAAGCTAATTGATCAGATAGATACAACGATAAACAAGGTGGCTGAACTGGGTTTTCTGCAGAAGCTCAAAACTGCCGGTGGTACTTCGACAGGGCCGGCCACTTATGAGGTGCGGCGCATCCTGAAGGCCTTTGTCGACGCCCAATGGCTGGCCGAATTCGATGCGCGCCTGGCCACTTACCAGTCTCAACAGGCCGCCGTGACCAATGTCCGGGAAGAAGCAGACCATGAATGATTCGCAATCATTGGGCCTGGACTTTTGCGCAGATGACGCACGATCCGGCTTTCGCCTGACCCGTCTGGAGGTATTCAACTGGGGAACCTTCGACAGCCGGGTATGGACGCTGCAACTGGATGGCAAGAATGGCCTGCTTACGGGCGACATTGGCTCGGGCAAATCAACGCTGGTAGATGCCATTACCACCCTGCTGGTGCCTGCCAACCGGATCGCCTACAACAAGGCCGCCGGTGCGGACAGCAAGGAGCGAACGCTGCGCTCCTACGTGCTCGGGCATTACAAATCCGAGCGCAACGAAGTCACAGGCGCGGCCAAGCCGGTGAGCTTGCGCAACCAGAACAGCTACTCCGTCATCCTGGGGGTGTTCCACAACGCAGGCTACGACCAGACGGTGACGCTGGCCCAGGTGTTCTGGATGAAGGAAGCGCAGGGGCAACCGGCGCGGTTCTTTCTGGGGGCAGAGCGCGGGCTGTCAGTTGCGACCGACTTTGCCAACTTTGGCTCGGACATCAACCAACTGAAAAAACGGCTGCGGGCACAAGGCGCAGAGATTCACGACACATTCCCGCCCTATGCAGCCTGGTTCCGTCGGCGTTTTGGCATTGAAAATGATCAGGCACTGGAGCTTTTCCACCAGACGGTATCGATGAAGTCGGTGGGCAACCTGACCGACTTTGTGCGCAGCCATATGCTCGAACCCTTTGAAGTTGGTCCACGCCTGCAAGCCTTGATTGGTCACTTTGATGATCTCAACCGTGCCCATCAGGCTGTGCTGAAAACCCAACAGCAGGTTGAAATGCTCACGCCCCTGATTGCGGACTGTGCCCGCCACAGCGCATTGATGGCCGAGGTCGACAGTTTACGGGGGTGTCGGGACAGTCTTCGGCCCCATTTCGCCGGCCTTAAACTTGACCTGATCGACAAACGACTGGGCTTACTTGCGGAAGAATGGGAGCGAGTGGATGCTCAGGCACAAAAACTCGGCGCGGTTCATGAGGCGCAAGGCCAGCAAGTTGATGAGCTGAAGCAGGCCATCAATGACAACGGCGGCGACAGACTGGAACGCCTTGCTGCCGAGATTCGCAAGAAAGAACTGCTGCGGGACACTCGCAAAACCAAGGCTGGTCGCTACGGAGAGTTGGCTGGCGTGCTGGGCGAGCCGGCGGCAACAGATGCCGCCACCTTCGCCGCACAGCGTGGCAAGTATCAAAACTGGCGAGAGGAAACGCGCAACCGTGATGCCGATCTGCAGAACGCGCTCACTGAGCATGGCGTCACCTTGCGCCAGGGCAAGCTGGAGCATGAGCAGCTGTCAGCCGAAATTGAAAGCCTCAAGCGCCGCCGCAGCAACATCGAGGATCAGCAAATTCAGATCCGTGTCGCGATGTGTACGGCATTGAGTCTGAACGTGGACGACATGCCCTTCGCGGGTGAGCTGATCCAGGTGCGCGATAACGAGCGCGATTGGGAAGGTGCCGCCGAACGTTTGTTGCGAGGATTCGGCCTGGCTCTGTTGGTGCCCGATGCCCACTACAAGGCGGTGGCCGAATGGGTGGATGGCGCCCATTTGCGTGGTCGCTTGGTGTACTTCCATGTGCGACCACGCAAGACCGCAGAACTACCAGACTTGCACCGTGATTCCTTGATCCGCAAGCTGGCCATCAAGCCTGACTCCCCGCATTACGATTGGCTGGAGCGCGAACTTGCCCACCGCTTCGACGTTGCCTGCTGCGCCACGCAGGAGCAGTTCCGCCGCGAGGCACGCGCTATCACGCGCGCTGGCCAGATCAAAGACCCGAGCGGCCGACACGAAAAGGACGACCGCCATCGCATCGATGATCGCAGCCGATATGTGCTGGGCTGGAGTAACAGCGCCAAGATCGCGGCACTGGAGGTCAAGCGCCACCAGATTGAAGCGCGGCTGGGCAATGTTGGCAGCCAGATCGGTGATATACAGAATGAGCGTAACGGGCTTACGAACCGACTTGATGCGCTAAGTCGTCTTGAAGAATTCACGGCCTTCGATGAATTGGATTGGGCCAGCGTCACCACTGAGATTGCGCAGCTGGTGGATGAGCGCAGTAGGCTGGAATCAGCATCTGACGTGCTCAAGCAGTTGAACGACAACCTGCGCACGCTACAGAAGGCGCAGAAGGAAACAGGGGAAGAGCTGCAAGCTGCGCGCGAGAAACGGGCCAAGATTGAGCAGCGCCGCTCGGACGCGCGAGACCTTCGCCAGCAAACCGAGACGCTGCTTCAAGACATTATCATCGACGATGTTCTCACAACAAAGCTCGAATCCATGCGCGCCGAGGCGCTAGGTGAGCATCAACTGACCGTGGAATCCTGTGACAACCGCGAGCAGGACGTGCGTACCTGGTTGCAGGCACGGATTGACGCAGAAGACAGCAAACTCAAGCGGCTGGCCGAGAAGATCATCAAGGCCATGGCATCCTTCAAGGAGTCATTCAAGCTTGAGACAGCCGAGATGGATGCCAGCCTTGAGGCAGCCTATGAGTATGAAAACCTGCTGAAGCAGTTGAACCGTGATGACCTGCCACGTTTTGTTGCGCGGTTCAAAGAATTGCTCAACGTAAACACGATCAACGAAATTGCCAACTTCAATGCTCAACTTGCCCGCGAGCGCGAAACCATCAAGGAACGTATCGCCCATATCAATAAATCCTTGGGTGAGATCGACTACAACCCCGGGCGCTATATCGTGCTGGAGTTGCAGACAAGCCCGGATGCCGAGATTCGAGACTTTCAGCAGGAATTGCGTGCATGCACCGAAGGCGTTGTCACCAGCTCTGACGATGCCCAGTATTCCGAGGCCAAGTTCCTCCAGGTCAAGGCCATAATCGACCGCTTCCGGGGCCGCGAGGGCCTGTCTGAACAGGATCGCCGCTGGACGGCGAAGGTCACGGACGTGCGCAACTGGTTCCTGTTTGCCGCCAGCGAACGCTGGCGCGAGGACAACAGCGAGCACGAGCATTACTCTGATTCGGGCGGAAAATCCGGTGGACAGAAGGAAAAACTGGCCTATACCATCCTCGCCGCCAGTCTGGCCTACCAGTTTGGTCTGGAGTGGGGCGCGGTGCGCTCACGTTCATTCCGGTTCGTGGTGATCGACGAGGCCTTCGGCCGAGGCTCCGACGAATCCGCCCAGTACGGCCTGAAATTGTTCCGTCAACTCAACCTACAGTTGCTGATCATTACACCGCTACAGAAGATCCACATCATCGAACCCTACGTTTCCAGTGTCGGTTTCGTCCATAACGAGGGTGGACGGGCTTCCAGGCTGCGCAATTTGTCCATCGAGGAATACCGGATGCAGAAGGCCTTGATGCCTGCTCACTCTGCGCAGGAGTTTCCGCAGTGACATGGACCGGCTCTAAGGAGTTAAAGGCGCAATTGGCGCGACTGTGGGAGCGTGGTGAACTGCTGCGAGATGCGGTGACGGGAAATACGCGTTTTCCTTTGCGCCTGCCACTAAAGTCGCCAAGTTCAGCGGACATCACCGATCACCTTAATGAGGTTCGCGCTTGGGCTGCCGAACTGGCTGCGACAGATTCAGTTCGTGTGGAGTGGCAGGAGCTTCGACACCGCATCCAGGGGACACAAGAACTTCCGGCCAGTGTGTGGATCGATACGATTGATGGCGCGTTGAGCTGGCTGGGCAAGCGCCGTGAGTGGGATCGTTTCTTGGCAGAGGTATCCGCCACCCGGAACACGCTTCCCGACTTGCTACCCTGGTTGGAAAAGCGTCCTCTGCGGGCGCTGGAACTGTCCGCCGAATGGCCCCGCCTGATGGCCGTCGTGGCGTGGCTTGTAGAGCATCCGCGCCCGGGCATTTACCTGCGGCAGGTGGACTTGCCGGGCGTGCACAGCAAATTCATTGAGGCCCATCGCAGCGTGCTGGGTGAGTTGCTCGATTTGGCATTGCCTGCTGATGCGGTGGACAGCAGCAAAATCGGCGTCAGCCAATTCGCTGCCCGTTATGGCTTTCTGGAAAAACCAACTCGCATTCGTTTCCGTGTGCTTGACCCGGCGATTCGGGCAGTGCCCGACTCGGCATGCCCAGACGTGACACTGGATGCCGACAGCTTCAGTCGCTTGGCACTCGCCGTTAAGTCTGTATTCATCACCGAGAACGAGACCAACTTCCTGGCATTTCCACAGGTTCGTGATGCTATCGTTATTTTTGGTGCGGGGTACGGTTGGGATGCACTGGCACACAGTCATTGGCTGAAGAACTGCTCAATCCATTACTGGGGCGACATCGACACCCATGGCTTTGGCATCCTGAACCAGCTGCGCGGCCACTTTGATCACGTGGAGTCGTTCCTGATGGACAGAGCAACCCTGGAGGCGCACACCGCCGTCTGGGGGCACGAGGACAAACCTTTGGTTGCAGACTTGCACCGACTGACATCCGATGAGAGTGATCTCTACGATGATCTGCGTGACAACCGCATTCGCGCGGGACTGCGCCTGGAGCAGGAACACATCGGCTTCCACTGGCTGGCCTATCGCCTTCAGCATCTCCTCGATGGCACTGCCGCCCCCATACATGCCTCTTGCCGAGGGACTATATAAAGACTATATTCGGTCTTTAGCAAATCAGGAGCACAGCCATGCGCTACTCATCTCAAGTCAAGCCCATCAGCTATCTCAAGGCCAATGCTGCGGAAGTCCTGACGCGCCTCGCTGAGCAGCGCGAGCCCCTGGTCATCACCCAGAACGGTGAGGCCAAGGCCGTTCTGCAGGACGTGGCCTCGTTCGAAGAGACTCAGGAAACCCTGGCCTTGCTGAAAATCCTGGCACTGGGCAACCAGGATGTGGCCGCTGGCAAGGTCAAGCCTGTAGCTGATGTCATTGCCCGTCTGCGCGCCAATCAAGCCGCTGTGTGATGGCAGGCGCACCAGCCAAATTCAAAGTTCTGCTCACCGAGGGTGCGGAGCAGGATCTGGAGGCCATCCACAATTACATCTCCGAATTCGACTGTGTGGCCAACGCCAACTACGTGTTGGATGAGTTGATGGAAGTTGTGGAGAGCTTGTCAATATTTCCGGAACGCGGCAACTACCCGAAAGAACTGGTCAGCCTTGGCATCAAGGAGTACCGTCAGGCCTTCTTCAAGTCATACCGCGTGATCTACCGTGCCACAGGCAGCCAGATCATCATCCATCTGATTGCTGACGGGCACCGTGATATGCAGTCAGTGTTGGCGAGAAGGCTGCTGGGCGCATAGTCCATCTCCCAGTACTCACCACTCCGGCGAGCCGGTTCTTCGGGCAGCAACCATACGCCACCATCCAAACGCAAAAGGCCGCCTGTCACCAGGCGGCCTTTTGCGTTTGGTTCCTTTGCTCGCCACGCTACTCTCCCAGCAACTGCGTCATCTCCCCCGCCCAGGTAATGGACTGCAGATAGGTATCTGTGATCTGGGCTGCACTCAGGCCCAGCATATCCATTTTGCCCCAGTCGCCGCGTTCGGCATGCAACACCATGTTCAATACCTGTCCCAGAGGCCCGCTGTGGTGGGTGATGCCCGCCACAATATCGTCCGCCAGGGAAATGGATTCGATGATCTCCTCCAGCGGCATGTCGACGAAGGCGTCAATCGATGAGAACAGTCCGACCAGGAAATATTTATCCTTTTCTGCATCCTGGCGGAGCAGTACCGCGACAAGCTCGCACATCTTCGCCCGCGTCAGGGTGGTAAGCATCAGCTCGTGCCCCTTGTCCTGTAGTTGGGACAGGGCGATGAGGTTAAGCCAGATGCGGATGTTCTTCTGCCCCAGCAGCACCAGGGCATGGCGTATGGACTCCACCTTGCGGCGCAGACCGAAATAGGCCGAGTTGATATAGCGCAGGAGTTTGTAGGCCAGGGTGGCATCGGTGGATATGGTCTGTGCCAGTTCGTCGAACTTGAATTCCGGCGCATTGAGCTTGTGCAGCAGGTGCATGGTGGCCAGGCGCGAGGGTACCGCCTGCTTGCCGCGCAGCACCGCCGGTTCGCAGAAAAAATAGCCCTGGAACAGATCGAAACCCAGCTCCATGCACTTGGCAAACTCCTCACGCGTTTCCACCTTCTCCGCCAGCAGACGAACCTCAAACGGCCGCAGCAGGGAAACATGCTGCCTGAGTCCGTCGTCATCCAGCTGGCGGATGTCGAGCTTGACGATATGGGCGATGCGCAGCAGCGGCTCCAGCTCTTCGCGGTAGATGAAGTCGTCCAGTGCGATCTCGTACCCCTGTCCGGCCAGCGTGCTCAGCGCCGCCACCATCTCGGCATCGGGTATGACATCTTCCAGCACTTCCAGGGTGACAGAGTCCTGATGAAACGGCAGCGGGTATTCACCCAGCAGAAATGGGCGTGTCAGATTGATATAGGCGCGGCGCTGGCCGGTGACACGATCCAGCCCGATATCCATGAAGGTGTTGATACATACATCGGTGGTGGCACGATCGGGATCGTGAATATCCGCATGTTTTTCATCGCGGGCACGATAGAGCAACTCGTAGGCGACAACTTGCTGATTGCGATCAAATATCGGCTGCCGGGCGACAAAGACATCCATTACCGGTACTTTCCTCTGCGCTCGGGCGGCCAGCCGGTACCGAGGCGTTATTTCCCGGCAAGATAGCGCCGGTCGTCAAACGTAATCAGCCAGTGCGGCTTCATCAATGCCATGCCGGTAATCAGCATGCCGGTCATGAATCCCTCGCCGAACGCCATGAACGGCACAAAGGGCAAATAATTGCGCAGCAAGGCATCCAGACTGTAGGGCCCCAGCGTCGCCATCAGCAGCGACGAAGCAAACACCGTTGATACAAGTGCCAAACCGGCGCAAAAGTAGGCGTTGACGATTATGTAGACAAAGAAATGATGGGGCAAGTGCTTGACAGCCAGTCGATGGACAGCGTGTGTGACAAGGATCGGAATTGCTCCCATCACCAGGGCATTGACGGCAAAGCTCTGCCATCCGATGACGCCATTGAGCACACTGCCGGCCAGTACCAGACTGATGGCGACGAAGGCTATTTCCCAGCCATACATGAGCATCAACAGGGTGCCACCGAGCAGATGAAAGGTGAGTCCCGGCTTGATGCCGGCCTTGAGGCTCCAGATCAGCAGCAACAGCACGCAACTGCCCAGCAGCACATGCAGCAGCTCCTTGTCGCGGAACCGCTGCCATGATGCAGCACGAAGTGCCGTGGCGAACAACAGCAGAAACAGTAGCGTTGCCGCCCAGTGCAGCCAGGCGGGGAACAGGTTATAGGGAAGGTTCATGATGGCCCCACCGGCAATTGTCCACGATGTCAGTATGGCAGGCAGGCAAAAAAAAGGCGCAACCTGCGGTTGCGCCAGCGTCCTAAGAGAGGACGTACGGGGGATTCGGTACGGGTATCAATGCTGCTTGCCGCGGTAGTCCGCAATGGCGGCCTTGATGGCATCCTCGGCCAGCACCGAGCAGTGGATCTTCACTGGCGGCAGGGCCAGTTCCTCGGCAATCTGGCTGTTCCTTATCTGCGCTGCCTCATCGAGGGTTTTCCCCCTCATCCATTCGGTCACCAGCGAACTGGAGGCAATGGCGGAGCCGCAGCCATAGGTCTTGAACTTGGCATCCTCAATGACGCCATCCGGGCGTACCTTGATTTGCAGGCGCATAACGTCACCACAGGCGGGGGCGCCAACCATGCCGGTGCCCACGTCGGGAGCGTCCTTGTCGAGCGCGCCGACATTACGCGGATTTTCATAGTGGTCGATAACCTTGTCGCTGTATGCCATCACTTCACCTCGCCAGAAACTGTGCTTCCCCTGCCGGTGGCAGGCCAATTACCCAGTAATTGACTCAAGATTAGTCCTGTCGATGTGGCCCGTCAAGCAGGCAGTGGAAACCGCCGTATAATCGTCGCCTGATTCCCCATATCTTGTGCCGCCCCATGCTGTCGCACCTGTTCCGCTCTCTCCAACATGCGCAGTTTCGCGCATTCTATTTCGGCCAGCTGATCTCCATTACCGGCACCTGGATGCAGAACATGGCGCAGGCCTGGCTGGTTTACCGCCTCAGCCACTCCACCCTGCTGCTCGGCATGGTGGCCTTTGCCGGGCTGTTGCCGGTGCTGCTGTTCGGGCTGGCGGGCGGCATGCTGGCCGACCGTATTCCGCGCCGCTCACTGCTTATCGCGGCACAACTGGTGGCCATGGCACAGGCCCTGTTGCTGACCGTGCTGGTATTCGGCGGCTGGGTGGAAACCTGGCATGTGGTGGTACTGGCCTTCGTGCTGGGCACGGTTCATGCGGTGGAAATGCCCAGCCGCCATTCCTTTCTGGCCGAGCTGGTACCGGCGGAGGATCTGCCCAATGCCATCGCCCTCAACTCCAGCGTATTCAATCTGGCCCGCTTCATCGGCCCCGCCATTGCCGGTGCCCTGGTGGCCAGTTATGGCGAGGGGCCGGTATTCCTGCTCAATGCATTCACCTTTCTTGCCGTACTGTGGGGACTGCTGGGCCTGACTGCGGGGCGCAGTGCAGCCACGGATATGGCACACAGCCAATGGCAGCGTCTGCGCGAGGGGCTGACATATGCCTGGGAGAACCGGCTGATCCGTGCGGCGCTGATCCTGCTCACCTTCTGCAGCCTGGCCGCACCGGCCTACACCGTATTGATGCCGGTCTTTGCCCACCAGGTATTCAACGGCGGCGCCAAACAACTCGGTCTGCTGCTTGGCACCGCCGGCGCCGGTGCACTGCTCGCCGCCATGCGCCTGGCCTGGCTAAGCGGGCGACAACATCTGGGCCATAACATTGCCCTGGCCGGCATGGCCGCCGGCGCCGGCATGCTGCTGTTCGCCAACACCACCACATTGCTGTTTGCCCTGCCCCTACTGGTACTGCTGGGTTTCGCCATCACCACCATTGCGGCATCCGTCAACACGCTGATTCAGATGCAGGTACCCAATCAGCTGCGCGGCCGCATCATGGCGCTGTTTTCAGTGCTGTTCATCGGCATCACATCTCTCGGCAACCTGCTGGTGGGCTACACCGCCGCTCATCTCGGCGTGGTGACAACGGTAATGCTGGCGGGGATGCTGTGTCTGGGCAGCGGTGTGGTGTATCGACTGACGCAGCCGAAGATGTGATTCGGCTGCCGTGTTACTGAAGACTCAAGCCTGCTCAACGGCCACATGGCCATGACGGCGGCAATGCTGCAGCAGTTCATGCAGCAAGCGGTTCACCTGCCGTCGCTCATCACGCTGAAAACCCTGCGCCATGCGTGCCGCATAACCGGGCGGGATGTGCACGCAGTCCTGGTACCCCGTCACCTCGGCCAGCCGGGCGTCATGATAGATACGCACCCTGAGCAACAGGGGTGGTGGCAAATGCCCATCGCCGCCCAAAGACTTGGTCAGGGTCAGTAACGAAGTATGGGGTCCGCACTCCTCCACCTTGATGTGCAGGGCATGGTGGCCGGAATCTGCCCCCAGGACAAAAGAGAGACCGGACTGAAGTCGCGGCAACAGACGGCGGAACAGAAGGTAGTTTTCCTCGAATAGCCACAATGGATGCGGCGGCGGCTCCCGATGGCGGGACGTGGACATGCGGTTCATGCAGGGGAGAGTACCAGTTACTTGCCCAACCAGTCACCGAGGCGTGCGCGCAGGCGCAGGTGGGCCTGGCCAAGCAACTGGCTGATGCGCGATTCGCTCACCTTGAGCACGGCACCAATTTCCTTCAGGTTGAGTTCCTTGTCGTAATAGAGGCTTACTACCAGCCGCTCACGTTCCGGCAGCATGTCGATGGCACTGGCCAGGCTGGAGGCAAAGCGCTCATCCTGCACGGCCTGCAACGGCGCCGAAGAGCCACCGGCCTGTATGTCACCCATGGCGCCGTCGTCGATGCCCAAATCCTCGAAGTTGATTATCTTGCTGGTGCTGGCGTCCAGCAGGATCTGGTGATATTCGTCGAGGGAGATTCCCATCTCGCCGGCCACCGCCTGATCGGAGGCATCGCGTCCGGTTTCCGCCTCCACCCGACGCACCGCCTCGGCCACATCACGAGCCTTGCGATGCACCGATTTCGGTGTCCAGTCATTGCGCCGCAGCTCATCCAGCATGGCGCCACGCACCCGAATCGAGGCATAGGTTTCAAAGCTTGCGCCCTGACACTCATCATAATGTCTGGCAGCATCGAGCAGGCCGATCATGCCGGCCTGGATCAGATCGTCGACCATCACACTGGCAGGGAGGCGACCGATCAGGTGATAGGCAATACGCTTCACCAGCGGCGCATGGCGCGTCACCAGTTCATCATTCGAGCGTATCCCCTGGGCGGTGTACATCTGGGCATTTGATCATCTGGAAGATGGTCCGAAGTATGACACAGGTGCAAAGCGACCCGAAACAAAAGGCCCGGTGCGCTACAGCGCACCGGGCCTGAGTTATGCCTTCTGCCTGCGGTGTCAGGCGTAATAATCGACCATTCCGGAACCGCCGTGGAGAGGGGTTTCAGCCATCATGGCCTCATCACCTGTATCGTCATGGCCTCCTCCCCGCTGGCCTCGTCCCTGCTCGCCGGAAAAACCCTCGGCCTGATTGCGGCGCTGATCGAGGGACTGCTGGGAAACTTCGGACTGCGCCAGATTGAGGCCATTGTCCTGCAACATATCGCGCAGTCGCGGCATGGCCGCCTCCAGTGCCTCACGCGTAACGGCATGATGTGCCACAAAGGTCACCGAGGCCTGTTCCTTCTGCATTGAAATATGCACCTCAATCGGCCCCATGTTCCTGGGGTTGAGGTGGATCTGGGCCTCCTGCACGCCCTGCCTGGCCATCCACACCACGCGCTCGGCAAAGGCCTGATCCCAGCCGCTCTGGCGTAACGGCACATCCAGTGCCAGCGACTGAGCGGGGGCCGGCGCCGGCGCCGTGGTTGCCGCGGTGCTGCTCACCGTGGATGCTGCCATGGTCAGCGGCGGCGCAGCCCCCTCTTTCACTGCCGTCAATCCAGCCAGCTTGAACAGTGCCTCGGCACTCTGGCCCTGTCCCTGACGTCCCCCCATCTCGCCCCGCTGTCCATCCAGCTGCGCTGTCACGGCCTGCAATCCCTTGAGGAAACCGCTGTCCAGTTTGGCGTCATCCCCGTCTGCCAACAGGGTAGGCTGCTCTGCCACACGACCGGTCGCAGCCTGCCCACGCCCGGCCACCAGTGATTGTGCCCAGCGCGGCAGCTCGACGAGATCGATCTCATCGGTCTCCCCCGCCAGTGCTGCATCGGCTTGCGTGGCAATGGCCACCGGCAAGGCAGGCGGCAAGATATTGCCGTCATTTGCCGCCTCCGCCAGCAATGCAACCTCATCCCCGGCACTATCGACCTCCGGCTCCACCAGCAAGACCGAACCCGGCAGCAGGATATCCGGCACCGTGATTTCGCCGGCAGCCATCTCATCATCCGCACTGGCCACCGTAGCCTTTCCGTCCGCCGCCGCAGTCGCTGACACCGCCCCCCCCGATTCAGGCGTCGCGTCCTCCGCCCGGCTGGAATCCGCATGTTTTGCGCTGGCCACGGGCTTTTCCGTTTCCCGCGTCGCAGGCTTCTGGCCTTCCCCTGCCTGATTCATCTGCCCTTTCAGGGTATTCCCGAACAGCCCGGAGCCCTCCTCGTTGCCCGCATTCTGGCGCCGGGCACTGCCGGCGCCGCCGGCGGGCTGCAACATCTCCGCTATTCCGCTCTTGGCATTCAACATGACGTCTCTCCAGATCGCTTGCCTGTATTCTTGCCACTACACAGCAAATCGTGTGCCAGATATAAATTCAGCCTTCGTCCTTGCCCAGCGTGGTACGTCCGCTGTGCTGCGCCATTTCATCGGCCTCTTTCTGCTCGCGCTGTCCCTGCTCGTACAGTTCCTGTTCGCTATAACGCTCCACCACCTTGTCCAGACTCTTGCTCTTGCCGTAGGCCTGCTGCCACAGCTGTTTCTTCTGCACACAGATCCGGGCGGCGTTCTGCACCATCTGCTGCTGCTGTTCGATGGCCTGGTTCAGACTGGCCATGAAGCGCTGCAATTCCTGAAACCGTGCGGCACTGATACCGCTGCTGCCCTGAGCATGACAATTCCTTGCATATTCGGCCTGATAGTCCTGCAATTCGGACAGCCGCTCCTCCTGCTCCTTCAGAAAGCGCTGTGCATTACCCAGCTCCTTGACTGCAGTCTGCTCCCGCATTTCCGCAATGCGCAGTACCGGCTGCATGCGTTTCGAACGGGTCATTGATCACCTCAATCCATCAACATTCCTCAGCGCCGAAACGCTGAGGGCACAGAGAACGATATGGCACCGCCATTTGCCATTCCGGCCAGATGGTCAATCGACACCGCGTCTGACCGTTCTGGCAAGCGCCATGACTACTTCCGCACCAGCGTTCCGCCCTGCCTGCCGGAGTTTTCCACCACGGCGCCGAGGTCATGCATGCTTGCCTCGAAGGCAACCGGCTCGTTGATATCCTGCTGCAGAAAATCGGTAAGCGACGGGTAAAGCCGAATCGCCTCGTCGATCTGCGGATTGGAACCTTTGACATACGCACCGACGCTGATCAGGTCACGGTTCTGCTGGTAGGTGGAATAGATGCGCTTGAAACTGCGCGCCGCCAGCTGGTGTTCGGTGTCGGTGATCTCGGTCATGGCGCGGCTGATGGATGCCTCGATGTCGATGGCCGGATAGTGCCCCGCCTCTGCCAGCCGGCGCGACAGCACCACATGTCCATCGAGTATGGCGCGTGCCGAATCGGCAATGGGATCCTGCTGGTCATCGCCCTCGGTCAGCACCGTATAGAATGCCGTGATCGAGCCGCCGCCCACATCGCCGTTGCCGGCGCGCTCCACCAGTTGCGGCAGCCTGGCGAATACCGAGGCCGGATAACCCTTGGTGGCCGGCGGCTCGCCAATGGCCAGCGCCAGCTCACGCTGCGCCTGGGCATAGCGGGTGAGAGAATCCATCAGCAGCAACACATCACGACCCTGATCACGAAAATATTCAGCCACACTGGTGGCCAAAGAAGCACCGTGCAATCGCATCACCGGAGTGGCATCTGCAGGCGCCGCCACCACTACGGCACGCGCCATCCCCTCTTCACCCAGGATGTTCTCGATGAATTCCTTCACCTCGCGGCCACGCTCGCCGATAAGTCCCACCACGATAACATCCGCCGTAGTAAAACGCGTCATCATGCCGAGCAGCACACTCTTGCCCACGCCGCTGCCGGCAAACAGGCCCATGCGCTGGCCGCGCCCCACCGTGAGCAGGGTATTGATGGCACGCACGCCTACATCCAGCGGCTCACGGATGGGACGGCGCGCCATGGGATTGATGGAGCGTCCCGAAAGGGGAATGCGTGTCGTGGTCTCCAGCGGGCCCTTGCCATCCAGCGGCATGCCGGCACCGTCGATGACGCGGCCCAGCAAGGCATCGCCAACCGCCGCCTCGTAACTGCGCCCGGTAGGGATCACCCGTGCGCTGGGACCGATACCGCGAATGGGACCGGTAGGCATCAGGTACAGTTTTTCGCCGGAAAACCCCACCACTTCGGCCTCGATGGATTCGCCATCGGAGTTTTCCACCAGGCAGCGCGCACCCACATTGGCGCGCACACCGACCGCCTCCAGGGTCAGGCCAATCATGCGCGTCAGCCGCCCCTCGACCACAAAGTTCTGCATCTCGCCCAGGCGATACCCGGCGCGCTGCAAGGCGGCAGACCAGCGCTCACTACGCATCGCCCTGTTCCGGGGCAGTGTCGGTACGGCGCTCGCCGCCCAACAGTTGGGCCACCACCGCGGCAATACGCTTCTCTACCGTGGCATCGATTTGTGAGTGCTCGGCGCTGATGCGGCAACCGCCGCGTGTCAGCAGCGCGTCCTCCACGATGCGCCAGTTCGACTCTTCGCCCGCACCCGCCGTCAGATTCTCGCGCACCAGCACAGCATCGTCCGGATGCAGATGAATGCTGACCCGACGCGTTGCCGCCGGCAGCGCAGCCAGTGCTTCGCGCACCACGGCCACCACCTGACCCGGATCCGATTTCAATTCACGACGGATGATCTGCCGTGCAATGGCCAGAGCCAGCGTCACCAGTTCCTGCTCCACCACCTCATCCACATCCTGTAGCGGCGCGGTAAAGGCATTGATGATCTGATTGAGGCGCTGCACTGCGGCACGCACCTCTTTCTGGCCGGCGGCCAATCCTTCCTTGCGCCCGGACTCGAAGCCCTCGCGTTGGGCCTCCTGCCGGATCTGCTCCAGCTGCTCTGCCGTGAGCGGTTTCACCACCGAGGCATCCATCGTCTCCACGCAGGATCGACGCACACCCGGCGACTGCACATCCGGCAATTCCCACCGTTCATAAGCAGTCCGTGCGTCCGCACTGATGACCTTAGACGAACTCATCACCACCGCCTCCCAGGGAGATGTCGCCGCTCTCCGCCATGCGGCGGGCAATGGCGAGAATTTCCTTCTGCGCCGACTCCACTTCGGACAGGCGCACCGGACCGCGCGCCTCGAGATCGTCGCGCAACATTTCAGCGGCGCGCTTGGACATGTTCTTCAGCACCTTTTCGGTTACCGCGGCATCCGCACCCTTCAGGGCAATAATCAGGGTGTCGGATGACACCTCGCGCAGCAATGCCTGAATGCTGCGATCATCCACTTCACCCAGATTGTCGAACACGAACATGAGATCCTGAATTTTCTGCCCCAGTTCACCATCAACTTCCTTCACCCGATCAATGATAGCCCCTTCCACCGCGGCATCCATGAAGTTGAGGATATTGGCGGCGGTCTTGGTGCCGCCCACGCTGGAAGACTTCAGGTTGCCGGATGAGCCGGAGAACTGCTTCTCAAGAATATCATCCAGCTCCTGCAACGCACTGGGCTGAATGCCGTCGAGACTGGCAATGCGCATCAGGATATCGGCACGCATGTTTTCCGGCAGCAGGCCCAGCACCTCCGCCGCCTGATCCGAATCGAGATAGGACAGAACGATGGCGATGATCTGCGGATGCTCCAGGCGCACCACCTCGGCAATGGAGCGCGGCTCCATCCATTTCAGCGCCTCCAGCCCCTTGGATGAACGGCCAAGCAGAATACGGTCTATAAGGCCGGCGGCCTTGTCTTCACCCAGTGAGTTGACCAGTATCTTGCGCAGGTAATCCTCGGAGCCAACACCGAGCGCGGTCTGATCACCAAAGGTCTCGGCGAAATTGGAAACCACATCTTCGACCTGATCACGCGAGACATTGGAGGTGGAGGCCATCGCCTCACCGATGCGCTGCACCTCCTTCGGCCCCATATGCCGCATGATCTCCGTGGCGACTTCCTCGCCCATTGCCATCATCAGGATGGCAGCGCGCTCCGGACCATTCAGCTTCGCTTTCTTTTCAGCCATGATTAAAGCACCCGATCACTTTTCGTCGCTGGAAACCCAGGTCTTGATCACCTGCGCCACATGTTTTGGATCCTGGCGCGCCATGTCACGGATCATGCCGATATTGCCCTCATAGGTGCTGTGCTGCGGCAATTGCATCATGCCACCCTGGCCACCCAGCGTCAGACGGTCTTCACTCTCTCCGCCGGCCGCCATCACTGGCGGCGGAGGCGGCTTGACCGCAGCCAGACTGCGCAGCAGCGGGCGCAACACGCCGAACAGCAGCAGGATCACCACCAGTGCACCGAGCAGTTGCTTGCTCACGTCCATCACCCACGGCTGCTTCCACATCGGCGGCTCCGGCAACGGCTCGATCACCTGTGCTGCCTGGAACGATGCGTTGATGACATTGACGGTATCACCGCGCTGCGCGCTGTAACCCACCGCCTCACGCACCAGTGCGGCAATGCGCTCAACCTCTTCGGCGCTGCGCACTTCACGCACCATTTCACCCTCGGCATTGGCCACCAGGCGGTCATCCACCACCACCGCCACGGAAAGACGCCGCACCTGCCCCGAGGACAGCTTGCTGTGGCTGATGGTGCGATCCAGTTCGTAATTCTTGGTGGCGCGATTGAGGCTCTTGCCAGGCTGTGCCGAAGTGGCGCCGCCCGGCTGACCGGCAGCAATTTCCGGCACCGCCGGACGTGCCGGCGGAGTATTGGCCAGCGCGCCCGGCACACCCTGCGCGCCCTCGCCCACCATGCGCTCTTCATACACCTGCTCGCTGCGCAGCGACGGCAGATCCGGATTGTAGCTTTCCTGGGTCTGCTCGGTGACAGTGAAATCCACCTCCGCCGATACCTGGGCACGCACACCGTTGATGCCGACAATGGGAGACAGGATATTCTCGATACGCGTGATATAGCTGTCTTCCAGCTTGCGCGTGTAATCAAACTGCTCCTGGTTGACGGCGACATTTGCCCCCTGCTTCTTGGCGCTGAGCAGACGGCCGGTTTGATCCACCACGGTAACGCGGCCCGGTTCCAGATTGGGGATGCCGGAAGCCACCATATGGGTAATGGCGGCCACCTGCGTCTCTTCCAGGGTACGGCCGGCATAGAGAGTCACCAGCACCGAGGCACTCGGCTGCTGGCGATCACGCACAAAGGCGGTCTGCTTGGGCAACGCCAGATGCACCCGGGCGTTTTCCACACTGTTGATGGTCATCACCGAACGCGCCAGTTCACCCTCCAGGGCGTGCTGATAGCGCGCGGTTTCCAGAAACTGGCTGGTGCCGTATTCCTGTTTCTGCTGCAGCATGTCGAGTCCGGCAGCGCCGCTGCGCGGCAGCCCTTCGTCGGCCAGCTTCAGGCGCAGCTCATGCACCGCACTGGCCGGCACCATCAGGGCGCCGGTCTTCTCGTCCAGCTTGTACTTGACGCCCTGCTTCTGCAGCACGTCCATCACCTGGGAGGCATCCTTGTTGCTGAGGTTGCCATAGATCACGCTGTAGTTCGGCTCCTGCGACCACAACACCACCGCCACACCCAGCGCCACGCTTGCCGCCAGGCCGAACATCAGTCCCAGCTGCCGCATCACCGGCAGGTGTACAAAGCCCTCGAACGGCGCGGTCATATTGTCAGCTTTCACCAGTTCCATCGTCTTATCCGCCTTCGTTCGTTAATGTCAGACCTGCATCCGCATGATTTCCTGGTAGGCTTCGACCAGCTTGTTGCGGGTCTGAACCATGGCCTGGAAACCGAGCCCGGCCTTGCTGGAAGCAATCATGGTGTCCGCCAGTGAAACAGAGGAATCACCCATGCTGACAGCCGTTTTCATCTCCGCCGCATTCTGCTGCAGTGCGTTGACCTGGCCGATGGACTCGCGCAGGAACGACGAGAAATTGACACCGGAAGCCGCCGCCGGGTTCTCGGCAGGGGCGCTGCGGGCCGCGGCGGCTGCCGCGCGAAGTTGCGTAAGTAATTGACTGGTATCGATAGTATTCATGTTTTTCTACCTCGGGCCTACGCCGCGATATCGTCACATGAGCAGTTAATGCATATTGTGGGCCAACTTGGAGATCGGGAGATTTATCGTTCCCACGCCCTGCGTGGGAATGCAGCTGGCGACGCTCTGCGTCGCGGAGTGGACGCAGAGCGTCCTGAATGGCATTCCCACGCAGGGCGTGGGAACGATAAAGCCCTAGCCCCCAGCCCCTCAGACCCGATACCCCGCCTCACGCAGCCGCGCCAGCTTGTAGCGCAGGGTGCGCGGACTCATGCCGAGGCGCTCGGCGGCCGCCTGCCGGCTCCCCTGACGCAGGGCCTCGACAATCATCTGATGTTCATGCTGCTGCATCCCGGCGCTGAAGTCGGCCTCCTCGTCCAGCGCCATATCCGCTGTCGGCTCGGGTAGTGTGCTCTCGAACATCAGATCCGCCGGCTGGATCTCGCGCCCTTCCTGCAGGATCAGGGCGCGCTGCAGCAGGTTGTCCATCTCGCGCACATTGCCCGGCCAGTCGTAGTGCAACAAGGCCTGCTCCGCGGCGGCGGCCAGGCGCGGTAGCTGGCGGCCCATCTTGCGCGCCAGCTGCGCCAGCAGCGTTCGGGCCAGCGGCACGATGTCGCTACGTCGCTCGCGCAGCGGCGGCAGATGCAGCGGGAAGACATTCAGACGGTAATACAGATCCTCGCGGAAGCGCCCGGCCTGTACCTCGGCACGCATGTCGCGGTTGGAGGTGGCCAGGATGCGCACATCGAGAGCAATGGGCTTGCCGCCGCCGAGGCGCTCCACCTCGCGCTCCTGCAACACGCGCAGCAGCTTGGCCTGCAGGCCCAGCTCCATTTCCGAAATCTCGTCCAGCAACAGCGTGCCGCCCTGGGCCTGCTCGAACTTGCCCGGCATGCTCTTGTGCGCACCGGTGAAGGCACCCTTTTCGTAGCCGAACAGGGTGGACTCCAGCATGTTCTCGGGGATGGCCGCACAGTTGATAGCGACAAAGGGCCGCGCCGCACGCGGCGAATGGCGATGGATAAACTGCGCCACCACCTCCTTGCCGGTACCACTTTCACCGGTGAGCATCACTGTCACTTCCGAATCCGCCACCCGCTGCGCCAGGCGCAGCAGACGCCGACTGGCCGGATCCTCGGCCACCGGTTCTTCGCCAGCCATCATCGGAACAGCGCCGAGATGGCGCGCCACAGTCTGCACCAGAGTCTCGGCTTCGAAGGGCTTGACCAGATAATCCACCGCGCCCTGCTGCATGGCGTTCACCGCCTTCTGTACCGTGGCATAGGCGGTCATCAGGATCACCGGCAGATCGGGCTGCTCGGTGCGAATACGCTGCAACAGGTGGTGGCCATCCATGCGCTCCATGTGCACGTCACTCAGCACCAGCGCGATGTTTTCCCGCGCCATCCGCTCCACTGCCGCCACGCCGTCCGCCGCGTGCGAAACCTGCCAGCCCTCAAGCTCCAGGGTATCGGTCAGGGCCTCGGCCAGGGCCTTGTCGTCTTCCACTACCAGTATGCGTTGTTCCATCGTCGTTGCTCCGCTCAATTCAGATACAAGAGCCAAGAGAAAAGAGACAAGGGGTGGAGTGCGCTGCGCGCACGATTTTTCTGATCAATAACAACACGAGCGCAGCGAGTTCATTCCCTTGTATCTTGTCACTTGCATCTTGTATCTCTGTTCCTGGTGGATGCGCTGCGCTGATCCCCCTACATCTAAATAAGTGTTCCGAATTGGTATCCACCTTATCTTCGGTGTGTCATAGGGCGGGCCGTGCCCGCCGCAGCACGGCGCCCATGGGGCGCCCTATGCCTGGTTACAAATTCGGAACACCTATTTAGTTACTAACCCGCGCGGCGCATCTCCCCTTTGCCCTTGGCCTCTGCCGGCACCAAAGGCAGACGCATGGCAAAGGTGGTGTCACCCGGACTTGATCGGCACCAGGCATCACCGTGATGGGCCTGGGCCACCGTGCGCACGATGGCCAGGCCCAGCCCGGTGCCGCGCGACCGCGTGCTGCTGAACGGCTCGAACAGGCGTGCCTGCATTTCCGGCGCCACGCCGGGGCCGTTGTCGTGTACCCCGAAATCAATACCGTCGCCCGGCGCCGGGCGACAAAACACCTCGATCGCCCCGCCCTCGCCCGCCGCCTGAAGTGCGTTGTTGATCAGGTTCTGCCAGGCGCTGAGCAGCAGGGTACGGTTGCCGCGCACGCTCAGACCGGCGCTCTCGCCACGCCACGTAACCACACGGTCTGCCGTCTGTACTTCAACCGTGCTGCGTAATTCCTGCATCAATTCTTCTGCCGCCACGACCTCACTGCCGCTCACCCCACCGCGGGCAAAGTCCAACATGTTGGCGATCAGCCCTTCCAGCTGCTGCAGGCTGGCCACCGTGCGGTCGGCGAAGCGCTGGCGCCTGTCTTCGCCCAGGGCGGGATGTTTGAGTTGCGAGGCATACAGCAGCGCCGCCGCCAGCGGCGTGCGAATCTGATGGGCCAGACTGGCCGCCATGCGCCCCATATCGAGCAGGCGCTGCTGGCGCTGCAGGTGGGCCTGCAAGCGGCGATTCTCGGTGACGTCCTGAAACAGCAGGATCTGTCCCGGCTCGGTGCCCAGTGGGCAGGTCGACAAGGTGACGATGCGGCCATCGTGCAATGCGAGATCGGTGGTCGGGGAAGTATGGGGAACGAAGCAGCGCCGAATCACCTCGCGCCAGGCTGTACCCGCCAGTGGTGTGCCGAACAACTGCGCCGCCGCCTGATTGTGACTACCCACCCGGCCGCTGCCGTCGAGCACCACCACCGCCCCGGGCAGGGCGTCGAGTACGTTCTGCAGGCGCTGCGCCAGCCCCTCCTTCTCCGCCAGCTGGGCCAGGCGCTCGCTGCGCAGCGCGTGCAACTCCGCCGTAAGGCCGGCCACGCGTTGCTCCAGCAGACGATAGGTATCCGCCCACTGGCCATGCAGTGTGGTTGCTGTGCTGGAAGGAAGGGATGAGGCCATCTGCCGCTCCGTTGCCGGTCAATTTCACCAGCACCAAAGCAAACATCATGCCTTAAATATTTTTCTTTTTATTTCAATTAGTTGATACCAACAAAAGAAGGGGCGTCAAAAAAACATCAATCTACCCACAGCCCGCTCAAAGCGATTTCCACCGCATCGAAGGGGGCAGCACGGACGCGGTTATCGTTTTCATAGGCGGCCAGCAGCAGCCAATGGCCCCCGCGATTCTCGAACACTTCCAGGGTGCGCAGATCAGGGTCGATGAGCCAGGCATGAACGACACCTGCGGCGACATAGAGGGGGAGTTTTTCCACCCGATCGATACGGGCGGTGGAAGGAGAAAGGACTTCGCACACCCAATCCGGTGCCTGCTCGAACCAGGCGGTGGTAGGCAGGTTAGGCATGTGCTCGCGGCGCCAACCCGCCAGATCGGGGACCAGCACATGCCCGTTCAGATGCAGCTCCGGCTCATCCAATATCCACCAACCGCCCGGGCCGCCGCGACCTTGATCGAACGGACCATCCAACTCCCCGCCCACGCGGGAACTCGCCCTTGCGTGCTTGGGCGCCGGGCGCGGACTGGTCACCAGACGGCCGTTGATGATCTCCGCCACCAGGTTGTCCGGTACCTGGAGCAGCTCCTCATAGGTGGCCATACGTTCTGCGGGATTTACCATGGCGTTGCCTCCTGAACAGCAATTCTAGCCGTAGGCCGGGTCAGCGCAGCCCGACGCGCCATCCAAGAATCTTACCGCCGAGGCGCAGAGGGCGCAGAGTAAAAATACCTTCATAACCACTCAACCGGTCACGGAACCCGCCAGCAGCATGAATTGGCTCTGCGTCCTCTGCGCCTCGGCGGTTCAAGAACTCACTCCCCGCGCTGCATGCCGTACTTCTTCATCTTCTCCACCAGCGTGGTGCGGCGCATGCCGAGACGCTCCGCGGCGCGGGCCACCACGCCGTCGGCCTCGTCCAGGGCCTGGTTGATGAACGACAACTCCAGATCGGCCAGGTACTCCTTGAGATCGATGCCGTCCGCCGGCAGGCGGGCCGGCGCTGCGGAGACAGCCGCCGCGGGTGCAGCCGGCATGGCCACCGGCTCCGGCAACACCACCTCGATGGCGCGGGCACCCTCCATCTGGAACTTGGGCGGCAGGTCGCGCACGTCCACCAGCCCGCTGGGGAACATGATCACCATCCGCTCCATCAGGTTGGCCAGTTCGCGCACGTTGCCCGGCCAGGGATAGTCGCACAGCGACCCCATGGCGCCCGGGGTCAGGCGCACCGCACCGCGCCCCATCTTTTCCAGACGGATGATGAATTCATTGATGAGCAGGGGGATGTCCTCGCGCCGTTCGCGCAGCGGCGGCAACTCGATAGGAAACACATTCAGGCGGTAATACAGATCCTCGCGGAAGCGGCCGTCCTGAATGTTGGAGTCGAGATTGCGATGGGTTGCCGCCACCAGCCGTACATCGGCCGGGATGCTGCGGTTGCTGCCCACCCGCTCGAAGGTGCGCTCCTGAATCACGCGCAGCAGCTTCACCTGCATGGGCAGCGGCATGTCGCCGATTTCGTCGAGAAACAGGGTGCCGCCCTCGGCCAGCTCGAAGCGACCCTGGCGGGTATTGATGGCGCCGGTAAAGGCCCCCTTCTCATGACCGAACAGCTCGCTCTCCAGCAGGTCACCGGGAATGGCGCCGCAATTGACCGGCACGAAGGCCCGTTCGCGCCGTTGCGACAGCATGTGCAGGCTGCGCGCCACCACCTCCTTGCCGGTACCGGACTCACCGAGGATCAGCACATTGGCATCGGTCTCCGCCACCTGCTCGATGAGGCGACGCACCTGGTGAATGGCCGGGGTATTGCCCACCAGGGCACGCGCCAGCTCGGGCACGCGGGGCGCGGCGCCGCTCAGGGCGGCCCGGCGCCAGGCGTCGGCGCGGTACAGCTCGGCGAAGAACTGCTCATTGGTAAGAGGGAAATCGATGCGGCCCTGCACATCGGCGCCAAACTCCGCCGGGGCGGCGCTGAGAACGACGGGAACGGCAGGTGACCACTCACGCAGGGCGGCGATTTCGGCTTGGGCCTGCGGGGTATGGCCCAGCAACAGCATGCGCATCTGGGCCGGCTCGGCCTTGCGCCACTGGCCGGCCTCGGCCTCAACCACCGGTCCCAGTCCCAGAAACTCCAGCAACAGCCGCAGCTGGGCGCGCCGCGCCGCATCCGGCTCAATCAACCACACCGAGTCCCCTGCCATCCTGCTCCCCTTGTTATAGAAGACTTTGTTTCGACACGATAATTACTGCCGTATAACATGTCAATTTTTTGGCGAGAAAAGACACTGTGGTGTGAGTGGCATGACGGCACAACACACTTCCAGAAGCCTTATCGTTCCCACGCTCTGCGTGGGAACGATGTTCAGGACGCTCTGCGTCCATAGTGCGACGCAGAGCGTCGCCAACGGCATTCCCACGCAGAGCGTGGGAACGATGGGTAAACAGGTTACGGGACGATGGGCGGGTCCCAAAAAGCAAAAGGCCCGCAATGCGGGCCTTCTGCTGTATGGAACAAAAGTGTTCAGCGGTTGCTGTTGTAAGCAGCCTCGGCGCGTCGTCCCTGCTGCACCACTCCGGCCTGCTTGCCCGCCTCCTCGCGGGCAGCAGCACAATGCACCATGGTTTCACGATCCAGCTCCATCACCTCGCGGATGCCCTCGGCAATGAAGCCCGCCTCATCAGGCGAAACCTTGCGGGCAAAGAACGCCTCCATGTCGCTCCGACGCTGCAACTCCAGCGCCGTCACCTCATCCCATTGTTCATCCCGCGCCAGAGTCTGCATGCGGCGGCTGAGCGCCACAATGCCCTCCCACTGTGTCTGGCGGGTCATCATGGCGGGTTCAGCGTCCGAGCAGGCCCGGAATGGCATCCCAGCCGGACTTGATCTCACGCAGCAACCCCATGACCTCATCCAGCGTCTTCATGTCGTTGCGCAGATTGGCCTCCAGCAAGCGGCGGCCCATGTAGTCGTATAGTTCATTGAGATTGCGAGCGATGTCGCCGCCGGCGTCGATGTCCAGGCTGGCGCGCATGCCTTCGATGATGGAAATGGCCCAGCTGATGTTGGCGCCCTTCTCCGCAATATTGCCGCGCTGCATGTGACCACGGGCAGCGGCCATCTTCTCCAGCGCGCCCTCCATCAGCATCTGCACCAGACGGTGAGGCGTAGCGGCCTCGACGCCGGTCTGCACAGCCATGGAACCGTAAGCCTGAGCTGCTCTGCGACCTTCTGCATACGTCATTTCATTCACCTCGGAACTGGTGGTTTCGTTGCCTGCTGCACTGTCTGGTTTATCGGCCATGGCGAGGGAAAATTTAGCGGTACGCTTCGAAAACCTTTGTTGAGTTGAACACAATTGATATCTGTTGTGGGAGCCCGGCTTGCCGGGCGATGGCGGCCTGCCCGGGCGCCGCTATCGCCCGATGCATCGGACTCCCACGGGAGCGGGGGCTATCTTCCTTATCGTTCCCACGCGGAACTCTTATCGTTCCCACGC
>DYFR01000028.1:42535-45432 GCA_020725115.1 Thiohalomonas denitrificans
CGTTCCCACGCGGAGCGTGGGAACGATAAATCGCCCGATGAATCGGGCTCCTACTTATTCGACCCGGAATACGCCCCCGGCAAACCGGCCAACTGGCCCGCCAGATAATTGCTGGTGGACTGCATCTGCGCCATCAAGGCATCCAGGGCGGTGAACTGCTTCATGTAGCGCGCCTCCAACGCCTCCAGCCGCGTCGCCAACGCCTCGCGCTGTTTGCCGATGTCGTCGATCTGCGTCTGCACGCCGCTGGTGCGCGCATTCAGGAAGCTGTCGGTGGCCAGCCAGCCGTCCAGCAGACTACTGAGACGGTCTGCAACGCCACGGGTAAAGGAAACACTGCCGCGGTCGCCGGTGGCGTCCCCCTGCACCAGTATTTTCAGCCCCTCCGCAGCACCGACACCCGTGAGGTACTGACCCGCGCCGGTGGCAGCGACGCCACCGATGGTACCGGCCACGTCCTCGCCGTCCGTGCTGGTCCCGGTGGTGGTAAGGCCGATGGCGCCGTTGGCCGTCGCGTCGGCCACCTCAGTAATAGCCACCTTGGAGGCACTACCGTAGCGTTCGGAGGTAAAGGTGAACCGGGTACCGTCGAAGCTGACCAACACCGACACGCCGGCACCCCGCAACGCGCTGTCGCCGTTGATGCGGCTCTGCAACTCGGCCGCCAGTTCCGCCCCCGAGCCGTAGGTCTTCTGAGCCAGGGAGATGGTGCCGGAACTGATACCGTCCACTGCAATCTTGAAGGTGTTGTTGCTGCCATCGACCACCAGACTCGATACCGACGAGGCGGCGTCCACATAACTGCCACGGGTAGCGGCTTGGGTGATGCTCACTGCGTAACTGCCAACGGAAGTCGCGGAAGTAGAACTCGTGTAGCTCACCAGCGAGTCCGTCGCGGTGGCGGTCGCGGCAAACAGCCGGCCGATATCGTCGAAATTGCTATCCAGTGCCGCAGTAAGCTTGGCCTTGTCCAGGGACAGGGTGCCGTCGGCCTGGGTCTTGATACCCAGGTCGGCGAGAGCACGATAAGTGCCGTCGAGACCATCCACCGGGCTACCCAACACACCGCGTATCTGGCTGAGCACACCGCGCAGACTGGAGTCGCCGATCAGGATGCCTGCCTGCTTGGTTTCAGCGTTATAGCCGCTCAACTGGCTGAAGGTGCCGACCAGACTGTTGAAGGCATTGACGAAGCCCTCCACCGCCGTGGTGGCCGAATTCTTGTCGAGGTTGACGTTCAGGGTGGCCTTGGTACCCACCTCGGCCTTCTTCAGGGTCAGGGTCACGCCGGCGATGGCATCGCTGACAGTATTGGTGGCGCTGCTCACCTTGATGCCGTCGATGTAGACCTCGGCATTCCTGGCTTCCGCGCTTTGCGTCATGTTCTTGCCCGCGCCCTCAAGGGCATCCGGGTCATAGGCCAGGCGCGACAGGCCGTTCATGTCGGTATTGGTACCGTCGGCGGGGTTCTCCTCCACCGAGATACGCAGGCTGTTGTCGATACCGCTGTTTTCAGCGCTGAACACCAGCTGATAGCCGGCATCGCCATTGACGATACTGGCGCGCACGCCGATGTTGGCGGCGTTCACCGCATCGCGCACGCCGGTGAGGGAATTGTTGTCGTCCGTAATGGTGACCGTCTGGGCCGGTTTGGTCGGATCACCAAACTGGAAGGTAAGCGTGCCGGTACCAACGGCAGAACTCGCCTCATCGAAGGCGGTGGACGCCAACTTGTGGGCCTGAGCCAGTTGCCTGACTTCGACCTCATAGGAACCTGCCACCGGCTTGCCGGCAACGGCCACGGTGAAGAGATCGGTATTGCTGGAGGTTGCTGTGCGCTTCTGGAAAGAAGAGATAGAGGTCAGATTACCCAGCGCGCCCTTGAAGGTGGACAAAGAGGATTTGACACTGCCGAGGGCAGACATCTGTGCCTGCAGCTTGGCCTCACGCCGATCCAGACGATTGGCCGCCGGCTGCCCTTCCGCAGTGATGAGCTTGTTGACCAAGCCCGCCACGTCCAGGCCAGAGCCTAAGCCGGGGGAAGTGATGGTAGCCATGAACCTTACCTCCGTTGGATGGCCGTGCCCGCCACCCCATCGTTCCCACGCTCTGCGTGGGAATGCCTGTGGTGACGCTCTGCGTCACGGCCCACGAAGACGACGCAGGAGCGTCTTGAACGACATTCCCACGCAGAGCGTGGGAACGATACCTCGACGGAAAGGTGGCGGCCGCGAATGGCCGCCGTCAAAAAACAGTCTTTCCGCGTTTATGCACTTGAGTAATACAAAATTTATGCCAATCAAGCCTTGGACTGCATCAACAGCCCGCTCACCGACTCGCCGTTCATCTCACTCAGATGTCGCGCCAGGGCCAGCATCTCCTCGGAGGGGAACTGCCGGATGACCTCCTCGCTCTCCGCATCGATCACCTTGACCACCGTTTGCCCGGTGCTCTCGTCGATGGAGAAGTTGAGGTTGCGCTGCACATTTTGCATGTAGCTGGAGACCTTGTTCATGGCCTCCCTGAGCTGCTCCTTGCTGGCGGTATCGGAAGCGGGAGTCTTTGCAGTCGTCGCTGCCTGCGCCTGCTGCGGCGCGGACTCAACGCCAGCAACCCCGGCCGTCTTGACGACGACCGGGGCCGACCGGGCAGGGCTGCTCGGCGAAATGTTAGCCTGGAATGTGATATCCGTAGGCATGATATTCACCTCTCCTTATGAAGGCGCGGGAACAATCGTCAGACTGTCCCCGCCCCTCCTACTCACTTACCGATCCAACCTTAGCGCAACAGCGACAGCACGTTCTGCGGCAGCTGGTTCGCCTGCGCCAACATCGCCACGCCTGCCTGCTGCAGGATCTGGGCACGGGTCAGGTTCGCCGTCTCCGCCGCGAAGTCCG
>DYFR01000029.1:0-19221 GCA_020725115.1 Thiohalomonas denitrificans
CACTTGTCACTTGTCACTTGTCACTTGTCACTTGTCACTTGTCACTTGTCACTTGACCTTGATGTCGACCTTGGCGCCGCTGCGCAGCTTTTCCAGGTAGGTGGCGATGTGACGCTGTTGCAGGAAGTTCTGCAGCTGCGGCTTGATGGTCTCATAGTCCGGGGCCTGGCCCTGGCGGGTGTCGTCGAGGGCGATGATGTGCCAGCCGAACTGGGTCTGTACCGGGGCCTTGCTGTAGCTGCCCTTCTTCATGCTGCTGACCGCGGCGGCAAAGGGCTCCACCATCTGCCCGGCCGGGAACCAGCCCAGGTCGCCGCCGTCCTGGGCTGAAGAGTCGAGGGACTTCTCGTTGGCCAGGGTGGAGAAATCGGCGCCGCGCTCCAGTGCCGTGATGAGGGCCTTGGCTTCTTCTTCGGTCTTCACCAGGATGTGGCGCGCATGGAATTCCTGCTGCTGCATCTTGGGCAGCTGCGCCTGATACTCCTTCTTCATTTCCTCTTCGGTGATCGGGTTGGCCTGCATGGCCTCACGCACTGCGGCGTTGAGCAGGATTTTGACGCGCACCTGTTCCAGTTCGGTGATCACGTCGGCGCGCTTGTCCAGCTTCTTCTTGAGCGCATCCTGGTAGACCAGTTCACGCGAAACCAGCTCGTTGATGATCAGTTCGCTGCGCTGGGCCTGTTCCGGCGTGAGATTGAAGTCACGGATATAGCCGTCGACATCCTTTTGCTGGATGCTGCGGCCGTTGACCGTGGCCACCACGTCGGTGGGAGCGGCGGAAAGGGGGGCTGCCAGGGTGAGGCATAGCGCGGAGGCAGTCAGAATCTTCCATTGCAGTTTCATAGGGTTTCCTTTGGGTCAGTTTTCATCAGGGGTGCGCGCCTGGATGCTGAGGGCATGCACTTCGTTTTGCTGCATCAATTCGGCCAGTGCGTCGTAGACCATGCGGTGGCGTTGTACCGGTCCCTTGCCGCTGAAGGCCGTGGAGACGATGGTGACGTTGAAGTGTCCGCCGCCGCCGGCGCTGGCATGGCCGGCATGCTTGCGACTGTCGTCAACGATCTCCAGTCGCACGGGTGCGAGGCTGGCGGTGAGACGTTCACGGATGGCTTCGACACGGTTCATGGCAGTACCTTTCGGAAGGGTTTCACGCTGACCTGGGCATAGACCCCGGCAGCAACATAGGGATCGTCCTGTGCCCACGCCTGCGCCGCCTGCAGCGAGGGGAACTCGGCCACCACCAGGCTGCCGCTGAAGCCGGCCGGGCCGGGGTCTTCGCTGTCGATGGCCGGGTGGGGGCCGGCCAGCAGCAGGCGGCCCTCGGCCTTGAGCTGTTCCAGGCGCTTGAGGTGTTCGGGCCGCGTCTTGAGGCGGCGCGGCAGACTGTCCGCAGTATCCGTGCTGATGATGGCGTAGAACAATTAGTCACTCCCCTGGCTGTCAGGTTCCGTCTTGATGTGACGCGCCAGATAAAACGCCTGCACCACCATGAAGGCGAGGGTGAGTCCCATCATGCCGAACAGTTTGAAGTTGACCCAGGTGTCGGTGTCGAAGTGGTACACCACGTAGAGGTTGGCGGCACCGAGCAGGAGGAAAAAGGTGGCCCAGCTCCAATTGAGTCGCTGCCAGATGGCCGCGGGCAACTGGATGGCGGCACCCATCATGCGTTCCACCAGGGTTTTGCGGCCGATGAACTGGCTGCCGATGAAGGCGATGCCGAACAGCCAGTTGACCACCGTGGGCTTCCATTTGATGAAATCTTCGTTGTGCAGCCACAGCGTGGCGCCGCCGAGCACGGCGATGAGGCCGAGGGTGACCAGGTGCATGGTCTCGAAGCGGCGGTGGCGCCACCAGAACCAGCCCACCTGGATAAAGGCGGCGATGATGGCGACGGCGGTCGCCACATAGATGTCGTGCAGTTTGTAGGCGACGAAGAACAGCAGGATGGGGAACAGATCAAACAGCAGTTTCATGGGATTTAAGGGCTGGACACCGGGTATCTGAGTATTGCGCGCCACTTTAGCATATCGTCTGCCACGGAAGTATGAACCACACTGCACGGAGGGCTTGGGTTAGAATGACAGCCTTATGTCCTGTTATGACCTCCATAGCCACAGTTGGGTTTCCGACGGCACCCTGAGCCCCACGGAACTGGTGCATCGTGCCGCCGCCGGCGGGGTAGGCGTGCTGGCGCTCACCGATCACGACGATACCGCCGGTTGCGCCGAGGCCCGGCAGGCGGCGGTCGAGTGCGGCTTGACCCTGCTGCCCGGGGTAGAGGTGTCGGTGACCTGGCAGGCCATGACTGTGCACATCGTGGGGCTGGGCGTGGACCCGGCGGCGGCAGAACTGGAGGCGGGGCTGGCGCGTCTGCGCGAATTTCGTGACTGGCGTGCCCATGAAATCGGTCGCCGCCTGGCTGAGCGCGGCATTGATGGTGCCTATGAGGGTGCTGCCGTACTGACCCGCGGTCGCATCATCAGCCGCACTCATTTCGCCCACTATCTGGTCAGTCGCGGCTGCGGCAAGGACGTGCGCGAGGTGTTCCGGCACTACCTGCGTCGCGGCAAGCCGGGCCATGTGCCGGGGCAGTGGGCCAGCCTGGAGGAGGCGGTGGGCTGGATCCGCGCGGCGGGTGGTGTGGCGGTGGTGGCCCATCCGGCACGCTATGAGCTTACCGCCAGCAAGCTGCGCCGCCTGCTGGGTGAGTTCATCGAGTGCGGCGGCGAGGGCATGGAGATTGTTTCCGGCAGCCATAGCCCGGACGATGTACAGACCATGGCCCGGCATGCCCGTACCCTTGGCCTGCTGGCCTCCGTGGGCTCCGATTTTCATGGCCCCGAGAATCCCTGGGTCGAGCTGGGCCGTCTGGCACCATTGCCCGAAGGGCTGACCCCGGTATGGCAGCGCTGGGAAGCTGCCCTGGGTGCTGCCTGACGGTTTGTGTTTTTTCCTTTTTTCCGTGTACATGAATTCATGAGCCAATTTTTCCAGATTCATGCAGAAACCCCCCAGCCGCGCCTGATCCGCCAGGCGGTGGATCTGCTGCGCGGCGGCGCAGTGATTGTCTATCCCACCGACTCCGGCTATGCCCTTGGCTGCCTCATCGGCGACAAGGATGCGCTGGAGCGCATCCGCCAGATCCGTCGTCTGGACGACCGGCACAACTTCACCCTGGTGTGCAGCGACCTGTCCGAGATCGCCACCTACGCCAAGGTGGACAACAGCACCTATCGCCTGCTCAAGCTGCTGACGCCCGGTGCCTATACCTTTATTCTGGATGCCACCCGCGAGGTGCCGCGCCGCCTGCAGCACCCCAAGCGCAAGACCATCGGCATCCGCGTGCCCGACAATGCCATCGCCCAGGCCCTGCTGGCCGAACTGGGCGAGCCGCTGATGAGTACCACCCTGATCCTGCCCGGCGACGACCTGCCGCAGAACGACCCCTACGAGTTCCGCAACGCCCTGGAACGCCAGGTGGACCTGATCATCGACGGCGGCTACGGCGACCTGGAGCCGACCACGGTCATCGACCTGGTGGATGGCGTGCCGGTCGTTGTGCGGCAGGGCAAGGGTGATGCCAGCCGGATTGAACAGTGACTATCTGTCTTAGGCACCAAGATATAATCAAACGATGAATGAACTTAGCCTTCCCCAATTGATAGCCGTTTGGGCGTTGCCAGTGTTGTTTGCAATTACGCTCCATGAGGTTGCGCACGGTTGGGTTGCGCGTTTTTTTGGCGACCCTACTGCAATGATGTTGGGGCGTCTCAGTCTCAATCCGGTCAAGCATATTGACCCAGTTGGTACTGTGTTAGTACCAGTACTGATGCTGGTGCTGGGTGGCTTTCTGTTCGGCTGGGCCAAGCCGGTACCCATCACATACGAGAATCTGCGCCATCCTAAGCGCGACATGGCCTTGGTGGCGGCGGCGGGGCCACTGGCCAACTTATTAATGGGCGTGTTTTGGTCCTTGATTATGCGGTTGGGCCTCTCAATGGAGCCATCAACTAGTCAGGTGGCAGCGTTTCTGGTTTATTCAGGAATTGCGGGTATCAACATCAATATAATTCTCGCAATAGTGAATCTGCTGCCGATCCCGCCATTGGATGGCGGCCGTGTTGCCACGAGTATCCTGCCAGGACCTCTGGCATGGAAACTGAGCCGTATAGAACCTTATGGAGTGTTCATCGTTTTGGCGCTGTTTTTCACGCATGTGCTGGATTTTGTTCTCTCTCCCGTTGTATCACTGCTTCTGGACGTATACTACGGCGTCGGTGGGATTTACTAAATTTGTAGGTTATCTCACGACTCGGACTGGTGGGTCATAAACTGGCCTGATAAATAGGATTGCAGATCAATATATTTAGGAGCTTTAGTTGAATTCCGTCGTCTCTTCCCACCAGCGCGTCCTGTCCGGCATGCGCCCCACCGGCCGGCTTCATCTGGGCCATTACCATGGGGTGCTGAAAAACTGGATCAGGTTGCAGCACGAATACGACTGTTTCTTCTTTGTCGCCGACTGGCACGCCCTGACCACGTCCTATGACAACACCCAGGGCATCAACGCCAGCGTGTGGGAAATGGCGGTGGACTGGCTGGCCGCCGGCGTCAATCCCGGTTCGGCCAAGATATTCATCCAGTCGCGCGTGCCGGAACACGCCGAACTGCACCTGCTGCTGTCGATGATCACGCCGCTGGGCTGGCTGGAGCGCGTGCCGACCTACAAGGATCAGCAGGAAAAGCTCAAGGAAAAGGATCTCGCCACTTACGGTTTTCTCGGCTATCCGCTGCTGCAGAGCGCAGATATCCTCATCTACCGCGCCGGCCTGGTGCCGGTGGGCGAGGATCAGGTGGCCCATGTGGAGATCACCCGCGAGGTGGCGCGTCGCTTCAACCACATCTACGGTCGCGAACCGGATTTCGAGGAGCGGGCCGAGGCGGCGGTGAAGAAGATGGGCAAGAAGAACGCCAAGCTCTATCACGAACTGCGCAAGCGCTACACCGAGCAGGGCGATCACGAGGCGCTGGCCACCGGCCGCGCCCTGCTGGAGGCACAGCAGAACATTACCCTGGCCGATCGCGAGCGCCTGTTCGGTTATCTGGATGGCGCCGGCCGCACCATCCTGCCGGAGCCGCAGGCGCTGCTGACGCCGGCGTCGAAGATGCCGGGGCTGGACGGGCAGAAGATGTCCAAGTCGTACAACAACACCATTGCCCTGCGCGATGATCCGAAACAGGTGGAGCAGAAGCTGCGTACCATGCCCACCGACCCGGCGCGGGTGCGCCGTACCGACCCTGGTGACCCGAACAAGTGTCCGGTGTGGCAGCTGCACCAGGTCTACTCCGACGACGATGTGAAGACATGGGTGGTACAGGGCTGCACCAGTGCCGCTATCGGCTGCCTCGACTGCAAGCAGCCGGTAGTCGATGCCGTACTCAATGAACTGCGCCCAATCCAGGAGCGCATCATCGAGTTCGGCAACGATCCTGGCCGCGTGCGCACCATACTGGCCGATGGCAGCGAAGCCGCGCGCAGCGTGGCGCGCGCCACCCTGGACGAAGTGCGCCAGGTGATGGGGCTGAGTTACCGATAAGGAATCGATGTGAGCGAAACGCAGGTACAGGAAGCGGTAAAGCCGGATAGCCCGCAGCAGGGGGAGATGCCTTTCGCCATCGTGCTGGGCTCGCCGTACACCGAGCTGCCCAAGGATCTCTACATCCCGCCCCAGGCGCTGGAAGTGTTCCTCGAGGCCTTCGAGGGGCCGCTGGACCTGCTGCTTTACCTGATTCGGCGCCAGAACCTGGATGTCCTGGACATACCCATTGCCGATATTACCCATCAGTACATGGAATATGTGGAGCTGATGAAGGTGGTCAACCTGGAGCTGGCTGCGGAGTATCTGGTGATGGCGGCCATGCTGGCCGAGATCAAGTCGCGCATGCTGCTGCCGCGGCCGGCCGGCCTGTCCGAGGATGAAGAGGATCCGCGTGCCGAACTGGTGCGTCGCCTGCAGGAGTACGAGCGCTACAAGAAGGCCGCAGAGGATATCGATCTGCTGCCGCGCATCGATCGCGACACCTTCCCGGTGGCGGTGGAGGTGCCGCACCGCGAGGTGTTGCGCACACACCCCGATGTGGATCTGAAGGAGCTGCTGCTGGCCATCGCCGATGTGATCAAGCGTGCCGAGATGTTCGCCCATCATCATATCCGCCGTGAACCCCTGTCGGTGCGCGAGCGCATGTCGCAGGTGCTGGAGGCGCTGACGGCCGATCACTTTACCGAGTTCACCACCCTGTTCCGGCTGGATGAGGGACGGCGCGGTGTGGTGGTGACGCTGCTGGCGATCCTTGAGCTGATCAAGCAGTCGCTGGTCGAGCTGATCCAGACCGAACCCTTTGGCCCGATCCACGTCAAGATCGTGGCGGCGAGCGAACAGTAAAGCAACTTCCGACACTTGGCGCAGAGACGCAGAGGCGCAGAGTGGATAAGGCTGGAACCAGTTGGATGCAGAGGCTGCAACGCTCGGTTTGTGGCAGTTAACATTGGCAGTAAACATAGGCAAGCAATAAATATCCTCTGCGTCTCCGCGTCTCTGCGGCAGATTGGAGATTTCAGGACAGACACGATGAATCCGGAACAACTGCGTAACATCATCGAGGCGGCACTGTTCGCCGCCAGCGAGCCGCTCAATGCAGAGCGATTGCAGGCGCTGTTTGACGAGGAGCAGCAACCCTCGCGTGATGCGCTGCATCAGGTGCTGCTGCAGTTGCAGCAGGATTATGCCGGGCACGGTGTCGAGCTGAAGGAAGTAGCCAGCGGATTCCGTTTCCAGGCCCGGCAGGAGGTGTCCGCCTGGGTGTCACGGCTGTGGGAAGAGAAGCCGCAGCGTTATACCCGCGCCACGCTGGAGACCCTGGCCCTGATTGCCTACCGCCAGCCCATCACGCGTGGCGAGATCGAGGATATCCGCGGCGTTACCGTGAGCAGCAGCATCATCAAGACCTTGCAGGAGCGGGACTGGATCCGTGTCGTTGGTCACCGCGATGTGCCGGGACGCCCGGCGATGTTCGCCACTACCCGATACTTCCTCAACTACTTCAACCTGAAGAGTCTGGATGAATTGCCGCCGCTGGCCGAGTTGATGGATATCGACAAGATCAACGAGGAGCTGGATCTGCGTGACCCATCGGCAGGACAGCCGATGGGCGACGCCGAAGGCGATCGCGCAGCGATGGGGGACATGGATGTTCCCCATGACCCATCGGCAGGACAGCCGATGGGCGACGCCGAAGGCGATCGCGCAGCGATGGGGGGCATGGATGTTCCCCATGACCCATCGGCAGGACGATCCAGGGATGATGCGGCAGGCGACACTGGCTCCGGCACGGCGACCGATACCGTTGCACCCGATTACGATCCTGCCTTCGAACCTACCGAGCCCTGATTTCCTTCATGACCGAAAAACTGCAAAAGGTGTTGGCACGCGTGGGTCTTGGTTCACGCCGTGAGCTGGAACAATGGATCACCGAGGGCCGGGTGTCGGTCAACGGCAAGGTGGCCACCCTGGGTGATCGCGTCGGTGCGAGCGATGTGGTGCGGGTCGACGGTCGCGTCATCGGTCAGGCCGCCATGCAGGGGCCGGAGCGGCGTGTGCTGGTCTATCACAAGCCGATGGGTGAGGTATGTACCCGTTCCGATCCGGAAAAACGCCCGACCATCTTCGAGAAACTGCCGCCGCTGCGAAACGGCCGCTGGGTGGCGGTAGGGCGGCTCGATGTCAACACCACTGGTGTAATCCTGCTGACTACCGACGGCGAGCTGGCCAACCGGCTGATGCATCCCTCCAGCACGGTCGAGCGTGAATATGCGGTGCGCGTGTTTGGTGAGGTGAAACCGGACATCCTGAAAAAGCTGCGTGAGGGTGTGATGCTGGAGGACGGAATGGCCCGTTTCAATACCATCGTCGATGCGGGTGGCGAGGGTTCCAACCACTGGTTTCATGTCACCCTGCACGAAGGCCGCAACCGCGAGGTGCGCCGTCTGTGGGAAACGCAGGGCATTACCGTCAGCCGCCTGATCCGCGTACGTTATGGGCCGGTGCAGCTGGGACGCCGTTTGCGCCCCGGCCGCTACGAAGAACTGGAAGGGGAGCCGTTCCAGGCCCTGCTGCAACTGGTGGGGCTCGCCCAGCCACGCAAGGAGGCCAAGGAAGGCAAGACCAAAGGCATGGCGCCGGAGACGGTATCCGCGCCGGGCAGCCGCCGCACCAAGCCACGTAAAGACCGTAACGGGGAAGGAATGGAGCGCGGTGATCCCGCGCCCCGGCCCCGTTCCGCTCCGCGTGGTCGCCCCGGTGGGGGCGAGCCGACAACGCCACGCCGGGCGCCGGCCGGGCGCAAGCCAGGCGGGACGGAGCGCAATCGGCGCGGATGACGCTGCGGCAGGTCTATGCTGCGCTGCACCGCGCCTACGGGCCACAGCACTGGTGGCCAGGCGACAGCCCTTTTGAAGTAATGGTCGGGGCGGTACTGACGCAGAACACTGCCTGGAGCAATGTCGAGAAGGCTATCGGCAATCTGAAGGCCCACGGCGCCCTCGACCCCAGCATCATCGCACATACTTCCCCCGCTACCCTGGCCGGCTGGATCAAGCCCTCCGGCTACTTCAACATCAAGGCGCGGCGGCTGAAGAATTTCTGTACCTGGTATCTGGCGGCGGGTGGGCTGGCCCCGCTGCAGCAACTGGATAGCGCCTCTTTGCGCAAGTCTCTTCTCGGGGTCAACGGGGTCGGTCCGGAAACCGCCGACGATATCCTGCTGTATGCCTTTCAGCGCCCGGTATTCGTCATCGATGCCTATACCCGGCGACTGTTTTCCCGTCTGCACCTCGTTGGCGGTGAGGAAAGCTACGAGGAATTGCGTCATTATTGCGAGCAGGGGTTGGAGCGGGCGACACAGAAGGTCGCGCTGTTCAACCAATACCACGCCCTGATTGTGGCCCACGCCAAGGCGGTGTGCCGAACCAGGCCGCTGTGTACGGCGTGCTGTCTGCGGCGACGTTGCCCGCAGGCCGGCGGAGCGTCGTGAAAGGAGGGATGATGCCGGAACCGGAACAAAAACGGGGTTTCATGCGCGAGGCCATGGCACTCGCCGAGGCCTCGGTGCAAAACGGTGGTGGTCCGTTTGGTGCAGTGGTGGTACGTGCGGGGCGGGTGGTCGGGCGCGGCAGCAACCGGGTGACGGCGGACAACGATCCGACTGCCCATGCCGAGGTGATGGCGATACGTGACGCCTGTCGAACCCTGGGCAGCTACAGCCTGGAGGGGTGTGAACTGTACGTCAATTGCGAACCCTGTCCGATGTGTCTGGCAGCGGCTTACTGGGCGCGGCTGGAGCGAATTTATCATGCGGCAACACGGCAGGATGCGGCAGCCGCCGGTTTCGACGATGCACTGATCTACCAGGAGGTTTGTCTGCCGCCGGCGCAGCGCCGCATGCCGCTGGAACAACTGTTGCCGGAGGAGGCCGGGACGGCCTTTGCGGCATGGGGCGACAAGGCCGACCGGGTCGACTATTGAGTCCGACCGGCCTGACTGCCTGTCGGACCTGGACGGTTCTACTGCGCTGGTGGGCTATTTACCTGCTCCGCCAGAACCACGCAGTTGCGGCCCTGCTTCTTTGCCTGGTAGAGGGCATGATCGGCGCGGTCGAACAGGACAGTGCCGTTTTCGTCATCCAGGGTGGCTACCCCCAGGCTGATGGTCACCTCGATTTCCTTCCCGTTGCAGATGCAGGGGGTGGCGGCCACTGCGGTGCGGATGCGTTCTGCCAGCAGGGCGGCGCCCTGCTGGGGGGTGCCGCTGGTCAGGATCACGAACTCCTCGCCGCCGTAACGGAATAACAGATCGTCTTCGCGCAACTGTTCATTTATCACATGCGCCACCGAACGCAATACTGCATCACCGACCGTATGCCCGTGACGATCATTGACCTGCTTGAACAGGTCGATGTCGATGACGATGAGCGATAACGGCTTCTTGTGGCGGTGCGCCAGAGCGGTTTCTCGTGCCAGGTTCTGCTCCAGCGCGGCACGGTTGCCGATGCCGGTGAGTGGGTCACGATGGGCGGCGTTGAGCGCCTCACGGTAATGCAGGGCGTTGCGCAGCGGGTAGACCAGGGCGCAGAGCAGGTATTCGATCTGTGCCAGATCCTGCTCTGAGAAGCGTTTGTTTCTGCTCATTGCCACCTCACCGAGCTCCGTGCCGAGCAGGTTGAGGCGATAGCTGCAGTGATGGCGCCCGGTGTGACCGACGGCCACGACGTAGTGCTGTTCGTCGTTGCGATAGGTCAGCCCTTGATGGGAAATGGTTTCCTGCACCGTTTCCGAGAAAATGCGCAGCAGCTGCTCCAGATCGATGGTGATCTGCAGCGCGGTGGTCAGCCGCAGGGTATCCGGCGCCTCGACGCCGCGTGCCAGGCTGATTACCGGGGCCAGAATGGGTTTGCTGTCAGCGTTCAGTGAGTTATGCAGCGCCATGATATGTCGTCCTTAAGCAAGTCAGCGGTTCTTGTGGCTGCTTAAGCGATATTTGTGCCAAATGAATAAGTTTTAATGAAAACAGCAAGTTATGAAATTTGTGCAAGGGTGTTTTCTTGTTGCGTCAAATAGTCGCCGCGTATGGCGGCAACAAATTGCCGCCATGAACCGTCCTGGCCGTGTCCTGTCAAAAGAGTGTTGCAGCCCTGTTCAGAAGGAGGAGATGTGATGCGTAAACTGACCTCGGCTATATGCCTGTTGGGTTTGCTGTGGCTGGGAGGGGTGTCGGCGGCAGCGCCGGACGCGGGTGAAACCGTGCTGCAGGGCGGGGTCAATCCTGGTTACCACGACAAACCCGACTGGTTCAAAAGCTCTTTTCTGGATCTGGCTGAGGATGTGGCCGAGGCACAAGCCTCGGACAAGCGCGTGTTGCTCTACTTCTATCAGGACGGTTGCCCCTACTGCAAAAAGCTGCTGGACGACAATTTTGGTACCGCGGCGGGTGCGGCCAAGACCCGGCGCCTGTATGAGGTCATCGCCATCAACATGTGGGGCGACCGGGAAGTTACGGCCGTGGACGGCTCGGTGATGACGGAAAAGGAGTTTGCCGAACAACTCCGGGTGATGTACACCCCGACCATGGTGTTCCTCGATGATGGTGGAATGCCCTTGCTGCGGCTGAACGGTTATTACGCCCCGGACCGTTTTGATATCGCCCTGGACTACGGCGCACGGCGAGACAATGATGGCCTTTCTTTCCGCGACTATGCGGCGCAACGTGCAGGCAAGGGCATGGCAGCGCAGTTACAGACCAACCCGCTGTTTCTCAAACCACCCTACGGTCTGGCACGAAATCGCATTGCTGCACAGCGTCCGCTGCTGGTGTTGTTCGAGCAGGCCGACTGCGAGGCCTGTGCCGAATTCCACCGCGATATCCTGGCACGTCCCGAGTCGCGTGCCCTGCTGCAGCGCTTCGACGCGGTACAGCTCGATATGTGGGGCAAGACGGCATTGGTGGCGCCGGACGGCAAGCGCACCACGGCGGCGGAGTGGGCGCAGCAGCTCGATATCCAGTACACGCCGTCACTGGTGTTTTTCGATGAGCAGGGCAAGGAGGTGTTCCGCAGCGAGGCCTATCTGCGCACCTTCCATGTGCAGTCGGTGATGGAGTACATCGCCAGCGGCGCCTACCGCCGTCAGCCCAATCTGCAGCGTTACATCCAGGAGCGCGCCGACCATCTGCGTGAGCAGGGGGTGGTGGTGGATTTGATGGACTAGTTGTAGGAGCCCGCTCCGCGGGCGAACGGCGCACGGTGCGGCGGCGTTGACCTGTGTATTCGCGGAGAGGTGTATTCGCCCACGGAGTGGGCTCCTACAGGTATCTATTGCGCGCTGGTCCGCTCCCCCGTGGTGCCGCGGCTGTCGGGCCCGAGCAGGTAGAGGTAGACGGAGAGTATCTCCTCCGGTCGCGGCAGGGTGTTCGGATCTTCACCGGGATAGGCCTTGGCGCGCATCGCCGTACGGACGGCGCCCGGATCAATGCTGTTGACGCGGATGGCGGTATTGGCCTCCAGTTCATCGGCCCAGATTTCCATCATGTTGTCACAGGCTGCCTTGGTGATGCCGTAGGCACCCCAATAGGCGCGACCCTTGCGTCCGACACTGCTGCTGGTAAAAACCACCGAGGCGTCCGCTGACTGCTTCAATAATGGCAGCAGGGCGCGGGTGAGCAGATAGGGGGCGTGCAGATTCACCTGCATCAGCTGGGCCCACTGTTTCAGGTCATACTGGTCGAGCGGCGTCAGGGTACCGAGCAGGGCGGCATTGTGCAGCAGGCCATCGAGGCGGCCGAATTCCTTTTCCACGGTGGCCGCCAGTTCTTCGTAATTCTGTGGCGTCGCCTTTTCCAGATTCAGGGGATAGATGGCCGGTTGTGGCGCGCCGCCTTGCTCGATGGCGTCATACACCTTCTCCAGCTTGCGCACGCTGCGTCCAAGCAGGATCACGGTGGCGCCATGGGTTGCCAGACACTTGGCCGCGGCGGCGCCGATGCCGTCACCGGCGCCGGTGACCAGGATGACCCGATCCTTGAGCAGGTCGGCGGCAGGTTTGTAATTGTGCATGGTGATTCCTATCAGCGTAGCCGTTCGATTATGCGGTGGGCACATTGTACTCCACTGCGCACGGCACCTTCGAGGGTGGCAGGGTAGCCGGTGTCAGTATAGTCACCGGCGAGCCAGAGACCAGGCAGGGGTGTGGCGTTGGGTGGCCGACGCTCGTCGCTGCCTGCATCGCACAGAAAAGTGGCGCGTTTTTCCTGCACTACACGGATTTGCTGTGCCGGTGGCCAGTCGGGAAACTGTCTGGCGATTTCGTCGGCCACCTGTATCCCCAATTGTTTCTGATCCAGCGCCATGTGCGTACCGGGACCGCTGATCACGGCGGCCAGCAGGCCATGCTGGGCGCAGACGATGCCACGATCAATGAGCCATTGGGTCAGGCCGCTGCTGAAACCGAGCATGGCGCGACCAAGGGTGATACTGGCGGGGTAGGACAAATAGACGGTGGTGATGGGAGCACTGCCCAATGTGCGCAACTGCTGCACCAGTGCTTTCAGTTCGGGATGTGTGGCGAGCAGCGGAACGGCATGCCAGGGGGCTGTGGCGAGGATGATGTGGCTGGCCTGCTGTATACCGTCGCTGGTCACCAGGCCATAACCCTCCGTATCGATCACCAGGGCCTTGACGCGGCAGCGCGTGGTGATCTGCCCGCCGTGACGCGTAATGTAGTGCCGCGCCGGCTCCGCCAGCACCTGATCGAGATCGGTGCGCGGGTGCAGCAGATCGGAGTCATGGCGCCGTTGCGCGAAGGCATCGCGCAGCACCCGCAGAAACACCTGGGCCGAGGCTTGTGCCAGCGGGGTGTTGAGGGTGGCGAGGCACAATGGTTCCCACAGGGCGCGCACCAGTCCGGCCGGCTGTCCTGCCAGCAGTTCGGCCACGCTGATGTCGTGTGGGAGATGAAAACCTTGCCGCCACAGGCGCAGGCAGAATCCCAGCGCGGCGCGGCGTTCGGCAGGTGTCAGCCCCGTGGCATGCCACAAGGCCCAGGCCAGATGCAGTGGTGCCGGTAGCGGTGGGGCATGGAGTTGCAGTAGCGCGTCATCCCGCTGCACGGCCAGCTGCAAGGGTTCACGCAACAGCGCGGCCTGTTCATCAACACCGATGCGTTGCAGCAGACGCAGGGTTGCGCGGTAGGCGCCGATGAGCAGATGCTGCCCGTTATCGACGGTGAATGTATCCAGGGTCACGCTGCGGGCGCGTCCACCCAATTGTGGTGCGGACTCCAGCAGGCGCACTGCTACGCCGGCCGCGGCCAGCTCCGTTGTGGCGGCAAGACCTGCCCAGCCACCGCCTACCACGATGACCGGTTTCATTGCGCTGCGCGCTGCCGCCGTGCCTCGCCTCGTGCGGTGCGCCAGGCGATCCACAGCTTGCGCCAGGGTGACAGCCGCACGCGCCGTTCGAGTACCGGATAACCCTGCTGTTCGATGGCATCGAGGGTGGAGAGATAAATGGCCGCCATAATCAGGCCACTGCGTTGGCGATAGCGATCAACGACGGGTAGATGGGCAAAGGCCTTGTCGTAATAACTGCGGGCGCGTTCGGCCTGGTAGCGCAGCAGGTCACGCATGCCATCCGACATATGCCGCGTCAATACATCCTCGGCACTGACACCGAAGCGTGTCATCTCATCGGCGGGAAGATAGATACGTCCGCGTGCCGCATCCTCGCCCACGTCACGCAGAATGTTGGTCAGCTGGAAGGCCATGCCGAGATCGTGGGCATATTTCAGGGTACGGCGCTCCTCGTAACCGAAGATGGTGGCAGCCATCAGTCCCACCACACTGGCGACGCGGTAACAATAGAGCGACAGTTCCTTGAACGAGGCATAGCGGGCCTGTGTCAGATCCATCGCCATGCCGTCGATGATCTCCTGCAAGTGTTCTTGCGGCAGGTGATAGCGGGCGATGGCTGGCTGCAGGGCATGAGTGACCGGGTGTTGTGGTGTCCCGCGGTAGAGGTTGGCGATTTCATCGCGCCACCAGCCCAGCTTCGCCTGTGCTACTGCCGGGTCACTGCAGTCATCGACTACATCATCCACTTCACGGCAGAAGGCATACAGCGCCATGATGGCACGACGCTGCTCCGTCGGCAGAAACAGAAAGCTGTAATAGAAACTTGACCCGCTGCGGGCGGTTTTCTGTTCGCAGTATTGCTCAGGTGTCATGGTTCGAATTTTGTGGTCCACGGTGCGGTGAGGCTACGCCACAGTATCACGGGCCAGTCGCGGCGGCGCAGACGTGGGCGGGAAAACGGGTCGTTTTCCAGTTTTTCCTCCAACCTTTCCAGTACGCGCAGGCCGCCGGCGACGATGAGGCGTATCTCCCAGCCGAAGCGGCCGTGCAGGCGTGAACCCAATGGAGCGCCGGCCTGCATCAGGTCGCGGCTGCGACGGTATTGCCGGCGCAGCAATTCTCGCAGCGCCGCATCGTTACGCTGGTCACGGAAATGTTCCGGGTCAACGCCATATTCTTCCAGTTCATCACGGGGGATGTAGATGCGACCATTCTCAGCGTAGTCCTGGGCCAGATCCTGATGGAAATTGATCAGTTGCAGGGCGGTGCAGATGTGGTCGGACAGGCGCAGATTTTCCGCGTCGGCCTCGCCGTCAAGGTGCAGTAACAACCGGCCCACCGGGTTGGCGGAGCGACGACAGTAGTCGAGCAGTTCGGCAACATCGGTGTAGCTCTTTTGCGTCACGTCCTGGCGGAAGGCGGAGAGCAGGTCATGAAACAAGGGGGCCGGCAGGTCGTGCCGTGCCATGACGTCGGCCAATGCGATGAAAATGGGGTTTTCGCTGGCCGCCCCCCGGCTGATGGCATGAAGTTCGCGCCCGTAGTCATCGAGCAGGGCCAGGCGCTGTGCAGCGGGCAGGCTGCCTTCATCGGCGAAGTCGTCGGCACTGCGGGCAAAGGCATAGATCACGGCAATGGGCCGGCGCAGACGGGCTGGCAGCAGGCGTGAGGCCACCGGAAAGTTTTCGTAGTGATTGCGCGCCATCTGTTCACAGAAGGCGTAGGACAGTGCCAGAGTGTACGGTACCGCGCTGGCTGTGGTAGCGTCAGCAGCCATGGGCGGAGTGATAACGGAGAAAGGACATGAAAAAGCTGCTGTTTCTGATCATCATGGTGTTACTGGCGGGCGTCTGGTTCGGCATAAATATTGCGCGTGACAAGCCTTTGCTGAGCAACCCGTTCGAGGACAAGAGCCTGCGTGACAAGGCATCGGATACCGCCAGGGATATGTACCGGGAATCCAAGGAAGCGATCAAGAAGAAGCTGGATTGAGCTTCAGGCCTTGTCTTCATCCGTGGTGACCACGTCACGTGCGGCTATCTCGATTTGAGCCACGTCGGCCAGTTCCTTCTTGGCGCTGATGCCCATTTCATTGAAGCGGCGCATGCTGGGCAGTACACGGGTATCAAAGGTGCCCACTGCCTTGTTGAAATGACTGACGCTGCTTTCCAGGCCCTTGCCCAGGCGGCCGAGGTGTTCGGTGAAGGTGGCGACGCGGCCGTACAACTCTTCACCCAGCTTGCGGATCTGTTCGGCATTTTCCGCCAGCGCCTGCTGGCGCCAGCCGTAGCCCACCGCACGCAACAGGGCGACGAAACTGGTGGGGGTGGCCAGGATCACCTTGTCGATCAGCGCGTCCTCCAGCAGCTTGCGATCCAGCTCCAGGGCCGCTGAAAGGAACTGTTCGCCGGGGATGAACAGCACCACGAAATCCGGCGTGTTCTTGAACTGCTGCCAGTAGGCCTTGGCCGACAGTTCGCGTACCCGCTCACGTACCTTGCGGGCATGGCGCTCCATTTCCTTGCGGCGGGTTTCGTCGTCGCCCGCCTCGATGGCACTCAGGTAGGCATCCAGCGGTGTCTTGGCATCGACAATGATGTCGCGGCCGTCGGGCATGCGCACGATCATGTCCGGGCGCAGGCTGCCTTCCTCGGTACGTACCTGTTCCTGCTCGAAGAAGTCGCAGTGTTCCACCATGCCGGCCAGTTCGGCCAGCCGCTTCAGGGTCATCTCGCCCCACTGGCCGCGTACCTCCGGGCGGCGCAGTGCCTGTACCAGGTTGCGGGTTTCGCCCTGCAGCATACGGTGGGCATCAGCCATGGATTCCAGGTGTTTGGTCAGTGAGCCATAGGCCTCGGCACGACTTTTTTCCACTTCCTGTATCTGCTTTTCCGTTTTCTCCAGTGCCTCGCGGATCGGTTTGACCAGATTTTCCACCGCTTTTTCGCGCTGAATCATTTCGCCCTGCGCCTGGACATGGAACTGCTTGAGATTTTCCTGCGCCAGACGCAGGAACTCGCCACTGTTGTGCTTGAGTGCCTCGCTCGCCATGGTGCTGAAGGTGCCGGCCAGATTCTCGCGTACCTGCTCCAGGGCTACGCCCTTTTCGATGGCGGAGCGGCGTTCACCATCCAGCTCCGCCTGCAGCCGGGCATTGTCCTCACGCAGGAGGATGACGCGATGCTGGAGCAGAAAGTAGGTGATGGCGGCGCTGAGCAGGGCGGCCAGCAGGGTCGCCAGGATGAGCAGCAGCAGGTAGGTTTCCGTCATGGACTGTCCTTGGTACCGGTATGTGCCGTGAGTTTATCACGGCACACAGCTACGGCTCAGATGTTGCCGTGCTCAAGCCAGGGCAGCAACTCCAGCGGGCTGTTCACCAGTCCGTCAGCGCCCCAGTTGGCGGGGTGGTCCTCGTTGCCGATATAGCCGTAGAGGGCGACCAGGGTTTGCATGCCGGCATTGCGTCCGGCAGTGATGTCGCGTTCGGCATCTCCCAGATACAGGCATTCAGCGGCGTTGCTGCCCGCCTCCCGACAGGCGAGCAGCATCGGTGCAGGATGAGGTTTCTGTTCGGGCAGGGTATCGCCGCTGATGATGGTGACGGCGCGGCGGGCAAGGCCCAGTTGCTCCATCAGCGGATCAGTGAGCCAGGCCGGTTTGTTGGTTACCACCCCCCAGTTGAGTCCGCGCCCCTCGAGGATGGAGAGCAGTTCCGCCATGCCGGGGAACAGCCGGGTGTCGCGGGTGATGTGGGTGCGGTAGGCATCGAGAAGGTAGTCGCGCAGGCGTGCAAACTCATCCTGGGGCAGGTTTGTACCAAAACCCAGGTGCAGCAGGGCTGTACCGCCATGGGAAACCACCGGGCGGATGGTCTCGAAAGGCAGCGGCGCCCGCCCGGCGTGCTCCAGCGTGCGGTTCAACGCATAGGCCAGGTCGGGGGCGGTATCGGCCAGGGTGCCGTCGAGATCGAAGAGAACGGTGCGGATGGTCATCAAAATCAGTTTCGAGTTACGCGCAACTATTCCTTGACGCAGTACGCCAGATAATTCACATCCATATCCCGGCCCAGTGAGTAACTGCGGGTGAGGGGGTTGTAGCTCATGCCGGTCAGCTCCTTCAGCTGCAGGCCGGCGTGACGGATGCCGGTCTCAAGTTCGGAGGGACGGATGAATTTGGCGAAGTCGTGGGTGCCCTTGGGCAGTAGGCGCAGCAGGTATTCGGCACCGACGATGGCGAACAGCCAGGCCTTGGGGTTGCGGTTGATAGTGGAGAAGAAGACGTGACCGCCGGGTTTGACCATGCGGGCGCAGGCGGCGATGACCGAGGCCGGATCCGGCACATGCTCCAGCATCTCCATGCAGGTCACTGCATCAAAGCTGTCCGGCATCTCTGCTGCCAGCTGTTCGGCGGTGGTGCGGCGGTAGTCTACCTCGACTCCGGACTCGAGCTTGTGCAGCTGCGCCACCTCCAGCGGTGCTTCGCCCATGTCGATGCCGATGACCCGGGCGCCGCGTGCGGCCATGCTTTCGGCCAGGATGCCGCCACCACAGCCGACGTCCAGTACGGCCTTGCCAGCCAGGCCGGCGCGCTGATCTATATAGTCCAGCCGCAGCGGGTTGATGTCGTGCAGCGGCTTGAATTCGCTTTCCGGATCCCACCAGCGCGAGGCCAGTGCCTCGAACTTGCTGACCTCGGCGTGATCGACGTTATGACCGTGTGTTGCCATGTTCAGTTGCCTGCCTTTTCTTCGTCACTGTGCTGGATTTTCTTGCGCCAATCCTCTGCCCGCGCCAGCAGGGCAGTCTCGTCCAGGGTGGTGAGGCGACGCTCCTTGAGCAGATGGCGTCCTGCCACCCATACGTCGCTGACCTTGTCACGGCCGGTGGCGTACACCAGCTGGGAAATGGGGTGGTAGAGCGGCTGGGTTTCGATGTCGTCCAGGCGTACCGCGACGATGTCGGCGGCCTTGCCCGGGTGCAGCGAGCCGGTGATCTGATCGATCCCCAATGCCCTGGCACCGTTCAGCGTGGCCATGCGCAGGGCCTGGGCTGCCGGCACGGTGCTGGCATCGCCGGCTACGCCCTTGGCCAGCAGGGCCGCAGTGCGCATCTCGCCGAACATGTCGAGGTCGTTGTTGCTGGCAGCGCCATCGGTGCCGAGGGCGACATTGATGCCGGCTGCAAGCAGTTTGTGTAACGGACAGAAACCGCTGGCCAGTTTGAGGTTGGATTCGGGGCAGTGCACCACATGGCTGCCGGCAGCG
>DYFR01000029.1:19321-42534 GCA_020725115.1 Thiohalomonas denitrificans
GCCGGCAGCGATGGCCTGCTCCACCTCGTGGGCAGTTTCGTGCACATGCATATGGACCGGCACATCCATTTCCTCGGCGTACATGGCCACCTTCTGCAGCGGCTCATCGGACACGGTGTAGGGCGCGTGCGGGGCGAAGGCGGTGGTGATCAGGGTATTGCCATGAAACTGGTCATGCACCTTGATGCCCTTGTGCAGGTATTCGTCGGCGTTCTGCGCCCATACCGTGGGAAAGTCGATGATGATCATGCCCACCACGGCGCGCATGCCGGCATGGCTGGCGGCACGTGCTGCGGCATCGGGGAAGAAATACATATCGTTGAAGCAGGTGGTACCGCCGCGCAGCATCTCGGCCATGGCGAGCTGGGTGCCGTCATGGACGAACTCCTCGCTGATCCAGCGCCCTTCCGCCGGCCAGATGTGCCGGTTCAGCCACTCCATCAGTGGCAGGTCGTCGGCCAGACCACGCATCAGGGACATGGCGGCATGCGTATGGGCATTGATGAGACCGGGGATCAGGGCATGGCCCGGCAGTTCCAGTTCGGTTTCTGCCCGGTACTGGCGTCGCGCCTCGATACTGGGCAGCAGGGCCAGTATCCGACCGTCATTAATGACGATGCTGTGATGTTCCAGCACCAGATTGTCCGGTTCGACAGGGATGATCCAGCGGGCGTGGAGGAGGGTGTCGACGCTTTGCATGGGCAAAAGATACAGGGCGGGACAGGGGCTTACAAGCCATGAGCCATGGCAAGGTGCAGGCGGGGCCTGTCGGTGAACATGACGGAACTGCGAGCATGGTCACATCAAAACTGTCTTGTGGGTCACGGTTGAGCGGATAAACCTGTTCAATACTTGCATCCAATGAAGCGTTATCAGCCCCGAGGTGCATGATGAGCAACCCACTGAACGTGCTCCCTTTCAATGCCAGTGCTGAAACCACCGCAGTCAGGGGCTTTGCCCTGCCGGAGCTGGTGCGCACGGCAAAGCACAGCGCGGAGAAGCAGCTTGAGCCCTTGCTGACCGGACTGTTCAACAAGATCGATGACGCACTTTTCGAGTTGGCCGACAAGGCAGACAGCAATACCTTGCAAAGCCTTTACTTTGAAGCCATGCGCGAGATCCGCCTGCGCAAAGAGGTGATGCTGAGCAAGCTGGCCGCGCGTTACCACAAGGAATTCATGGTTACCCTGCAAAGTGGCAAGGCGCCGTCGGTGGAGCCGGCAACGCTGGAACTGGCCCTGATCAACGACGATGAACTGGAAGAGTCCATTGCGATTCGCAACATGATCGAGAAGGCGGCGGAACTGCATGCCGATGCACTGTATTGTCTTGCCCAGCGGCTGGATACGCTGATCCCTGCCACGGATGTCACGGAGGCCAGCAATCCCTTCGGTCCCGCTGTGCTGTGCGAGGCCTTTCGTTGCGCTGTCCATACACTTGAACTGGAACTCAAGATCAAGCTGATAATCCTGAAACTGTTTGACAAGCATGTCATTCAGCACCTTGCTCCCATGTACGAGGCTGCCAATACCGTGCTGGCACGGGGCGGCGCCCTCCCGCATCTGAAGGGGCGGCCCCAGCCTTCCTCCATCATCCGGACTCCCGGAAGGCATGCCGCGGCATCCGCTGCTGTTATTCGCGGCGCGGTGGACGGCAGTACCGTGTCTGAATCAACCCCGGCAGGTGTGGCCACCAGCATGCCGGCGGAATTGTTGTCGCAGCAGGTGGAAACATTCGAATTGCTGCAACAACTGTTGGCTGCCCAGCGTAATGCGGGGTTTGCCGCAATACCTCAGTCCACGGTGGCTGTGGCACCGTTCACTGCCGACGAAATGCTGGTGACACTTTCCTCGATGCAGCGGCACTTCTCCGGGCCGGGTGTCACGGCCGGTGAAGCGGCGAGCCTGCGCCACCAGCTGATGTCGCATATCGGTCAGGGTAATGAAAGTCACGAACGCGAAATCAGTCAGACACATGCCGATGTCATTGACGTGGTCAGCATGATGTTTGACTTTATCCTGGATGACGGCGATCTGCCCGATGCAGTCAAGGGCTTGATTGCTCGCCTGCAGATTCCGATGCTGAAGGTTGCGCTGCTGGATCGTGAGTTCTTCGGCAAGAAGAACCATCCGGCGCGCCTGCTGCTTAATGAGCTGGCCCATGCCGGACTCGACCTGCACGGTGCCAGTGGGTTAATCGAAAGCCCGATATACGGGAAAATCGAACACATTGTGGGCCGCATACTGCAGGAATTTGAGGATAATCTTTCCATTTTCCATGAGCTGTTGCAGGAGCTGTACGCCTTTCAGGAGCTGGAGAGGCAGCAGCTGGAACAGATCCAGGATTGTCTTGAGCAGTCGCGTCTGACCGCAGCGGCGGCCATCGAACCCCTGCTCAGATCGGCGACGATGCCGGATGTGCTGCATGGGTTGCTGGGAGGACCGTGGAAAGAGCATCTTGCCGCACTGTATGTAGGCTATGGCGGCAAGAGTGATGAATGGGAAGAGTGTGCGGCGTTGGCCAGTAACCTGGTATGGAGCATACAGCCCAAGTCATCGGCGGATGAGCGGACGGCACTGGTCAAGCGGATCCCGGCACTGCTCTCAGAACTGAAGGCCAGCACGATCATCGCCGGTATGGCGACTGAAGAGGCAGAAAATCTGTTCTGTGAACTGGAGAGTCTGCATCTTGAGTGTATGCGTTCGAAGGAAGGTGTCAGGCACGGCATGCCACAAGGTACCCGAACTGCCCAGGTGGTGACGATGGCCAGCGCCGTCCCGCCACGCGAGGTGGGTGACGGCAGGATTTTCACTGCGCAAGAACTGGATGCCATGCTGCATGATTTACCTGTGCCAGCCCAGTCTGCGGGGGCTGAACATGCCGGCGTAGGCTCTCAGTATGAAGGTGAGCATGTTTTTGATGAGGAGATCGTCCTGGCAGGCGAGGATGAAACGAGTGATGAGGATTTGCGCTGGGGGATCGAGTATGCCGGGTATGCCGGCATGGTCAGGGAGCTGGAGGTCGGCGCATGGCTGGGGTTTCTGCAGGAAGACGGCGGTGTCCGCCGCGGCAAGCTGGCCTGGAAGAGTGACTTGATGGGCGAGTATGTTTTTGTCGATCGTCTTTTCAAGGTCGTGCGCGATACCACGCTACGGCAATTGGTTACCGATCTGGCCGCAGGCCAGGCCTTGCTGGTGGAAGAGGTGCCGCTGATGGATCGGGCACTGGATTCGGTCATGGGGGCCCTGAAGAAATACCGCGACAAGGTTGCCGGCCAGACCGCGCAGCCTGATAACGCCCTGTAGCCGGCATCCGCGCCGGAAGGACGGTCAAAAAAATGGGGCGCATGGCTGCGCCCCTTAAATACCATCTGGAGAGAAGGCGTCCCTGCCGCTGAACCGTCCTTAGAACTTGAACTCCATGCCGACCACGGCGGCGGTGGCGTCGCCCTTCAGGCCGCCCTTGGTCAGGCCACCATCCTTGCCGCTGGCATACAGCACGTAGACGTTGGCGTCCTTGTCCAGCTTGTGGTCATAGGCCACGGCGGAGAAGGTACGATCCTTGGTGGCCGTATTGCCGTAGTCCAGCTTGCCATAGGCCGCCTTGATGGTGCCGGCATCGGTGACCTTCCACTGCAGGCTGCCGTAGGTGGCGATGTCGTCCTTGGCATTCTTGTTCACTTCCACGTCGTACACCAGGCCCAGAGTCACCGGACCGAACTTGTAGCCGGCACCGAACTTGTTGGATGCCTCGGTGCCGCTGGTCTTGTCGGCGTAGTTTTCCACGGCGGCGGTCAGGTACAGCGGGCCGGCCTCGTAGGCGATCATCGCCGAGGTGACGCTGTTCTTGTTTTCACCGGCGGTGGTCTTCTCGTCGCCGGCACTGTAGGCCAGGGCCACGCTCAGATCACCGAACTTGTTCAGGTAGGCGATGACGTTGGAGGCGCGGGCGTCGGTGATGACCACGCTGTTGTAGTCGGCGTAGGTGTCAGCCAGCGGGTCCAGCTTGGCGGTGGACATCTTGTGCGGGGTGTCGTGGATACCGACGCGCACCTCACCGAAACCACCCTTCAGGCCGACGTAGGTATTGCGGGCCTTGAAGAGGTCTTCCGTGGAAGTCTTGGTCTTGTCGCCGACGGTGTCAATTTCGTATTCCAGCTGACCGATCACGGACATGCCGTTCTCCAGCTTCTTGCTGGCCTTGAAGCCGAGGCGCGAGGCATGGCTGGCGATGGTGGTGGCGCTGGTCTTGACGTCGGTGGTCTCTTCAGAAGACAGGGAACCGGCGGAGACGTGGATCTTGCCGTATACAGTGGTCTCGGCGGCGGCGGTGCCGGCAAAGCCCAGAGCGGCGGCGATGGCGGTGGCGATCAGGCTGTGCTGTACGGATTTCTGCATTGTATATCTCCCAGGTTGAACAACTGATTAGCGCTAAAAAGCGCGCGCAGTATCTCCAGCCAGTGTTACCTTGGGCTGACTGTTTTGTTACGGTGGGCTGAAGCTTTTGTGACAGGCGGGAGATTTTGAAATGGGGTAGGATCGGGCGCTTTCTTCCAGGCGAGTAATGAGCCCCATGAGTACGATACATGACACCATTCGCGCCGTACTGTGGCAGGACGGCCGGCTTCAGCTATTGGATCAGCGCATCCTGCCGCACCAGCAGGTGTACCTCTCCTATGACGAGCCTGCCGCTGTGGCGCAGGCCATCCACGACATGGTGGTGCGCGGTGCCCCGGCCATCGGCGTCACCGCCGCCTACGGCGTGGTGCTGGCGGGACGTATTCGTTTTCGCACCGCCGGTGCCGCCTGGCGCAACCATATAAAGGAAGACCTGACCCGTCTGGCCGCCGCCCGTCCTACGGCGGTGAACCTGTTCTGGGCCCTGGAGCGCATGGAGCGGCTCATCGCCGGTCTGGGTGACGGCGACCCCGAGGCAGCCCTGCTGGCCGAGGCGCGTGCCATCCATGAGGAGGACATCGCCGCCAACTACCGCATGGGCGAGCTGGGGGCGGCGCTCATCGAAGGCGAGGGCGGGGCGGTGCTGACCCACTGCAATACCGGTTCCCTCGCCACCGGCGGTTACGGTACCGCCCTCGGTGTCATCCGCAGCGCCTATACCGCCGGCCGCATCGCCCATGTCTATGCCGACGAGACCCGCCCCTGGCTGCAGGGTGCCCGCCTGACCGCCTGGGAGCTGGTGCAGGATCAGATCCCGGTGACCCTGCTGGCCGACGGCGCCGCCGCCCACCTGATGAAGCAGGGCCAGGTGAAGTGGGTGATCGTCGGTTCCGACCGTATCGCCGCCAACGGCGACGTGGCCAACAAGATCGGCACCTACAGCGCTGCGGTGAATGCCCGTTACCACGGGGTGAAGTTCATGGTGGTGGCGCCCACCTCCACCGTGGACATGTCCCTGGCCAGCGGTGATCTGATCCCCATCGAAAGCCGTTCCCCCGACGAGGTTCTGTCCCTGGCCGGGCAGCGGGTGGCCGCCCCGGGGGCGGCGGGCTGGAATCCGGCCTTTGACGTTACCCCCGCCAGCCTGATTGACGCCATCGTCACCGAGCGGGGCGTGGTACTGAACCCGACCGCCGAAAAAATGGCGGCGATGATGAAAAACAGCTGATTTGACCTGGCCACCACCCGCCAGCGCCCCGCAAAGGGGGTGTGGGCGCGTTTTAGGGTCATCCGCTGGGGGAGGCTTATGGTATGATCCGGCCGTTTAATCCGCGCCTGGGGCGGGACGGTGACCGGGATGGCCGGACGGTGTGTCGATGCCGTCACGAATCCCTTTGTAATCAGTTGGTTGTGGTCATGGTTCCGCTGCACCCCGCATCCCCCGGCGCCCTGGGGTAGAAAGGACACGATTTCCCGATGGCTGAGTTTGCAAAAGAAGTCCTCCCGGTCAACATCGAGGAGGAAATGAAACAGTCGTATCTCGATTACGCCATGAGCGTGATCGTGGGCCGTGCACTGCCCGACGTGCGCGACGGCCTCAAGCCGGTGCACCGCCGTGTACTGCACGCCATGCGTGAACTGGGCAACGACTGGAACAAGGCCTACAAGAAATCGGCCCGTGTGGTCGGTGACGTTATCGGTAAGTATCATCCGCACGGCGACTCTGCCGTGTACGACACCATCGTCCGCATGGCGCAGCCCTTCTCGCTGCGTTACATGCTGGTCGACGGCCAGGGCAACTTCGGTTCGGTAGACGGCGACTCCGCTGCCGCCATGCGTTACACCGAGGTGCGCATGGCGCGTATCGCCCATGAACTGCTCGCCGATATCGAGAAGGAAACGGTCGACTTCGTCCCCAACTACGACGGTTCGGAGCTGGAGCCTGAGGTTCTGCCGGCCCGTTTCCCCAACCTGCTGGTGAACGGTTCTGCCGGTATTGCGGTAGGCATGGCCACCAATATCGCGCCGCATAACCTGGTTGAGGTGATCAACGGCTGCCTGGCACTGATCGATAACCCGGCCAGCAGTATCGGTGATTTGATGGCCCATATCCCGGGTCCGGATTTCCCCACCGCCGGCATCATCAATGGTGCCCGTGGCATTCACGAGGCCTATCACACCGGGCGTGGCCGCATCTATGTGCGGGCCCGCACCGAAATCGAGGAGATGGACAACGGCCGCCTGCGCATCGTGGTGACCGAGCTTCCCTATCAGGTCAACAAGGCGCGGTTGCTGGAAAAAATTGCCGAGCTGGTCAAGGAAAAGAAGATCGAGGGCATTTCGGAGTTGCGCGACGAGTCCGACAAGGACGGCATGCGCATGGTCATCGAGCTGAAGCGCGGCGAGGTGCCCGAGGTATTGCTCAACAACCTGTACCAGCACACTGCAATGCAGAGCGTGTTCGGTATCAATATGGTGGCACTGCTCGATGGCCAGCCGCGTCTGCTGAATATCAAGCAGATGCTGGAGGCCTTCATCCGCCATCGCCGCGAGGTGGTGACGCGGCGCACTCTGTTCGATCTGCGCAAGGCGCGTGAACGCGCTCATGTGCTGGAAGGCCTGGCAGTGGCCCTGGCCAACATCGATCCCATCATCGAACTGATCAAGCGTTCCCCCAATCCTGCCGAAGCCAAGGCCGGTTTGCTGGCGCGCACCTGGGCGCCGGGCGTTGTTACCGACATGCTGGCCCGTGCCGGTGCCGAGTCCTCGCGTCCGGAGGGGTTGGGCAAAGAGTTCGGTCTGTTGGAGGACGGCTATCGTCTGTCCGAAGCTCAGGCACAGGCGATTCTCGATCTGCGCCTGCATCGCCTCACGGGGCTGGAGCAGGACAAGATCATTGACGAGTATCGTCAGTTGCTGGATACCATTGCCGGCCTGCTGCATATCCTGCATGACCCGGATCGGCTGATGGAGGTTATTCGCGAGGAACTGGTGCAGGTGCGCGACCAGTATGGCGATGCACGCCGTACCGAAATCCGTGCCGCCAAGGAAGACCTGTCGCTGGAAGATCTGATCAGCGAGGAAGATGTGGTGGTCACGCTGTCCCACGAAGGTTACGTCAAGGCACAGCCGGTGGCGGACTATCGTGCCCAGCGCCGTGGTGGACGCGGCCGTGCCGCCGCCTCGGTAAAGGAAGAGGATTTTATCGACAAGCTGTTCGTGGCCAATACGCACGACACCATCCTCTGCTTCTCCAGTCGCGGTCGTGTCTACTGGAAAAAGGTATACGAATTGCCGCAGGCCGGGCACGGCGCACGCGGTCGCCCCATCGTCAATTTGTTGCCGCTGGAAGAGGATGAGCGCATCAACGCCATCCTGCCGATCCGTGAGTTCGAGGAAAACAAGTACATTTTCATGGCCACTACCCGTGGCACGGTGAAGAAGACGCCGTTAAAGGACTACTCCAATATTCGCAGCAACGGCATCATTGCTGTCGATCTGCTGGATGACGACCAATTGGTGGGGGTCGATATTACAGACGGCAGTCGCGACATCCTGCTGTTCACCGATGCCGGCAAGGTGATTCGCTTTAACGAGGATGGTGTCCGTTCGATGGGGCGTGTGGCACGCGGTGTGCGTGGCATCCGTCTGCAGAAAGATCAGAAAGTTGTTTCGCTCATTGTCGCAGCCGAAGGTGACGTGCTTACCGCCACCGAAAACGGTTACGGCAAGCGCACGCCTATCGCCGACTATCCGGTGCATGGCCGCGGTGGCCAGGGTGTCATCTCCATCCAGACCTCCACGCGCAACGGCGCCGTGGTCGGTGCTGTGCTGGTAGCCGACAGCGATGAAATCATGCTGGTTACCGACGGCGGTACCCTGGTGCGTACCCGTGTCGCCGAGGTGTCGGTGCTGAGCCGCAACACCCAGGGCGTGACCCTGATCCGCCTGGGCGAGGGCGAGAAACTGGTGGCGCTGGAGCGCATCGCCGAGAGCGGGGAAGACGAAGAGGGCGACGGCGTCGCTGCTGAGTGAAAATGCGGGATCCGCAAATGAATGCAAATGGACGCAAATACGTTCTTGGCATCAGCTCGACCCCGCAGGAAACATTTGCGTTGATTCGCGTTCATTCGCGGACTGAGTCTTCTTGTATTTTCTTGAGCTTAGGAGATGAACATGGCTAGGGTGTACAACTTCAGTGCAGGGCCGGCGATGCTGCCGCAGGCGGTGATCGAACGGGCACGTGACGAGATGCTGGACTGGAACGGCAGCGGCATGTCGGTGATGGAGATGAGCCATCGCGGCAAGGAATACATGTCCATCGCCGCCAAGGCCGAGGCCGATCTGCGCGAGCTGATGAGCATCCCCGCCAACTACAAGGTGCTGTTCCTGCAGGGCGGCGCCTCACAGCAGTTCGCCATGCTGCCGATGAATCTGCTGGGCGACAAGAAGGGCGCTGACTACATCAATACCGGCGACTGGTCGAAGAAGGCCATCTCCGAGGCGAAGAAGTTCTGCACGGTGAATGTTGCTGCCGACACCTCCGCCGGCAATTACACCACCGTACCGACTCAGGCCGAGCTGAAACTCTCCGCTGACGCTGCCTATGTGCATTACTGTCCCAACGAAACCATTCGCGGTGTCGAGTTCGACTACATCCCGCAGACCGGCAATGTGCCGCTGGTGGCGGATATGTCATCGACCATCCTGAGCCGCCCGATCGATGTCAGCAAATTTGGCGTGATCTACGCCGGTGCACAGAAGAACATCGGTCCTGCCGGCCTTGCCATCGTCATCATCCGCGACGACCTCATCGGCAAGGCGCCGGCCAGTGTCGCCACCATGCTGGACTACAAGACACACGCGGAAAATGAATCCATGTACAACACGCCGCCGACCTATTCCTGGTACATGGCTGGGCTGGTATTCGAGTGGCTCAAGGGCCTCGGTGGTCTGCAGGGTATGGCTGCAATCAACCAGCGCAAGGCGGCCAAGCTCTATGCCGCCATCGATGGCTCGGGCGGTTTCTACAAGAATCCCGTGGCCACTCACTGCCGCTCCTGGATGAACGTGCCGTTCACCCTGCCCAGGGAGGAATTGGACGAGGCGTTCCTGAAGGAAGCCAAGAAGATTGGTCTGGTCACCCTGAAGGGCCACCGCTCCGTCGGCGGCATGCGCGCCAGTATTTACAATGCGATGCCGGAGCAGGGCATCGACACCCTGGTGGAGTTCATGGCCGACTTCGCCCGTCGGAACGGTTAAGGGCAGTGACAAGATACAAGTGACAAGATACAAGTTGGAGGCGGGTTTTCCCTTGTATCTTTGCTCTTTACTCTTTTATCTGGGGGTCGCATGTACAAGATTCTGACGCTGAACAACATCTCGGTGGCGGGGCTGGAGCGTTTGCCGCGGGATCGCTATGAAGTCGCTTCCGAGATCCAGCATCCGGATGGGATTCTGGTGCGTTCGCACAAGATGCATGACATGGATATCCCTGCCTCACTCAAGGCGGTGGGGCGGGCCGGGGCTGGTGTAAATAACATTCCGGTGGATAAGATGAGCGCCCGCGGCATTCCGGTATTCAACGCGCCGGGTGCCAATGCCAATGCGGTGAAGGAACTGGTCATCGCCAGCATGCTCATCGCCTGCCGCAACATCTGTGCGGCCTGGGAATTTTCCCGCGGCCTGGAAGGCGACGATGCCAGCATCGACAAGCAGACCGAAGCGGGCAAGAAGAACTATGCCGGTTTCGAACTGCCGGGGCGTACCCTGGGCGTGGTGGGCCTGGGCGCCATCGGTCGCGAGGTGGCCAATGCCGCCATCGCCCTCGGCATGAAGGTTATCGGTTTCGATCCGGGTATTACCGTGGAGGGGGCATGGCGCCTGTCGTCCAACGTGCAGAAAGCGGCCAGCTTTGACGAAATGGTGAGCAAGGCTGATTTCATCACCTTCCATGTGCCGCTCATTGACGCCACCCGCAACATGCTCAATGCTGAACGGCTGCTGCATGCGAGGAAGGGCCTGGTGGTTCTCAACTTTGCGCGCAAGGGAATCGTGGATGATGAGGCCATGGTGGCGGCCATCGACAGCGGCAAGGTCTACGGCTATGTGTGTGATTTTCCCACCAACCTGCTCAAACAGCATCCGCGCGTCATCACTTTGCCGCATCTCGGTGCATCCACTCAGGAGGCAGAGGACAACTGCGCGGTGATGGTGGCGGATCAGGTGCGCGACTATCTGGAAAACGGCAACGTGGTCAACTCGGTGAATTTCCCCGAGGTGGTGATGACCCGTAGCGAAGGAACCTACCGCCTTACCGTGGTGAATTCCAACGTGCCCAATATGCTGAGTCAGATATCCAGCGATCTGGGCACGGCGGGCCTGAATATCATCGACATGCTGAACAAGTCTCGCGGCGACCTCGCCTACACCGTGGTGGACGTAGATCGTCCGGTGCCGGCTAATGTAGTAAACGAGATCGCCGCCATCAGCGGTGTTCTGGCGGTACGTGTCATCGAATGATTCGGCCATGAACGACGCACAACTGCAATCCATCCGTCAGCGTATCGATGCGCTTGACGAGCAGGTTCAGACGTTGATCAACGAGCGAGCTGCTCTGGCGCAGGAAGTTGCGCGCGTCAAGATTGCCGCCGAGGGTGAGGATGCGGTGTTTTATCGCCCTGAGCGCGAGGCACAGGTATTGCGCAAGGTACTGGAGCGCAACAGCGGGCCGCTCTCTGGTGAGGAGATGGCTCGGCTGTTCCGTGAGATCATGTCCTCCTGTCTGGCGCTGGAGCGGCCCATGCGTATCTCGTATCTCGGTCCTGAAGGTACCTTTACCCAGGCAGCGGCGCTGAAACATTTTGGTCATTCGGTGCAGACGATGCCGCTGGCCGCCATTGATGAGGTATTCCGTGAGGTTGAGGCCGGCAGTGCCGATTACGGTGTAGTACCGGTTGAAAACTCTACCGGAGGCGTCGTTAACCATACTCTCGATACCCTTATCAATTCTTCGCTCAAGATTTGTGGCGAGGTTGAATTGCGCATCCACCAGCACCTGATGGGGTGTGTGAGTAATTTGCAGGATGTGCGTCGTATCTATTCGCACAGTCAATCTCTGGCACAATGCCGCGAGTGGCTGGACGGACATTTGGCGGGTATCGAGCGCACCGATGTGAGCAGCAATGCCGAAGCTGCGCGTCGTGCTGCCGCAGAGGTGGGGGCGGTTGCTATTGCCGGTGAAGTGGCTGCGGAGCTGTACGGCTTGACCATACTCGCACGCAATATTGAGGATCAACCTAACAACACCACCCGTTTTCTGATCATCGGCCGCAAGGCTGTGCCGCCGTCGGGCAGTGACAAGACATCGTTGCTGGTGGCTACCCGCAACAAGCCGGGGGCGCTGTATCACCTGCTGGAGCCGCTGGCTCAGAGCGGCGTATCCATGACGCGTATTGAGTCACGCCCCTCACGTCAGGGCATGTGGGAGTATGTCTTCTTCCTCGATATCGAGGGGCATGCGCATGATGAGAAGATCGGCAGCGTACTTGGAAAGCTTGAGGCAGAGGCCTCGCTGTTCAAAATTCTCGGTTCTTATCCCAAAGCCGTTCTGTAAAAACCATGACTGATTTTCTGCATCTGGCCGCTCCCGGTGTACGGCAGCTGAAGCCCTATCAGCCCGGCAAGCCCATTGAAGAACTGGAACGTGAGCTTGGGATCAGCAATATCATCAAGCTGGCCTCCAACGAAAACCCGCTTGGTCCCAGCCCCATGGCCGTGGCGGCGGCGCGTGCGATGCTGGAGGATGTCTGGCTCTATCCTGATGGCAATGGTTTCGTGCTCAAGGATAAACTGGCACAGATGTTGGGTGTAAAGCTGGATCAGCTGATCCTCGGCAACGGTTCCAGTGATGTGCTGGAGTTCGCTGTGCGTGCTTTCGTCACGCCGCAGGACGAGGTGATGTTTTCCGAGCATGCCTTTGCCGTGTATCCAATCCTGACCCAGGCGGTGGGGGCGAAAGCGGTGGTGGTACCGGCGCGGGACTGGGGTCATGATCTGGCGGCGATGCATGCCGCGGTAACCGAGCGGACACGCCTGATCTTCATTGCCAATCCAAACAATCCTACCGGCACCTGGCTGCCCGGCGCGGAACTGGAGGCCTTTATTGCCAATGTGCCACAGCATGTGTTGGTGCTGGTAGATGAGGCCTATTTCGAGTACGCCAGTTATCCCGCCATGGGTGCCAGTGACTACCCTGATGCCATGGCCTGGGTCGGGCGCTATCCGAATCTGATCGTGGCACGTACCTTTTCCAAGTGTTACGGTCTGGCCGGCCTGCGAGTCGGTTATGGCGTGTGCCATCCCCAGGTAGCTGATCTGCTGAACCGGGTACGCCCGCCGTTCAACGTCAACAGCCTTGGTCTGGCAGCAGCGGCCGCGGCGTTGGATGATACGGAACACCTGCAGCAGACCCTGGAGCTCAATGTCGCCGGCATGCATCAATTGGTGGCGGGATTCGCCGCACTTGATCTGCGTCATATCTCTTCGGTCGGAAACTTTGTCAGTGTGGATACAGGTCGCCTCGCGGCACCACTGTATGATGCATTGCTGCGTGAAGGTGTAATCGTGCGCCCGGTGGCCAATTACGGCATGCCGAATCATCTGCGCATCACGGTGGGCCTGCCGGAAGAGAATGACCGTTTCATCACTGCCCTGGCCAAGGTGCTTGGACGATAAACCATTTTTGCTTAAGAGAGTGATACAGCCATGATTGTCATCATGAATAACGAGACTACTGATGCACACATCGATGCCGTAGTGCAGCGACTGAAGGGATGGGGGCTGGGCAGCAACGTTTCCCGTGGTGTTGAGCGCACTGTCATTGGCGCCATCGGCGATGAGAGCAAGATCGATAAGGAATTGCTGCAGGCCCTGCCGGGTGTGGAGCAGGTGATCCGGGTGATGAAGCCGTACAAGATCGTGGCGCGCTCCTATCATCAGGAAGATACCGTCATCGACATCAAGGGCATCAAGCTCGGTGGCAAGCAGATTCAGGTCATCGGCGGTCCATGTTCGGTGGAGACGCAGGCGCAGATGGACGAGGCTGCCAAGGGTGTCGTTGCCGCCGGTTGCAGCATGATGCGCGGTGGTGCCTTCAAGCCGCGCACCAGCCCCTACACCTTTCAGGGCGCCGGTGTCGAAGGTCTGGATATGTTCCGCAAGGCAGCCGACAAGTACAAACTGCCTATCGTTACCGAACTGATGGATGTGCGCCAGATCGATGCCTTCCTGCAGTATGACGTGGATGTGATCCAGATCGGTACGCGCAACATGCAGAACTTCGATCTGCTGAAAGAGGTTGGACGCCTGCACAAGCCGGTGATCCTCAAGCGCGGCATGGCGGCGACCATCTCCGAATGGCTGATGGCCGCTGAGTATATCGCCGCAGGCGGCAACCACGACATCATCTTCTGCGAGCGCGGCGTACGCAGCTTTGAGACCTACTACCGCAACATGCTCGATGTCACCGCGATTCCGGTACTGAAAAAGGAAACTCATCTGCCGGTTATCATCGACCCCAGTCATGCGGGCGGCAAGGCGTGGATGGTGCCCGCCCTGGCACGTGCTGCGGTTGCTGCCGGTGCCGATGGCCTGTTGGTGGAAATGCACCCCAATCCGTGCGAGGCATGGTGCGATGCCGATCAGGCGCTCAATCCGCAGGAACTGATCGACTTGATGGCTTCGCTCAGGGGCATTGCCCAGGCCATAGGTCGCGAGCTCTGAAATTGATCGCGCGCCTTTGCATTATCGGTGTCGGTCTCATCGGCGGCTCGCTGGCGCGGGCGCTGAAGGCGGCCGGCGCAGTCGGCGAAGTGGTCGGTTACGGGCGACATGCCGAGCAATTGCAACTGGCACGGGAGCTGGGTGTAATCGATCGGGGTGAGACTGATATCGCTGTCGCATTGAAAGATGCGGATGTGGTCGTAATGGCGGTTCCGGTGGGGGCGATGGAGGGGGTACTGCGTGCGATGGCACCGCATCTCTCCGCCGAATCCATCGTTACTGATGTCGGCAGCACCAAAGGTTCGGTGGTGGCGGCGGCACAACGTGCGTTCGGTGTTGTGCCGCCGCGTTTTGTGCCGGGCCATCCCATCGCCGGGACAGAGCAGAGCGGGGTGGAGGCATCCTTTGCCGAGCTGTACCACAAGCGCCGCGTGATCCTGACGCCGCTGGCGCATACTGATGCCGCTGCCGTGGCAACGGTGCGTGCCCTGTGGCTGGCGGCAGGCGCCGAGGTGGTGGAGATGGACGTACAGCACCATGATGAGGTGCTGGCCGCCACCAGCCATTTACCCCATGTGCTGGCCTACACTCTGGTGGATACCCTGGCACGCATGGAGGAGCACACGGAAATCTTCCGTTATGCGGCCGGTGGCTTTCGTGATTTTACCCGCATTGCCAGCAGTGATCCCCGTATGTGGCACGACATCTGTCTGGCCAATCGCGATGCCATCCTCAAGGTGATGGATCGCTATGCCGCCGATCTGGCGGCGGTACGCAGTGCCATTGAGCGCGGCGACGGCGCCGCCCTGCTGGGCACTTTTGGTCGTGCCAAACAGGCACGCGACGAATTCAAGCAATAACCGATACCACGCCATGTCCAACAGCAACGAAAACAATGTGATTTTCCGTGCCGCACCTGGCGGCAAACTGAGCGGCCGCATCCGTGTCCCCGGTGACAAGTCCATCTCACACCGTTCCATCATGCTTGGCTCCCTGGCCGAGGGCGTGACCGACATCAGCGGTTTCCTGGAGGGCGAGGATAATATTGCGACACTGGATGCATTCCGTGCCATGGGCGTGCGCATCGAAGGGCCGGATGCCGGCCGGGTTACCGTACATGGCGTCGGCATGCACGGCCTGAAGGCGCCGGCCAAGCCACTCTATCTGGGCAACTCCGGCACCTCCATGCGTTTGCTGTCCGGCCTGATGGCCGGGCAGAAGTTTGATGTGGAGATGAGCGGTGATGCCTCGCTGTCCAAGCGGCCGATGAAGCGCGTCACTGATCCGCTACGCCTGATGGGCGCCGTGGTGGATACGAGCGGGACGGGTACGCCACCGCTCAAGGTGAAGGGCGGCCAGCCGCTCAAGGGCATCGACTACATGATGCCCATGGCCAGCGCTCAGGTGAAGTCCTGCCTGTTGCTGGCCGGTTTGTATGCCGCCGGCAAGACCTGCGTTACTGAGCCGGCTCCGACCCGTGACCATACCGAGCGCATGTTGACCGGTTTCGGTTATGCGGTAGAGCGCCGCGGCAATACCGTGTGCGTGCAGGGTGGCGGCAGGCTGAAGGCCACCCGCATCGATGTCCCGGCTGATATTTCTTCCGCCACCTTCTTCATGGTGGGGGCGGCCATCGCCGCCGGCTCCGATATCGTGCTGGAGCACGTCGGCATCAACCCCACGCGCATCGGCGTGATCAACATCCTGCGTCTGATGGGCGCCGAGCTGGAACTGCTCAACGAGCGTGAAGCGGGGGGCGAGCCGGTGGCTGATATCCGCGTGCGTGCCGGCAAGCTCAAGGGCATCCGTATCCCGGAAGACCAGGTGCCACTGGCCATTGACGAGTTCCCGGCGTTGTTTATCGCCGCTGCCTGTGCCGAGGGCGAGACGGTGCTTACCGGCGCCGAGGAACTGCGCGTCAAGGAGTCCGATCGCATCCAGGTGATGGCCGACGGTCTGGTGGCGTTGGGCGTGGACGCCCGGCCCACGCCGGACGGCATGGTGATCCACGGCGGCCGTATCGGCAGTGGCCAGGTGGACAGCCACGGTGACCACCGTATCGCCATGTCCTTCGCCATGGCAGCGCTGGTGGCCTCCGGTGCCATCACCATCACCGACTGCGCCAACGTCAATACCTCTTTCCCCGGCTTCGTCGACCTGGCCAACAAGGCCGGCCTCGGCCTGACAGTGGACCCGGCATGATGGGGGCCGGCATTACGGTCATCACCGTCGATGGTCCCAGCGGGGTAGGCAAGGGCACCATCAGCCAGCTCCTCACCCGACGTTTCGGCTGGCACTTCCTCGATAGCGGCGCCCTCTACCGTCTTACCGCTCTGGCGGCAAGGCAGCAGGGCGTGGCCTTCGATGACGAGGCGGGTCTGGCGCGGGTGGCATGTGAACTGGCCGTGGAATTCCGCCCGCAGGTTACCGGAGATTTACAGATAATCCTTTCTGGACAAGAGGTTAGCAGGGAAATTCGCACCGAGCAGGCCGGTAACGACGCGTCCAGGGTGGCCGCAGTGCCGGCGGTGCGCGAGGCCTTGCTGGAGCGCCAGCGCGCCTTTCGCCAGCCTCCCGGTCTGGTGGCCGATGGCCGTGACATGGGCACTACCGTGTTTCCTGATGCGCCGCTGAAGATATTCCTCACCGCCAGCGCCGAGGTGCGTGCGCAAAGACGCTATAACCAGTTGAAGGAAAAGGGGTTGGATGCTAACCTTCACAGTCTTTTCGTCGAGATCGCCGAACGCGACGAACGGGATCGCAATCGCAGTGTGTCGCCGCTCAGGCCGGCGGATGATGCGGTGGTGATCGACACGTCGACGCTCGGTATCGAAGAAGTTCTGGCTGCAGTGCTGGCGGAATGCCGGTCGCGGCTGGGTGTGCAGTAGGGGCTGCCGTCACATCGGGTGATGGTGGTTTTTTTCAATCCGGGTATCCGGGTTTAACTTCAACCCGCGGCAACAATGCGGTTCTACATACGTCGTTCGTTGAACGGCAAGGGTTATGTGAGTGATGAGCGAAAGCTTTGCAGAATTGTTTGAACAGAGTCTTGTCGGTTCCCAGATGCGCCCCGGCGCCATCATTACCGGCAAGGTAGTCCAGGTTGGCAACGACGTCGTCGTGATCAACGCCGGTCTCAAGTCCGAAGGTGTCATCCCCCTCGAGCAGTTCCTGAACGAGAGCGGCGAGATCGAGGTCAAGGTCGGCGACGAAGTGGACGTCGCACTCGAGATGGTCGAGGATGGCTTCGGTGCCACCCGTCTGTCCCGTGAAAAGGCCAAGCGTTCGGAGTCCTGGACCCGACTGGAGCGCGCCAGCGAAGCCGGCGAGACCGTGGTCGGTCGTATCGTGGACAAGGTCAAGGGCGGTTTCACCGTCGACCTCAAGGACATTCGTGCCTTCCTGCCCGGTTCCCTGGTGGATGTGCGCCCGGTGCGCGATCCTTCCTATCTGGAAGGCAAGGATCTGGAATTCAAGGTCATCAAGCTCGATCGCAAGCGTAACAACGTGGTCGTTTCCCGTCGTGCCGTGGTGGAGTCCGAGGGCAGCGAAGAGCGTGAAGCCCTGCTCGACGGCCTGCAGGAAGGCCAGGTGGTCAAGGGTATCGTCAAGAACCTCACCGACTACGGCGCCTTCGTCGACCTCGGCGGCATCGACGGTCTGCTGCACATCACCGACATGGCCTGGAAACGCGTCAAGCATCCGTCCGAAGTGGTCAATGTCGGCGACGAAATCGACGTCAAGGTACTCAAGTTCGATCGCGAGCGTACCCGTGTCTCCCTGGGCCTCAAGCAGCTGGGCGAGGATCCGTGGGAAGACATCACCCGCCGTTACCCGGTGGGCACCCGCATGTTCGGCAAGGTGACCAACCTGACCGACTACGGCTGCTTCGTCGAGATCGAAGAGGGTGTGGAAGGCCTGGTGCACGTCTCCGAGATGGACTGGACCAACAAGAACATCCACCCGTCCAAGGTTGTGCAGATGGGCGACGAAGTGGAAGTGATGGTGCTGGACATCGACGCCGAGCGCCGTCGCATTTCCCTCGGCATGAAGCAGTGCCAGGAAAATCCGTGGGATGCCTTCTCCGGTACCCACAACAAGGGCGACAAGGTTGCCGGCAAGATCAAGTCCATCACCGATTTCGGCATCTTCATCGGCCTGGACGGTGGCATCGACGGTCTGATTCATCTGTCCGATATCGCCTGGAATGTGCCGGGTGAAGAGGCTGTGCACAACTATGCCAAGGGCGATGAAGTTGAGGCTGTCATCCTTGCCATCGATCCGGAGCGTGAGCGTATCTCCCTCGGCATCAAGCAGATGGAAAAGGATCCGTTCTCCAACTACGTGGCCGAGCATCGCAAGGGCACCATCGTCAAGGGTATCGTGCGTGAAGTGGATGCCAAGGGCGCCATCATCGATCTGGAGGAGGGTGTCGAAGGCTATCTGCGTGCCTCGGAACTGTCCCGTGAACGTGTCGAGGATGCCCGTACCCTGATCAAGGCCGGCGAAGAACTCGAAGCCAAGTTCATGGGTGTTGATCGCAAGAACCGCACCATCACCCTGTCCATCAAGGCAAAGGACAGTGAGGAGGAGGCGGAAGCCATGCAGGACTACAACCGCGCCGCAGCGGCCGCCAATCCGACTTTGGGCGACCTGCTGAAGGAGCAAATGGAAAACAAAAACGACTAGCTGAACTGGAAGGCCCGCCGGTGGCGGGCCTTCCCTTATTTCGGGGATCCCCATGACCAAATCGGAACTGATCGAGATACTGGCGCACAAGCAGCCCCAGCTCAATTCCAAGGATGTCGAGTTGGCGGTAAAAACCATCCTGGAATACATGGCGCAGGTGCTGGCTAGCGGAGAACGTATCGAGATTCGTGGGTTTGGCAGTTTTTCCCTGCATTACCGTCCGCCACGTATCGGACGTAATCCAAAGACCGGCGAGTCGGTTCAGCTTGGGGCCAAGTATGTTCCTCATTTCAAGCCCGGCAAGGAATTGCGCGAACGTGTCGATCAGGGCGCCATATTGGCGGAATAGCTCAGTCTTTGCCTTGATGCAGCCTGCCTGATACAGGCAACCATGCTGTTGTCTTAACTGGTGCCGTGTTCTTTGTAATTTGTCGAGCCTGGTAATATCCTTGTGGAAGTGCCGTTGGCGTGAACCTTTGGGATATGATACGGGCGTATGCCCTTCATACGGGATCGACATGAAACGTCTTTTTCTTCTCATCCTCTTTCTGTTGCTACTGGCTGTCGGCGCCACTTTCGCCGTGCATAATGCCGCTCCCACAACGCTGAACTTCTACTTTGGCTCCATGACAGCGCCATTGTCACTGGTGGTGGTGGCTGCTTTGGCGGCAGGCGCTGTTCTGGGCGTAAGCGCCAGTTTGCTGATGATGTTCGGGCAACGTCGCAGGGTGGCGCGTCTGGCGCGCAAGCTGGCGATGTGCGAACAGGAAATCCGCAATCTGCGTCATTTGCCCCTGCGCGATAAGCACTGATTATCTTTATGGGCGTCGAGTTGCTGTTCCTGCTATTACCAGTGGCCGCATTTACCGGCTGGCTGCTGGGGCGGCGCGATGCGCGCGAGGCGGGTGAGCACCAGTTCTCAACCCTCTCCTCAGATTACTTCAAGGGACTCAACTTCCTGCTTAACGAGCAACCGGACAAGGCCATTGAGGTCTTCATCCACATGCTCGAAGTGGATAGCGATACGGTCGACACTCATTTCGCCGTTGGCAATCTGTTCCGTCGGCGGGGTGAAGTCGATCGTGCCATTCGTATCCACCAGAACCTGATCGCACGCCCCACGTTGCGGCGGCAGCAACGCGAGCAGGCATTGTATGAACTGGGTATGGATTATATGCGTGCCGGACTGCTGGATCGGGCGGAGCACCTGTTCCAGGAACTGGTGGTGGAGAGCACATCATACCGGCAGCAGGCACTCAGGCAATTGCTGGATATCTACCAGCAGGAAAAAGACTGGCACAAGGCCATCGAGATCGGTCAACGTTTGCAGGGCATGGGGAACGGCACTATCAGCCCCATCATTGCGCAATTTTTCTGTGAGCAGGCCGAACAGGCATTAATGCTGGGGGAGCGCAGTGAAGCGCTTCGACTGGTGCGGCGTGCTCTGGCCGAGGATCGCAACTGTGTGCGTGCCAGCTTGCTGGAGGGACGCATCGAGCTGGAGACTGGTGCGCACAAGTCGGCGGTGCGTATCTTCAAACGTATCGAGCAGCAGGATGCCTCATATCTGTCCGAGGCAATCCCATTATTGCAAGAGGCCTTCTTGCAACAGTCGCGTATTGGAGAAATGATTGCCTACCTGCGCGAGATATTGGCCCGGCACGGTGGTATTTCTATTATGCTGGCGTTGGCCGAGTTGATACGGCAGCAGCAAGGTGATCGTGAAGCTGCGGTATTCGTCACCAATCACATGCGTGGCCATCCATCGGTCCGCGGCATGGAACGTCTGATTAGTCTGAAACTTCTGTCCAGCGAGGGACATGCACGGGACGATTTGCTGGTACTGAAGGATTTGACGGACAAATTGCTTGAGAGCAAACCTGTCTATTGCTGCAGTCAGTGCGGCTATAGCGGAAAGACATTGAGCTGGCAGTGCCCAAGCTGCAAGCAGTGGAATACCACCAAGCCGATACATGGCATTGAAGGTGAGTAGCCCGCGTTATTTCATTGATGGAGAAATGTATGACGAAGAATCCAGGAGCGCGCATCATAATTGCGCTGGATTACGCGGATCCGCGCCTGGCCCTTGACTTGGTGGAGCAGCTGGAACCATCGCGCTGTCGTCTCAAGGTCGGCAAAGAGCTGTTTACTCGCGGCGGGCCGCAGCTGGTGGAAAACCTGCGCAATAGAGGGTATGAAATCTTTCTGGATCTGAAATTTCATGACATTCCGAATACTGTGGCCGGCGCCTGCAGTGCGGCGGCCGATCTCGGTGTGTGGATGGTGAACGTGCATGCACTTGGCGGTCGTCGGATGATGATGGCTGCGCGCGAGGCCGTGGCCCGGGCAGCACAGCCCCCACTGCTGATCGCGGTGACCATACTCACCAGTATGGGCGAAGAGGATATCCGTGAAATCGGTTTGGCCGGTGCCCCTGCCGATAATGTGTCCCGGCTGGCGGCTCTGGCACAGCAGTCGGGGATGGATGGGGTAGTCTGCTCCCCTCAGGAACTGGCGATGCTGCGTCGGCAGACCGGTGATGATTTCCGTCTGGTCACCCCGGGTATTCGTCCGGCATGGTCGGCCAAGGGTGATCAGTCACGCATCACCACGCCGGTGGATGCGGTGCGTCTCGGTTCCGACTATCTGGTGATCGGGCGGCCGATCACGGCAGCCGACGATCCGATGGTGGCGCTGAACACCATTGAGCAAGAGCTTTCCATGCTGTGACTCGATGAGAAAATTCCTACAGAACAATCGGCAAATACTTACTGCTTGAACCCTTGCATTGATAATGCTCTCTCTTTAGCTTGGTATGGGCGCATCGGCTGTATCTGGCCGGTGTCAGGGACTATCACCAATCACAGGAGTGAAATCATGCGCAAGTTTGCCATTGTCTGTTTTTCTGTATTTCTTCTCGGTCTGTCTTCTTTGACACTGGCCGCTCCAGTCGACATCAATACGGCCGATGCCGCATTACTGGCTCAATCCATCAAGGGTGTCGGGGCTAAACGGGCAGAAGCCATCATTGCCTATCGCAAGGAACATGGCCCATTCAAGACCGCTGATGAGCTGACCAAGGTTCCCGGCATCAACGCGAAGATTGTGGAAGATAACCGCCAAAACATTGCAGTAGGTAAGCGCTGAGCGGGTAGCAAGTCATCATCTCCCTCCTTGAGCGCCCGCAATGCGGGCGCTTTTCTTTAGTTTTGGCGCTGTTTATTCCACAATAACGCTTCTTCGTGTCACAGGGTGGGATGTATTCATGAGGATTACCAAAGCTGTATTTCCCGTCGCCGGCATGGGTACCCGTTTTCTGCCCGCCACCAAGGCAAATCCCAAGGAAATGCTTCCAATCGTCGACAAGCCGCTGATCCAGTATGCGGTGGAGGAGGCGATTGCTGCCGGCATCACGGAGATGATCTTTGTTACCAGCAGCGCCAAGCGCGCCATCGAGGATCATTTCGACAAGAATTATGAACTGGAAGCCGAGCTGGCAAAGAAAGGCAAGAAGGATCTGCTGGAACTGGTGCGCAATGTGGTACCCAGCGGCGTATCGTGCGCCTATGTGAGGCAGGCAGAGGCGCTGGGATTGGGACATGCCGTGTTATGCGCCAAACCACTAATAAAGGATGAGGCTTTCGCTGTCATCCTGGCCGACGATCTCATTGATGGTCAGGGCAACGGTGCGATGGCGCAAATGGCAGAGATGCACATCAAACACCAGTGCAGCCTGCTTGGCGTGGAGGAGGTGGCTGCCGAGGATACCGACAAGTACGGTATTGTCAGTGCATCTGTCATGGATGAGCGCCTGTCACGTGTCGAGCGTATTGTGGAGAAACCCAAGCCGGCCGATGCACCCTCGACCATGGCGGTGGTAGGACGTTACATCCTGACGCCACGCATTTTCGAACTGTTGGAAAAAACAGAGCGTGGTGCCGGTGGGGAGATTCAGCTGACCGATGCCATCGCGGCCCTGCTGCAGGAAGAGCAGGTGCTAGCCTACCGTTTTAGTGGTCGCCGTTATGATTGCGGCAGCAAGCTGGGTTACCTGGAAGCGACGGTAGAGTATGCCCTGAAACATCCCGAGCTCAGTGATGACTTTCGCAGTTATCTCAAAAAGAATTTCTGCTGAAAAACGCGCTGGAAAACAAGCTCCGAGCCGGTGCTCAGTGCCAGAAACCCGCGACTATGAAGACGCGATAATTCGCGCAGCGGGTTTTTTGCGGGTAACCGGTTGATCCTTGAGGGGATGAGTCAAGAAGGAGGCTGCGTAACTGCTTGATTGATTGGCTCCCCCGGTTGGACTCGAACCAACGACACACGGATTAACAGTCCGCTGAT
>DYFR01000030.1 GCA_020725115.1 Thiohalomonas denitrificans
ATGAGCGCAACGGCCCGAATGAATGCTTGCGATTGAGTAGCCATGATTACCTTTTTTGTGGGGTCAGAGCACAGATAACGCTAATATACTCAAAAACAGCCTCCCTCGCTTTGGCAACTACATAACGTAATAAATGCCCGATGACTCCGCCACGTGCGGCCGGCCCAGTTTGGCAGGCCGGGTCTGCCGCCGGCTCATCTCCTCTATCCGCTCCTTGAAGTCATCCCGGCCCAATACCAGTTCACGGCTGAGGGATTCGCGGATATCATGAATCTCGTCAGGCTCCATATGTGCAAGAAACAGTTCGCGATAGGCATGGCGTCGCCGTTCTTCGTTCGCATCGATGGACAGATAGACCGGATGCGGCTCCAGCAGCGGATTGGGCTTGCCAACAGCGTTGAATGCGTAACTCGACCAAGCATACTCACTTGGATGGTCGACCATGTGCGCCCGGACAGGATTGAGTTCAATGTATCGCATGCAGGTCAGCAAATAAGCCTGACTGTCCACCAAGCTGGCTTTGTAGCGTCCCTCCCACAGCGTACCCGTGCGGCGATAGCAGTGATTGATGTAGCGGACATACTTGCGACCGACGTCCTGCATCATATACGAAATGCTCCAGGCCTCGGCGGGCGTAGCCAGCAGGTGAACATGATTGGTCATCAACACGTAGGCATGAATGGCGACGTGGTTGGCCTGCGCCGCCTCGTAAAGATCGTGTAAATAGCGCTGGTGATCGTCGATAGCGAAGAAGCAAGGTTCCCGGTTGTTGCCGCGCTGAACGATGTGCTGCGGAACACCGGGAAGATTGAAGCGGGGTTTGCGGGCCATGGCCACCTCCTTGTGTTGTGACTTACAGCTCCATGCTCCGATAGACAGGGGAATATTAGCGTAATCTGTGTTCTGACCCCATATAGTTCCAACTCCGGTCGAGTTCGAGATGATGGCAAAAGTTGCTTAACCATGTGTCCGGAAAACCGGGGGCGTCTCAGTCTGTCCCCGGTTATTTGACCCCATTTAATTCGTTTGTGCTTGTCGCTTTTTAAAAGTGTCCGTTAAACTGGGGGAGGTTCATACTGACCCCAATTGTTCGCTATACCGCCGTCAACACTTCACCCGTCGACAGTCATGGAGGTCGCTAATGATTACTCTCGTTGGCACTATAATTGCCACTGCGCTTGATCCACTTCGTGTGCTAACCGCTATTGCGTGCGGTTTTATTAGTGCCCGGAGGTACGCTTGGGTAACTTCAGTAGCGACAAGTGTCGCGTGGACGCTGTTTTCGGCTGTGCTCTGGGCGAAAGCGCAAATGGGTTTCAGTGTTACCTATTTGATTAGCGCAATAATCTCATCATTAGCAATCACTTCCGTCACACATTGGATCCGAAACCGGAGTTCGTCCAAATCAGTACCTAATGAAATGAAATGAGATGAGTTGGTTGCCTGGTTATGAATTCGGAATAGCTATTTAGGTGTCTTGTGCTCGTTTTGTAAGCGCTGATAAATTTCCACGTTGCGCGCATACCATTTGTGTCGAACTCTATTTTGATAGAGATAGACTCCAGCGCCTGCAACAATCCCTAAAGTCAAAAATATAGAAGTCACCGGCGCATTACGCGCCAAGAGTTCATGACCAAAAAAATAATATGCAATTGCATCTATGACAGGAAGGCATAGTGGGACGGCAGCACCCAATATCAATAAAACGGAATATCCAGCCAGCGCGGGATTTTTCGGTGGCTCACCATAGAGTTTCCGCGTTTCATTATCAGCCTTGTCACTTATATTGATGGCTTGATAGGAAGCATGTGAGTTTATATCTTCTTTCTCTACAAAAATAGGCGTATAAACATCGGCCATATATGGCAACACCTTATCGAGCCCCCCTCTAGAAAGTCCCGCGGTAGTGCCAATCTCACAGTCAAAAGTGTAGAATTCGTAATAGGTCCCGTCGTCGAACAAAAAAAATAGTTGGTTGCGCGGCGTGCGAATTCTGCTTGTAGCTTCTTTTATTACTAGACCAGATATACGCTTGCCAATAATCTCCTTAACGGGTGGCTTGATGTTTGCCATACTGTCTCCTGCTAAATAACCGGGGACACGCTGAGACCCGATATACTTTTATTGGAATAGCTTGAAAATTTCATCCTTAATTGTGAATAGTGCAGCAGCAGCTGATATAGCAGCTGCATACATGGCGTATCGGGCCGCGCGCCAGGCAGCGGTGGCTTGTGAGCGGGCAATATTATTGGCCTCCTTAGCAATAGAGAGAGTTTCCATTTCTCGTGCATCCCGTTTGGCTGCATCCTGTTCGGCGAGCCAAACCTTTGAAAATCTTACACGATCATCAAGAAAGACGTGCGCACCAGGATCGATCATGCGGACGCCTGTTTCACCAAGTTTTTCGAATTCAGCTCGCCAGATGGCATGACGTGGGTCTTCAGACATCCCTCCCCCAAGATTCATCTCTAGGACTACGGTATCTCTGGTTCCAAGCCTTCTGGAATGACATCGTATCCGTCAATATTTAGTGTCTTACTGGTAGATGCGTAAACTTCGTGGGCTGCGGCACCAACAAACGGGAATCCGCGACGAAGCTCTCGCCATAAGTCCCTTCCCAACGGACGTAGATCTATCAACCCGCAACAACGTAACGTGTGCAGCCAGACCATAACGAATGCCGCTGACGACAAGTCACCTTCCGACTGATATTTTTGAATCAGGCCTCTCAATTTCGAAGAAAGGGCGGGATCTGCGGAGTTGGATGTAAACGGGTCAAGCATATTTACTTGGTATATTATTTCGAGGGTGTGTCGAATATGAGTCGATCCAGCGACGAGCATCCCGATTTCATCGGAGTTCATTGCTCTTAACATTTTCAACCAAGTTTCCAATTCTTTTTTCGCTGTTTTTGTTCCCCACGAAATGAGCATGTTCTGCAGCCAGTTAAACATTTATTGCCCCCTCATCTCCGGGATACACGCTCCGGGTAAGGTCTTGCCTTTTGCCTTCTTGACCAATGCGAGACTCACGCAACATAGATCGGTTCCCTAGACTGATTGATCCCCGCCAACACATACGGATTCCGCGCCGCCCCAACCATCACAAGATCCACCGGCCGCCCAAGCAATTTCGCCAGCGCCTCGTTGAACTCGAAATACTCCGCCAACGCAGGATAATCACTGTCCGGCGCGAATTCGACGAGAAAGTCAACGTCGCTATGCTCCGGGTCGAAGTCATCACCCCGCGCCGCCGAGCCGAATATTTCCAGCCGCTGAATGCGGTGATGTCGGCACAGCTCGACGATTTTGTCCTTATGGATTGCTACCAGGGGATGCACGGTTGTTGCCGCTTTATCCCTTAATCACTAGATGCATATCGACGTAGCGCCTCAACGCCTCGTCGGTGGCTGTCAGTAGCGGCACCAACGCGCCTGCCCGTTTCAATGCCTCCGCAAACTCCCCCGGCTCGTGCATGTACTCATGCACGAGCCGGTTCCGCAGGTTTCGCGCTTCGATCCACTCCTCCACGGAAGCAAGCAGGCCAAGCTTTTCCATCCTCCCGAGGTTGTCCAGCGCCGCGCCGGGGGTCTCCTGCATATTGCGCATCAACTCGGGAATGAGCTTGTCGCCGATGGTGTCCTGTAACCGGTTGAATCGGGCCACGAAGGCGTCCAACCGCTCGGCCAAGTCGGGGTTGGCCTCCAGGGATGATATCCAGGCGGCATCAATCTTCTGCGCGAAAAGACGCGAGGTGGTCAGCAGCAGATGCTCTTTTTCCTTCTCGACGGTAGCGAGCAGAAAGCGCAGCCGCTCGGAAGCGGCCAGCTTCACAGCACCACTCCTGTTTCGCGTGCGACTGAATGGATCGGCTGGCGCGTGGTTTGCGGATCGACCACAAGAACATCGATGCGGCGGTCGCCCATCTTGATTTGTAGCTTCGCCGCGAAACGTGCCGCTGCCGAGGCACGGTTTTCCATCACGTGACCCACTTCCACCAGCAGATCGATGTCGCCCCCGCGTTGGCTGTCGTCGACACGGGAGCCGAAGAGATATACGCGGGTATCCGGGCCGAACATCTGTTCGGCGGTGTCATGGATGGTTTGGATTTGTCGATCGGTAAGGCGCATTACTGTTTTCCTTGCGCTCCGGCCATGGGCTGCAAATGCTTCCATGCCTCATCCTCTTCCGGCTTGAGCCAATCTTCGGCCAGGGCTGCCTCAGCTAACAAAGCGGTTTCGTGGAGGACGTCGTTTTCCATCTCGATCATATGCGGCATGGTTGGCTCCGAAATACCTGCTTACGCCGATTACAGTGATGCCATGTCCTTTAGTCGCAACCGGCCTACCGTTCGACCATCTCCGGCCGCAGCTCGCGGCGCCTGTGGATTACCGCCAGTACAAAAACCCCATGGTCCCGGATCTGGCCTCGTTGTTGATCTCAGGCACCACCCGGCCCATGCGCGGAAACTCGTTGAGCACATCGCTCTTGGCCACGATATCCTGGGTGACCTTCTTGGCATAGTGTGTGGAGTCGTGGGCGATGAAGTCGTGAATTGAATGGAGATCGGCCTTGGCCGGATCTGACCAGATCACCACGACTCGATCTCTCGCTTCAGCGCCTCGCTGCTGGTGGTGCGGCCCTGTTCTACCGCCTCCTGACCCTTGCGGATTTTATCCAGCACATAGAGCCGGTACATGATCTCGTCCATGTCGGCGTCATCGGGCAGCTTTTCGATGGTTTCCAGTGCGTCCTGTTTGGCGTGTTGCATGAAGTCCTCCCGAATCTCTTCCACTCAACCCTGTATGAAGCCATCCCGCTTCAATTCGGCAATGAGTTGTTCATGACTGATGGTCGGCTCGTTGCGGCGCTCGGCCACGGCAGCCAGGGCATCGACGTCTTCCAGCAGTTTTTCGTATTCGGCTACGGGCAGGATCACCGACACACGGTTACCCTGCTCATCGGTGATGTATTGCGGATGAAGCTTTTCGGCAGTGTTCATGGCGCGAAATCCATGGCGTTGCGGCTGATGGGTCGATTATAGCGGTAGGTTGTCCTTTGGGAACAAGCGGTTTTTGGCTCCTTGCCCGGTTGAGGCGTTGCCCGATGCCGCTGCGCTTTATCGGGCCTACATCGATTCCCTCTTCCCTTACCGCAAACCCTTATTTATCCCCTCACCCCGGCCCTGAGAAACATGCTCCCTGCGTTTCTAACCGACTACATCCCTGTAGTCGTCTCCCTGGGGGAGAGGGGATGACAGTTTGGGGGAGGGAAAAAACGCGGCTACGCCGCCCTGATCGGAATAACCTTTTTGGCCACATCCTCATACTCGGCAATCTGGTTGAAGTTCAGGTAGCGGTAGATATCCCCCGCCATCGGCTCCAACCCCTTCACCGCCTCCATATACTCCGCCACGGTCGGGATCTTGCCCAGCATCGCCGCCACCGCAGCCAGCTCCGCCGACGACAGATACACATTCGCCCCCTTGCCCAAGCGGTTGGGGAAATTACGCGTCGAGGTGGAGATCACCGTGGCGTTGTCGGCGACGCGGGCCTGGTTGCCCATGCACAGCGAGCAGCCCGGCATCTCGGTGCGGGCGCCGGCCTTGCCGAAGATGGAGTAGTACCCCTCCTCCGTCAGCTGGCGCTGGTCCATGCGGGTGGGCGGGGCGATCCACAGTTTGGTGGGGACGTTGCTCACCTTCTCCAGCACCTTGCCGGCGGCGCGGTAGTGGCCGATGTTGGTCATGCAGCTGCCGATGAACACCTCGTCGATCTGGGTGCCGGCGACGGCGGAGAGCAGCTTGACGTCGTCCGGGTCGTTGGGACAGGCGAGGATCGGTTCCTTGATGTCGTTGAGATCGATCTCGATGACGGCAGCGTACTCGGCGTCGGTGTCCGGCTCCAGCAGCTGCGGGTTGGCGATCCACGCCTCCATCGCCTCGATGCGGCGGCTCAGGGTGCGCTGGTCTTCATAGCCGTTGGCGATCATCCACTTGAGCAGGGTGATGTTGCTCTGCAGGTATTCGATGATCGGTTCCTTGTTGAGGCGCACGGTGCAGGCGGCGGCGGAGCGCTCGGCGCTGGCGTCGGAGAGTTCGAACGCCTGCTCCACCTTCAGGTCGGGCAGGCCTTCGATTTCGAGGATGCGGCCGTTGAATACGTTCTTCTTGCCCTCCTTCGCCACGGTCATCAGGCCCTGCTGGATCGCCACGTAGGGAATGGCGTTGACCAGGTCACGCAGGGTGACGCCGGGCTGCATCTGGCCCTTGAAGCGCACCAGCACCGATTCGGGCATGTCCAGCGGCATCACGCCCAGGGCGGCGGCGAAGGCCACCAGGCCGGAGCCGGCCGGGAAGGAAATGCCGATGGGGAAACGGGTGTGGGAGTCGCCGCCGGTGCCGACGGTGTCGGGCATCAGCATGCGGTTGAGCCAGGAGTGGATCACGCCGTCGCCCGGGCGCAGGCTGACGCCGGCGCGGGTGGTGAAGAACTCGGGCAGGGTGTGGTGCAGCTTGATGTCCACCGGCTTGGGATAGGCGGCGGTGTGGCAGAAGGACTGCATCACCAGGTCGGCGGAGAAGCCGAGGCAGGCCAGCTCCTTCAGCTCGTCGCGGGTCATGGCGCCGGTGGTGTCCTGGGAGCCGACGGTGGTCATGCGCGGCTCGCAGTAGGTGCCGGGGCGGATGCCTTCGACGCCGCAGGCCTTGCCGACCATCTTCTGCGCCAGGGTGTAGCCCTTGCCGCTGTCCTTCGGGGCGACCGGCCGGGTGAACAGGTCGGCGGGCGTGAGGCCCAGGGCCTCGCGGGTCTTGTCGGTGAGCGAGCGGCCGATGATCAGCGGGATGCGGCCGCCGGCGCGCACCTCGTCGGTGATGGTGGTGGGCTTCAGTTCGAAGGTGGAGAGCACTTCGCCCTTGGCGTTCACGATCTTGCCTTCATAGGGCTTGATGGTGATGACGTCGCCGGTGTTCAGCTTGCTGACGTCGCACTCGATGGGCAGCGCGCCGGAGTCCTCGGCGGTGTTGAAGAAGATGGGGGCGATCTTGCCGCCCAGGATCACGCCGCCCTGGCGCTTGTTGGGGACGAAGGGGATGTCGTCGCCCATGTGCCACAGCACGGAGTTGATGGCGGACTTGCGCGAGGAGCCGGTCCCGACCACGTCGCCGACGAAGGCCAGCGGGCGGCCTTCCTTCTTCAGCTTCTCGATGGTGTCCAGGCCCTCGGGCATCTTGGAGACCAGCATCGCCTTGGCGTGCAGCGGGATGTCCGGGCGGCTCCAGGCCTCGGAGGCCGGGGAGAAGTCGTCGGTGTTGGTCTCGCCGGGGACCTTGAACACGGTCAGGGTGATGGACTCGGCCAGCTTGGGCTTGCCGGTGAACCACGCGGCCTCGGCCCAGGCGTCGACCACCTGCTTGGCCCAGTTGTTGGTTTTGGCCTTGTGGATGACGTCGTGGTAAGCGTCGAACACCAGCAGGGTCTTGGCCAGGCCCTGGGCGGCGATGGGCGCCATGTCCTCGTCGTCCAGCAGGTCGATCATCGAGCGGACGTTGTAGCCGCCCAGCATGGTGCCGAGCAGTTCGGTGGCGTGCTTGCGATCGATGACCGGGGACTGGGCCTCGCCCTTGGCCAGGGCGGTGAGGAAACCAGCCTTGACGTAGGCGGCGTCGTCCACGCCGGGCGGCACGCGGTGGGTCAGCAGATCGGCCAGGACCTGCTCCTCGCCTTTGGGCGGGTTCTTCAGCAGCTCCACCAGGGCGGCGACCTGCTTGGCATCCAGGGGCAGCGGGGGCAGGCCCTCGGCCGCGCGCTGTTCGACGTGTTCTCTGTATTCTTTCAGCATTTCAATGACCTGTGTTCGATATTTAAAGTAAAACCTGTTGCGCGGGTTGGGCGCGAATGGGCTAAAGGATACTCCAATCTGTGGGTGTGTCGCACATGCCGCGGATTACCGGCAGGAGCGCATCGTATTTGTGGTGGCAGTGGCTCCGCCCGGCGGTGTATCGCGGATGCGATCCGCTCCTGCGCGAGATGTTGTAGGAGCGGCTCTGCCGCGATGGGACGGTACCGTCGGCACGGCCGCTTTCGCGCCGGAGGCGCTCCTACGGAAACACCGGGATGTAGGTCGGGTTAGCCGACAGGCGTAACCCGACAACCTGCGTCGGCCACGGCCACGTCGGGTTACGCTGCGCTAACCCGACCTACATGTGCATGTGCGACGCGGTCCGACGGCCCCGCTGCGCGGGTAAGGTTTTGCGGTCGATTGGTGTATCATGCGCGCTTCCCCGAATGACCCCCTCTGGAGCCGGCATGGACCTGACCGAACTTACCGCGATTTCCCCCGTTGATGGCCGCTACGGCAGCAAGGTCGTGGACCTGCGCCCCATCTTCAGCGAGTACGGCCTGATCCGTCACCGCGTGCTGGTGGAGGTGCGCTGGTTGCAGAAGCTGGCGGCCCATGCCGGTATCCCGGAAGTCCCGGCCCTGTCCGAGCATGCCAATAACGTGCTGAACGCCATCGCGGAGAAGTTCAGCGTCGAGGATGCGCAGCGGGTCAAAAACATCGAGAAGACCACCAACCACGACGTCAAGGCGGTGGAGTATTTCCTGAAGGAGAAGATCGCCGGCAATGCCGAGCTGGAGGCGGTGTCCGAGTTCATTCACTTCGCCTGCACCTCCGAGGACATCAACAATCTGGCCTATGCCCTGATGCTGCGCGAGGCGCGCACCCAGGCGGTGCTGCCGGCCATGGACGCCGTCATCGACGCCATCAAGGGCATGGCCCACCAGCATGCCGAGCAGCCCATGCTGGCACGCACCCACGGCCAGCCCGCCTCCCCCACCACCCTGGGCAAGGAGATGGCCAACGTCGCGGCGCGCCTGATGCGCCAGCGCGAGCAGGTGGTCGCGGTGCCGCTGCTGGGCAAGATCAACGGCGCGGTGGGCAACTACAACGCCCACATCAGCGCCTATCCGGACATCCACTGGTGCCAGTTCGCCGAGGAGTTCGTCACCTCGCTGGGCCTGGAGTGGAACCCCTACACCACCCAGATCGAGCCGCACGACTACATCGCCGAACTGTTCGACGGCATCGCCCGCTTCAACACCATCCTGCTCGACTTCGACCGCGACATCTGGAGCTACATCTCCATCGGTTACTTCAAGCAGAAGACCGTCGCCGGCGAGGTGGGCTCTTCCACCATGCCGCACAAGGTCAACCCCATCGACTTCGAAAACTCCGAGGGCAACATCGGCGTTGCCAATGCGCTGTTCGATCACCTGGCCGCCAAGCTGCCGGTATCGCGCTGGCAGCGCGACCTCACGGACTCCACCGTGCTGCGCACCCTGGGCGTCGGCGTGGCGCACTCGCTCATCGCCTACAACTCCACCCTGCGCGGCATCGGCAAGCTGGAGGCCAACCCGGTCGCCATCGCCGCCGACCTGGACGCCAACTGGGAAGTGCTGGCCGAACCGATCCAGACCGTGATGCGCCGCTACGGCATCGAGAAGCCCTACGAGAAGCTGAAGGAACTGACCCGCGGCCGCCGCGTAGACCAGGCCGGCATGCAGGCCTTCATCGACACCCTGGAGATCCCGGCCGAGGCCAAGGCGCGGCTGCGTGAGCTGACGCCGGCGACCTACATCGGCAACGCGGTGACGCAGGCCAAAAAGATTTAACTTCCAACACCCAACGCAGAGGCGCGGAGACGCAGAGAACACGGAGAGTTTTCGTTCGTGTTTCTCTGCGACCTCCGCGCCTCTGCGCCTCTGCGTTGAGGTTTTTTGAATGAGTGACATCAAAGCCATGCTCGGCGGCCTCTCCGTAGAAGAGTTCCTGGAAAAATACTGGCAAAAGGAGCCGTTGCTAATCCGTCAGGCCCTGCCCGGCTATCAGTGCCCCATCACGCCGGAGGAACTGGCGGGGCTGGCCTGCGAGGAGGATGTCGAGTCGCGCCTGATCATGGAACAGGGCGGCGCGACGCCCTGGCAGGTGGAGCATGGCCCGTTCGCCGAGGAGCGCTTCACCAATCTGCCGGCCACCCACTGGACGGTGCTGGTGCAGGAGATCAACAAGCACGTGCCGGAGTTCGCCCTGCTGCAGGATCGCTTCAGCTTCCTGCCCAACTGGCGCCTGGACGACGTGATGGTGAGCTATGCGCCGGAGCACGGCACCGTCGGCCCGCACGCCGACAATTACGACGTGTTCCTCATTCAGGGCGCCGGCCATCGTCGCTGGCAGATCAACCGCCAGGAACCGTCCGACGACGACCTGCTGCCCGACCTGCCGCTCAAGATCATGAAGAACTTCCAGGTCGAGGAAGAATGGGTGCTGGAGCCGGGCGACATGCTGTACCTGCCGCCGGGCGTGGCGCATTACGGCGTGGCGCTGGACGACTGCATCACCGTGTCCGTGGGTTACCGCGCCCCCACCCTCGGCGCCATCCTCTCCGGCTACATCGGCGATGCGCTGGCGCAGTTCGACACCGACGTCTTCTACCGCGACCCCGACCTCAAGCCGCAGGACGCGCCGGGCGAGATCGCCCTCGACGCGCGCGAGGAATTCCGTGAGCTGATCCGCTCCCTCCCCATGGACGACGAGCGCATCGACCGCTGGTTCGGCAGCTACATCACCGATGTGCGCCCCGGCCACTTCGTGCCGGAGCCGGCAGAGGAACTGCGGCCGAAGAAATTCAAGGATGAGTTCAAGAAGCACGGCGAGCTGTGGCGCAGCGAATACACCCGCTACGCGCATTTCACCGACGCCGCCGGCGTCACCCGGCTGTACGTCGCCGGCGAGGAATACGAGATGTACGGCGACGGCCCCAAGGTGGCGCAGATGCTCGCCGGCCAGCGCGTGTTCCGCTACAAGGAGCTGCTGCCCTATCTGGACGACAAGGACCTGCTGGAGCTGCTCACCGACCTGTACAACCTCGGGGCGCTGTATTTCCCGGAGGACTGACCCGCACGCCTCCAGGGGCACACACGTTCGGGCCGAATGATTCACCGGGCGCGCCAGGCTTTGCCCCCAGCCTATCGCAGGAGCGGATCGCATCCGCGATACACCGCCGACCGCAGCCAGCCTGTCGCGAATACGATTCGCTCCTGGCCAAGGGACACGACCGGTGGGAGTCCGGCTCGCCGGGCGATGGCGGCCTGTCCGACGCCGCTATCGCCCAATCTGTGGGCTCCCACGTACGGCGGGAACCCGTCCCCATGACTGGCCAATCCCACCCCGCTGGTTCATGCTTTGCCCCATGCACAAGCCGCCCTATACCATTCGCGATGCCGACTGGGACGACGACCGCCTGGCGCTGACGCACGTGCGCCGGGTGGTGTTCATGCAGGAGCAGGGCGTGCCGGAAGCGCTGGAGTGGGATGCGGATGACGCTGTGTCGCGGCATTTCCTGGCCGAAGACACGGATGGCCATCCCATCGGCACCGCCCGCCTGCTGCCCGACGGCCACATCGGCCGCATGGCGGTGCTGCCGTTCTGGCGCCGCCGCGGTGTCGGTACGGCCCTGCTGCGCCATGTGCTGGTCGCAGCCCATGATGCGGGTTTCCCCGCTATCGAGCTGTCCGCCCAGACCCACGCCCTGGGTTTCTATGAGCGCTTCGATTTCGTAGCGTTCGGCGATGAATTCATGGATGCCGGCATCCCTCACCGCACTATGCGGCTGGAGTTCTAACCCCTCCCCTGCCTTGCGGGGGAGGGCGTCACAGAGCTTGTGGCCCATGCCTCCCGCGACCCGGCGCGGTGTTATTCCGTGCCGCCCTTGGGCTATGATGGGACGCAACGGGACAGGCATGGAGAGCGTCATGCAGGACATTCACAATCACAAGCTTGGCGAGACCAACGAGTTGCTGTCACTGGAGTCTGCCGCGGATCACCGCGCCGTGGCTTTGGCCATGGCGCAGCAGGCGGCGCGCAGCCTGCACATCTTTACCCGCGACCTGGATCACGCGTTGTATGACAACGCCGAATTCGAGGAGGCGGCCCTGAACCTGGTGCGTACCGGCCAGTACGCCCGCATCCATATTCTGGTGCAGGACTCTTCCGGCGCCCTGCGCCGTGGCCACCGCCTGATCACCCTGGCCCAGCGCCTGAGCAGCAAGATCGAAATCCGCAAACCCATCGCCGAATACGCCGACATCAACCGCGCCTTCTTTGTCGCCGACGAGACCGGCTATAGCAGCCGCCAGCTGGCGGATCGCTACGAGGGTATGGCCAACTTCAGCGACCGCCTCACCGCGCGCGATATGGTGAATTTCTTCAACGAAGTGTGGGAGCGCAGCCAGCAGGATTCGCAGCTGCGCCGGTTGCATTTGTGAACTTGAATTTCAGCCTTGAGTAGAAATGAATCCTATGCGCACACTGCTCTTTCTGATTATTCTCCTCTTCGCCTCTGCCGCCCCGGCGCAGACGGAGCTGAAGACCTTCAAGCTGCAGAACCGCAATGCCGAGGAGATGATCACCATTCTGCGCCCGATGCTGGATCCGCGCGGCGGCATCAGCGGCACCGGCTATACCCTGCTGGTGCGCAGCACGCCGGAGAACCTGAAGGAAATCGAACAGATGGTGCGCGAGCTGGATGCGGCCCTGCGCAATCTGACCATTACCGTGCGTCGCGGCGAACTGAGCGAGAGCGAGCGCCAGGGCATCGAGGCACGCGGCGAGATCGGCGGCGACGGCGGCAAGGTGGTTATCGGCGAAGGCGGCGCGCCGCGTGTGCGCATCTACCGCACGGAGCAGCGTGGCGATGACAGCGGCGATCAGCGACTGCGCGTGCTGGAAGGCCAGTGGGCGCGCATCCAGAGCGGTCAGGAGATGCCGGTGCCGCAACGCAGCGTGACACAGTCCGGCGGCGGCGTGGTGGTGCAGGAGAGCATCGAATACAAGGACGTCTCCAGCGGCTTCGAGGTACGGCCGCGCATCAGCGGCGAACGTGTCATCGTCGATGTGCGTCCGTTCCGTGCCCGGCCCGCAGCCACCGGCGGCGGCGCCATCGAGACCTCCAGCCTGATCACCACCGTCAGCGGCCGCCTCGGCGCATGGATCGAACTGGGCGGCGTGGTGGAGGAACGTCAGGGCAGCAGCCGCGGCATCATCCACTCCACCCAGGAACGTGATGTGCAGCGCATGCGCACCTACATCCGTATCGATAGCGCGGACTGATCTGCGTAGGGTGCGCATTGCGCACCGAGCCGGCTCCATAGTGGATTTGGTGCGCGTTGCGCACCCTACGAAACCCGAAACTTGAAACTGTTCATGACCCACGCCATCCACTACCGCATCATCCCCTCCTCCCCCGAGGCCCATCTGTTCGAGATCACGCTGACCGTGCAGCGCCCGGCCGCTGATGGCCAGATGCTGTCGCTGCCCGCGTGGATCCCCGGCAGCTACATGATTCGCGACTTCGCCAGGAACATCGTCTGGCTCAAGGCGCAGTGCAACGGTGCCGAGGTTGCGGTACGCAAGCTGGACAAGCAGACCTGGCAATGTGCGCCGTGCCAGGGGCCGCTGGAGATACGCTACGAGGTCTATGCCTGGGATTTGTCGGTACGCAGCGCTCATCTCGATACCAGTCACGGCTACTACAACGGCAGCAGCGTATTCCTGCGCGTGCACAACCAGGATCAGCAGCCGTGCGGCGTCCAGATCCTGCCGCCCGAGGGCAGCGACTATGCTGGTTGGCGTGTCGCCACCACCCTGCCCCTGGCCGGCGCGTCACTGTGGGGTTTCGGCGCGTATCAGGCCGCCGATTACGACGAACTCATCGACCATCCGGTGGAGATGGGCAGTTTCGATGTCATCGAGTTCGAGGCCTGCGGCGTGCCCCATGCGATGACGCTCAGCGGCCGCCATCGTGCCGATACGGAACGCCTGGCGCGTGATCTGAAGACCGTGTGCGAATATCACATCGGCCTGTTCGGCGAGCCGGCGCCGATGTCGCGTTATCTGTTCCAGGTGATGATTACCGGTGATGGCTACGGCGGTCTGGAGCACCGCTCCTCCACCAGCCTGCTGTGCAGCCGCGATGACCTGCCGCGTGTCGGACAGGAGGAAGTGAGCGACGGTTACCGCACGTTTCTCGGCCTGTGCAGCCACGAATATTTTCACACCTGGAACATCAAGCGCATCCAGCCGGCGGTGTTCCAGCCCTACGACCTGAGCCGCGAGGTGCACACGCCGCTGCTGTGGTTCTTCGAGGGAGTGACTTCCTATTACGACGATCTTGCCCTGGTGCGCACCGGCCTCATCAGCCGTGACAGCTATCTGGAACTGCTCGGCCAGACCGTCACCCGCGTGCTGCGCGGCAGCGGCCGCCTCAAGCAGCCGGTGGCCGATTCCAGCTTCGATGCCTGGACCAAGTTCTACAAGCAGGACGAAAACGCGCCCAACGCGATTGTGAGCTACTACACCAAGGGCAGCCTCATCGCCCTGGCGCTGGATCTCGCCCTGCGCAACAGCGGCGATGGTTCCATTTCGCTCGACGATGTCATGCGCACACTGTGGCAGCGCCATGCGGTGCAGGGTGTCACCGAAGATGGGCTGGAACAGTTGATCAGCGAGGTGGCCGGCATCGATCTGACAGCCTTCTTTCAGCAGGCATTGCGTGACACCGGTGACCTGCCGCTGGCGGAACTGCTCGTCACCTGCGGCATCGACTACCGCCTGCGCCCCGCCGACAGTGCCGGTGACAAGGGCGGCAAACCCGCCGGCAAGAACGGCGCCCCGCGCACCGTACTCGGTGTGCGCAGCGGAGACGATCCCCTCGGCGCCAGACTGCTCAACGTATTCGATGGCGGCGCAGCGCAGTTGGCGGGCCTGGCGGCGGCCGACGTGGTGATTGCCGTCGACGGCCTGCGGGTGAGCAATGGCAGCCTCGACAAGGTGATTGCCGGCCATGCGCCCGGGACAAGCGTACAGTTCCACGCCTTCCGCCGCGACGAACTGATGACCTTCGCTGTGGTGTTGCAGACCGCCCCGGCCGATACCTGTTATCTGGCCGACATGGAGGCGCCGGATGTGCGCCAGCAGCAACGGCGTGATGCCTGGCTGGGGATGTAGCTGAGCCTGCAGACAACCATCACCGGCGCACCGATGATGGTTGATGCATGTTTAGCGGCACTCCCCCACCGATCCCGCTGCGCAGACGCTTCCATCCACCCAGGTTGCACCCTCAAGCTTGGCTGCAATCAGGATCGCTCCTTGCAACTTGGCGCCGCGCAGGTTGGCCCCGCGCAAATCGGCATCCAGCAGGTTGACCCCTGTCATGTTGGCCAGCATCAGATTGGCCTTCTGCAGGTTGGCGGCATGCATGTGCGCATCTTCCAGATTGGCCATCATCAGGTTGGCTTTGGACAGATTGGCGACCTGAAAGTTGGCACGGGTCAGATTGCTGCGACTCAAATCAGCGCCGTCGAGTCGGATAGACAGCATGGCGCCATCCGTCATGTCCAGGCCGGACCATTTGGCACCCTGCATGCGGGCCCAGGAGCATTGGGCCAAGGGCTCCGGTTTGCAGGTGGTGTTCATGGGCGTATCGTCGAGTTTCTCATCCCAGGCGGTGGCGATCCCGCTATAGGCCAGGGCAAGCAGGCAACATACGCCGGTGATACGCGTGAAATTGGGCATGAACATGGTGAACTCCTCCATTATTTTGTGTATATCGTCATCATGCCGCGTGGTGTGCGGCACCACTCTATCTAACTTCTCTGACGACACGATGCAAGGAAATGGCTGTGGCGGGCCAAACAATCATCACTAAATTTGCGTAATCACAATATCTTTCCATTACGAATATACTCATCTCCCATCTGGAACGACCCCGACAGCAATGGCCGACAACCAACTCATCCTGTGCCCACTGGACAGCACGGCAAGCCTGCACAGCAAGCGTGATCTGCTCTATCGACTGGAGCAGATTGGATTCATTGGTACGCCGCTCATGTTCGAGGGGCAACAGCACTACCGTCCTGGCGCCAGCTTCCTTCAACTGCTTACCTTCCTGGGCTGCTCGCCGGTCGTGGCGTTGGGTGAGCCGGGAGCCACCGGCGATGAGTTCTGCCACATTCAGCTCGACGGTCCCTCCGATGAACTGCGCTTCATCGGCGGCAGCAACGTCAAGTCACCGCGCTGTCCCGGCTGCGGGTTTCGTGCCGAGAACTGGCAGGAGATCGTTGCACTATGGCAGGCGACGCCGGAACAACGGTGGCGCTGCCCGCTGTGTGGCAAGGAATATCATGTGCCGCAATTACGCTGGCGGCAGTGTGCCGGTTTCGGCCGCCTCTTCCTGCGCATCTGGGGGGTGTTCGAGGGTGAGGCCGTGCCGTCCGAAGACTTGTTCAGGGTGTTGCGCGAGGTCAGTGGCTTCGAGTGGCAGTACTTCTACTTCCGCCAGGGGTGAATACGCGATTCACCGCAACGGCGCAAAGAACTTCCAACACTTGACGCAGAGACGCAGAGGCACGGAGAACGCAGGGCTTGGGAAGGTTTCCTCCGCAGCTTCCGCGAATTCTATCGCCCTGCACTCCAACATATGATGGGTTTCGTTGCACTCTACCCATCCTACGTTGGGTAGATGGGTGGGCGCTGTCTGATGTATCGGGGCTACTGCCATCTGCGCTACAACCGTTGCCGCACGATGGCGGCGATCTCCTCATCGGTCAGCAGCACCGGATTGCTCTTCATGCTGTTGTTGCGCGAGGCGGCGACGATGACCGGTATGTCCGCCGCGGTGATGCCGAAGCCGCTCAGGCGCGGCAGTTCCAGTCTGTCGCACCAGCCCTCCAGGGTATCCACCAGAGACTGTGCCGCTGCGGCATCGTCCAGCACGGGGGTTCCGCCGAGCAGACGGCCGAGGCGGGCGTATTTGTGCAGCGCCGGTGACCCGGGCACGCGCTCACGCAGTGCGCGCAGGTTGACGGCGGTGGCCGCTGCCACGGTGCTGCCGCAGGCCACGCCGTGCGGCATGGGGAACAGCGAACCCAGCGGCTGCGCCAGGCCGTGTACCGAACCGAGGCCTACCTGCGCCAGGGTGATGCCGGACAGCAGCGCGGCATAGGCCATGGCCGCACGCCCTGCCGCGGCCTGCGCCGAGTCACCCCCCTCCCACGCCGCCCAGAAGCCTTCGGCCACGGCCTCCAGTCCGCTCCAGGCCAGGGCGTCGGTAAACGGATTGGCGCGCAGCGAGACGTAGGATTCCAGCAGTTGCGTGAAGGCATCCATGCCCTGCGCCGCCATCAGATGGCGCGGGGTGCCTGCCAGCAGCTGCGGGTCGATCAACGCCACCCTGGCCACCAGGCAGTCGTGGCGAAACGACTTCTTGAAACCGTCGGGGCCGTGACGGCTGAGCACGGCGTTCCTGGTGGCCTCGCTGCCGGTGCCGGCGGTGGTGGGCACCGCGATGAACGGCAGCGACGGCCCGTGATACGGAATACCGCGCCCCACATCCTCCAGGTGATCGAGTACCGAGTTGCCGCCGGGCAGCAGGCCGGCGATGGCCTTGGCGGCATCGAGCACGCTGCCGCCGCCGATGCCGACTACCACATTCAGTGCCGCATCACGATACTTCGCCACGGCGGCATCGACCATCTCGGGGGAGGGCTCGCCTTCAACGCTGAAGCTTACGTGACTGATTTGCGCCCGGGCCAGATCCTGCAACAGCGACGGCCAGTGGGCGGAGGCGCGGAACGAGCCGCGGCCGGTCACCAGAAGTACCCGCTGACCGTAGTCACGGATGAGCTGCGGCAGTTCGGCCAGGCGGCCGGCGCCGAAGATGATGCGCGGCAGGGTGGCGATGGCAAAGGGGGCGAGATTCATGAGGCCGTGTTTCAGTCTGGTTCGGGACGGACTACTTTAACAACTCGTCGACTATCCTGTCCCACCCCGGCAACTGTCGCAGGCGCGGCAAATCCTCGGGGCGATCCACATCCCAGGCCGGCGGCAGCTCGGTCCAGTGGACGCCGTGCCGCTGCAGGCGCGCGCGGGTTGCCGCCAGCACCTGATCCGTTCCCCAGGGGATGTCCTCGAACAGCCAGTCATCGACACGCCGCACGCCGATCAGACCGTAACCGCCATCGTCGGTGGGCAGCAATACCACCGCATCGTGTTGCAGGGCACGGCATGCCATGGTCAGCAGCGTCTGATCGATGGTCGGCAAATCGCTGCCGATCAGCAGCGCGCCGTCGCTGCGCTGCAAGGCATCTCCCAGAGCATGGTGCATGCGCTCGCCCAGCCCGTCGCCGCACTGACGGTGCAGGGTGATATCGTGGCGTTGCGCCAGTGTGCTGAAAAAGGGATGGCTGGTATCCGGTGCACACCACAACTCGACGGTCAGCGTGCCTGCCGCCTGGCGCAACTGATGCTCCACCAGATGACGATGCAGGGCTGCCGCACCCGCGCTGCCCAGCGCCGGGATGAGACGGGTCTTGGCCGCACCGGCTACCGGGGCCCGGGCAAATACCAGCAGCCGCGTGTCCATCAGTGGCGGTGTGCGGCCTGCCGGTAACGCAGGGCGAGCAGGACGGGATCGGCGCCGAGAAAATAGGCCAGTCGCAGGCGCCACATCAGCAGGATGGTGCGCAGGATGCCGTGTCGCTCCCAGCGACGGCTGGAGGTCATTACCGGTGTGCGCACGCAGGCGGGAGGCGTCAGCTGCTTCAGGGCACGGCTCAGGGCAATGTCTTCCATCAGTGGAATGTCGGGAAAGTGTCCGGCCTGTTCGAAGGCCAGCCGCGTCATGAACATGGCCTGATCGCCCGTGGCAATGCCGGTGAGACAGGAGCGCCGGTTCATCAGCCATGCCACCATGCGCAATGAACGCTGCGCTCCCGACAGGCGCACATCAAAGCGGCCCCACACCCGGTTGCCCGGCGCCAGCGCCTGGGCGATGAGCAGTTCGGCCCGCTCGGGCAATTGCGTGTCGGCATGGAGAAACAGCAGGACATCACCCGTGGCCACGGCGGCACCGGCATTCATCTGCATGCCGCGCCCCGCCGGGGCGACCTCGATGCGATCGGCCAGCGGTGCGGCCAGTTCGCCACAACCATCACGGCTGCCGCCATCGACCACGATCACCTGATGGCCCAGTGCGCGCAGCCGCTGCAGCGGTTGCAGGGTCGCCACGATCCCCTCTGCCTCATTCAGCATCGGCACGATCACCGACAGACGTTTCATGTCAGCGCGCCGCCGCAGCTGGAACCCTGTCCCGCGGTGCAGCCGTAACAATGACCGCGCACCACAATGGGATGGCCGGTCAACACATGCCGTGCGAGTTCGGCGATGGTCAGGGGGCCATGGTTGCCATCGGGACGTTGCAACGGCAGGTCGAGCATCTGGTTGAAGTCGCAGTCGTACAACACGCCGCGCCAGTCGACACTGACGAGTCGACGGCACATCACCTGCTCCAGGTTGGCGGGTTGATGGGCCGACTGCAGCAACGCCATGTAGTCGTCGAATTGCCCGTGCGACAGCAGCGTGCTGCCGAATCGCTGAATCGGCATGTTGGCCAGGGTGTAGAGGGTATTGAAGACGATGCCGTAACGCTGTGCCAGCTGGGCACGATAATCCGCCTCCAGCGCCTGCTGTGACGGCGGCAGGCTCGGCCCCTGCGGGTTGTAAACCAATGCGAGTATCTTGTCCGCATCGCGCCCGTACCCCAGCCGGTTCAGCCGCTGCAATACACGGAGACTTGCCTCAAATACGCCATCGCCGCGCTGGGTATCAACATTTTGTTCCAGATAGCATGGGAGTGAGGCGATGACATCCACACCCTGTGCGGCGAGGAATTCTGCCGTGGATTCCTGCTCCGGCTCTTCCAGCACGGTGAGATTGCAGCGATCCAGTACCCTCAGGCCGCGGCTGCGTGCGGCGCTGACCAGTTCACGAAAGCGCGGGTGCAGTTCCGGTGCGCCGCCAGTCAGGTCGAGGGTTTGTACCTGTCCCTGCGCCAGATAGGCCAGTACGGCATCCAGTGTGGCGTCGTCCATCACTTCCTTGCGCCTGGGGCCTGCATTGACGTGGCAGTGCAGACATTGCTGATTGCAGCGATATCCCAGATTTACCTGCAGGGTATCCAGCACACGGCGTTCAATGGCGGGGAAGATTATCTGTTGCAAGCGTGGCAGTGTGGCCAGCATGATTTGCTCCGATCAGAAGGTTCGATTGAGCAGGCGCACCAGCCAGCGGCTCAGGGGGCTGAACAGCGCGTCTGCATAGCGACGATTGGCGGCACGCCGCAGTATCTGTGCCCGCGTCGGGTAGGCATGGATGGTCGCCGCAACAGTACCGATGCGTGCCCCGCTCTGCATCGCCAGCACCAGCTCGTGCAACAGCTCGCCGCCGTGACTGCCGAGGATGGCTGCACCGACGATGCGACCACCGCCGCGCCAGCGTGAACCGCGGCGTACCAGCAGCTTGACGAAACCCTGCGGCGCACCCTCCATCACCGCCCGATCATTGGCGGCAAAATCGAAGCGCAGTACCTCGACCGCCAGCCCCTGCTGCCGTGCCTCGGCCTCGCTCAGGCCCACGCGCGCCAGTTCCGGATCGCTGTAGGTGACCCAGGGCACGACAGCGTAGTCAACGCGTTTTGGCCAGCGGAATACGGCATTGGCGATGACAACACCGGCCTGGTATTCCGCCATGTGGGTGAACTGATAGGGACCGCAGACATCACCGCAGGCATAGATGCGCGGGTTACTGCTGCGCAGGTGATTGTCGACCGTCACGCCGCGCTGGTCGAATGCCACGCCGGCCTGTTCAAGTCCCAGTCCCTGTACATTAGGCGTGCGTCCTGCCGCCACCAGTATCTCCTCGGCGCAAATCTGCCGCGACTCGTTGCCGACCCGGCACTGCAACAGGCGCACGCCATCCTGCAGTGTCACCTGCTCCACCTCGGTATCGCAACAGAACTCGATCCCCTCCGCCATCAGCACCTGTTGCAGGGCCTCCGCCATGTCCGCATCCTCGCGCGGCAGGATGCGCGCACCGCGCTGAATGACCGTGACGCGACTGCCCAGACGGGCGAAGGCCTGCGCCAGCTCAATGCCGATGGGGCCGCCGCCGATCACCGCCAGGCGCGGCGGCAGGGTCTTGAGCGAGAAGATTTCGCGGTTGGTCAGAAAGCCGGCTTCCGCCAGGCCGGGCAGCGGCGGGACGAAGGCGGAGGAACCGGTGGCCAGAACAAAGCGGCGCGCCGACAGGCTGCGGCCGTTCACCTCCACCGTATCGGGGCCGCTGAAACGCGCCCGCCCGAACAGTACCTCACAGCCATAGGCGCGAAAACGATCCGGATCATCATGCCGCTGCAGATCGTTGATGACCGCGGCCACATGTCCCATCACCGCATCCAGCCGCACCGGCTCCAGCCGCGCCTCCAGTCCAAAGTGCCCGGCCGTGCGCACCTGCATGGCCACGCGCGCCGCATGCAGCAGCGCCTTGCTGGGAACACAGCCGTAATGCAGGCAATCACCACCGAGCTGCTCTTCGGCCTCGATCAGCGTGGTGGCCAGCCCCAGCTGGCTGGCGATGCTGGCCACCACCAGGCCGCCGGCACCACCGCCGATGACAATCAAGTCGCGTTGTTCCATGCCCGTTCCCCGTTCATGCCATTGTGCAAAGTATCGACCTGAACGCAGAGATGTCCAGCCACTACAACCGCGAAATCATCAGGGGAAACCGTCAGCGCAACTGGCGCAGATACCAGCGCTCAAACAGGCGTTTGGCCCAGTGCCAGAGCCGGCATGACGGCAACACCAGGTTGTGCTGTGGCGTGCGCCAGATCAGCATGCCCTTGTTCAGACTGTCGACCACGCACATCAGTTCCACCTTGAAGCGTGCTTCAGCCTTTTCACCACGGAGCTCGGCGCAAAGATTGGTTGCTGCCGCCCTGGCCTGCAGATCGGCCATGTGTGCCTGCTTGGGCATCCAGTCAGGGCCGGGGAAACTGCCCGAGTCGCCGGCCACATACACCCGCTCGAATCCGGGCACGCGGCAGAACTCGTCGGCCTGTACCAGGCCACCGGGCGAACGCGGCAGCTCGCTGTTGTCGAACCAGGTATTGCCGGTCATACCGGGCATGAACAGGATCAGATCGGCGCTAAAGTCACCGCCTTCGGTCATCACGCTGTCCGCGCTGAAGCCCTTGAGCTTGTGGCCAAGATGGGTGTCGATGTCGCGGCGCTGCATTTCGCGCAGCAGGCCGCCGACGGCCCTGGCACCGAGACGCTTGCCCGGTTCGGCGGCGGGATTGAAGAACATCAGCCTGAAGTGCTCGCGCCGCCCCTGCTGGCGCAGCAGGGTGTCGATGCCGAACAGGAACTCGAACATCGGCCCGCCGCGCATGGCCGACGGTTCGTTCGGATTGCCGCCGAAACCGATGGCGATGGTGCCGCCCGACATGGCGGCAAGGCGATCGCGGATTGCAGTGGCGGCGTGGATACCCTCACAGGGCGTGATGGCGTGTTCGATGCCGGGCAGTTTTTTGATGAACCGGCCACCGCTGGCGATGATCAACCCATCGCTGCTCACCTCACCCGTGGAGGTGAGTACCGTACGGCCGCCGTCTTTCAGGCCGGTGGCCTCCGCCGCATGAAAGCGGATGCGCAGGCGGCGCAGGAAATTGTCCAGCGGCATGACCAGTTGTTCGGGGCGGCGTTGTCCGGAAGGTATCCAGATCAGGCTGGGCAGAAACACGAACTCCGCACGCGGTGCGATCAGGGTGATCTCCGCCTGCGGGGCATGCGCACGCAGTTTACGCAGCGCGGTGATGGCAGCGAAGCCGCTGCCGATGACAGTGAGGTGTGTACTGCTGGCCATGGGCGTTTCCCTGGTGGGGATGACTGAGTGGATGGTCATCCGGGTCTTCGATCTGGGCGGCGATGCCATGCACCTATGTTTAGCGTCGCATCAGGGTGACAAAGGCGACGGCATGCTCACGTTCGTCAGAGATACTGAGAAAACTCTCGCCCACACCCAGTTCATCAATCAAGGCCAGGGCCTTGCCATGAAAACGCAGCAAGGGACGACCCAGCGGTTCATGGCCAACTTCGATATGGCGCAAGGCCAGCCCGTCGCGAAAGCCGGTGCCGAGTGCCTTGGCGGCGGCTTCCTTGGCAGCGAAGCGTTTGGCCAGATAGTTGGCCTGGTGGTGGCTGCGATGAAACTCGTCCAGTTCGCTGTTGCTCAGCATCCGGGCGGCCAGGCGTTCGCCGTGCCGCTCCAGCGCATCATGCATGCGCGCGATGGACACGATATCCGTGCCGATACCGAAGATCATGACTGACGGCCGGTCATCACCGCCTGGGTGCGCGACTCGATCATCAGCCGTTTCATCTCGGCGACGGCATTCTGGAAACCGCTGAACAGGGCGCGGGCGACAATCGCGTGGCCGATATTGAGTTCATGTATGCCGCTGATGCGCGCAATGGGGGCCACATTGTGATAGTGCAAACCGTGACCGGCATTGACCCGCAGCCCCGCCTGCCTGCCGATGGCCACGGCACGCTCGATGCGTGCCAGTTCGGTGGCCACGGCCTCGGCCTCGCCGAGATCGGCATAGTGGCCGGTGTGTATTTCGATGCAGGGCGCACCGCAGGCCGCCGCCGCCTCCACCTGACGTGCATCGGCGTCGATGAACAGCGACACGCGCACGCCGGCATCGGCCATGCGCTGACAGGCCTCGCGGATGCGCTCCTTCTGTCCGGCCACATCGAGGCCGCCCTCGGTGGTCAGCTCCTCGCGCCGTTCCGGCACCAGGCAGCAATCCACCGGCTTGATGCGCTCGGCAATGGCCAGCATCTCGTCGGTCACCGCCATCTCCAGATTCATGCGTGTCTGCAGGATGTCGTTGAGCATCTCCACGTCGCGATCCTGGATGTGGCGGCGATCCTCACGCAGGTGCAGGGTGATGCTGTTGGCACCGGCCTGTTCGGCCTCGATGGCGGCCTGGATCGGATCGGGATAACGGGTGCCGCGCTGCTGACGCAGGGTGGCGACGTGATCGATGTTCACGCCCAGCAGGATTTCATTGAACGGATTCATGGCTCTTGATCCTCATCGTGTGCCAGCGGGACAGCGGCCCGACCGGCAAATGTCTGGCGGAAAAGTTCGCGACTGCGCAGCGGTCTGGCGCCCAGGTACTGGGCCAGGATCACACGCATCAGGTGTTTGCTCTCGCTGAGTACCTGCGCATCGGCACCCTCCTCCGCATCGAGCGCCAGCAGGCTGGCGCCGTGCAGGCGCGGTCCCGGCAGTGCAGCGGAGTCATCGTGCAACGGTCCTTGCTGTACATGGTAGCAATAGAGCCGGGCCGGTTGAATGGGGTCGCCGCTGTGGGCCTCATGATCCAGCAACAGGCCGTAACCCAGTTCCTGCAACAGCGCCTTTTCGAACAGGCGCAAGGTCCACTCCGGCTGTTGCGGCACGGCACTCAGCCGCTGCAGGGCGAGCTCATAGGCATGGAACAGTTCATCGTGAGGGTCGTGACGCTGCAACAGACGCAGCAGCAATTCATTGAGATAAAACGCGCTGATCAAGGCGCGGCCGCTGAGCGGACGCAGACCACCGCGGCCTTCCACGCCGGTCAGGGTGGCGAGATCGCCGCGGCCGGACCAGGATAGCAGCACGGGGACAAACGGCTGCAACAGGCCGCGCCCCGCCCCCTTGCCGCTGCGTGCGCCCCGCGCCACCAGGCCGACGCGCCCGGCATCGAGGCTGAAGGCCTCCAGTAACAGGCTGGTTTCGCGGTAGGGCTGATGATGCAGGATGTAGGCAGGGCGCAGCTCGGTCCGCATGGATTTACCCGAAAAACCTCAGTCCGCAAATAAACGCGAATGGACGCGAATTAAGATGAACCTGAACACATCAATTGAATCTCGCCAAGACGCCAAGTACGCGAAGAAAACCGCAAGCAAGGCAGAGATGGTAGGGTGGATATGGCTGCCGGCATCCTGCCTCCCGCCAAATACCGTCCATCCATGGACATCGTCGCTCCTGCGCATCCAGCGATCGCGCTGGGTGCAACTGTTTTCTTGGCGCACTTGGCGTCTTGGCGAGAGTGACGGTCTTTAAATTTGCGTCCTTTCGCGTTCATTTGCGGACTCAACTGCATATTATCGGTTTACTCGTCCGTGTAGCCCAGGCTCGACAGGGCGCGGTCGTCGTCCGACCAGCCCTCCTTTACCTTGACCCATAGCTGCAGATAGACCTTGTTGTCGAACAGCTTCTCCATGTCGACACGGGCCGCCTGGCCGACCTTCTTCAGCACGCTGCCGCCCTTGCCGATGACGATGGGCTTCTGGCTGTCGCGCTCGATCCAGATCACGGCGGCGATATTGAGCATGCCGTCCTCTTCCTTGAACTGCTCGATCTCCACCGTCAGTTCATAGGGCAGCTCCTGGCCCAGGGTGCGCATCAGCTTTTCGCGCACGATCTCGGCGGCAAGAAAGCGCGAACTGCGATCGGTGATCTGGTCTTCCGCATAAATCGCCTCACCCTGCGGCAGATGACTGGCCACGACGGCTTCCAGCTGCTCCAGATTGGAGCGACGCAGAGCCGATACCGGCACCAGATCGGCGAAGTTCATCTTGCTGGCCAGCCCCTGCAGCAGGGGCAGGAGTTCGGCCTTGTCCTTGAGGTGATCGATCTTGTTCACGGCCAGCACCACCGGCACGCTTCCCGCACGCAACTGCCGCAGCACGTTTTCATCATCTTCGGTCCAGCGCGTGGCCTCGACCACGAAGATCACCAGATCCACGTCGGCCAGCGCGCTCCTGGCGGTACGGTTCATGTAGCGGTTGACCGCCTTCTTGGCATTGAGGTGCAGCCCCGGCGTGTCGACATACACGGCCTGATAGGCGGCCTCGGTCTTGATGCCGATGATGCGATGGCGTGTAGTTTGCGGCTTGCTGGAGGTAATGCTGATCTTCTGGCCGATCAGGTGATTCATCAACGTCGATTTACCCACGTTGGGGCGTCCGACCAGGGCCACATAGCCGCAACGGTAATTTTCGGTTTCAGCCATTTTCCAGCGCCCTCAGGGCAAGTTCTGCCGCTGCCTGCTCCGCCTTGCGGCGGCTGGCGGCGGTAGCGACGGTCGGTTCGTTCAGACTGTCCACGTGACAGCTCACGACAAAGGTCTGCTCATGTGCCTCGCCCTCCATGGATGTCACGCTGTAGGTCGGCAGAGGCAGGCGACGTGCCTGCAGAAACTCCTGCAGACGGGTTTTCGGATCCTTGAGGTTGGCGTCAGGCTGTGCAGCACTGATTTTCTCCTCGTAGATATCGAGGATCAGGCGGCTTGCGGCCTCGATGCCGCTGTCAAGATAGACGGCACCAAAGATGGCTTCCACGGCATCGGCCAGTATGGAGTCGCGCCGGTAGCCACCGCTCTTCAGCTCGCCGGAGCCCAGATTGAGAAAGTCCCCCAGATGGAGGTCACGAGCGATGAGTGCCAGGGTGTCACCCTTGACCAGCGAGGCACGCAACCGGCTCAGGGTGCCCTCATCGGCGCTGGCGAAGCGTCGATACAACTCGGCAGAAATGACGAAGCTGAGTACGGCATCGCCAAGAAACTCCAGTCGCTCGTTATTGCAGCTGCCGACACTGCGATGACTTAGTGCGGTTTCCAGCAGCTTCGGCTCGGTGAATCGGTAGCCCAGGCTGCGGCATAGCATGTCCAGCGGCGGATTCAACGGGCGCCGACCTCCACCGTGTCATCGAAACTCACCAGGAAGCTGATGTTATGGACAAACGGCACCACCACCTCATAATTCACATTGATGCGGTAAACATTGCCGTCACGCTGGATGGTGACATCCTCGCTCTTGACCCGATCGACGTCATTGATGTCCATGCGCTTCATCAACGCAGTGCGCAGCTCTCCCGGCCCGGCGCCGCGCAAATCCTGATCGGAGATCAGCGATTTCAGCGAGGAGGTGACACTGAAGTGTTCCAGGTAGACCGGGAACAGTCGAATCAGGGTCATCGCCACGATACCGATAAAGACGAAGACCACCATCCAGCTGATCAGGGTCAGTCCCGTCTGCTGCTGTTTCCTTGCGCTCATCAGTTTCATATTTTTCACTCTCCCCTTACTTGATCCCGCTGCCGATGCGGCTCCAGTCGATACGGCCGGCTGCGGAGTCCCAGTTCATCCAGATGAAAAATGCCTTGCCGACCAGATTGGCCTCCGGCACCGTGCCCCAGAAGCGGCTGTCCCGGCTGTTGTCACGGTTGTCGCCCATGACGAAATACTGTCCGTCGCCCACGGTATAGTCGAAACCGCGTTCGAATCCTTCCGGCAGCAGCAGGATCTGGTGGCTGCTGTCAGCAAGCTTCTCGGCACGGACATTGGCACCGGTCATCACGGCGCCCGAACCGGCACCGACATAGCTGCCGACATAGTCCTGCGCGATCGGTTCACCATTGATATAGAGCACCTTGCTGCGATAGGCAACCGTATCGCCCGGTATGCCGATGACACGCTTGATATAGTCGACGCGCGGGTCTTCCGGATAGCGGAATACGATGATATCCCCGCGTTGCGGCGAGCCCAAATCCAGAAAGCGGGTGTTGAGTACCGGCAGGCGCAGACCGTAGGAGAACTTGTTGACCAGGATGAAATCGCCTACCAGCAGTGTCGGCATCATCGAACCGGACGGGATACGGAACGGTTCCACCACGAAGGAGCGAATCAGCAGGACAATAAGGATGACCGGAAAGAACGAGCGTGACAGCTCGATCAGATAAGGCGCCTTGTCTGCCGCCTCCTGTGTGCCGCCCGGTGCGGCGCGCTCACGGCGTTTCGGCGCCCACAGCAGCGCATCCAGCGCCCATACCGTGCCGGTGATTGCGGTGGCGAGCACCAGTATCGTGGGAAAATCCATGTTTACCCCTTCTTGCCTACATGCAGCACGGCAAAAAACGCCTCCTGCGGAATTTCAACCGAGCCCACCTGCTTCATGCGCTTCTTGCCGGCCTTCTGTTTTTCCAGCAGCTTGCGCTTGCGGCTGACGTCACCGCCGTAGCACTTGGCCAGCACATTCTTGCGCATCGCCTTGACGTTGGTGCGGGCGATGATGTGGGCGCCGATGGAGGCCTGAATCGCCACATCGAACATCTGGCGCGGAATCAGCTCGCGCATCTTTTCCGCCAGCTCGCGGCCGCGCACCTGGGCCTGATCACGGTGCACGATGACGGCCAGGGCATCGACCCGTTCACCGTTGATCATGATGTCCAGCTTGACCAGGTTGGCGGCCTGGAAGCGGTTGAACTGATAGTCCATGGAGGCGAAACCGCGGCTGCATGACTTCAGCCGGTCAAAGAAGTCGAGCACCACCTCGTTGAGCGGCAGTTCATAGTTGACCGATACCTGCTTGCCGGCGAACTGCATGTTTTTCTGCACGCCGCGCTTTTCGGTGCACAGGGTCAGCACATTACCGAGGTAATCCTGCGGCACCAGGATATTGGCGGTGATGATCGGTTCGCGGATCTCGGCGATGTAGTTGGGTTCCGGCAGATTGGCCGGATTATCCACCTTCAATATTTCGCCCTTGCTGGTGAGCACTTCGTAGATGACGGTGGGCGCGGTGGTGATCAGATCCAGGTCGTATTCGCGCTCCAGGCGCTCCTGGATGATCTCCATGTGCAGCATGCCGAGGAAACCGCAGCGAAAACCGAAACCAAGGGCCTGCGAGGTTTCCGGTTCATAGAACAGCGCCGCATCGTTAAGGCGCAGCTTGGCCAGTGCCTCGCGCAGATTTTCGTAATCCTCCGCGCTGATCGGGAACAGGCCGGCAAAAACACGGGGCTGCACCGGACGGAAGCCGGGCAGCGGTTTGTCGGCAGGGCGATCCGACAGGGTGATGGTGTCGCCCACCGGCGCACCGTCGATCTCCTTGATGCCGGCAATGATGAAGCCGACCTCCCCCGCCTCCAGCACCTGGGTGTCCTTCATCTTGGGGGTGAAGACACCGACGCGATCCACCTGGTAGCTGCGTCCGGTGGACATGATGGTCACTTTCTGTTTCGTCTTCAGCGCACCCTGCATCACCCGCACCAGTGATACCACGCCCAGATAGTTGTCGAACCAGGAGTCGATGATCAGGGCCTGCAGCGGCGCGCTGCGATCGCCCTTGGGCGACGGGATCTTCTGCACCAGCTGCTCCAGCAGATCATCGATGCCGAGGCCGGTCTTGGCGCTGACCAGTACGGCGTCACTGGCCTCGATGCCGATGATCTCCTCGATCTCGGCGATCACCCGCTGCGGCTCGGCCGCCGGCAGATCGATCTTGTTCAGAACCGGCATCACCTCCAGCCCCTGTTCGATGGCGGTGTAGCAGTTGGCCACCGTCTGTGCCTCCACGCCCTGCGAGGCATCCACCACCAGCAGCGCGCCGTCACAGGCCGCCAGGGAGCGGGACACCTCGTAGGAGAAGTCGACATGCCCCGGGGTATCGATGAAATTGAGGTGGTAGATTTCGCCGTTGCGTGCCTTGTAATCGAGGGACACGCTCTGGGCCTTGATGGTGATGCCGCGCTCGCGCTCCAGATCCATGGAGTCGAGCACCTGGGCCTCCATCTCACGCTCGGTCAGTCCGCCGCAGATCTGGATGAACCGGTCCGCAATAGTTGATTTGCCGTGATCGATATGGGCGATGATGGAAAAATTGCGAATATGATCGAGATCGCTCACTGGAGAGGGTTCCGCCGCTGACGCATCAAAATGCTGCTGAAAAACGAAGAGGCGCCCATCGGGCGCCAGAGTGGGCGAAATTGTACAGAAAATCAGGGGGCTGCGAAATAGCGGCGCAGGATATCTTCGTCCAAGAAGTAATGGCACAGCTCCCCCTGCGGCGATGCCAGAACCGGTACCCGATCACCATAGGCCCGCTCCAGCGCCGGGTCGGAATCCACATCCACCGCAGTCAGGCTAAAGCCGAACTCCTGCTGCAGCGGGTGCAGGTCCAGCAGCATGTCCTCGCACAGTGAGCAACCGTAACGCAGGTAAAGCGTCAGTGTGCATTGCACCACTACTTGGGCAACCGCAAGGCCAGGAACAGCGGGCCGTTGCGACGTTGCACCAGCACCGGCACCGATTTGCCGGCCGGCAGGTCGGTGACCAGACGGTTGAAATGGGCCACGTTGTCTACATCGACGTTGTTCAGCTTGAGCAGCACGTCGCCGCGACGCAGGCCCGCCTCCTGGGCCGGTCCCGCCTCCACCTGCTGCACCAGCACGCCCTGGCGCTTGTCCAGCCCCAGCTCCTTGCGTTGTTCCGGAGTCAGGTCGGCCACCGTCATGTTGAGCACGTTGTCGCTGCTCTTGCCCGGCTTGCTCTCCGCCAGGGTCAGTTCCTCTTCCTTGGGCAGCTCTTCCACGCGCACGTTCAGGGTCGTGCGCTTGCCGTTGCGGATCAGGCTGACCTTGGTATCGGCACCAATCGGGCTACGCCCCACCACCGGCGGCAGATCCGAGGAGGAATCGATGCTCTTGCCGCCGAATTCGAGGATGATGTCGCCCACTTCGATACCGGCCTTGGCCGCCGGGCCGTCCTTGAGCACCTTGGCCACCAGGGCGCCGGCCGGCCGCTTCATGCCGAAGGATTCGGCCAGCTCGCGGGTCACGTCCTGGATCAGTACACCCAGCCAGCCACGGGAGACATAGCCCTTTTGCTTGAGCTGGGCCACCACATCCAGCGCCACATCCACCGGAATGGCGAAAGACAGCCCCATGAAGCCGCCGGTGCGGCTGTAAATCTGTGAATTGATGCCGATGACCTCGCCATCCAGGTTGAACAGCGGACCGCCGGAGTTACCGGGGTTGATGGCCACGTCGGTCTGGATGAAGGGGACATAGCTTTCACTGGGCAGGCTGCGCCCCAGGGCGCTGACCACGCCTACCGAAACGGAGTGGTCAAAGCCGAAGGGCGAGCCGATGGCCATTACCCATTCGCCCACCTTGATCTTGTCACCCTGGCCGAACTTGACCACCGGCAGGCCGCTGGCATCCACCTTGAGCAGGGCCAGGTCACTGCGCTTGTCGGCGCCGATCAGTTTGGCTACCAGTTCGCGCCGGTCGTTGAGCCGCACCAGAATTTCATCGGCGCCCTCCACCACATGATTGTTGGTAAGGATGAAGCCGTCGCCGTCGATGATGAAACCCGACCCCAGGGAACGGGCATCTTCCCCGCCCGGAGCCTCCGGCATCTCTCCCGGATTGCCGAAGAAGTGGCGGAACAGATCGCCCCACGGCCCTTCCTCGGGAAACTCCGGCATCGGCACGCCAGGCGGCAGGCGCATATGGGGCCGCGCCTTGACCTTTTGTTTGGTACTGATATTGACCACCGCCGGGCCGTAATTTTCCACCAGCACGGTGAAGTCCGGCAGTTCGCGCGCGGTGGCGGCGCCGCTGAGAAGCAGCAACGCCAGGCAAAGCCAGGAGATATGCAGAGTCAGTCGTGTCATGGGGCTAGTTCGCATCAAGTTTCTCGGACAGGAGAGGCGCCACCGCCATCGGCGGGATACGGCGCAGGATCACCGCCATGCAGGCGGCATCACGACCCCAGCGGCGATTGTGCCGACGGAGCCAGAAAAAACCGGCGGCCAGACCGGCCAGGCCACCGACAATGGCAGGGATATCGCTCGCCGCCAGGCCCAGCTGTGGCGCCAGGCCTTCGGCCAGCAGGGCCCCCGCCATCAGGGTCAACAGCGGCAGCAGATAGACGGCAACCGAGCCGCGCACCAGCAGGGTTTCACTGATGCCGACAATCACCTCATCACCGATCCGGGCGCCGATCGGGTTGAGCACCTCGACCTCGTGCGCCCGTGCGCCGAACAGGCCGGCCAGGGCGCCGGTGCCACAGCCCTTGCGGGCGGAGCAGCTGCCGCAGCTGGTGCGGCGCAATGTCCGTACCCAGGCGGAGTCGCCCTGTGTTCGCACCACCTCTCCGCTCTCTTCGATCATGTGATCAGTGACGCAACGCTACCGACTCGGCAATACGGCGCGCCGTCAGCGGCGGCACCTCGCCCACCACGGTAATATAGTGGCCCTGGTGACTGCGGGTATAGGCATTGACCGCACCCAGCCGCGAGCCGCCGATGAACCCGGCATTCCCTTCCGTCTCCGGCTCGATGAACACCGAGACCGAGGCAAGACCATCGCTGAACAGCAGGTGCTCCACCTGGGCACTGCTCCCGGTCATGACATGATGGCGGTGATTTTCCAGTACAAACCCCGGCGGCAATTCGCCCACCCGCCACAGCTCCTCCTCGCCGGGCTGAACCGTCCGTTCCATATCCCGCTGCCACACCACATCACGCCCCTGGGTTTCGGGCTCCAGCAGGCCGGCCGGCAGGCTGTCGTGGAACTCCAGGGCGGTGAACATCAGCTGTTCCACCACCGCCCCTTCCTCGTTATAGAGTTCGGAGCGCAGCAACAGACCCTTGTCATGATGCAGCCACAGGGCATGCCCGTAGCGGTAGCTGTCCAGCGGGCTGATGATTATCTTGCGGCTGTTGTGGCCGGCAATGCGTTCATCGCCGCCATCAGCAAATTTGTAGTACTGCTCGAGGCTTCCCAGCCGGGCCGACAGATCCAGCGGCAGGCGCCGTCCGGGACCGGTATTCTCCACCATCACCTCGTTGTCATCGGGCAGGATGCAGGTGACCTTGTCATTGTCGCGAATCACCTCGCGCGAGGGGCCGCTCAGGCTCAGCAGTCTCTCGCGCTCGATGCCGTTGTTGCTGCTGTGGACAATACGCATGGTCTGCATGTGTCCATCATGGGAATAGACGAAGGTGCCGTCGTAATTGAGCTGATGGGCCGCCTGGGACATGCGTTCCAGCCATTGACGCGGGGTGAACTCGCCGGCAAGTGCCTCCGGCAGCAGGGTGACGACCAGCAGGATGCCGCCAAGCAAGGGATGGATAAGAATGCGCTTCACTTGGCCTTCTCGTTGCTGACGATGCGTACATAGGGCAGCACGCCCTGCATGCCGGATGAAACGGAGTATTCGTTGTGATTCACCAGATAGGGGTTGAGCTGGCCGCGCACGCTGCGTTCCGCCACAAGAGCCAGCGGACTGCTGCCGGTACTGGCCAGTTGCACCGCGCTATTGGCTGCCGGGCGCACCATCTGTGCCAGCGGCGCCGGGGCCGGGCCTGGCTCCAGGTCGCTCTGCTGTACGGCGAGGATGGCCACCGCAGCCACCGAGGCGGCGATGGCGACTCCCGCCACCTGCTTCGCCAGTGCCGACAGACGCGGCTTGCGGCGCGGCGCCAGCAGGGTTGGCTCCTGCTCCAGCGCCTGATGCACCCGCCGATGCAGTCCCGCGGCCTGGGCAAAGGCAAGATTGGCGTGCAGGGTGTCGCTGATCAGATGGTAACGTCCCCACCGTTCCTGCAACTCCGCATCACGGCGCAACTGCTCAAGGGCCTGGCGCAACGCAGGACCGCGCATCTCATCATCCACCAGGGCCGATAGCTGTTCGTTCGTATGCTTGTCCATTTTCAATACCGCCTCGGAAGTCATTCCGTGTCTGGTTGCCGCCGTGTTACTGCTTAGTCAGTCAAGCAGGGGTTTGAGTTTCGTATCTATCGCCTCGCGCGCACGAAAGATGCGCGAACGCACCGTGCCGATGGGACAACCCATGGCCTCGGCAATCTCTTCATAACTGAGTCCGTCCAGTTCCCGCAGGGTGATGGCGGTGCGCAGGTCTTCGGGCAGATCCTCGATGGCGCGGAAGATGGTGCGCTCAATCTCGTCCTTGAGCGCCAGATGCTCGGGGGTATCGTTTTCGCGCAGGGCGAAAGAGGATTCCATGTCCAGCTGGACCGCATCCGCCGCATCGATATCGGTATCGGGCGGACGTCGCCCCAGGGAAACCAGATGGTTTTTGGCCGTATTGATGGCAATACGGTACAGCCAGGTATAGAAGGCACTCTCGCCGCGGAAATTGGCCAGGGCGCGGTAGGCCTTGATGAAAGTCTCCTGGGCAACATCGAGCGACTCATCCGGATCCCGTACATAGCGCGAAATCAGCTTGACGATCTTGTGCTGATATTTAAGAACCAGGAGGTCGAACGCGCGCTTGTCACCCTGCTGGACGCGCTCGACGAGTTCCTGATCAACATACTGCACGCCCATGGGGCTCCACCTTTTATCCGTCACTAAGGCGGCGTCTCACCTGGACACCAGCTATAGACTGCCGGTGTCGCCTGGAGTTCGCCAAAACATCGCGTTTTTCACTTTTCGGGTTTTGAGCAGCCCAGGATAGACTTGCTCGGCCCTTACTTCGTATAGTTGCGCCATGATAAACAAGCCGCGTGGCCACGGCCAGCGACTCCTGCCCTTCCCCTGCCCGAGGCCATGCTTGCGCTACCCGATGCCACACGAAACACAGCATCACTATGATGTCCTCGTCATCGGCAGCGGCGCTGCCGGCCTGAGCCTCGCCCTCAACCTGCCGGCATCACTCAGCGTAGCCGTACTGGCCAAGTCCCTCAGCGCGGAGGGTTCCACCCTCTATGCCCAGGGCGGCGTCGCGGCCGTGCTGGATGCCGATGACTCGGTCGAGTCCCATATCGAGGATACCCTCAATGCCGGAGCCGGCCTGTGCCACCCCGATGCGGTGCGCTATACCGTCGAGCACAGCCGTGACGCCATCGAGTGGCTGATTGCCCAGGGCGTGGCCTTTACCGGTGATGAAGGTCATGACCAGCGTAACGACTACCATCTCACCCGCGAGGGTGGCCACAGCCACCGGCGCGTGATCCATGCCGCCGATGCCACCGGCCGCGCCATCGAAGTCAGCCTGATCGACCGCAGCCGCGCGCGTGACAACATTACCCTGTTCGACAACCATATTGCCGTCGACCTGATTACCAGCGCCAAACTGGGACTGGGCGGCAACCGCGTGCTCGGTGTCTATGTGCTGGATCGCACCAAGGGCAAGGTGGAGGTCTACCGCTCCCGTACTGTGGTACTGGCCACCGGCGGCGCCAGCAAGGTCTACCTGTACACCTCCAACCCGGATATTTCCACCGGCGATGGCATCGCCATGGCCTGGCGTGCCGGTTGCCGCGTGGCCAACATGGAGTTCAACCAGTTCCACCCCACCTGTCTGTACCACCCCAAGGCCAAGTCCTTCCTCATCACCGAGGCGGTGCGTGGCGAGGGTGGCCGACTGCTGCTGCCCGACGGCAGCCGTTTCATGCAACGTTTCGATCCGCGCGGCGAACTGGCGCCGCGCGACATCGTGGCCCGTGCCATCGACCACGAAATCAAGCGCTTGGGCGTGGAGTGCCTGTACCTGGACATCAGTCATCGCCCGGCGGACTTCATCCGGGAACACTTCCCCACCGTCTACGCCCGTTGCCTGGAATTCGGCATCGACATCACCCGCGAGCCCATCCCGGTGGTGCCCGCTGCCCACTACACCTGCGGCGGCGTGATGGTGGATCTGAATGGCCGTACCGACATCAACGGCCTGTATGCCGCCGGCGAGGTCACCTTCACCGGCCTGCACGGCGCCAACCGCCTGGCCAGCAATTCACTGCTGGAGTGTCTGGTCTTCGGCCGTGCCGCGGCCATGGACATCGCCGCCCGCCTGCCCGAACTGCCGCCGGTGGCTCCTCTGCCGGCCTGGGACGAAAGCCGCGTCACCGACTCCGACGAGGAAGTGGTGGTGGCACACAACTGGGAAGAGCTGCGTCGTTTCATGTGGGACTACGTGGGCATCGTGCGCACCGACAAACGCCTGCAACGGGCCAAGCGCCGGGTCGATCTGCTCGGTGGTGAAATCGACGAATACTATGGCAATTTCCGTGTCACCAACGACCTGCTGGAACTGCGCAATCTGGTGCAAGTGGCCGATCTGATCATCCGCTCGGCCATGGCGCGCAAGGAAAGCCGAGGCCTGCATTACACCCTGGACTACCCGGATACCGCACCGGGTGAACCGCACGACACCATCCTGATGCCGGACAACTCGCCGCTGTAATCATGCAGAGGCCAGGAGCTAGCCAGGCCTATGAATTCAAAATTCAAAATTCAAAAAAAGCATGTTCATATGGCGTTAATTTTGAATCTTGAATTGTTCATACCCGCTCCAGCCGCAGTGCCACCCGCAAGGCGCGGAATTGCTCCGCCGGCAGGCTGTCGCCGAGCACCACGAGGCTGTGGCGGTGACCGCCCTCCTCGCGCACGTGGAGCAGCACCAGCCAGGGGGTGAGCACGGTCTCGGGCAGCAGGCGCACCGGTACCACGGTGTCATCCGCGCGGTGCCATAACCAGCTGCCGTCAGTTTCACGCGCAATGCGCGCCGGAACGAGACAGCGGCGGCGATAATGGTGGTAGCTGAACCAGAGCGGCGGCAGCAAGACGGCCGGCCAGATGAATTGCACCGACAGGACGGCCAGCAGAAAGGCGCTGGACAGGTGACTCAGCAGCAGCAGCCGCAACAGCCGGCGCGAGGGCTGCGGCTCAAGGTACAGCGGCGTAACGGATGCATGCGATGACATGGGCAAGGTCTCCATCCGTGGCCTGCTTGATGCCAAGCAGATATTCCAGCAACTCCTGATCCGGCAACGCCAACAGGCGTTCGAAGTCCTTCTGTTGCCGTTCATCCAGCGCGCCATAGCCGCGCTGCAAAAAATCAGCAAGCAGGATATCCAGCTCCAGCATCCCCCGCCGACAGCGCCACGCCAGCCTGCGCTCGACGCTCATGTGCGATGGCCTTTCACTTGTATCTTGCAACTTGTATCTGCCTTTAAACCTGATGTGTGAGCATCAAGGCCTTGATTCGTCCGATGGCCCGCGTCGGATTGAGTCCCTTGGGACAGACGTCGGTACAGCTCATGATGGTGTGGCAGCGGAACAGGCGGTAAGGCCCCTCCAGCTCCTCCAGGCGCTGTGCCGTGGCCTGATCGCGGCTGTCGGCGAGAAAACGCCATGCCTGCAACAAGGCTGCCGGGCCGCGAAACTGCTGCGGATTCCACCAGAAGGATGGGCAGGCAGTGGTGCAGCAGGCGCACAGGATGCATTCATACAGGCCATCGAGCTGTTCGCGCTGCTCGGGACTCTGCAGTCGCTCCACCTCGGGCTCCGGATCGTAGGCGATGAGGTAGGGTTTGACTGAGCGGTAATGATGATAGAACTGGCTCAGATCCACCACCAGATCGCGGATTACCGGCAGCTTCGGCAGTGGCCGTACCGTCACCGGCTCACGCAACCCCGCCAGCGGCGTGACACAGGCCAGCACGTTGCGACCATTGACATTGAGTCCATCCGAGCCGCACACCCCCTCGCCACAGGAGTGGCGGAAACTGAGGCTTTCGTCCTGCACCGCCTTCAGCTCCAGCAAGGCGTCACGCAACATCATTCCCGGCCGCACCTCGTGCAGCTCGAACGGCTGCATGTAGGGCGTGGCCTCGGTTTCCGGATTGTAGCGATGGACCAAGAATTTCATCGTTTGGATTCAACATCCCGAATTAAAAATTCAAAAAAGAGCATATCCCTGCCGCGTAAATCTTGAATCTTGAATTTTGAATTGCTTTTAATAGGTTCTTTCCTTCGGCGCAAACGACTCAACCGTCAACGGCTTCATCCGCACCGGCTTGTAGTCCAGTGTGCGACCCTCGCGAAAGAACAGGGTATGGCGCAGCCAGCGCTCATCGTCGCGCCGGGGGTAATCGACACGACTGTGAGCACCGCGGCTTTCGGTGCGTGCCAGCGCCGAGGTGACGGTGGCCAGCGCCAGATCCATCAGATTTTCCAGTTCCAGCGCCTCGATGCGTGCCGTGTTGAATACGCGGCTGTGATCGCGCAGCACCGCATGCTGCAGCCGCTGCTCCAGCTGCAGCACCTTTTCCAGCCCCTGCTCCAGCACCTCCTGTGTGCGGAATACTCCGCAATGATCTTCCATCACCTGCTGCAACTCGCGCCGCAGACTATCCACCGTTTCACCCTCCCCGCGGTGCTCCCAGCGCGCCAGCCGTGCCAGTGCCCTGTCCACACTGGCCTGGTTGAGGGGCCGGTGGTAACGGTTGTCACGCAGATACTCGATGATGTCGTTACCTGCGGCACGACCGAATACCACGATATCGAGCAGCGAATTACCGCCCAGGCGGTTGGCGCCATGCACCGACACGCAGGCACACTCGCCCACGGCGTACAGACCGGGGATCGATTCCTCACCCTGTCCGACGGGTACCACCACGCGGCCATGACGGTCGGTGGGGATACCGCCCATGGTGTAGTGCGCGGTGGGATAGACCGGTATCGGTTCCCGTGCCGGGTCGATATGGAGAAAGGTTCTGGCCAGCTCGCGAATGGCCGGCAGGCGCTGCGCCACCACCGCCTCACCCAGGTGATCCAGCTTGAGCAGCACATGGTCGCCCTGCGGGCCGCAACCGCGCCCCTCCTTGACCTCGGTGTAAACGGCACGGCTGAGCACATCACGGCTGGCCAGATCCTTGGCATGCGGCGCGTAGCGCTCCATGAATCGCTCGCCATGCTTGTTGATCAGATAGCCGCCTTCACCGCGCACGCCCTCGCTGATCAGCATGCCCTTGCCGGCAATACCGGTAGGATGGAACTGGAAGAACTCCATGTCCTGCAGCGGGATGCCTGCACGCAGTGCCATGGCCATGCCGTCGCCGGTATTGATGCGGGCGTTGGTGTTGGTGCGGAACAGCTGTCCGGCACCGCCGGTGGCGATGAGCGTGGTCTTGGCCTCGATCAGCAGTGGCTCACCGGTTTCGATCTCCAGCACCAGGGCACCGAGAACGTATCCCTGTTCATCGTGGATCAGATCGACGGCAAAGTATTCATCGAAGAAATGGCTGCGGGCACGGATGTTCTGCTGATACAGGGTGTGCAGGATGGCATGGCCGGTGCGATCCGCGGCGGCACAGGCACGCGCCGCCTGCTCGCCGCCGAAGTTCTGGCTCTGGCCGCCGAAACGACGCTGATAGATGCGCCCGTCGGGCAGGCGCGAAAACGGCACGCCGGCGTGTTCCAGTTCGATGACGATATTGGCCGCGGCGCGGCACATGTACTCGATGGCGTCCTGATCGCCCAGATAGTCGCTGCCCTTGATGGTGTCGTACATGTGCCAGTGCCAGTTGTCCGGCAGCACATTGGCCAGGGCCGCATTGATGCCGCCCTGGGCGGCAACGGTATGGGAGCGGATGGGAAACACCTTCGATACCACCGCCACGCTGGCCTCGGCCTGGGCCAGTTGCAGCGCGGCACGCAGCCCCCCGCCCCCGGCGCCGATAACCAGGGTGTCGAATTTGCGGATTGCCGGCCGTGTCATGTACTCACCCGTATCAGGATGCGCAGCAGCCAGGCCGCCAGCAGCAAGAGCCAGCCCCACAGCAAGGCCAGCAGGGCCAATCGCAGCAGGGGTGGCCGCACATAGTCGAGAATCACATCACGCACGCCAACCCAGGCATGTACCAGCAGGGCGACAAACAGCAGGGCAGCACCGATGACCATCGCCGGCTGCGTCCACAGTGCGCGCCAGGCAGCGTGATCGGCCACCGGGTTGAGTGAAAAATATGTTATGGCCCACAGCGTATAGCCCGCCAGATACAACGCGCTCAACCGTTGCACCATCCAGGCACGCAAACCGGTGATCTGATGGCTCATGGCCACAGTACCCCGCCCAGCAGAATCAGCAGCCCGGCCACAGTTACCCACCAGGCGCTGCGCCGTGCCGCCGTACGCTCCACACCGATTTCTGCATCGATGAGCAACACGCGCAACCCCGCCAGCAGATGATGGGCCAGCGCCCACAGGAGTACGGCAGCGCCCAGGCGCAATACCCAGCCATCGAGGATGTGACCTGCCGCAGTGTAGCCGGCTGCATCGGCCAGTGAGCGATCCAACAACCAGATGGCCAGCGGCAAGGCCAGAAACAGCAGGATGCCGGACAGTCGATGGGCAATGGAAACCACTGCCGTCAGCGGAAGATGCAGTTGCAGCAGATGGAAAGAAACCGGACGTTTGGTGTGGGACGCTGGGGGGCTCATGGCTTGAGAAGTATATCAAAGGCCCCCATCACGGAGCCTAATGTTTCCTGTTTCACTCCGCTATTACCAAGCCCGGTCGATTTGGCTATCATGACCGGATGCAACCGATGAGGAAATGTGCATGTTGAGCGAATGGCAGGCTTTTCTCCAGCAGGCTGGCGCCACCCTCGCGGAAGGACGGGTCGAGCATTTTGGCACACCGCAACAGGAGCGGGCAGCGGCACTGGAGGGGGATATTCTGGTCGATCTGTCCCATTTCGGCCTGCTCCGCGTAGAGGGGCCGGACAGCGTCAACTTCATGCAGGGGCAGTTCACCAACGATGTGCGCCAGGTGAGTGTCGACCGCAGCCAGCTCAGCGGCCACCTCAGCCCCAAGGGGCGATTGCTGAACATGTTTCGCCTGTTCCAGCGTGATACTGCCTACTATATGCGCATGCCGGCGGCACTGGTGCAACCGGCGCTGGAACGCCTGCGCAAATATGTCCTGATGTCCAAGGTCACCCTGAACGATGCCGGCGACGAGCTGTTGCGCATCGGCGTTTCCGGCCCGCATGCCTATGCCCGTCTGGCACAGCAGCTGGATCGCATGCCGCAGCAGGCCGATGAGGTGGCGCATGGCGACGGCCTGACCGTAATTCGTGTCGCCGGCCTTCATCCGCGCGCCGAGGTATATGGTGATGCGGCAAGTATCAAGGCACTGTGGCAGCATCTGGCCAGCGTGGCCAAACCGGCCGGCGCCCCGGCCTGGGCACTGCTCGACATCCATGCCGGTCTCGCCAACCTGTCCCCTGACACCGTCGAGGCCTTCGTGCCGCAAATGGTGAACCTGCAACTGGTCAACGGCGTCAGTTTCCGCAAGGGCTGCTACACCGGCCAGGAAGTCGTCGCCCGCATGCAGTATCTCGGCACACTGAAGCGGCGCATGTATCTGGCCCACATCGCGGGCGACGCAATACCGGCGCCAGGCACCGAGCTCTACTGCAGCAACTCCGACAGCGGCCAGGGCGCAGGCAAGGTGGTGGACGCCCAGCCGTCGCCGGACGGCGGCGTCGACCTGCTGGCCGTGGTACAGGTAACATTGCACGATAATGGTGACGAGGTTCGCATAGGTGATGCCGCTGGAGCGCGCCTGACATTCAAGTCACTGCCCTATGGCTTCCCGGTAGAGGCCCAGGACACTGGAAGTTAACTCAATAAAGAAGGACACACCGTGAGCGACATCAGCCGCCAATTTTGCGACGAACTGCTGGATGACCTGGAGCACAACCGCCTGGTTCTGCCCACCCTGCCCGAGGTCGCACTCAAGGTGCGCGATGTGGTGGACGATCCGGATTCATCCATCTCCGATCTGGTAAAGATCATCGTCAGCGATCCCGCCTTGAGTGCCCGCCTGATCCAGGTAGCCAACAGCCCACTGATGCGGGCCGGCCGCCAGATTGAGAGCGTCGACGCCGCCGTCGGCCGTCTCGGCATGCGCATCGTGCGTGACCTCGCCACCAGCATGGTGATGGAGCAGATGTTTCAGGCCACCTCCGATGTCACCGATCATCGCCTGCGCCGGCTATGGGAGCACAGCACTGAAGTGGCGGCCATCTGCCACGCACTGGCCGGCCAATTCACCCGATTGAACCCCGAGCAGGCACTGCTCGCCGGGCTGGTGCATGATATCGGTGCCCTGCCGATCCTGACCAAGGCGGAAGACTTTCCGGAATTGCTGCAGGATGAAGCGGCACTGGATCGGATCATCAGTGAACTGCATCCGCGCATAGGCGGAGCCATCCTGCGTTCATGGAATTTCCCGTCGGAACTGGTGGACTCTGCAGAGCAACATGAAAACATGGGCTACAATTCGGCTGCAGCGGATTACGTCGATGTGGTGATCGTGGCCAATCTGCAAAGCTATCTGGGCAGCGGCCATCCGATGGCCGAGCAGGATCTGAGTCAGGTCCCCGCCTTTGCCAAACTGGGCCTGAGTCCGGACGTCAATGTTATTGATATGGAAGAGACCGGCAACGCCATCCGTGAAACCCAGCAACTTCTAAGTATCTAAATAAGTGTTCCGAATTGGTATCCACCTTATCTTCGGTGCGTCATAGGGCGGGCCGTGCCCGCCGCAGCACGGCGCCCATGGGGCGCCCTATGCCTGGTTACAAATTCGGAACACCTAATTTAGTTTCGAGTTTCGAGTTTCGAGTTTCGAGTTTCGAGTTTCGAGTTTCGAGT
>DYFR01000004.1 GCA_020725115.1 Thiohalomonas denitrificans
GACAGCGATCATGAGATCGTGCGTCGAACCGGTGCCAGTATTCCGCTGATTTTTGATATTGAAGGCGAGGACGGCTTCCGCAAGCGGGAGTCTGATGTCATCAACGATCTCACTGCAGAAAAAGATCTGGTATTGGCGACTGGCGGGGGTGCCGTGTTGCTGGAGGAAAACCGCCGCTTTCTGCACGAGCGCGGTATTGTTGTATATCTGTTTGCCTCTATCGAGCAATTACTCAAGCGTACGGCACGAGACCGCAATCGTCCGCTGTTGCAGACAGCCGACCCACGCGCCAAGCTGGAAGAGTTGATGCAGGTACGCGACCCGCTCTATCGCGAGGTCGCAGACATGGTGCTGTATACAGACGACCGCTCGGTTCGTAGTGTCATCAAGGAAATATTGATTCGACTCGATGAGCTGGCTGCCAAGCCGGAGTAAGTCGAACTGACACAGGATTGGCGGACTGATCTGTGTCTGCCACGAGTTCTTCCGCCATACTCGCCACGATCTCTCAGGTTCTACAGGCTGCTAGGGTCGTAGCACCATCTTCAGGCGTACATATCCTAGCGCCTCGTAATCCTTGATCTGACTCGGCCCATGGACTGCCACGTCAACAAAACCGACAAACTCTTCGGGGGACTTGCCGGAACGTTCGGCGTTGGCGCCACAGACATGCAGGCTTATCTGCGATTCTTCAATCAGTGCGCGCATATCCTGCTGAACATCGTGGAACCCGGTTGCTTCCGCCAGCAGGGCGAACTGTTCGCGGCCATGGCTGACCACCGCAATATCCAGGCCGGGAAAACGTTCCCGTAGCCGTATCACCGCCTCGCGTAGTCGTGGCACACCCAGACGGAGGCCCTGTTCCGACCCCACTACTTCGATAACCACGCCGGCAGGGCGCGGCTTGTCGAGCAATGCCTCCAGCGTAGTGGCGTGGGTGGTGTGAGCGAGTAGGAGCAGGGGCAGCAACGGCAAGAAGCGCGACAGGAACATAGTGCTCTCCGTGATGGGGGGGCATGATAAAGTGCATCCCCTTGACTGGTCTGAGCATAGCATGCGATGAATGACGCTTACTGCCCCGGAGCACACGAGAGGCAACTGTTGCGCCGCTGTAATAACCCGCTTTTCCCGTCATCATTGCGTCAGGTTGATGAGGCGGCCATCATCGCGGCACGGTTACGGGACGAGGCCGAGTACGATGCTTTTGTACAAGGTTTTCGTGTCTTGCTGGAGGAGGCTGTTCAGCTCAGGCCGAATGAGGAAAGCGAGATTCTGCTCGATCTCAAGGCGCGCCTGGATCAGGCCTATACCCTGTTGGCCTCCCTCGGCGGTGATACCGCGCCGTACAAGCAGGGCTTGCATCGGCTGACCGCGACGCTGATGGCCGCGGTACAAAGAGCGGCGGCCGGTGATTTGCTGGCCGGGGAGGAGCTTGCGCAGGAGCAGATGGCACGGCGGCAGCATTACCATTTGCTGGAATACCCGCTGGTGGCCGATTTGATGCGCCCCGACTCACCCGTGAAGGGAGAGGAACTGGTCGCCACCCTGCTATCGGCGCCGCGGGACGAGCTGGACGCCGCGTTATGGTTATTCGCGCAGGAAGAGCTGGAACCTTTGTGCCGTGAGGCACGTGCCTTGCTGACCGCCGCCGGTACGGAGCAGGGCCGGGAGAATCTGACAGCGATGGAGTCGTATTTGGTCCGCGTCGGAGATTCCTGAAGCTGGCGGATCCGGAGAAAAAACACGAGGATAATCAGCGGTTATTGCGCCAGAACGGTGCAATGCCCTGTGGGTTAAATTAGAAACTGCTAATTGACAGATATATTGGTTATAGTGTGACAGAAGAAGTGAGATACCTGCCTGGAGCCCCTGATGACGAACTTCCCCGGTGACGAAATTCAGCCCAATAGCGACCTGACCGAGTTGCCCCCGCTCGGGCTTGGCGCGACGGATCTGGTGCTTGATTTCCGCCATTATTTTGCTCATACCCTTGGTCGCGACAAACGCTGCCGTTCGGCACACTACGCCTATCAGGCGCTGGCAATGACCGTGCGAGATCGCCTGATGGAACGCTGGCGCAACACGGATTACGCCTATATCGAGCAGGATTGCCGCCATGCCTACTATCTGTCTCTGGAGTACCTGATGGGGCGTGCGCTGGGCAATGCCATGCTCAACCTCGGGGTGCAGGACAGCGCGACACAAGGGCTTGCCAGTCTCGGTCTGGTGCTGGAGGAACTGGGGGAATGTGAGCGTGACGCGGGTCTTGGCAATGGCGGTCTGGGTCGTCTCGCCGCCTGCTTTCTCGACTCATGCGCCACCCTGCAACTACCCGTGATGGGATACGGCCTGCGCTATGAATATGGCATGTTCCGCCAGGAGATCGCGGACGGCCATCAGGTCGAGGAACCGGATCACTGGCTGCGCAACGGCCATGTATGGGAATTGGAGCGTCCGGAGTACATCCAGCGCGTGCAGTTCGGCGGTCACACCGAAAGCTGGACGGACAGTGACGACAAGCTGCATGTCCGATGGCTCAATACCCATGATGTATTGGCGGTGCCCTACGATGTGCCTGTCCCCGGCTACCAGAACGGTACGGTCAACACACTGCGCCTGTGGAAATCGGCAGCAACCGACGAATTCGACTTGGGTGAATTTAATGCTGGTTCCTACACTGAGTCCGTGCGTGCCAAAAATGATGCCGAACACATCACCATGGTGCTCTATCCCAATGACTCAAGTGAAAGTGGCAAGGAACTGCGCCTGAAGCAGCAGTATTTTCTTGCCTCGGCCTCACTGCAGGATGTCATGCGCCAATGGGTGAAGCAGCACAACACGGATTTCAGCCAGTTTGCTGCAAAGAACTGTTTCCAGCTCAATGATACTCATCCGACGATTGCGGTGGCGGAGTTGATGCGACTGCTGATGGATGAACAGGGTTTGGAGTGGGAGGATGCCTGGGCCGTCACCAGTCGCACCATGGCCTATACCAACCACACCCTGTTGCCCGAGGCACTGGAGAAGTGGTCGGTGCGCCTGTTTCGGCGTCTGTTACCGCGTCTGCTCGACATCATCCTGGAGATCAATGCGCGCTTTCTCAAACAGGTGGCACAGCGCTGGCCCGGCGACGCCGACCGATTGGCTCGCATGTCGATCATTGAGGAAAACCATGAGCAGATGGTGCGTATGGCCTATCTTGCCATCGTCGGCAGTTATTCGGTCAACGGCGTGGCAGCGCTGCATTCGCAGTTGCTCACCGAAGGACTCTTTCATGATTTCTACGAATTGTGGCCGGAAAAATTCAACAATAAAACCAACGGTGTAACCCAGCGCCGCTGGCTTGCCGCCTGCAATCCCGGCCTGAATGCATTGATTACGCAAACCATCGGTGGTGGCTGGGTGTCAGACCTCGGGCAGTTGAGGAAACTGCTGCCGCTGGCGGATGATGTCGGCTTTCGTGAGCGCTGGCGCACGGTGAAATTCGACAACAAGCTGCGTCTGGCTGCTCTGGTTCAGGATGCCTGTGGTGTGGATTTTGATCCGGAGATGATGTTTGACGTGCAGGTCAAGCGGATACACGAATACAAACGCCAGCTGCTCAACCTGCTGCATGTCATTCACCTTTATGATCGTATCAAGCATGGTGACACGGCGGACTGGACCGCGCGGTGTGTGCTGGTTGGTGGCAAGGCCGCACCGGGATATGCCATAGCCAAACGCATCATCAAGATGATTAACAATGTCGCCGATATCATCAACAGTGATCCGGAGACCGAAGGAAAATTGCGCCTGGCTTTCCTGCCCGATTACCGCGTCTCCGCCATGGAGGTGATCTGTCCCGGCACCGATCTGTCCGAACAGATTTCCACTGCCGGCAAGGAGGCATCCGGTACCGGCAACATGAAGTTCATGATGAATGGTGCCGTGACCATCGGCACGCTGGATGGAGCAAACATCGAGATTCGTGAGGAGGCCGGCGCGGAAAACTTTTTCCTGTTTGGGCTTACGGCTGCTGAAGTGGAACAAGTGCGGGGAAATTACGATCCCAATGCCATCATCTCCGCAGACCCGGATCTGGCGCGCGTGATGCATCTGATCGAGTCAGGTCATTTCAGCCAGCTTGAGCCTGGCATCTTCGAACCTGTTGCCCATGCCATACGCAGCCCGCATGACCCATGGCTGGTGGCTGCCGACTTCCGCAGTTATGTCGACGCCCAGCGTGCCGCCGCCGCCGCCTATCGCGACCAGGAAAAGTGGGTCAGGATGAGCATCATCAACAGCGCCACCAGCGGCAAGTTTTCCACCGACCGTACTATCGGTGAGTATGCCGACGATATATGGAAATTGCAGCCGGTGGCAGCCTACCCGGTGAAGTAAGACGCAGCCTGTGGATAACACCAGCCAAACTTCTCAAACAGGGCTGCGACATCGGTCGGTGGTGTTGACCTGATGGTGACGGACGCCTTGCTGTAGGGATGGATAAAGCCCAGCTCCGTCGCCATCAGCAGAAGGCGTTCGCTACCGAAGTGATCGCGGAACAGCCGGTTGTGACGGCCTTCGCCGTAGGTAGTGTCGCCCATCAGGGGATGGAATATGTGGGCAAAGTGTTTGCGGATCTGGTGCATGCGTCCCGTTTCCGGCATGACCTCCACCAGTGAGTAGCGTGCCTGGGGATAACGGCCGACAGGGATATCCAGTTCCACGGTGGCGAGGCGGCGGTAGCGGGTGAGCGCCTGCTGCGCCTCCTTGTCTTTTTCCTCCCGCAGCGCGTAATCGATAACACCCTCTGCATCGGTCCAGCCCCGCACCACGGCGAGGTAACGCTTCTTCACCTGACGTGACTCGAACACCGCGCACATCTCCCGTGCCGCGTCCGAACTCAAGGCGAACAGCAGCACGCCGGAGGTGGGGCGATCCAGGCGGTGGACCACGAATACATGTTGCCCCAGCTGATCGCGCAGCCGCTGCATGGCGTATTCCGCCTCCTCGGCGATGCGGGTGCGGTGCACCAGCATGCCGGCGGGCTTGTCGATGGCGACGTAGTGTTCGTCGTGGTAGAGGATGGTCAGCGCTTGCATGGAGGCACTTTACCAGACCCAGGTGTCGTGGGAGCCCGATTCATCGGGCGACGGCGGCGTCGGGCAGGTCTCATCGCCCGGCGGAGCCGGACTCCCACAACGTTGCCTGACGGTTAAAAAAACAAATACTCTCGCCAGGTTCGCCAAGGCCGCCAAGAGGGCTCCGTTTTAACGCCCGAGATTTTCTTGGCGGCCTTGGGCGAGAAAAGCGCATTTGTTCTGTTACCAGTTCGGCAGCAGTTTGCGCCACTGCAGGCGCCAGGTGCGGCGTACGCGCCGTTGCTGCAGCGTCGGCAGGGCGGTGGACAGCGAGACCAGGCCGGCGGCCATATAGGGCAACGACTGCACCGCGAGTATGGTGAGCCACAGTGCCGCTTCGCCGTTTTCCATGCCATAGCGGGAACCGATGCCGAGACTGAGCAGCAGCAGGGCCGCAAAGATGAACAACTCTTCTCTGGCCTGTAGCAGGGCACGCATCCAGGCAGTCTTCTCCGCCGCCTTGGGCGTGCGCAGGAAGGGTTGGCTGGAGGTGAACACGCCCTGGATGATGGCGCGTGCCACGGTGTGGGTCAGGCTCATGCCGGCCAGTGCGGCGCCCAGTGTCTGGAGCCAGGTGCAGGGGACGCGGACACGATAGAGCACGAGCGAATGCAACAGCTTGAAGCCGAACAGGGCCAGTACCGGCAGCAGAAACTCGGTGAGCGGAAAGGCGAAGTATTGTGGCAGGGCGATGAGGCCCAGACTCCACAGCAGGGCACTGGCCGTGAAGATGAGATGCAAGGCATCGGCGAACCAGGGTAGCCAGCCCAAGGCAAAATGATAGCGCTGGCCCGGGGTGAGCGGGTTGTTGTCCCAGGGCAGCAGCGAACGCCAGTGGGCCTTGAGGATCTGCACCGCACCGTAGGCCCAGCGGAAGCGCTGGCCCTTGTAGCCGGCGAAGGTGTGCGGGGTGAGGCCGCGGCCAAAAGGATGGTTGACGTATACCGCCTCGTGACCGGCCTTGAACATGCGCAGGCCGAGTTCCGCATCCTCGCAGATGCACCATTCCGGCCAGCCCTGCTGTCCGAGCAGTGCGCTGCGGCGCACCAGGGTCATGGTGCCGTGCTGGATGATGGCGTTGCGTTCGTTGCGGTGCACCATGCCGATGTGGAAGAAGCCGGCATATTCCCAGTTGATCATTTCCTCGAACGGCTTGTCTTCCCAGTCGCGGTGATCCTGCGGCGCCTGCACGATGGCGACCTTTTCGTTGGCAAAGTACGGCACCATGGTCTTGAGCCAGTAGGGCTGCACCACATAGTCTGCATCGATCACTCCCACCACTGCGGCGTGCGGGTTGGTTTCGCGCAGGGCGAAGTTGAGCGCGCCTGCCTTGAAGCCTTGCCACTTGCCGAGCGAGTGGAAGCGGAAACGTTCGCCGAGCTTGCGGCAGTGTTCCTCCACCGGCTGCCACAGCGCCGGGTCGCTGGTGTTGTTGTCCACCACGATCACTTCGAAGTCCGCGTAGTCGAGGCGCGCCAGCGAATCGAGGGTTTCAATCACCAGTTGCGGTGGCTCGTTGCAGATGGCGAGGTGCAGCGACACCATCGGCAGCACCTGATCAGATGACGGAACCTCCGGGCGGAAACCGCGGCGCAGGCCGCGTTGCCACAACAGCTCGGTGAGCTCCAGGCCATTGATCAGAACCACCGCCAGCAGCGCCAGTTGCGCCGGGATCAGCAATGCCCACAGCAATGTTTCGGCCCATGCCAACTGCAGGGTGAAGGGTAGTGCGAGCGTCCATACCAGCAGGGTGGCACAGAGTTGCAGCACAAAGGCGAAGAATAGCCTGCCGCGATTGCGCAGTGCCTGCCAGCGGTGCAGGAACCACAGCATCGGCACCAGCGCCAGCAGCACGGATAGTGCCGCCTGCCAGGGCCACGAGGGGTTCTTCCATACGGCACCGGTGAGCGGAAGTTTCATATCGCGTTCGATGTCCCACAGTCCCCAGTGCGGCCCCACGCTGCCTTCCTCGGCACGTTTCCACGGCTGATCGAAGGCTTCCATCACGAAGTAGTCGATATGATGTTCGTGCGCGGCATTGAAGAACTGGCGCAGAAACTGTGCCTCGTTGGCTATCGATGGCTGCGCCGCCTTGAGCGTGTGACCCGCGCTGGGCCAGCCCACCTCGGCGATGAGTACCGGTTTGTCGGGGAAGGCGCGAGTCAATTGTTGATAACGGTGCAGCACGTAGCTGACGGCCTGATCAGCCGGTACTCCTTCCCAATAGGGAAGGATATGCGCGGCGATGAAATCTACTTCCTCCGCCAGTTCCGGGTGGTCGAGCCAGATGTGCCACGGTTCGGCCGTACTCACCGGCACGCGCACCTGGCGCTGTATCTGACGCAGATAGACGGTCAGTTGTGCCACGTCCAGATCGCCGCGCAGCAGAGCCTCGTTGCCGACAATGACGCGATCGATGTTGCGGTGGTTGCGCGTGTTGCGGATCAGGTTGAGCAGTTCCTCGACGTTGCGTTCGTGGCGCGTATCGAGCCAGGCACCGGCGGTGACGGTGAGGCCATGCCGGGCAGCCAGCCCCGGCACCTGCTCAATGCCGTTGAGTGAGGAATAGGTGCGGATGCGCTGGACGTGATGCGCCACCTGTTTCAGGTCAGCGTCTATGTCGTGGGCATCAGGGTGGCGTTCGTGCCGCGGGTCATGCTCGGCGCGGTAGGGGTTGAAGGAAACTCCACTGATTCTGCCGCTCCACTCGATGGGCGTTTGTGGCCGGTTGAATACGGCCCATAGCAGCAGGTTCACGCTGATCACGGTCAGCGCGATGGCGATAACGGCACGGGGGAACTTCATTGCTGCGGAACCTGCGGCAACCGGTCGGGGCCGGCAACAGGGAGGGGAATGACCTCACCGGAAAACGCTCCGGGATCGGCGCGAGATTCTAGGCCTGTCGCCGCCCCCTGTCGATGGGGGTACAAGACAATATTTTTCATCCCTGTGTTCGCTGCGTCCTTGCCGATGGAGCGGCGATGGTACGGCAGGCGGCAGGGGGAAAACGGAACCCGGGTCACAGAGCATTCCGCGCCAGGAAGATTCCGTTCGAGGATCCATCAAGGGCACGCGCCGCAGGAGTCCACTCCGTGGGCGAATTCAGGTGCCTGTTCCGGCAACGTTCGCCGAGAGGCCCCGACCCTACAAAACGCCTGCCCGTCCCGGCAGGAGGCTCGTGATCGCGGATTCACCGCCCGGCGGAGGAAATGGGCCAGATCCAAGCCGCCGGCGCCGCCGATCATGATGATTTGCCGCCGCTCGCTCGGCCGCTCCCCCCTGCGTTGTGCCGGGGCAAAGTATGTCAGAACACCGGGGAAAACTTTCACCACAAGGGCGCAAAGGGCGCGAAGTGGCTTAAGTGCGGGAGCCCGATTTATCGGGTTCCCACCACAGTAGTCCTCCTTTCTTCGCGCCCTTGTGGTGAATGCCTTTCACGCCGGCGCGCGGCGGAAGAACCGGCACAGTTGTTCATACACCGCCGGATAGGCCGCGTGCAGCTGTGCCGGGGTCTCAAAGAATGCCTCGCAGGCCACGGCGAAGAATTCCTCCGGGGCGTCGGCGGCGTAGGGATCGAGGGGTGTGTCGAGGCCGGCCTCGTCCCGTTGCACCATGTCCTCATAGGCGGCGCTGAAGGCGGCATTCCAGTCGGCATGGCGCATGCCGCGATGCAGGGGCGGGTGACCATTGGCGTCGCCGTTCAGCATGTCCAGCTTGTGGGCCAGCTCATGGATCACCAGGTTGAAGCCGTTGCCCTGGCCGCTGGCCTCGATTTCGTGCCAGGCCAGCACCACCGGCCCCTGTTGCCAGGATTCGCCGTCCAGCGCGCGCCGTTCATGGTGCATCACGCCGAACTCGTCCTCCCACTCGTGTTCCTGCACGAAGGTGTCCGGGTAGACGACGATCTCGTGCCAGTTGCCGTACCAGTCGAGGTCGAGACCGAGCAGGGGCAGGGCGGCGAGGGCGGCGATACGCACACGCATGGTCGCATCAGGTTCGAAGTCGCCGGCACCGCTGATGGTCTTGCCCGCCAGCAGCAGGGTGGCCTGTTCGCGCAGGCGGATCCGCTCCGCCGCATCGAGGGCGGCAAGGACGGGCAGGCGGCTCAACGCCGCCTGCCACAGGTCATCGGGGATGGGGTGGCGCGTCAGCGTACGCCGACGGCGCCAGTCACGCAGGCTCCACATGGCTGTTTTTCACCGCAGAGACGCAGAGGGTAAAACCATTTTCCTAAAAATCTCACTACCAGGAGAACGGTGGTGCATCTTAACGTCCTGAGTTCATTTCTCTGCGCCTCAGCGGTGGATTTTGTTGCATCAGGCCGCCTGGCTCTCGCGCGGCTTGCGGTCGTTGCCTTCGTTGACCTTGAGCTGGCGGCCATGGAAGTCCTTGCCGTCCAGGGCCTTGATGGCGGCCAGGGCGCCGTTCGCCTCCATCTCGATGAAGCCGAAGCCGCGTGGGCGGCGCGTCATGCGGTCGGTCATGATGCGTACCGAACGCACCACGCCGTACTGGCCGAACAGTTGCTCCAGGTCTTCCTTGGAGGCGCGATAGGCCAGGTTGCCGACGAAGATGGAGCGGGTCTCGCCGCTGTCCGGTGCGCGCACCGGGCCGGCCTCGAAGCGCAGGCCGGCAAGGATCACGGCGAGAAAAGCGCCCGTGGCGATACCCAGCGCAAACAGCTGGCTGCCGCCAAGCTCCAGCGCCAGGAGGGGAAACAGGAACAGTCCGGCCAGAGCCAGCACCAGGGCGAGGATCAGTGCGGTGCCGTAGATGGCGGGGGCAGGGAAACGGAGTTTCATAGTGTGAGTCACCTTGTTGTCGTTGGCTGTAGTGTTTTGACAAAGACCGGCCGCGTCCGGATGAGGACGTGGATGGGTGCAGGAAAGTCGCGGCGCGCCGTTGTTCTTAAGTTTTCCGAGATCGCTGCCGCCTGGCCGGGAGCCGCAACGCCGGTGTGGGCGGCGACGACTCCCGGCCATTCTCCAACGATGGCGCGCAGGATTCAATGAGTCATTTGCATAAGCGAAACAAGCCGGTGATTTGTATGGTCTGGGCTGCTGGTCGTTATACTGGTAGCAGGACAGGAGTGGGCCATGAGTGATGACAAACAACTGCTGATGATCGTCGAGCTGGGCGGCTATCCCGACTTTACGCCGCTGTACCGATCCCTGGGCTATGGGGTGGAGGTGGTGACCTCGGGGCGCAAGGCGATCAGCTTTCTGAAGACGCACCGACCGGCGGCGGTGGTGGCGGAGTTCAATTACATGCCGGACTTCCGCGACCGCATGGGCTGGCTGGAGTCGGTATTGGCCACGCTGCAGCAGATGCCGGAGACGCGCATGGTGGTGTTCTATCTGCCGGCCGAGGAGGAGCAGTTCAACAAGCTGCGGCAGCGCTTTACTCACTTCGTTGCGCTGCCGCAGCCGGTGGATATGGCGGCGCTGGAGGCGGCCCTGCGCTGACGGGTTGGCCGCAGGAGCCCACTCCGTGGGCGAAGGCAATGCCCGGTCACGGTGCTGTTCGCCGAGAGGACTCGGCTCCTGCAAAAGGGATCACCCACAGGAGCCCCCTCCACAGCACTACACTACTCGCGCGGCAGCAGGGCGCGGCGCAGTTCGGCGGTGTTTTTGTGGATGCTGTGGCAGCGGCCGCAGGCGTAGGCACCGAGGGTGCCGAGGGCTTCGTCGGTGCCCTTCCGGTTGTTCCGTTGCAGTTCGCTGTCCAGTTTGGTGAGTGCCTGCTGGATGGTGGGGTCGAAGATGTGTTTGCGCGGCGCATCGTCCTTGTGGCAGGCGCCGCAACTGGCGGAGAGGTCTTTCACGCCGGCGATGAAGGCGCTGCCGGCCTCCTGCGCCACGGCATGTCGTCCATCTTCCTGGGCGATCTTCACCCGGTTCATCAGCGCGCCCAGCCGTTCCATGTGCTGCGGATAGGGCACTTCCTCCATGGTGTCGCTGCTTTCCACACGGAAGTTTTTGTAGTCTGGCGCGCGGTAGATGAGCGTGACGATGGCGCGGTTTTCGTTGTGGCAGGAGCGGCAGGTGGTGCCGAGGCGTTGCAGGGCGCTGCTGACGCCGTTGCTGTCGCCCTTGATGGCGGCGGCCACCAGTCTGTCGGCCTGCGCGTCTTCGATCTCGTCCTTCCACTCCGGCACCATCTCGGCCAGGCGCTTGTAGTCCCTGGCAAAGCGCTCGGCCCAGTGTGCAGTGAGTTTGGCATCGCCCAGGGCGTTGTATTCGACCACCGCCTGCATGGAACGGCGCAGGGAGAACATGGTGTGCAGCCATACCTGGCGCTGATTGGCGGGCGGATACCACTGTGCCAGGGAGTCGGGCGGCAGGGGCAGGGTACGGGCCTGTTCCTGCGCCCAGGCGGCGCCGCTCGCGAGGAATACCAGCAACAGGACGAAGTGCAGACTACGCATGGCTACCTCCACTGTGGTCCGTTGGCTACGGCGCATGGGGTGGTTGCACGAACTCCGATAGGGGACCGCACCGTTGGGCTTCCTGCGTCAGCCCAACCTGCAACCTCACCGCCCGGGTTCGCACCTGCAAGGTTTTAACTTGTATCTTGTAACTTGCAACTTGTATCTGCCTCTAACGCGGCAAATACACAATCATGGCCAGACAGAACAGCGACACCAGGATGACGTAGATGATGAAGCGGCGCCGGCGCCGCGGATTTTCGCCCTGTTGCTGGAAGTGTGAGGGTGCGCCGCAGTGGGGGCAGTCGGCACTTTCAGCAGGGACGTCGCCGCCGCAGTACAGGCACTTGACCTCGCCCGGCGGACTCACGGCATATCACCCTCTTCGAACTGCAGGCCGATGCCCTGATTCTCGATGCGCACCACACGCGCCTTGACCAGCGGCGGCTCGCCGTCGCCCAGTGCCTGCTTGAGGCGGATGTGAACCTCGCTGCCGATCTGGAGTGCTACGGATTGCTCGACACAGAGAAACAGCCCGGAGTTGCTCAGGTTGCCGCTCTGCAGGGTAATCGTTCCCAGTTCCGGCGCAATCAGTTCCACCTCGATATGGATATTGATGCGTGGATGCCGGCGCAGATCACGGCTCATGGCGCATCTCCCGGGTGCAGCAGTTGCTGCACGGTTTCCGGTTCCATGTCGAGGCCGGCCGCGCAGCCGGGATTGAGGGACAGTCCCAGGCCATCGCCCATCTTTTCCAGTACCCAGGTGAACTCCGCCAGCAGGCCGCCTTCATAACCGGGGTAATCCTGTATGAAGGTCTTGGCCCGTTCCGGGCTGGTGAACAGCACGATGACATCGAAGCCGGCACCGCTGTCGAGAGTCAGTGGTGCCGCACTCTGTGATGTTTGCAGGCCGCCGATGCGGTGCTTGTCGTGGATGGGCATGAAGACCTGGGCGGTGAGCAGGGCATGCATGAACTCCTCTTCGCCCAGGCGGCCTTCCTGTGCAGCGAGCAGATGCTGTTCCAGCTCGTTTTGCGGGACAAAGGTCTGATCCATATGCATGTCGGTCGGGTAATGAAGGGATGTGGCAAGGGTGGAGCATCGGCGCGCCGATGGCAAGCCCCTGCGGGTGCGCCTTAGCCCCCGGCGGCGAGCAGGTGCTGCTTGGCGGCGGTGTAGGTGTCGGGGTCGATGATCTGCTGTTCGAGCAGTTTGCGCAGGGAGCGCAGCTCGCCGGCACGCAGGTCAGCGGGGGTCAGTTCCCTGCTGCGCTCCCGGTTTTCGATATCGGCGCCGAGGGCGGCAATAAAGGCGGTGTAGCTGGCCTGCTCCGGCTGGTTGATGAGCAATTCCACCAGTGGCACGGCGGCATAGCGGCTGGTGAACACCAGCAGGTGGCGGCGGCTGCGCTGAAACCGGGTGACACAGACGACGCACAGTGCCAGCAACAGGCCGGCCAGCGGCAGCAGCAACAGGGGGTGGGCGAGGCCGCCGAGCAGGACGGCCATCGTGGCCAGCAGTGCCAGCGCCGCCGCTCCGGCGGCCCACAGCCAGCGTGGCTCACTGCTGTGCAGGGGGTGCCCGGCCGGTGCGAGGATGGCGACATCCATCGCATAGTCGCGCAAGGGGCTTTGGCCATCGGTTCGGCGTACGCGCAGGAAACGGTGGTCAAACAGCTCGAACAGGCGGACACCCTTGGGGCCGTCGGTCTGGTGCAGGCGTGCGGTGAGGGTTCTGGCCATGGCGCTCGAGTCCGGATGAGCTGTCTAGGTTAAGGGCTGCCCGGCGTCATGTTGTGCAGGCAATCACAGATCGCAAGACAGCAGGGGAACTTCCATCTCACGGGCGCTGATGCCGCCGTGCACACCGATCTGCTGGAACGGTTTTTCATTGGCCAGACGGTCGCGCAGCACGTAATTTTCCTTCATCAGCAGCACGTAGTCGCCGACGCGTTCATGCAGGCGCGGGTGCGGTGTGCCTCGTCCGAACCAGCCTTCGGCAATGAGCTGCGCGCTTTCCACCGCCTCGCACGCCGCACCCAGCTCATCGCGCACACAGGCAAGAAATGCGGACTCGCGGCCGGGGCGCAGATAGCAATACACGGTGCGCGGCTCGCCGCACAGCGGCAGGGCCAGGGTGTCCTGCAGACGCGGGAGATTTGCCAGGTGCAGGGTGCGCGTTGCCGCGGTGTCGATGAAGCCGTGGTCGGCGCAGGCGAGCAACAGGGTGCCGCTGCCGCGCAGCATGGCGCAGGCGGCGGCAAAGGCGCGATCCAGGGCGAGGAAGTGGTCACGTACCTGCGGGCTGGTACTGCCGTGTTCGTGGGCCAGGTGATCCAGCTCGGTCCAGTAGGCATAGAGGTACTGCGGGCGGCCGTCGCCCAGGAGCTCCACCAGCCGGGCAAAGAAATCGTCCATGCCGGTGTAGCCGCGACGCCGGGCCCGCCCGGCGGTGGCGCGGCTGTAGGCGGAGTCGGTGATCCAGGCCGGGCTGAGCACGGTGGCGGGGACGGCAAGACGGTCATACAGCGGCGGTGCGCCGATGAACCGGGCGGGGCTCCAGCCGGCGGCAGAATAGGCGGCGCCGCCGTGGCGCGGCGCAAACGGCAGGATGGTGGCGACGCTGCCCAGCTCGCGCAGCCACATGTGCCAGCCGGTAATGGCGTGCTGCTGCGGCGCCACGCCGGTGGCAAGGGAGGTGATCGCACTGGCGGTGGTGGAGGGCAGTACCGAACTGAGCGAACCGATACGCGCCCGGGCCAGATGACTGTCGGGGAACTGCTGCAGCAGGGCATCGCCGAGGCCGTCGATGAGCAGCAGCGCCAGCGGACGGTCACGCAGCGTGTCGGGAGGAAGTTCCGGCAACGGTACATAGCCGGTGTCGCCCGCGCCCAGCCCCCGGGCGAGGCTGGCCATCAGGTTGACGATGCTGCGGTCGTAGTCGGGTTTGTGTATGGGCATGGTTATGCGGAGATTAGCGGATTATGACGTCTACATGGCTTGCAGGTCTTCCGGAACTGAATTAGCATTTCGCCATTCCCCTCCTGAGAGTATGTGATTAGGGGCGGGTACAGCGTTTGAGGCGCAAGCAAGCACAGGGAACGTGCATCGATGCTCACAAGGATAGGGTTTCAGTCTCTCGTCACGGGTGATGCCTGCCGGTCATTTTGTCGGCTGCTCACCCTGTTGATCCTGGCCGCGGTGCCGGCACTGGCGTCCGCAGCTGGCCTTGCCGCGGACGACGATGAGTTGCGGCGTCAGCAGGAACGTCAGCAAGAACTGAGGGAGCGGCTCGAAAAGCGGCCTGACGTGCGCCTCGAATCCCCGCCTTCCGTAGTTGCCCCCGGCGTCCTGCCGGCCCGGGAGTTCCCCTGTTTTGCCGTTGATACCCTCAGACTGGACGGCGTTCTGGCGGAACGTTTCCTGTGGGCCCTGTCCGCTGCGAACCCGCCGGAGGATCCCGCTGTCGGGCGCTGTCTGGGGGTTCAGGGCATCAATACCGTAATGCATCGTGTGCAAAACGCCATCATGGCGCGAGGCTACATCACCACGCGGGTACTGGTGCAGCCCCAGGACATCAGCAGCGGGATATTGGTATTGACCGTGGTACCGGGCCGGGTACGCCACATACGGGCATCCGAAGAAGGCGTGCCCGGCTACGTACTGGGCATGGCGTTTCCGCAACGGTCAGGCGATGTGCTCAATCTGCGCGACATCGAGCAGGCACTGGAGAACCTCAAGGGGGTGCCAAGCGTCGAGGCCGATATTCAAATCGTGCCTGCGACGGCTCCCGATGCACAGCCAGGCGACAGCGATCTCCTGGTGGACTGGCGGCAGGGCAGGCCGTTACGCCTCGCTGTTTCGGTGGACGATGCGGGCAGTGAGGCCACAGGAAAGTACCAGGGCACGGTTACGTTGTCATGGGACAATCCGCTGGCACTCAACGATGCATTTTATGTCAGCGTAAATCGCGCCCTCGGCGGCGGCGCCCAGGGCCAGCGGGGCACCCAGGGGTATACCGCCCATTATTCCATTCCCTCCGGCTACTGGTCATGGGGGCTCACCGCCAGTGGTTACGACTATCACCAGCAGATTCAGGGCATCAACCAGACCTACATCTACAGCGGCACCAGCCGCAACGGGGAGTTGCGCCTGTCACGTGTCGTTCACCGCGGTCGCACCGGAAAAACGGGTATCGCCGTGGCGGGCTGGCTGCGTGAATCGAGCAATCACATCGACGACACAGAAATAGAACTGCAGCGCCGCCGCATGGCCGGCTGGTTGCTGGCATTGAATCACCGCGAGTACCTGAACGGCTCAACGCTCACAGCAAGCGTCACTTACCGGCGCGGCGAGGCCATCCTGGGCGCTTTGCCTGCCCCGGAAGAGGCGACGGGGGAGGGTACGGCGCGCCCCATCGTCGTTACCGCCGACACGCAGTTTTCCCATCCCTTTCGGGCGGGAGCAAGCCTGCTGCACTACTCGGCCACGTGGCGCGCCCAATGGAACCAGACGCCACTGGTTGCACAAGATCGCTTTGCCATCGGCGGTCGCCATACGGTACGTGGCTTTGACGGCGAGACCGTTCTTGCCGGCGAACGCGGCTGGCTGCTGCGCAACGATTTGGGTGTCCGGTTGGGAGACAGTGGCCAGCAGGCTTATGTCGGTGCCGACTATGGCGAAGTGGGTGGGCCGTCGGCCAGGCAGCTGGCCGGCACCCGTCTGGCCGGTGCGGTGCTTGGCATGCGCGGCGGCGGGAAGGGCTGGAGTTACGACCTGTTCATCGGCGTGCCGCTGGATAAACCCGCGGGATTCCAGGCCGCGGCCAACACGGCGGGATTTCAGCTCGCCCATCAGATATAGCCATCATCGAAAGGGAGTTTCGATCATGAACAGCCAGCTCTATCGCATCGTCTTCAGTCGCAGCCGCGGCGTATCGGTGGCGGTCGCCGAATTTACCAGGGCCCGTGGCAAGGGCAAGCGCAGTGCGGCGACGCGCCGGAGGGGTGAGGGCGCCAGGCCGCACCCAGCAGGGCGCAATGCGGCGGCCATGGCCATGTTGACCGCGCTAGGGTTGGGTGTGCCCATGGGCATCAACGCCGCCATCATCGCCGACGCATCTGCACCACAGAACCAGCAACCCACGGTGGCCGTCACCGCCAACGGTACGCCCCAGGTCAACATCCAGACACCGAGCGTGGCGGGCGTGTCGCGCAACAGCTACAGCCAGTTCGACGTCGACGGCCGCGGCGCAATTCTCAACAATTCCAGTTGCAACACACAGACCCAGATCGGCGGCTGGGTTCAGGGCAACCCAAACCTGGTGCACGGTAGCGCACGAATCATCCTGAACGAGGTGAACTCCAGTTTGCCCAGTCGCCTGAACGGCTATGTCGAAGTCGCAGGCAGCCGTGCCGAGGTCGTCATCGCCAATCCTTCCGGCATCAGCGTCAACGGCGGCGGCTTCATCAACGCCAGCCGTACCACCCTCACCACGGGTACTCCGCTCATGCACGGCGGCGACCTCAGGGGATACTCGGTCGAACAGGGCACCATAAGGATCGAAGGCGCCGGTCTGGACCTGGCTCAAACGGACTATGCGGCCATCCTGGCCCGGGCCGTGGAGGTCAACGCCGGCGTCTGGGCGGAACAACTGAAGGTGATAGCAGGCGCCAATCATATCGACGCCGGCCATGATCAGATCACTCCGGTTCCCGCCGGTGTTCCCCAATACGTCTATGCGCTCGATGTGGCCCACCTGGGCGGCATGTATGCCGGCAAGATTACGCTCGTCGGTACCGAGGCAGGGCTGGGGATGCGCAATGCGGGAGAGATCAACGCCGCAAGCGATTCCCTGATGCTCGCTGCCGACGGTATGCTCTCCAACACGGGAACGATGTCGGCACGGCATACCGTTGTGACGGTGGCAGGACTGGAGAATCGTGGTCTGATCGACGGGCAGGAAACCCATATCCACGCCGCATCGCTCACAAATGTGGGTGGCGGGCGCATTTACGGCGATCGGGTGGCCATCGCGGCCCATACCCTGGTCAATGATGCCGAGTCGGTGGGTGGCGAAATCCGGGCCGCCGTCATCGCCGCCAGGGACAGGCTCGACATCGGCGCCGGCACAATCCGCAACCGCGAGCAGTCAGCGTTGTTCAGCGCCGGCGATCTGCATGTCGGCGGCACCCTCGATGCTGACGGCCATGCCGTCGGCAGTGCGGATGAGTTGCACAATACCAGCGCCTTCATCGAGTCGCTCGGTAACATGGGCTTGAGCGCCACGGGGCTGTACAACACCAACGAACACTACGCCGCAGAAGTGAGGCGGATAGCGGGGCCGAGCAGTGTTTCCTGGAGCAGCGGCAACTTCCAGTACAGCGTGACCAGAAGTGAATACCGGACGACCGTCGTTGAGGGCCGGCCCGGTCAGATACTCGCAGGCGGTGACATGCATATCACGGGCAGCGTGTTGTTCAACGACAAGAGCCTCATCCTGGCAGGTGGCTCGCTTGGCGGCGATCTGGATCGTTTGCAGAACATCGACGCGCAGGGAGTGCATGTCGTTTCCGACTCCGGATACAGTCGCTACAGATACGAACAATGCGTGATTTACTGGCCGTGGCCGGCCAGCGGATGCGCTTACAGTGAATCGCGCTGGTCATCCTGGGTGCCCTACAATCCGGCCGACAGGGTAACCAGCGTCAGCCTCAATATCGCCAACACAGCTGAACACACCGCCGTGGCAGGCACGGGAACCGCTCTGCCGGGGCTGTATACCGTCAATCTCGCCAACCCCGGCACTCCCGTCATCGAGACCGACCCACGCTTTGCGGATTACCGTACCTGGCTGGGCAGCGATTACATGCTGGCCGCGCTGGAGCTGGAGCCCACCGGCGTCCTGCGCCGTCTGGGCGACGGTTTCTACGAACAGAGCCTGATCCGCGATCAGATCGCCGCGCAGACCGGTCAGCGCTATCTGGCCGGCCATGACAACGACGAAGCGCAGTTCCGTGCCCTGATGGACAACGGCATTACCGCCGCCGCCGAGCTGCAGTTGCGTCCGGGCATCGCACTTACCGCGCAGCAGGTAGCACGGCTTACCAGTGACATCGTCTGGCTGGTCGAGCAGGAGGTACGGCTTGCTGACGGCAGTATCGTCCGCGCCCTGGTGCCGCAGGTATACGCCCGGGTCAGGGACGGCGATCTCGATGCCTCCGGCACCCTCATCGCCGGCCGCAATATCATGCTTGCGGTGGAGGATGTTCTGCACAACAGCGGTACGCTGGCGGCGCACGAAGGGCTGGCGGTGGAAAGCGGCGGTATCGAAAATAGCGGCGGTCGCATCCATGGCGACAGCGTGGTTCTTCTGGCGCGCGAGGACATCGACAACATCGGCGGCACGATCATCGGCGGCGGGCACCTGGCACTGGTCGCAGGTCGTGATCTCAATGTGGTGACCACGACTCGGAGCGACGCCAACCTGCACGGTGCCAGCAGCTACAGCCAGACCAACATCGATCGTGCCGCCACGCTCTACGTGAGCAAGTCCGGCGGGATGCTGCTGGCCAGTGCCGGCCGCGACGTGAACCTGACCGCCGCGGCCATCGCCAACGACGGCGCCGGAGGTGAAACGGTGATCGATGCCGGGCGCGACATCCTTCTCGGCACGGTTACCGTCGGCCGCCAGGACAATACCGTGTGGAATGCGGTGACCCACGTGAAGAAGGGACACAACCAGGACGCGGGGACGGAGATCGCGGTCGCCGGCGATGTGCGGCTACGCGCCGGCAATGATGTTGCGGCCACCGCCGGCCAGGTAGTCAGCCGCGACGGGGAACTGAGCGTCACGGCCGGCAACGACATTCGTCTCCAGGCCGGCCAGGCCAGTGAGATGTCGGACATCGCCTACCAGGATACCAGCTACAGCCTGTTCTCCAGCAAGACCACCACCATCCGCGATGCCCATGCCGACACCCGTGCGGTCGGCAGCACCTTGAGCGCCGAGCGTGTGGATATGCTGGCGGGGCGGAATATGGACATCAGCGGCAGCCAGGTGGTAGCCAGCCGCGACGTGAGCCTGCGGGCGCAGGGCGACATCACCCTCGCATCGGCGAGCGACACCAGCGAGGAGGTTCACTTCAAGGATGTCAGCGAAAGCGGCCTGTTCAGCGGCGGCGGCCTGTCGGTAACCTACGGCACCCGGCAGCAAAGCACCGATGCCCAGAGCCGGCAGCTCACTGCGGCACGCAGTACCGTTGGCAGCCTGGATGGCCAGGTTCAGATCGAAGCCGGCGGCCGTTATGAGCAGCAGGGCAGTGACGTGCTCGCCCCGCAGGGTGACATCGACATCACGGCCCGCGACATCGCTGTCCTGACGACGGAGGAGCATGCCAGCACCCGTCTGGAAAACCGCTATCGGCAGACCGGCGTCACCCTGACCCTTACCAGTCCGCTCATCACTGCCCTGGAGACCGGGCAGCGCATGGCGCGCGCCGCGCGCGAGACCGGAGACGATCGACTGAAGACCCTGGCGGCGAGTGCCTCCGGGTTGGCCGCCTACGATGCCTATGTGCAATATCAACAAAATCCCGCCCAGGCCGGCGGCCTCAACATCAGCCTTTCCCTGGGCACCAGCCAAAGCGCAAGCACCACGGTGCAGACCCGACAGGGCGCCGCCGGGTCTGGCATCGCCGCGGGCCGTGATGTGCGCCTGAGCGCCCGCCGGAGCGAAGAACAAGGCGGCGACATCCTCATCGTCGGCTCCGGCGTCAGCGCAGGCAACGACGCAAGCCTGCAGGCCGACAACGACATCCACCTCCTCGCTGCACAAGACATCCACACCCGGCAAAGCAGCAACAACTCTTCCGGGGCCAGCGTCGGCATAGGTTTCAGGGTCGGCGGCCAAAGCAACGGCTTCACCCTCAACATCGGACTCAACGAAGGTCGCGGCCAGGCAGACGGCACGGACATCCTCCATACCCATAGCCAAATCCAGGCCGGCAATACCGCCAACGTGCACTCCGGTGGCGACACCACACTCAAGGGGGCCGTGGTCGAAGGCCGGCAGGTCATTGCCCAAGTCGGCGGCGACCTCACCATCGAAAGCGTGCAGGACACCAGCACCTACGACAGCAAGCAAAGCAGCAGCGGCATCGGTGTAAGCCTCTGTATACCGCCCTTCTGCTACGGCACATCCAGCGGTTCAGTGAGCATGAGTGACAGCAGAGCGCAGGGTGCCTACGCCTCGGTCGCCGCGCAGAGCGGGATAAGGGCCGGCGACGGCGGATTCGATATCGAGGTGCGTGGCAACACCGGCCTCAATGGCGGACTCATCGCGAGCGATGCCGACACCGAGCACAATCGCCTCGTCACCACCACCCTCACCACCGAAGACCTCGCCAACCGCGCCGAGACCAGCGCCAGCGCCTCCGGCCTCAGTCTCAGCAGCGACATGCTCACCCAGGGCAAGTACGGCCTCACCAAAGCCCTGGTCGCCAATACCCAACTTGACGCCGAACGCTCGGGAAGCTCCAGCGGCCAGACCCGCAGCGCCATTGCCACGGGCGAGGTCGTCATCACCGACAACGAGAGGCAGCAGCAACTCACCGGCCACAGCGCGGAGGATACGGTGGCAATGCTCAACCGCGATACCGACGCGGCACATACGGCCGCGCAGAAGCAGGACGTGGAGGGAATGCAGCGGCAGGTGGAGGCCGAGCGGGAAATCAAGCAGGCGGTGTATGCCGAAGCGGTTAAGTTTACCGACGAGTCCTATCGGACGATGTTTGTGAAAAAAGCCGATATTTACCAGGTTGAACGCGACCAGGATGGAAGGATGGCGATGGACGAAAACGGCAATCCCGTTATGCGCGCCTTGAGCGAGGAGGAAAAGCGCAACCTCCAGCCGGGCGCCGACGGCAAGCCCATCATCTTCACCAACGGCATCTTCAACGATGAAGTCGCGGCGGGAAACTACGCCGTACAGATGAGCGAGATAGACATGGGCGAGAAGGTCTACCTGATCTACTTCCCAGAGGCAGGCAATGGCCTTTCTGAGTTCCTGGTGGCCGGCTACCAGAAATACCTGGAAAACGATTTCTTCGGCCTGGCCAACACCACCCAGGAGACCCGCGCCATCATGCAGCAGTACGGCGAAACCGGTCTGAGTCTGATCGGCCACAGCCGCGGCGCGATGACCATCGGCAATGCCATGGAATCACTGGAGCGGATGCCTGCCTCAGTCGGCAGCCTGTACGATACCGACATCAAGCTGGTGGGGCCGGCCTACAGCGCCAGACAGGCCGCGAACCTGCTGGACACCCTGAGCGATGGATTCGGTCAAGGCATCAACCTGCAAAACCATGCCGATGACTTTGTGGGGACGCTCATTGGTGGCAACCCTGCAACGTACAGCAAGAGACCCAACAATGGCGACTGGCAGCATGGAGCGGAAGATATCTTTGAGAACCCGCCGGTGGCAGGCAAGCTGGTTGAGTGGGTGAGGATATTTGGCGATGCGCCGACAGTGCATGGCTGTTATGGGTCGGGGGCTGCGCATAAAGATTGCACCAAGAACTACGGTAAAGCGCCGACAATGAACATCCAAGCAGAACGGCTGAAATAAGGAGCAAACCATGAAATATGTGGCCGTTATTTTGCTAACGCTACTCGTCGGGTGCACAAAGCCATTTCAGCCTATGAAGCCAGGATACAAATTGTGGTCGAAAGCAGGTGCGAGTGACTTAGATGTCAAAAAGGCTATGCTCGAATGCGGAGAACCAACTCCAGATCCTACGGTTCAATCATTCGTATATGCCTTTGGCCTGAGAGATGATGACTCTCAATTAAATTATTTTTTTCTAACAGACTCCTGTATGGAAAATGCTGGATTCAAGCCGCACCGATACACCGTCGCAGAATACTGCTCCTGGGATCGCCACAAACACCTACCCGCCTGCCAGCCCGGAGCAGAAATCCCCGAGCCGAGCGTGGAGCGCCGGGTCAACAGTTGGTGGTGCAAGATCAAGACAGACTACGAGTACTGCAAGCAACACGCGGTCAACCCGCCGGCATGTGACCCGGAAGGCTACAAGAAGCCGCCGCCTGAGTGTCTGCCGTGATATGTGAGGCTATTCCACATAACCGGCAAAGCAGCGCCGGCATCGGCGTCAGTCTGTGCATCCCGCCCTTCTGCTACGGCGCATCCAGCGGCTCGGTGAGCATGAGCGACAGCAAAGCGCAAGGCGCCTACGCCTCAGTCGCCGCGCAGAGCGGGATAAGGGCCGGCGACGGCGGATTCGATATCGAGGTGCACGGCGACACCACCCTCAAAGGCGGCGTCATCGCCAGTACCCAAGCCGCCGTGGACACGGGACGCAACCACTTCGAGACCGGCGGCGAGCTGACATTCGTCGACCTCGACAACCGCGCCGCCTACGAGGCCGAAGGCTACGGGGTGACGATCGGCGTGGGTGCGAACGTCTCGTTGAGCGGCGCAGGAATCGGCTCGGACAAGGGTAGCAGCTCTGGCATCACACAGTCCGGCATCGCTGGTATCGCAGGGAAAGAAGCAATCAGGACGGGTGGCGCCTCTGGCGGCATCGCGCAAATCTTCGATGCTGACAAGGTGCAAAGAGAGATAAATGCCCAGGTTACCATCACTCAGGAATTCGGGCAGAGGGCGAGCATGGTCGTGAAGGACTATGCCACGGCACAACGCAAGGCGCGCTACGAACAACTCAAACAAGCCGGAGTTCGGGGTCAGAGTAAAAACTCGGAGTAGCAGCTCGTGTGGAGTTTGGGAAGAATCGGAGAGTTTTTATTCAGGCCCAGAACTCATTACTCTGACCACGAACTCACTCGCAGGGTGCGTACAAAAGATCGTCGTATTGGAGGCTGTATGAATCACAATGTGTCCCGGGTTGCTGTTTCGCTCATGTTGGCTGTGTCAATTGCTGGGTGCGCTACAGTGCTATTGTCATCTGCGCCGGTCAGCAAGACCGTTACGCAGTCGTCACTTGCATTTGAGGATATCGTCGTAGCGATTGGTCGAGTGGATGGGGGTGATGATTCTGCAAGTTTGCCGGAAGGACAGAGTTTGGTGTTTATTGGGCTGGACAAGGCCTACGTGGTGAAGAAGGGGGCGGTTGACCTTTCGGCTATCGCATTTGGTGTAAATGGGGACCATGTCGCTGTAAATGCTGGCGGCCCGATTAAATTCGTAATAAACGGTGATAAATTTTATGGTGTTGTCAGGATCGTATATAGAAACCATGCTGCCGAAGTGACCGATGAGGAAAGACGGATACTTCGGAGCCTGAAGTTTCATGAGGAGCGTGAGCGCGTTGGCTTATGGACAACCAGAGCGATATTTTGGAGAGAGATTTACCTTGCTGGCGAGGTCTATGGGCTCGGTTCTGAATTTTCGTTGCCCCTACAAAATCTCAAGCGTGTGCGCCAGGTTCAGTTTTATGAATTGGGCGAGTCAATTACAGTAACGGACTCACGTAGAGTTTCCGACAAATTTGCAGCATTACCACTGGCTGTAATGTTTGATGTCGTGACATTTCCGATTCAGACAATGTTTCTCGCAAGTCGTCTGGCGCAGGAGTAATGCGGCTTGGACGCATGGGGGTGTGACTGATTTCACAGAAGATATTTGGGGAGAATGCGGAAGTCACGGCAGTGACGGTGGAAGTGGCCATGAATCGCATCTCATGGGCACAACGCTCCCCGTGCCAGCGGCGTTCTATGCCGGATACATGTGCTTCGCAGATTCGTTGACGTTGGCAGGGTATCGCTCTCGCGATCAAAAGGGCACAGGTATCGCGCCGGGATAGCGGTTTCAGAAACTGTAGCGCAGGCGCAGTTCGATGCGGCTGTCATTGGGTTTGGCGCCGAACTCACTCAGGTGCGTGCCGCCCAGCACGGTGGTGCGCAGGCGCAGTTCCAGATCGTTGATGCCGGTGTAGAGCAGTTCCGGCGTGAGCGACCAGCTGCCGTCGTTCACGTTGTGGATGGCGGTGAGTGCCGGGGTGAAGTAGAGGATGTCGAAGGGTTCCTTCTGCGCAATGCGCAGGTAGAGATAGTCCTGCATGGCGCTGGGGCGGGTATAGCCGGCCTGGCCGATGGTACGCAGTTGCGGCAGGGTGGCGGCGGGGGCGCTGATCACCTGCGTCAGATATGCCTCCATTTCGGCCTGTGTGTAGCCGCGATCATCATGGTAATACTCGGCGATCCAGGTGGTTTCGCGTTCCGTGAGATAGCGCAGTCCGAGCAGCCAGCTGTGGGCGGCGTAGGTGCGGGTCACGAGACCGCCGGGGCCGAGTATCTTCTGTTCGTAAGCGCCGATGTAGGCGTATTCGCCGTGGATTTCCAGATTGGTTGCGAGGTTGGCGGAGAAGTCGATGCCGACACGGCCCGGCCGGCTGCCTGCGCTCAGCCAGAGCAGGTCGATATCGATGTCGCGGTAGAGCAGATATAACTTGGCGGCGGCGTTGAGCGCCTGACTGGGGCCGAAGTCATCGTTCACCTCGCTGGTCACGGGCAGCAGCACCGGGGTAAACGCCACGGTATGCAGGTCACTGCCGCGGGTGCGGATGAAGTCGGCGCCGGTAATGATGAAGCCTTCGCGCGACAACTCGGGATCGACGGGATCCTTGAGGCGCTCGATGAAGCCGACCGGATTCCACGCATAGCCCTTGCCCCATTTGATTGCCCGCTTGCCGACCTCAATCGTCGTTGTCGCATCGGCCTGGTGGCTCAGGTACAGCTCATAGAAACGGCCGGAGGCAGTGCTGCCCTGATAGTCGTGTTGAGACTGGCCATGCCAGGTGCCGAACAGGCGTGAATCGCCGCTGCGATAGCTTCCGGTCAGCTCCAGGGCCGCGCTGTCGCGATCAATGGAATCGCGCGAGCTGTCGGTGAAGTTGAGGCGGTAGAGTGGGCTATTCTGGGTCAGACGCTGGTGTTCGTATTTCAGCTCCACATAGCCGTGCAGCTCGAACGGGCTGGGTTCGGCATAGGCGGACAGGTCGAAGTCAAAGTCGCTGGCGGCGTGTGCGAGTGCGGGTAAACACAGAATCGAAACACGGACAAGATGAACAAGATGTTTCATGATGAACAAGATGTTTTGTAGTCCCGGAACTTGCGGCTACTTCCCCCGCAAGTCGTCCACCCGCCCCATGTAGTTGAGGCTGAACACCTCGTCGGGCAGGTCGCGCGCCTTGATGTTGGCGTAGAGCATCACCGACTTGTGTCCCTGGTACAGCGGGCTGTCGGTTTCCAGTACCGCGGGGCGCACCAGACCGCCACCGAAATCCTTGATCTCGCTATAGCGCAGGGTCTTGATCAGCATGCCGCTGGCGGCGTAGGCCTCGATGGTGAGGGGGACACGGTGTTTCCTGTCCACCTGCATCACCAGGCGGTCGTAGGCGACGCTGGCATTCTTGGCCTTGAGCTTCAGGGTATAGCCGGCGGAGGTTTCTTCCACGCTCTCCGCAGCATATTCCGCGGCGTAATCCACGCGCAGAATGTCGGCGTTGTTGAATACGCCGCCGATCACCGATTGCAGCGAGGTGATACGCAGCGGTTTGCCGACGTTGGGAATGTACAGCCACATATTGTCGCCCAGACGCAGGGTGCTGCGGCCTTTCTCGCTCGGCGGGTCGAGGAACAGGGCCAGCACCTTGTCGCCGCCCTTCTTCACGCTGTACAGCACGAACTCCTTGCGGCGGCCGTCGGGCTCGATGTTGATGAGCTTGCGATACATCTCGTAGCTCTCCGGCTGCAGGTTGCGATCCACCTGGCGCAGCAGTTCGGCAGCGTCGATGGCGTGGGCCAGCGGCGCGAGGGCGAGAAGCAACAGGGCGATGGAAAGGCGCTTCATGGGGTGTCCTTTATACGGAACGCAAGGCGGTGATCGGGTCCATGCGTGCGGCCTTCCACGCCGGTTGCAGGCTGGCGAGCACGGCGATGAGGGTGACCAGCACGCCGATGAACAGCACGTCGCCGGCGGCGAGGCTGGGCACCAGTTGCAGGTTGTCCTGGCGGCCGAAGGCGAAGGACACCGGGTAGACACGCAGCAGGCCGACGGCGGCCACGCTGATCAGTGTGCCGATCACCGTTCCTGCCAGGCCGAGCAGCAGGCCCTCGGCGACGAACAGGCCGAGGATGCGCCGCGGCGGCGTGCCGATGGCGGCCAGGGTGCCGATCTCGCGCATGCGCTCGTACACCGCCATGATCATCACGTTGAGGATGCTGATCAGCACGATGGCCACCAGCATCACCTTGATGAACAGGGTGAGCAGGTCGATCATGTTGGCGATGGCGGTGAACGGCGTCAGCTTCTTCCAGTCGTGGATCTCCAGCGCCGGCTGGCCCTGCGGGTTTTTCAACTGGCCCAGGGTATCGTCCAGCGCCCGCATCACCTGCGGCAGTTGCGCCGGGTCCTTCAGTCGTACCGCGATCTCGCTCAGCGCGGCGTCCTCCAGGCGCAGCAGGCTGCGCGCGTCGTCGATGTGCAGATAGGCATCGCGCCCGCCCGGGCCGGTGGCGCTCTCCAGCACGCCCTGCACCACGAAGGTCTGGCCGTTGACCGAGCCGTCCTGATTGGTGGCCACCAGCACCACGGTGTCGCCCACCTTCACCTTCATGCCCTTGGCGATGATGTCGGGGATCAGCAGCTTGCCCTGTTCCACCAGGCCGCCGGCCGTGCTGCCGTCGATGACGCGGCCCGGCAGCAGCGGACAGGTGGCCGCCTCGCGCGCCGGGTCGGCGCCGTTGAGGCGGATGCCGGTGGTTTCGGTGAAGTTGCTGAACATGGCGCTGAACTTGAGGCGCGGCGAAGAGGCGGCGATTTGCGGCATCTGTTGCAACTGTTCCTCGATCTTGTTTACCGCGCCGGGCTTCATCAGCAGGTTGAGCGGCAGGTTGTCGATGGAGGCGACGTAGCCCTTGCGGTGGATCTGCAGGTGACCGAGCATCGAGTCGGTGATCTGGCCGATCATCAGCGCCTTGAACGAGCCGGACAGGGCGACGAACATCAGCACCGCGACGATGCCCAGGGTGATCAGGCTGGCGGTGAGGGCGGTGCGGCGGTGATAGCGCAGCAGGTTGCGGGTGGCTAGCTTCAGTACGTTAACCATGCTGCGCCCCTCCCTGCTGGAGGCGGCCGTCTTCCAGGGTGTAGATCACCTCGGCGGCCTCCATGATCTTCGGGTCGTGGGTGGAGAACAGGAAGGTGGTGCCGAACTCGTCGCGCATCTTCTTCATCAGCTCGATGACGCGATAGGCGGTGGCGTGATCCAGGTTGGCGGTGGGCTCGTCGGCCAGCACCAGTTTGGCGCGCGTGACCAGGGCGCGGGCCACGGCAACGCGTTGCTTCTGCCCTCCGGACAACTGATCCGGCCGCTTGTGCGCCTGATCGCTCATGCCGACCGCCTCCAGCAGTTCCATCACGCGGGCATGGCGTTGCGCCGCCGGCCAGTTCTGCACCATCACCAGCGGATACTCGACGTTTTCATACACCGAGAGCACCGGCACCAGATTGAAGTCCTGGAACACGAAGCCGATGTGGTTGCCGCGAAAGGTGGCCGCGCTGTGGCGGTCCAGGGTGGCAACGTCGGTGTCGAGCACGGTGAGCTTGCCGCCGTTGGGCCGGTCGAGGCAGCCGATCATGTTGAGCAGGGTGCTCTTGCCGCTGCCCGAGGGACCGACGAAGGACACGAAGGAGGCCGGTTCGATGGTGAAGTCGGCACCGCGAATGGCGGGCACGGTGACCTCGCCGACGCGGTAGCTCTTCTCCAGGCCGGCGGCCAGCACCAGGCTCATAGGCTGTCCTCTCGCTGTGCGGCCCCGCGGGCCGCGTTATTGGAGCTCCAACTCCAGATACACGCGGCTGGCGTTGCCGCCCTTGAGCATTTCGTAGTTGGGAAGGTGAGCGTAGGCGCTTTGATCCAGGCTGTCGATGGCCTCCTGCAGGTCGACCATATTGTTCAGCGCCTCGCGCATATGGTTGTTGAGCAATTGCAAATAATCCGCCGTTTCCCGCCGCGCCTTGGCCAGGTCGCAGGGGGCGCCGTGGCCGGGCACGATGATGGCCGGGGCCAGTTGTTCGATGGCGGCGAGGGAGGCCAGCCAGTCCCCGACGCGGCTGAACGGCAGCACGCCGAGCAGGCGATCCACGAACACCAGGTCACCGGCAAACAACACCTTGTCCTGCGGCAGCCAGACCACACTGTCACCGGGGGTATGGCCGCCACCGAAGTAGAGCAACCGAATCTCCTTGCCGCCCAATGTCAGGGTGTGCTGCTGTTCGAAGGTCTGATCGGGCAGCACGATCTCGGTGCCGGCAAAGCGATCGCGCAGCTCCTGTTGCAGCCCGGCCAACTGCATGGCGCCGCGTTCCTCAATGTCCGCCACCGTCTTGCGCTGGGCGATGATCTGCGCGCCCTGAGCCTGGAAATAGCCGTTGCCCAGCCAGCGGTGATCCTGGCCGCCGGTGTTGATGACGTATTTTATCGGCGCGCGGGTGACCGTCTTGATGGCCGTATGCATCTGCTGCGCCACGCGCCAGCTGGAGCCGCTGTCCACCACCACCACGCCCTCCGGCGTGACGATGAAGCCGGCGGTGGCATTCATGCCTTCGTTTTCGTAGGTGCGCAGACCCAGCTCGCCGACGAAGGCGTAGATGCCGGGGGCGACGGGCTGCACGGTGAACGGTGCGGCCTGAGCGGCGGCCGCGAGCAGCAGGCTTCCTGCCAGGAGCAATACGGAACTAAACCAATAGTTTTTCACGGGGATATCCATGGTGATGAGAGTGTTGTGTGTGGTTGCGCGACAGGCGGGACTTATTCCCAGCCTGCGCGTCGCCTTCCGTTAATCGGCGCGAAACATCGCATGGCAGGCCAGACACTGCTGCATGGTCTCGCCGGTCAGCACGGCGAGGTCGGCCATGTCGTCGGTGTCGGCGCGGATGGCGATCTCCTCGAACATCATGTGGGTGGGGCCGCCGATGTCCTGGAATGATTGCGGTAGTCGCTGTCGCAGCGAAGTGGGTGTGGCGCGCGCCATGCGGTTGCCGGAGTAGCGCGCGGCCGCGGCGATCTGTTCCCGATCCTCCGTGCCGATACCGGCGATGATGCCCTGGATGCTGGTGAGCATCTGGCGCATCTCGGCTAGGAACTCCACGCGTTCCGCCGCCGTCATGCCGAGGCGGATGCGGCCGTCGTCAGTGGTCTCATCGGCCCAGGTCGAGGTGCCGACCAACAGGGCGCACAACACTGCCAGTGATTTCATGTTCATCGCGTCAGACGCTCCTTCAGTACGGCCTCGACATCGGCGTCGAGCCAGTTGCCGCGCACGCCGGGCGGGCTGGCGGGCAGATCGGGGAAGTTGACCAAGGCCACGGCGCTGCCGTCCCGGCGCTGAAAACGGTACTCGCCGTCGATCAGGATCGGGATGTGGCCGGAGAGGCCCGCCTGCGCCATGCGTTGGGCACCCTGCGCGGTCTCGCTGTCGATTTCTTTTACCACGATGGCGGCGCCTTGTGCGGCGAGCCAGTGACGCAAGGGTTGCAGCGCCATGCGCACCGGCGGGTGCGGCATGGCGATGATCTCCACCGTCGGCGGTGCGGCGTGGGCCGGACCGGCGAGAACGGCGAGGGCGGCAAGGCCGAGGAGGAAACGGCGGCGGCTGGACATGGGGCGATGGCTCCGGGTTTGCGTTAGAGACAGTTGTTGTGCAGCTTCCACATCTCTTCGTGACCGATGGCCTTGGCCCAGTCCGGCACCACGCAGCGCGGATCGACTGCGGCGGCGGTGGGTGTCGCGGCCGGCAGGTTGAGGGCGATGGCGGCCATGACGGCGAGGAATACGGCCAGCACCATGAGTGGCACCCGACCGACGGGCAGGCGCGGCTGCGTGGCGCACACGCCGCCGGGGCAATGGCGCGCCCGTTCGCGGTGGAAGGCGTTGTAGATGAGGCAGGCCAGGCAGATGCCGAAGGCCGACTCGAAGAACAGCAGCAGCAGGCACAGCGAGCACACCGCCAGGTTGAGCGGCCCGACCACCTGTTCGATGACCACCAGATAGAGCATCAGCGCCGAGAGGACCAGGCCGATGCTCCAGGCGAAACGCTTCTGCGGCGCGCCCGCCCATTCCGGCGCCAGGTGCGCCGTTGCCAGCCGGCCCAGCACCAGGCTCGGGGCGTAGCGCGGGTTGACCAGCACGCGGATGGTGAAGTCGATGAGAAAGGCGACCACGAACACGCGGATGAGTTGGAAGTTGCCGGCCAGCCAGGCGTTCATGAACGACACCAGCGCGCCGAAGAACAGGATGCCGGCGGCGGCGCGCACCTCGCGTTCGTTGAGTACCGGCAGGTCATAGCCGGCGACGCTTTCACCGAAAGCGAAAATCTTGCCCATGATGATCTCCTCCAGCCCGGGGCTGAGCTCTTGTTATGGGGCGCATGCTAGGGCGGCAGGGCGGCACTGCGTTATGATTTGAATCATATCCGCCCCGCCAGGGTGAAACCGGGGAGAGCAATGACCATCGACTGGGACGCCATCATCCACGCGCAGCCGGCACTGGCCGTCGTTCCCGCGGCTTTGCGCGAGGCGGCCCAGCTGCGCGTCTTTGCCGGCGGGGAAACCCTGTATCGGCGCGGCGATCGCCCCTCGGCCATGTTGTGGGTGCTGGACGGCGAGCTGCGCCTGGTGCGGACCGCCGTCGACGGCAGCCAGCTCATCATGCAGCGGGTGCGCTCCGGCTTCATCGCCGAGGCGAGCATGGAAGCCAGCGCCTACCATTGCGATGTGGTGGCGGCTGCCGCGGGGCGTGTGCTGCGCTTCCCGCTGCCGGTATTTCGCGCCGTGCTGGAGCAGGATGCCGCCTTTCGCCAGGCCTGGATGCGGGGTCTGGCGCAGGAGGTGCGTGCGCTGCGGGCGCAAAACGAACGGCTCGGTCTCCACAGCGCCGCCGAGCGTGTCCTGCACTATCTGGAAACCGAGGGCCGCGACGGCGCGGTGACACTGACGCAGTCACGCAAGGCCTGGGCCGCCGAGCTGGGGCTGTCCCATGAGGTGCTGTACCGCACCCTGCGCCGGCTGCGCGAGGAAGGGCGTGTGCGGATCGACGGCAATACCATCGCGTGGGTGTGTCGGGAGGGGTGATGGCGGCGCGTGACAGTTGGCACGAGGAGATGCAGTCGGCCTGGTTGTACCGGGTGGTGGCCGCGGTGGAGCGCGACATGCACAAGCGCGCGCTGTTCACCGCGCTGGCCGCGGCAGCGGACGATCAGGCGCATATCTGGGAAAGGCAGATGGCGGCGGATGGCGAAACCGTCCCTTCCGGCTTTACGCCCTCGCGTCGTGCCCGGGTGGTGGCGACGCTGCTGCACCGCCTGGGGCCGCGCGCCATCCGGCCGGTGCTGGCGGCAATGAAGGTACGCGGCATTTCGGTGTATGGCTCTGTTATGCCCGGTCATCCCATGCCCACCACGGTGGAGCAGGTGGGCGGACGGCACCGCGGCGTGGGCAGCGGCGGCAACCTGCGCGCGGCGGTGTTCGGCGTCAATGACGGTCTGGTGTCCAATACGGCGCTGATCATGGGGGTGGCGGGCGCCACCGCCGATACCGCCTTCATCCTCACCTCCGGCGTGGCCGGCCTGCTGGCGGGTGCTCTGTCCATGGCGGCGGGAGAATACGTCTCCATGCGCTCGCAGCGTGAGCTGTTCGAATACCAGATCGCGCTGGAGCGGGAGGAGCTGGAGGAGTATCCGGCGGAGGAGACCGAGGAGCTGGCGCTGATCTATCACGCCCGCGGCGTGCCCCTGGCGCGGGCGCGGGAGCTGGCGGCGGCCCTGATGGAGCAGCCGGAGCATGCCCTGGACACCCTGGCGCGGGAGGAGCTGGGCCTCAACCCCGATGACCTCGGCTCGCCCTGGGGTGCCGCCGCGTCATCCTTTGCCGCTTTCACCGCCGGCGCCGTGCTGCCGTTGCTGCCCTTTGTGTTGCCACTCGGCCTGGCGCCAGTGCCGGCCGCCGCCGCGCTGGCGCTGCTGGGCCTGTTCGGGGTCGGCGCCGCGCTCAGCCTGTTCACCGGTCGCGGCGCCCTGCGCTCCGGCCTGCGCATGGTGCTCATCGGCGGCGGTGCCGGCATGGTGACCTATCTCATCGGCATGCTGCTCGGCGTCGGTCTGACCTGAGCATTGTCGTACACCCGGCGGCAACCAAGCACGACTTATACTGTCGAATGCCCGAACCCAACCCGACCAGGAGATGACATCATGGCCAAGAAACCCGCTCCGCAGGCGCCTTTGGGGCGCTGGCGCAATGCGTTGCATGACCACCCGCTGCTGAAAAAAGGGGCCGCCCACGGCAAGAGCCACAAGGCCCGGCGCCGCAACGACAAGGTGAAACAGCGGCGTGAGTGGGATTACCCGAGCCGGGCAGCGGCCTGACCGGCTCCGGTAATCCCGCTCAAGAACTTCAAATTCTTAACGCAGAGGCGCAGAGGTCGCAGAGGAAACCGGCCCTCAATCGCGGTTTCTCCGCGCCTCTGCGCCTCTGCGTTGGGTTTTTCCTTCCGCATCCCGGCAGATTTCGAACTGGTGAGCAACCCCCATCTGGGGTAGAATGCGCGGCTATTTTCCTCGGTTTGTCCCAATATCCCCTATTCCGGTAACGCCCTAGTGATTGAAAAGCTCCGCAACATCGCCATCATCGCCCACGTCGACCATGGCAAGACCACCCTCGTCGACAAGCTGCTGCAGCAGTCCGGTACCCTGGACGCGCGCGCCAATCTGGGCGAGCGGGTGATGGACTCCAACGACATCGAAAAGGAACGCGGCATCACCATCCTGGCGAAGAACACCGCCATCGACTGGAACGGCTACCACATCAACATCGTCGACACCCCGGGCCATGCCGACTTCGGCGGCGAGGTGGAGCGTGTGCTGTCCATGGTGGATTCGGTGCTGCTGCTGGTGGATGCGATGGACGGCCCCATGCCGCAGACCCGCTTCGTCACCCAGAAGGCCTTCGCCCAGGGACTCAAGCCCATCGTGGTGATCAACAAGATCGACCGCCCCGGCGCCCGCGCCGACTGGGTCATGGATCAGACCTTCGACCTGTTCGATCGTCTCGGCGCCACCGATGAGCAGCTGGATTTCCCGGTGGTCTACGCCTCGGCGCTGCACGGTTATGCCAGCCTTGATTCCGAGACCCGCGAAGGCGACATGACCCCGCTGTTCGAGGCCATCGTCAGGCATGTCGCGCAGCCGGAAGTAGATGTGGACGGCCCGTTCCAGATGCAGGTGAGCCAGCTGGACTACAACAGCTACGTCGGCGTCATCGGTATCGGTCGCATCAAGCGCGGCAAGGTCAAGACCAATACCCAGGTGACCATCGTCGATCGCGAGGGCAACAAGCGCAACGGCCGTATCCTCCAGGTGCTGGGCTTCCATGGTCTGGAGCGCGTCGAGGTCGCCGAGGCCCAGGCGGGCGACATCATCGCCTTCACCGGCATCGAAGAACTCAATATCTCCGACACCCTGTGCGATCCCAAGTGCGTGGAGGCGCTGCCGCCGCTGTCGGTGGATGAGCCGACGGTGAGCATGACCTTCCAGGTGAACAACTCACCCTTCGCCGGCAAGGAAGGCAAGTACGTCACCAGCCGTCAGATCCGCGACCGCCTGCAGCGCGAACTGGTACACAACGTGGCATTGCGCGTGGCCGATACCAACGACCCGGACAAGTTCCGCGTCTCCGGCCGCGGCGAACTGCACCTCGGTATCCTGATCGAGAACATGCGCCGTGAAGGTTACGAGCTGGGCGTGTCGCGCCCCGAAGTCATCATGCGCGAGGTGGATGGCGAGAAGCAGGAGCCCTTCGAGCAGCTCACCGTCGACGTGGAAGAGATCCATCAGGGCAGCGTGATGCAGAAGCTGGGCGAGCGCGGCGGTGACCTGAAGAACATGATGCCGGACGGCCGGGGTCGCGTGCGTCTTGACTACATCATTCCCTCGCGCGGCCTGATTGGCTTCCGTACCGAATTCCTCACCGCCACCCAGGGCTCGGGCCTGATCTACAGCGTGTTCGATCACTACGGTGCGATGAAGAAGGGCGACTACGGTCAGCGCGTCAACGGCGTGCTGATCGCCAATGGTGCCGGCAAGGCATTGGGCTATGCCCTGTTCACCCTGCAGGAGCGCGGCCGCCTGTTCATCGGTCACGGCGAGGAGGTGTACGAGGGCATGCTCATTGGTATCCATTCGCGCGACAACGACCTGGTGGTGAACCCGCTCAAGGGCAAGCAGCTCACCAACATCCGTGCCGCCGGTACCGACGAAAACATCCTGCTCACCACGCCGATCCGCATGTCGCTGGAACAGGCGCTGGAATTCATCGACGACGATGAGCTGGTGGAAGTGACACCCAAGTCCATCCGCCTGCGCAAGAAGCTGCTGGGCGAGAATGAGCGCAAGCGCGCCGGCCGCGCCAGCAGCGAGGGCTGATAGAGCGTTCAGGAACTTCCAAACCCGCCGCAGAGACGCGGAGGCGCAGAGAAAACCGCTTTTTATCGGTGAGCCTGAGTTGTCGAACTGCCTTGGCAGTTCGACGCCATCGCAGGCCTGATGGGTCCCACAAATTCTGCTGGGAGCCGCATTCGTGATCTCTGCGCCTCCGCGTCTCTGCGGCAGGTTTGTTTTTGCGGCGTTCGGATTTCACAGGCGAAAAAAAACCCCGGCAGAGCCGGGGTTTAGTGTCCTTGATTCATCCCTGTCCGGAGGGCGATGTTGGCGACCATCCTGGTCTCGTTCGTGTCCGGAATCCTGGCCTCATCCTGCCAGGCTGTGATGTTCCCTATCAAGCTTCCTTGCAAAGACCCCGCATCCATGCGAAGTCGGGAGTATATTGCCAAAAGTCACGCCGCCTGTAAGTCATCCCCCTGCTACAGTGCATGTAAGCCTATTCCTACAAATCCGCGAGGCCGCCACGCTGTTAGAATGGGGTCTCTCGTGACCATACGGTGGCCGTCATGCACACCCTTTATCAAGAATTGCAGCCCTTCGTCATCCACAGCCTGGCCGTCGACCCGCCCCATCTCCTGCACATAGAGGAGTGTGGCAATCCCGGCGGGCTGCCGGTGCTGTTTGTCCACGGCGGGCCGGGTGCCGGGTGCGAGGACTACCATCGCCGCTTTTTCGATCCGGCGCGCTACCGCATCATCCTGTTCGACCAGCGTGGCTGCGGCCGCTCCACTCCCCACGCCAGCCTGGAACACAACACCACCCAGGCCCTGGTGGCCGATATGGAACGTATCCGCGAACATCTCGGCATCGAGCGCTGGGTGCTGTTCGGCGGCTCCTGGGGTTCGACGCTGAGCCTGGTTTATGCCGAAACCCATCCGGAGCGGGTGCTGGGGCTGATCCTGCGCGGTATCTTTCTGTGCCGTCCACGCGAGATCCACTGGTTCTACCAGGAAGGCGCCAGCCGTCTGTTTCCCGATCTGTGGGAGTCCTTTCTCGCCCCGATCCCCGAAGAGGAGCGGGGCGATCTGCTCAGTGCCTATTACCAGCGTCTCACCGGCGACAACGAACTGGTGCGCATGGCGGCGGCCAAGGCCTGGTCGTTGTGGGAGGGACGTACGGCCACCCTGCGACCGAGTCAGGCGGTGGTCGACCATTTTGGCAATCCCTACACCGCTCTCAGCCTGGCCCGCATCGAGGCCCATTACTTCAGGCACGACAGTTTTTTGCGTCCGAACCAGATACTGGAGGATGCCCATCGTCTGCGCGGTATCCCCGGCACCATCATCCATGGCCGCTACGATGTGATCTGTCCTGTCGAGAGCGCCTGGGAACTGCACAAGGCCTGGCCGGAGGCGGAGTTGCACATCATCCCCGACGCCGGCCACTCGGCCAGCGAACGCGGCATCACTGATGCCCTGATTCAGGCCACCATGGCCATGGCGGAGCGCTGCGCATGATCGCCTTGCTGCAGCGGGTGAGCGAGGCGCGAGTAAGCGTGGCCGGCGAGGTGGTTGGCACCATCGGTCGCGGCCTGCTGGTACTGGTGGGGGTGGAGCGCGGTGATGGCGAGGCGCAGGCCGAGCGCCTGCTGGAGCGAGTACTTGCTTATCGGGTGTTTCCCGACCATGAAGGGAAGATGAATCTGAGTCTGCGCGATATCGGCGGGGGTCTGCTGCTGGTGCCGCAGTTCACCCTGGCAGCGGATACGCAAAAGGGCAGCCGCCCCAGTTTCACCTCCGCCGCCGAGCCGCAGCAGGGACTGCACCTGTTCGACTATCTGTTACAGCGTGCCTGGGAGTCCCATCCGGACGTGCAGAGCGGTCGTTTCGGCGCCGACATGCAGGTCAGCCTGACCAACGATGGCCCGGTGACCTTCTGGTTACAGGCAACCCCTGCGATGTGATGTGGTGTTTCAGGCCTGACCGGCGCGGAGTTGGTGCTCACTTGCGGCGGGTTGTTGGTGATGGGCGTGATCATCGTCCGAGGGATGAAGCGGCGGCAACAGGTCTTCCATGAAGAAGGCAGCCAGTTCCGCACGCCCCGCCAGGCCGGATTTGCGGTACACCGCCACCGCATGTTGGCGCACGGTACGTTCGCTGCGTCCGCAGCGATCCGCAATATCCTTGTGGCTCAAGCCCTTGAGCAGCAGAATGGCGGTGCAGCGCTCGGCTTCGGTCAGTCCCCAGCGCTGAAATTCGCAATTTATCGTCTGCCCCAGACCGAGCAGGTATTTCTCCAGGCATTGCTGGGCCTCATCGGCATCCTCGCGCGCCCGGTACCAGCCGTAACCCAGATAAAGGGCTGCGCCCAGACTGGAGACGATCAGCCCCAGCTCCACCAGCATGTGGGTCGCGGACATGGCATGCGGCCAGTCGAGGATGAAGTCGAGGATACTGAATGTGGCGATGGCAACGAGAAACACGGCCAGCACGCTATGTAAGGTGCGCATGGTGATGCGGCATCAGCAACTCCCCCAGACACTGTATGGGTCTGACGACCCTTGATCAGCGGGGTTTCAGTCCATTTCCGGTGTATCAGAACATCTGCCGGATGGGCTCGACCCTCTCCCAGTCTTTCCGCTCGCCATTCCGTGCCTGATTAGAGCATTTGCCGGATAGGGGCGGAAAATTGATTTATTTCGTGAAGCAGTTCACATCCACCTTATAGCATATGTCGGATGGGTTAGCTCCCATCTATGTGTTTTAGTCCCTCCAGGCGCCCGGTTGCGAAGCCGTGGCGTTGTCATACGAAACCTAGGGGGAGAAAACATGAATATTAGAATCTCATCATGGAGGGGCGCTGCGGCCGCCCTGGCGCTGGTTACCGGGGGAACGTTCCTGGGCTCCACCACCGCCGAAGCCACACCGGGCTTTGCCCGCCAGACCGGCATGGCCTGCGTGGCCTGTCACTTCCAGCACTATCCGACGCTGAATGCCTTCGGGCGTGCCTTCAAGGCCAGCGGCTACACCATGCGCGGCGCCCAGCCGATGGTGGAGGGCGACGACCTTTCCATGCCGGTGGACCTGAACATGACGCTGGTTACCAAGCTTCGCTATCAGAAGAGCAATGGTGAGGGACTCGACAGTAACGGTGATGAAGTGCCGACCAACTACGGCGAGATCCAGTGGCCGGATGAGGCGGCGATACTCATCGGCGGCCGCGTCGGCGAGAACATTGGCTTCCTGCTGGAGCATGCCACCTTCGGCGAGGCCAACGTGGGCGGGGACGCCGACGAAGATGGCACGATTCAGGCTGGCGAGCTGGGTGATGGCGCCTTCTCGTTGTTCAACTCCTTCAAGGTCCACTTCAACCTGCGCGACATGGGTGCCACCCGTCTGTCCACCGTGCTGTTCAGCACCGACGCCGGCGGCGCGCCTTACGGCTTTGAGATGCTGAACACTGGTGCCCAGCGCTTCATGCGTCCCATTGAGGACCGTAATACGATGTCTGCCGCGCAGTATCTGGGCATGGGCGACGGCGAGGCCACCGGCCTGGCTGTCGTGCTGAGCAATCCGGGCTGGTTCGTCAACTACTCGGCCTGGGCGCCGGCCTTCGGCAACATCCAGGCACCGAAACTGGCCAGCTACCTGCGCGCCGCCATTACCCCCAATCTGGGTGGCTGGGACACCGGTTTCGGCGTGCAGTATTACGCGGGTGAGTACGGCGCTCGGGTGGATGGCGAGGGTGTGATGGCCAAGACCGAGGGTTGGGTGATCGATGCCCAGGCTCAGGGTGAGTGGCGTGGCATGCCGTTGGGTCTGTATGCCTCCTACGGCTCGGTACCGTACAAGGAAAACAACTTCCTCAGCACGGTGCTGGATGACAATGTGACGCGTGACAAAAAGGCCCTGGGCCTGATGGCGGAGCTGGGCGTGATCCCCAACAAGGCCAATGTCTACCTGGCCTACCGCACTGCCGACAATGGCCGTGCCACCAAGCACCAGGATAATGCGGTGACCTTGGGCGGCAGCTGGATGGTGTACCAGAATGTGAAGCTGGAGCTGTTCCATACCGCCAAGAGCGGCAGCAAGTACTCGCCCAAGCCGGCGGGCGGTGATGCAATCACCACCCTGATGATCTTTGCCGGCTTCTAAGCGCCACAGCAACGGGAGATGAACCTATGAAAAAGCAATTGATTGCAGTGTTGTCACTCTGCCTGGCGGGCGCCTTGATGAGCGCTGCTGCCCGGGCTGAAGTGGTAAAGACCTATGATGGCTGGAAGCTGTACAACAGCTACTGCTATCTGTGCCACGGCAGTGATGGCAAGGGCGGCGGTCCGCTGGCCAAGAGCCTGAAGCTCAACCCGGCCGACCTGACCTCCAACGAGCGGCTCGGCAAGCGTTCCGACCGTGATCTGTTGCTGCTGATCCAGGGCAACTCGCCGCACGGCAAGCTGAAGGACATGCCGCAGTGGGGCCGGGTGATGCCGGAGCCGCAGATCCAGGCGCTGGTATCCTACCTGCGCTTCCTGCACCGCTCGCGTCATCCGCTGGTGGGCAATCCGGAGCAGGGCCGCGAGCTGTATGGCCGCTACTGCGTGGCCTGTCACGGTGCCGACGGCAAGGGTCATGGCGTGATGACCAATGTACTGCCGATCAAGCCCATTGATCACACCGATGCGGTGAAGATGGATGCCATGGACAACCGGCGCCTGAGCAACATCATTCTGTACGGCGATGCCAAGGAAGACTACATGCCGGCCTGGGAAGGTTTCCTGAGCAAGCCGGAGGTGGATTCTCTGGTCAGCTACCTGCGCATGCTGTCGCACAGCAAGTAATGTGAGGAAGATGACGGCCCGCACCGGAACACGGTGCGGGCCGTTTTTTTTACAGCGTATCCAGGATGCGCTGGCGCAGTTGGCGGTGCTCCTCGTCGCTTATCAATCCCTGCCGATAGATATCCTCCAGTTGCTGCAAGCGCTGACCCGGCGAATAGGTGGGCGCCGGTGTCGCTGGCGTGTGCCCGACCGCCTGGGCGGGGGCGGGCGCCACCTTGGCCCCGCAATCGAGCTGCGCCTTGATGCCGTGGCTCAGTACCTTGCCGCTGACCGTTGCCACATAATCCGTGCAGCCCTCTTTTTTCAGGGTGATGCGGCCATAGTGGGCCTCCTGTTCCGGCGGATAGTGCGCGGGAAAGACCGTCTTGACCGGGAGCGTCAGCGGTGTGGTGCCCAGCGCCTGTCCCATCACCACCACGGTCGCGGCCGGTTCCGACTGCACGGCTATGGTGTCAGGCGTGCCCTGCGTCAGGGTGCTGCTGCAGCCCCCGACAAGTAACAGTGATGCAAGGGGAGCGGCGAGGCGGTATGACATCGTGATCTCCTGTGGTTGTTGATGCCGTGGCAATCATCAGTACAGCATGATAACGTGTTGCGCCTTGGGTAGATCACTACAAAAGGCAATATTCATGAATCGTTACGCGGTATCGGAAGATGTGGCAAAGGCCGCCAAGTGGCCGCATGAATTATTTCTGATTAACCTGATTTTCAATCATGTCCTGCTGTTTGTGGCTTTTCTCAGCGCCAGCTCGCTACAGCAGCTGCTATTCATCGTGCCGGTACTGTCGTTTGTCATCCTTGGCTACAGCCTGTGGCGCGCGCGCAAGTCGTTGCAGAACGATCCCTGGTTTGTGAAGTGTCACTGGCAACTGGCGGCACGGCGCAGCCGGATATTCATCATCATGCTCGGTGTCATGGTGGTGGTGATGGTGGGGATTTATCTCGTGTCGGGTGGCAACATGCGGCCGCAGCACTGGGCATTCTTCGGTGTCGGCATCATGCCAACACTGGTCACCGTGCTGGCCCTGATCGTCATGGAGTCCGATGCGTTGCATCTCGCACGTTACGGGCAAATGCCCGACTGGCTGGTAGCGCGTTATCCCGACGGTGCTCTGTCGCCGCAGGCTGACTGAATCTTATGCGTGAGCGATATATCTTTCTGGGTGTACTGATTTTTTCGCTGCTGGCTGTTGCGGTGGCAATACTGCTGCCGGGGCGGCAGGATCATCGGCCCGATATGCTGCCCTGGGCCATTACTCTGCATGAGGATGGAACCAGTACGGTATTCGGGCTGCGCCTGGGACACAGCACGCTGGGTGATGCCGAACAGTTGTTTCAGACCGAGGTGGAACTGATCCTGTTTCAGTCGCCCCAGGGGCACCGGGCGGCAGAAGGCTATTTCGACGGTATTACGCTGAGCGGTCTGGCGGCGAAGCTGGTGGCGGAGGCGGCCTTGAGCGATGCGGAGCTGCAGGCCATGTTCGAGCGCGGAGTGCGCATCGCCACCATGGGTGATGGCAGCCGCAAAATTACACTGCACCCCGATGACAGCGCCCGCTTGCGTGCCACCCCCATTGCCAGCCTGACCTACCTGCCGCGCACGCATCTGGATGATGCGTTGGTGGAAAAACGTTTCGGTGTGCCGGCGCGCAAGGTGAATGAACCGGGCGGCGATGTGGTGCACTGGCTCTATCCCGAGCGTGGGCTGGATGTGGCAGTGAGCGCCGGTGGCAAGGAAGTGCTGCAGTATGTGGCGCCGCGCGACTTTTCCCGCCTGATGGCCCCCCTGCACAAGGACTAAGGCTGCCGGCGGCAGCGCGCCGCCGCCTCAAGCCTCAGTCGTCGTCAGCGTCCGGCATGACCTTGTCGCTGCGCGGCGCCTTTCTCTTCTGGCCCCGCATTTCCGCCGGCAGGTTGGGGTCGTCGTCGTCGTGCAGGATGCGGTGTGCATCGCCTTCCAGGTCTTCGTACTGACCGCGTCGTATCGCCCACACCAGCACCACCACCATGGCCAGGCCCAGAAATATCATCGCGGGGATCAGGCTGTAGATTACTTCCATCGTGCGATTCCCTCACCGTAGTGTTCGATGCCGCTGCGCTTGGTTTGCAAACGGAGATTACTACTCCCGGCTGGGTGACTCCAGCAGGGTTTTCCAGGCTCTGTGGCCGGCTTCCGTTTTCAGTCGCCCAGTTCGCGCCGGTTGCTGAACAGGGTGCGGATGCGTGCGGCGTTGCCGATCACCAGCAGTGAGCTGATCGGCATGGAGATGGCGGCGACCAGCGGGGTAACATAGGCGGCCATGGCCAGCGGCACCATGATGACATTGTAGGTCAGCGAAATGCCAATGTTCTGGCGGATGGTGCGCAGGGTGCGGCGCGACAGACGGGTAGCCAGATTCACCTTTTCCAGTTCGTTGCTGATCAGCACGATATCCGCGCTTTCCGCGGATACCTCGGTGCCGGAGCCGATGGCGATGCCGACGTCGGCCCGGATCAGGGCGGGCGCATCGTTGACGCCGTCACCTATCATCGCTACCCGTTCACCTTGCCGCTGCAGGTCGGCGATGACGCGATCCTTGTCTTCCGGCAGGACTTCGGCGATTACCTCCATGCCGCCGAGTTGCTCGGCCACCGCCTCTGCTACACGCCGGCGATCGCCGGAGAGCAGGGTCATGCGTATGCCCTGGGCGCGCAGGCCATCGACCAGGGCGCGGGCATCGGGCCGCAAGCGGTCGGCAATGGCGATCACGCCGGCGTAGCGCTGATCCAGGACGAGGTGGATGCAGGTGATGCCGCGCTGCTCCAGCGCGTGGGTGTGCGGCTGGATTTCCTCTGCCGGTGTGATGCCATGACGCGACAGCCAGACCTCGTTGCCCAGCACGACCGCCGTGCCGTCCACGGTACCGGCGACACCGAGGCCTGGTGTGCTGGTGAAATTCTCCATCTGCGGTGCGGCTGGATTGAGGCCGCGCGCGCGCGCCTCCTCGATAACGGCGCGGGCGATATGGTGTTCGGAGAAACGCTCCACTGCCGCCGCCTTGAGCAGGATATCGTCGGCATTCATGCCGGCGACCGTATGCAGCTCCTGCACGGCCATGCGCCCCTCGGTCAGCGAGCCGGTCTTGTCGAACACGAAGTGGGTAATGTCGGACAGGGTTTCCAGCACGGCACCGTTCTTGATCAGGATGCCATGGCGGGCGGCCAGTCCGGAGGCGACGGCGATGGACATGGGCGTTGCCATGCCGAAGGCGCAGGGGCAGGTGATGATCAATACCGAGCAGGCGGCGAGCAGGCCGATCTCGATATCGATGCGTGCCCAGTAGGCGAAGGTGAGCGTGCCCAGCAACAGGGTGATGGCGACAAACCAGGGCACAATGCGATCGGCAGTACACTGAATCGGTGCCTTGGAGGCCTGTGCCTCTTCCACCAGCCGGATGATGCGACCCAGGGCGGTGTTTTTCAGTGTGGCGCTGACCTTCAGGGTGAGCGCACTCTGGGTATTGATGGTGCCGGCGGAAACCTTGTCGCCCGGTCCTTTTTCTACCGGCACCGATTCGCCGGACAACATGGCTTCATCCACTGCACTGCGGCCCTCCAGCACGATGCCATCCACCGGGACGCGATCCCCTGCCTTGACGAGCACAATGTCATTGATTCTGACGGCACGTATCGGCAACAACTGCTCTTCGCCGTCGCGCAGCACGGTGGCACCGCGCGGTTGCAGGTCGAGCAAACGCTGGGTGGCGGCAACGGCACGGCGTTTGGACACCGACTCCAGGTGGCGACCGATGAGGATGATGAACATGAAGTTCACTACCGTGTCGTAGTACACCTCGCCTACGGTGGACTGGGTTATCGTGATGTACAGGGAGTACAGATAGGTGGTGGTGGCACCGAGGGCAATAGGCATGTCCATGGTGAGATGGGCACGTCGCAGGCCGGTCCATGCACCCTTGAAAAAGGGCCAGCCGGAATAAAACAGTGTTGGCGTGGCCAGCACGAAGCCGAGCCAGTGGAACATGCTGCGGAACTCGCTCTCATCGGCGCCGGCATACAGCGCAATGGATATCCACATCAGGTTCATCATCGCAAAGCCGGCGAAGGCCATGCGGAACAGGAAGGCGCGGTTCTGCTTCTTCAGCGCCCCTTCCGCCACTTCCGGATCGAACGGTACGGCAGCGTAGCCGATGTCGCCCAGGCGGCGGATGATGTCGGACAGCTTGAGGCGGCTGTTGTCCCAGCGCAGCAGCAGGCGGCGACCGGCCAGGTTGACCTGGGCGGAGCCTATGCCGGGTACGGTGGCCAGCGTGCGTTCGATGAGCCAGACGCAGGCGGCACAGTGGATACCCTCGACCAGCAGATTGATTTCGCGCTCATCGCCGTGCTGGACGATGAACTCTTCCTGCACCTCGTCGAGGTCGTAGAGGGCCAGATCCCTGGGTGGCTCGGGTGGTGGAGCCAGCAGCGTGCCTTCCGGCGTGCGCTGGTAGAAGCCTTCCAGTCCGGCGTCATAAATGGCGCGGCACACCTCGCGGCAGCCGATGCAACAGAACGGGCGCTTCTCGCCGGCGATATCGGCGGAGAAGTCATCCTTGGGGGGCAGCGGCAGGCCGCAATGAAAACAGCCGCTGCTGTGAGAGTGTTCGCTGGCCATCGGAGAGCAACTTTATTGTAGGTGCTCGCCACCCGCATCCCTGGGGGAAGGATGCGGGCGGAGGCGGGGTTTATTGCGGGTCTAACCCTGGACGGCGATACGGCGCGGCAACTCCAGTGCCTTGCTTTCCTGTTTCACGTCGATGAGCAGGTCCCAGATGCCTTTGAGGTGGAATTCCACGGCCACCTGGTAAATACCGGCCCCTACCTCCTCGAGTGGCAGGCTGAAATCGGCCTTGGCATCGGAGGGGCGGAAGGCATTCAGCACCACCTGGGCGCCACGCAAAGGTTCGCCGACATGGTCGACAACGGCGACGCGATAGGTCTGCAAGGCGCCGCGCTGGATGCTGGCCGGTACTTCCAGATTGGCGGTCCAGCCCAGTGTGGAGCGCTCCGTGGCGCGTTGTATGTAGTGGCGCTCGTTGTAGCGGCCGCGTTCGTAGTAGTCCTTGCTGACCAGGCCGGGGTTGGTAGTGATGGCCAGGGTGATCATGGTGATGTTTACCGTCAGCACCGTGGCTATGAGTGCTAGGCCACCCAGCACCCAGGGATTGCGCAAGGCGCGCTTGTTGGACTGTGAGATGCGGTTGTCGCTGGAGGTGTCGATAGTCGTCATGTCCTGTTACCCATTATTGGTGAAGGCCGCACTTAGCGGCGTGGCCCGATAAACATGCTCGTATAGGTCGAAGTCAGTTCCTCGTCTCCCTCGGCCTGTATGCGGAAGGTGATGGGGGTGCTCTCGGCCTTGAGGTTCTCGCGTGGAACGCGCACGAACACCGTATAGCTGGTGATGCGCCCCTTGCCGGCGGTGATGCTGCCTTCGCCGCCACTGACGCTCAGTCCCGGCAATCCCTCAACCACCAGGCGTATCTGTTGATCCTGCACCGTCTTGTTGAGGATTTTAACGCTGTACTTGTTCTGAATCGAGCCGTCGCTCTGCTGTACATACAGCGGCTGGCGTTCATGCAGTACCTTGACTTCGATGCCGGACAGATTGAACAGGCCGTAAATGATGCCGGCCAGGGCCAGGGTAAGGATGGTCAGATAGACCAGGACGCGCGGGCGCTGGAACATCTTCAATGCCGGCTTGCCTTCCAGTTCGTCCATCGAGGCGTAACGGATCAGCCCCTGCGGACGGCCGACCTTGTCCATGACGGAATCGCAGGCGTCGAGGCACAGGGAGCAGGTGATGCAGCCTTCCTGCTGGCCGTGGCGGATGTCGATGCCGGTGGGACATACCGCCACGCACTGGCCACAGTCGATGCAGTCACCCTTGCCTTGCTCGATGTGGCCTTTTTTCAGTTTGCCGCGCGGTTCACCGCGGTTGAAGTCATAGGCCGGGAGAATGGTTTCCTGGTCGTACATTACGCCCTGAATACGGGCATAGGGGCAGAGCCAGAAACAGACCTGCTCGCGCATGTGGCCGGCAAACAGGTAGGTGAAGAAGGTGAATACGGCGACAGAGCCCCAGGCCATGGCGCCAGCGTTGAGGGTGAAGTAGCCCTGCCACATCTCGAAGGCGTCGCCAAACCAGAGGGTGAAGCTGATACCTGTGAGTGCACCGATCAGGATCCACAGGGTGTGCTTGATGACCTTGATGCGGATCTTGGTGAAGTTCCACGGCGCCTCGTCCAGTTTGCGGCGCTTCTGCGGCGCGCCCTCCAGTTTTTCCTCGATCCAGGTAAAGATGTCGGTCCATACGGTCTGGAAGCAGAAATAACCGCAGAAGACGCGACCGGCGATGGAAGTGATGACGGCGAGCAGGATGGCAAAGAACAGCAGCACCAGGGACAGCATCCACACGTCCTGCGGCAGGATGGTGATGCCGAAGATGTGGAATTGGCGATCCGGGATATCGAACAACACCGCCTGGCGATCACCCCAGCGCAGATAAGGGCCGAGGAAGAAGACCAGCCAGACGGCGGCAGCGCCCCACTTCAGGTTGCGGAAGCGGCCGGGCATGCGCTTGGCATGAATGGTTTCGTTGCCGGTGTTGACGTGCCAATAATGGGCCTCAGCGTACAGCTCGTCGGCCTGTGCCTGTTTGTCTACCTGATCGTTCACGGATACCTCCTGGCGGACAGCGCAGCATGACTGCGTCGTCGCGGGATAAAGTCAGAGCTAATGCCCTGTTGAAAGCAATGACTTTCAGCAGGCCACTGGCGATTCTCGCACTGGGGAATCCGGCTGTAATTGAAAAATATCAAGTTGGCAGCGCAGTATACAAAAAAAGAGGGGGACCATTCAGTCCCCCTCGGTGTTATGGCCGTGTTACGGCTTATTTTTTGTCGCCGTCCTTGTAGATCAGGTTGTAGCCCTTGATTACAAGGAATACGACGATGATAGTGGCCACGGCCACGGTCAGATACGACGCAATTGCTACCCAGTCAGTCATTGCAACACCCCTTTTGCTTGGGGTGACCGCGCCACGGGGCGCGGCCACCGGCTTACATTATTGAAGGTGTAAGGCGCGTTAACCTAGTTGGCGCCCAGCTTGGATACATATACCGCCAGCTTTTTGATGTCGGTCTCGTTCAGACGGTCACCGAACTTGGGCATCACCGCGTTACGGGTCTGGGCGCTGGAGGGGTCGTTGACACCATGGGCGATGGTGTACTTGATAGCCTCCACCGAGCCGTCGCCGAAGCGCCAGATGGCGTCGGTGAGGTTGGGCGCGCCCAGAGCGTGCATGCCCTTGCCGTCCATGCCGTGGCAGGCGAAGCAGGCCTTCTCCATGAACAGCGGGGAGGAGGTCGGCTGACCCTGGGAAATGGCGGTGGCCAGCTGCTCGATCTCGGCATCGGTCATCGCCACGCCACCCTTGGCCGGCATCATGCCCATGCGGCCGTTGGCGATGCTCATGACGATGGTGTCGATGTCGCCACCGTACAGCCAGTCATCATCCACCAGGTTGGGGTAGCCCGGGTTGCCCTGGCCGCCGCCGCCGTGGCAGGCGGCGCAGTTGTCGCCGAACAATACCTTGGCGGAACGCACCACGTACTCGGACAGCTCGCTGTCGGCCAGGATGGCGGAGGCGCTCATGCCCGGCAGCTGGTCTTCGTACTTGGCGCGCACGGACTGGATGGCGGCCATGTCCTGCTTGTACTCACCGATCTGGGTCCAGCCCAGCAGGCCGGTGGTGGCGCCGCCGAACCACGGCCACATGGGATAGGCGATGCCATACAGCAGCACCAGGATCCAGCTGGCGTGCAGGCCAATCATCCACCACTTGGGCGGCTGATTGGTCAGTTCGGCCAGATTGTCATCCCACAGATGCCCGGTTGTCGGGGCACCGTACGGATTGTTTTGCTCGCTCATTTTTTATCCTCCGTATCGAAACGGTCGTCTTCGTCCATCGGAATGTGACGGTTTGATTCCAGCCTGGCTTTGTTCTTCGGGTGGAGCACGTACACAAACAGGGCAACCATCAGGATGAAGATGCCGACGGTCGTGATCAGGCCCACCCAGTCGCTGGTGGTCATCGCGGCCCAGTCTGTGTGGAAGTACTCCCGCAGACTACTCACGGTAATCCACACCCTCTTCGAACTTCACCATGGTTCCCAGTACCTGCAGGTAGGCAATCATGGCCTGCATCTCGGTCTTGCCGGTCGCGGCAGAAGCCGCAGTGATGTCGTCCTCGGTGTAGGGTACGCCGAGGGCCTTCAGCGCACGCATGCGCTTGGCCATGCGGCTACCGTCAACCTTGTTGTTGTCCAGCCAGGGGTAGTTGGGCATCACGGATTCCGGCACCACGGAACGCGGTGCACGGAGGTGCTGAGCGTGCCATTCGTCGGAGTACTTGCCGCCCACGCGGGCCAGGTCCGGGCCGGTACGCTTGGAACCCCACTGGAAGGGGTGGTCGTACATGGACTCGGAAGCCAGCGAGTAGTGGCCGTAACGCTCCTTCTCGTCACGGAACGGACGAATCATCTGCGAGTGGCAGGTGTAGCAGCCTTCGCGAATGTAGACATCACGACCGGCCAGTTCCAGGGCGGTGTAGGGACGGACGCCTTCGCCGGCCTTCCAGTCCGCCACCGTCTGTCCCGCCTGACGCTGCCAGACGATTTCCGGCCGCTTGTTGTGTTCCATGGTGTCATCAAGGAAGAACAACGGCACGATTTCCACCAGGCCGCCGACAGACAGCAATACGGCGAGCATCAGGAACATCACAAAAACGTTGCGTTCAACCTTGTCCTGCAGTTTGGTCGAATGAATTTGATCAGCCATTTTTTGAACTCCTCTTGCGCTTAGGCGGTTGCGGCGGCAGCAGAGCTGCTGCGCTGGCCGGCGGCCTGGCGCACAGTCATCACCACGTTGTAGAGCATCACCACACCACCAGCCCAGAAGATCAGGCCGCCGATGGCACGCATTGCATAGTAGGGATGCATGGCGGCGACGGATTCGGCAAAGGTGTAGGTGAGGGTGCCGAATTCATCGTAGTCACGCCACATCAGGCCCTGCATGATGCCGGAGACCCACATGGAGGTGATGTAGATCACGGTGCCGATGGTGGCCATCCAGAAGTGCAGGTTCACCAGCGACGCGGAGTACATGCGGGTGTTCCACAGCTTCTCGACCATGTGATACAGCGCGCCGGCACCGACCATGGCAACCCAGCCCAGGGCACCGGAGTGCACGTGGCCGACGGTCCAGTCGGTGTAGTGGGACAGTGCGTTGACGGTTTTCGCCGACATGACCGGGCCTTCGAAGGTGGACATGGCGTAGAAGGCCAGGGACATGATCAGGAAGCGCAGGATGTAGTCGGTACGCAGTTTGTCCCACGCACCGGACAGGGTCATCATGCCGTTGATGGCGCCGCCCCAGGACGGGATGATCATGGCCAGGGAGACAGCGGCACCGATGGAGCCGGTCCAGTCGGGCAGTGCGGTGTACTGCAGGTGGTGCGCACCCAGCCAGACGTAACCGAACATCAGCGCCCAGAAGTGGATGACGGACAGACGGTAGGAGAACACCGGACGACCAGCCTGCTTCGGCACGAAGTAGTACATGATGCCGAGGAAGCCGGCGGTCAGGTAGAAGCCTACTGCGTTGTGACCCCACCACCACTGAATCATGGCGTCCTGCACACCGGAGAACACGGAGTAGGACTTGAACAGCTCAACCGGGATGGCCAGGCTGTTGACCACGTGCAGATAGGTGATCATCACCATCATGCCGAGGAAGAACCAGTTCGACACATAGATGTGGCTGGTCTTGCGCTTGGCGATGGTCATGGCGAAGTTGAAGGAGTAGGACAGCCATACCACTGCAATCAGCAGGTCGATGGGCCATTCCAGCTCGGCGTACTCCTTGCCCTGGGTGATGCCCAGCGGCAGGGTGATGACGGCCAGGACGATGATGACGTTCCAGCCCCAGAAGGTGAACCACGCCATCTTGTCGCTCCACAGGCGCACGCCGCAGGTACGCTGTACGGAGTAGAAGGCGGTTGCCATCAGCACACAGCCGCCGAAGGCGAAGATGACGGCGTTGGTGTGCAGCGGGCGCAAGCGGCCGAAGGTGAGTTCGGCGATGTCGAAGTTCAGCACCGGCCAGGCGAGCTGGGAAGCGATGATGACACCGACCAGGGTACCTACCACCAGATAAACAACCGCCATGATGGAGAACCACCTGACGACCTCAAAGTTATATTTCTGTTCCGTTTGTGTCGCTTCCACGAGTTTCTCTCCTCTGTGTGAGCCAATGGTTAAACCAGGATCAACTTTTACCGCCCAAAAACGTTTTATTGAATTTTTCTCTGACAACCCCCATGCATCTACAAACTGAAATTGTTGTGCGTCCGGAGCGTATGGGTACATGACTCCATGTCGCTGTGTGTCACCTGCCGACGGCAATGGCGGCAGGTGTTGCAATGCGTTCGACCGTGCGATTCCGAAGGGCGGCGGGAGGGTTGGCGGGAAGCATCGTCAGTAATACAACGCCCTGATAGGCCAATAAATCTTAGTTCTGTCCCCTTGACGCGCTGATCGCTACGCTCGCAAAGCCTGCTGCTGGAACTAGCGACCAAATATAGTCGAAGAGAAGATATCAGAACATTGATTTTTGTCAAACAAACTGCTGATTAGCACACAGCAGTTGCGTCATATCCCACAATGCAATTTCATACTGTTTTTATCGTATTTTCCGTGTCGCCCAATAGTGCATGAGTTTAGTCGGAGATGGGTTTGCGTGCGCAGCTGCGTGATTGGCAGGCCAGGGCATGGAGGCGGGGCAGATCGAGGATACGGATATGCTTGCGTTGCACCGTCAGCAATCTTTCATCCTGAAAGCGGGTGAACAGCCGGCTGACCGTCTCCACCACCAGACCCAGGTAATTGCCGATATCGTTGCGGGACATGCTCAGATTGAATTCGGTGGGGGAAAAGCCACGCTGCTGATAGCGATCGGACAGACTGAGCAGGAGTGAGGCGAGCCGCTCTTCCGCATTTTTCTTGCCGAGCAGCATCAGCAGCGACTGTTCGTGCAGGATTTCACGGCTCATGATCTTGAGTAATTGATGCCGCAGGGTGGGCATCAGATCCGACAGCTCTTCCAGGCGGTCGAAGGGGATTTCACATACGCTGGTGGTTTCCAGTGCCTTGGCAGCGCAGGGATGGATGTCGGTGTGGATGGCATCCAGCCCGACCAGTTCCCCGGGGAGGTGGAAACCGGTCACCTGTTCATAGCCGTCCTCGGTTGGGACATAGGTTTTGACCGAGCCGGAACGGACGGCATAGATGGCCTGGAATGGATCGCCCACCTGGAACAGGTGTTCACCGCGCTTGATCGGGCGGCGGCGCTTGATGATGCTGTCCAACAGCTCCAGATCGGGGCCGCCGATACCTACCGGGAGGCACAGCTGGAACAGTCCGCAGTCCTTACAGGCGACGCGTATTGCCGATAAGTCAATGATATTGCTTGCTTTAGTTTGTGACATGAGGCGTGCGGCCAGTGCTTGGTCAAGCTGGCCATGGTCGATTTCCATGCTGTAAGGACAGCTATCCTCTTATATGTGCCGTACGGTTGCAACCAAACAGGCCGATTCGGGTTCCGTCTTAATTATTCTATCCGGGCGCGGAAGCCGGTATGCTATGGGCGGCGGTTTGATCGCCCTGTTTCAGTGTATTCAATCGAGGAATTCAAATGAGCAAGCGCAGGGCCACGATCACGCGGGAGACCCTGGAGACCCGGATCGAGGCGACTGTCGATCTCGACGGCAGCGGTGTCGGCCGGTTCGAGAGCGGTGTGCCGTTTCTTGACCACATGCTGGATCAGGTGGCCCGCCATGGTCTTATCGATTTGCAGGTTTTGGCCCGTGGTGATCTGCACATCGATGCCCACCACACGGTGGAGGATATTGGCATCACCCTCGGCCAGGCCTTTGCGGGTGCTGTGGGCGACAAGAAGGGTATCCGGCGTTATGGCCATGCCTATGTTCCCCTGGATGAGGCGTTGTCGCGGGTGGTGATCGACTTTTCCGGACGTCCCGGTCTGGAATATCAGGTCGACTATCCGCGGGCGCGCATCGGCGAGTTCGATGTCGATCTGTTGCTGGAGTTTTTCCAGGGCTTCGTCAATCATGCCCAGGTGACGTTGCACATCGACAACCTGCGCGGCCGCAATGCGCACCACATCGCCGAGACGGTATTCAAGGCCTTTGGACGTGCCCTGCGCATGGCGCTGGAGGCTGATCCGCGCATGCAGGGCATGACACCCTCCACCAAGGGCAGCCTGTAAGGTCGCTGATCCGTCATTCCCTCATCCATTCATCTGATTCGAGCCGAACCTCCTTCCATCATGAGTACTGTTGCAGTCATCGACTACGGCATGGGCAATCTTCATTCCGTGGCCAAGGCGCTGGAGCACGTGGCCGATGGCCAGCAAGTCATCGTGACCCATGAGCCGGAGCGCATCCGGGCCGCTGATCGGGTGGTGCTGCCCGGTGTCGGCGCCATCCGCGACTGCATGGCGGAGATGGCGCGCCAGGGCGTGATCGATGTGATCCACGAAGTGGTGCGCAGCAAGCCCTTTCTTGGTGTCTGCGTCGGTATGCAGGCACTGATGGATTTCAGTGCCGAAAACGGCGGCACTTCCTGCCTGGGAGTGTTGCCCGGCCGGGTCGAGTATTTCGGTGACAGCCTGAGTGCGGAGGTCGGCGGTGAGCGCCTCAAGGTGCCGCACATGGGCTGGAATCAGGTACATCAGGAGCGCGCGCATCCGTTGTGGGCCGGTATTGCGCAGGATGAGCGTTTCTACTTTGTTCACAGCTATTATGTACAGCCGGCACGGCCGGAACTGACCGCCGCGAGTACGGAGTACGGCGTGCGGTTCACTGCTGCCGTGGCGCGCGACAATGTCTTTGCCGTGCAATTCCATCCGGAGAAAAGCCAGCATGCAGGCTTGGCGCTGTATGCCAATTTTCTGCGCTGGGATGGCCGCACACCCTGATTTTCAACCTACCCATTCGTGCAGTGAAGAGGAATTAAGCGATGTTGCTGATACCCGCCATAGATCTCAAGGACGGCAAGTGTGTGCGCCTGCGTCAGGGACGAATGGAGGATTCGACGGTATTTTCCGACGATCCGGTAGCCATGGCCGCTCGCTGGGTGGAAGCGGGGGCGCGTCGCCTCCATCTGGTCGATCTGAATGGCGCCTTCGAGGGGCGGCCTATGAACCGTGATGTCGTGCATGCCATTGCCGCGGCCTTTCCCGATGTGCCGATCCAGGTGGGGGGCGGGATTCGTGACGAGGATACGGTGCAGGCTTATCTCGATGTCGGCGTACAGTACGTGATTATCGGTACCAAGGCGGTGAACCACCCTGGTTTTATCGGCGATCTGTGCGCCGAGTTTCCCGGCCATGTCATCGTCGGCCTCGATGCCAAAGAAGGCAAGGTGGCGATGGATGGCTGGTCCAAGCTGTCCAAGCACGATGTCATCGATCTGGCGCAGCACTTCGAGCAGGATGGCGTGTCGGCAATCATCTACACCGATATCGGCCGTGACGGCATGATGTCCGGCGTCAATGTCGAGTCCACGGTAAAGCTGGCGCAGGCGGTCACTATCCCGATTATCGCCTCCGGCGGCATCACCAACCTGGATGACATCCGTGCACTGTGTGCCGTGGCCGGCGAAGGCATCACCGGTGCCATTACCGGCCGTGCCATTTACGAAGGCACGCTGGATTTTGTCGAAGGGCAGCGGCTCGCCGATGAACTTTGTGGAGAAAAGTGACAGGTTCCAGGTTGCAAGTATCAAGACGATGCTCTTGCTTGCGACTTGTCACTTGCAACTTGTGACTGAATCATGGGCTTAGCCAAACGTATCATTCCCTGTCTCGACGTGGATAACGGCCGCGTCGTCAAGGGCGTCAAGTTCCTCGACATCCGCGATGCCGGTGACCCGGTGGAGATCGCGCGCCGCTACGATCAGCAGGGCGCCGACGAGATCACCTTTCTCGACATTACTGCTTCATCAGACAACCGTGAGACCATGGTGCACGTGGTGGAGCAGGTGGCCGGTGAGGTGTTCATTCCACTGACCGTGGGCGGCGGTATCCGCACCAGCGCCGATATCCGCCGCATGCTCAATGCCGGTGCCGACAAGGTCGGCATCAATACCGCTGCGGTATTCAACCCGGAATTCGTTAAAGAGGCGGCGGATCGCTTTGGTTCGCAGTGCATTGTCGTCGCCATTGACGCCAAGCGCGTCAGCGCTGCAGACGAGACGCCGCGCTGGGAAATCTTTACCCACGGCGGGCGCAAGGCGACGGGTCTCGATGCGGTGGAGTGGGCGCGGCGCATGGTGGACTACGGTGCCGGCGAGATACTGCTCACCAGCATGGATCGTGACGGCACCAAATCCGGCTTTGACCTGGCGCTGGTGCGTGCGGTGTCCGAGGCCGTGCGTGTGCCGGTGATCGCCTCCGGCGGCGTCGGCAACCTGGACCACCTGGTCGACGGCATCGTGCAGGGCCATGCCGATGCGGTGCTGGCCGCCAGCATCTTTCACTTCTGCGAATACACCATTGAACAGGCCAAGCAGCGCATGGCCGCAGCCGGCATCGAGGTACGGTTGTGAGCGATGCCTGGCTGGAGGAGATTACGTGGACGGCGGATGGCCTGGTACCGGTGATCGCCCAGGAAGAGGGTAGCGGGCGGGTGCTGATGTTTGCCTGGATGAACCGTGAATCCCTGGCGCTGACCGTGCGTGAAGGACGCGCCGTCTACTGGTCGCGTTCGCGCGGCAAACTGTGGCGCAAGGGTGAGGAGTCGGGTAACGTGCAGCGCGTGAAGGAGATCCGGCTCGACTGCGATAACGACGTGCTCCTGCTCACGATTGAACAACTGGGCGGTATCGCCTGTCACACCGGTAGGCACAGCTGTTTTTACAAGGTTCTCGACAATGAGGGCTGGAGGACGGCTGATCCGGTATTAAAAGATCCGCAGCAGATATACAGCAAGCCGTCATGAGCGATATCCTTGAACAGTTGTCTGAGCTTCTGGAGCAGCGCAAGGGTGCAGATCCGGACAGTTCCTATGTGGCCAAGCTATATGCCAAGGGCCTGGACGGTATCCTGAAGAAGATCGGCGAAGAGGCTACCGAGACGGTGATCGCCGCCAAGGATGGCGATCCCGCCCAGGTCATCTATGAAACCGCCGATCTATGGTTTCACTGCATGGTGATGCTCAAGCACCTGGGGCTGGAACCGCAGGCGGTGCTGACGGAGCTGGAACGGCGTTTCGGCTTGTCGGGCCTGGAAGAGAAGGCGAACCGGAACAAGTAAGAGGCTTTTCGTATAATTAACGTCCGGCAGCCCAGGGCTGCCGATTTTCCCACTGTGGCGGAGAGTTGAATCATGGCACCGAGCATCTGGCAATTACTTATTGTACTGGCAATCATCATCCTGCTGTTTGGCACCAAGAAGCTGCGCAATATCGGCGGTGATCTCGGCAGCGCGATCAAGAATTTCCGCAGCTCGGTGAAGGACGGTGAGCAGTCGGTAGCCAAGGAAGATGAAAAGCTGGCAGAGAACAAGGAAAGCAGCATCATCGAGGGTGAGGCCACCCGCGAGAAGGACAAGACCTGACCATACTCTTCCAGGGCAAGTGTCGCGCATGTCGAACGTGTCGGCGCGAAACTCAAAACCCGCAACTCGCAACCGGATAAATCATGTTCGATGTCGGCTTTTGGGAGCTGGTGGTCATCGGCATCGTGGCCCTGCTGGTGCTGGGGCCCGAACGCCTGCCTGTGGTCGCGCGTACCGTGGGCCTGTGGTATGGCAAGGCACGCTATTTCGTCGGCACGGTGAAGGCGGATATCGATCGTGAGCTCAAGGCCGAGGAGCTCAAGCGTATCGTCGAACAGCAGGTCAAGGGCGAGGGCCTGTACGACATGATGGAGGAGGCCAAGGCATCGCTGCAGGATATCAAGAGCGGGTTGCAGGGCATCGACAAGCCGGTCGATCTGGCTGCGCTTGATACCCCGCCGGAGACGGCCAAGGCCGACACTGCCACCGTGCCCGCCAATCCGGACAAGGATGCGACGCCGCGGTCATGACGGACAAGCACGATAGCGCCAACAGCCCTCCCGAGCCGGAGCAGCCCTTTCTTGCCCACCTGATTGAGTTGCGCGACCGGCTATTGCGCGCAGTCCTGGTGGTGCTGGTAATCTTTCTCGGCCTGTTCTATTTCGCCAACGATATCTATTCGTTGCTGGCACAGCCGCTGCTATCCCATCTGCCTGAAGGCGGATCGATGATTGCCACCGAGGTGGCCTCGCCCTTCCTCACCCCGCTCAAGCTGACGCTGGTGGCCGCTGTTTTTGTCGCCATCCCCTATCTGCTGTACCAGCTGTGGGGTTTTGTTGCGCCCGGCCTGTATGCCCACGAGCGGCGCCTGATCATGCCGCTCATCGTCTCCAGCACGCTGCTGTTTTATGCCGGCATGGCCTTCGCCTATTTCGTGGTGTTCCCGCTGGTGTTCGGTTTCTTTACCGCTGCCGCGCCCGAGGGTGTGGCGGTGATGACCGACATAAACCAGTATCTGGACTTTGTACTCAAGCTGTTCTTTGCCTTCGGTGTGGCCTTCGAAGTCCCCATCGCTACCATCCTGCTGGTGTGGATGGGGGTGGTGACGCCGGATGCACTGGTGGCCAAGCGCCCCTATATCATCGTCGGAGCCTTCGTCATCGGCATGCTGTTGACGCCGCCCGACATTTTCTCGCAGACCCTGCTCGCCGTGCCGATGTGGATACTGTTCGAGATCGGCGTGTTTTTCTCGCGCCGTTTCGTGCGCAAGGACGTGGAGGAGGATGAGCTGAACAGCAACGAGAAGATGGATGATACCCTCGATCGCTACATCCGCGACGAGGAAGCGCTGCGCCAGGAGCTGGAAGTCTGGCAGGGCAACACCAGTAGCGATGACGACAAGGACGGCGGTGGCAAGCCGAAGGATTAAATCCGCCATCACCTTGCCGCGCTTCTGCGGCAAGGTGGTATGCCTGATGATATTGCTGTTTTCCGTCACTGCAGGCGCCAGCCCGCTACGCGAACACCCTTCCCGTTATCTTGCCCTGCATGCCGATGATCCGGTGCAGTGGCGCCTGCTCGACCGCGCTGCGCTGGAAGAGGCACAGCGTACTGACAGGCCGATCTTTTTATCCAGTGGCTACTTTGCCTGCCACTGGTGTCATGTGATGCAGCAGGAGAGCTTTCGTGATCCGGTCATTGCTGCCGTGCTCAATCGCCATTTCATTCCAGTAAAAATCGATCGCGAGCTTGCGCCGGAGGAGGACGCCTATTTGCTTGCCTTTGTGCAGCGCAGTCGCGGCAATGCGGGCTGGCCGCTCAGTGTGTTCCTCACGCCCGACGGCCATCCGTTGTATGGCACTCCCTATGTGCCGCCGGCGGAGTTGCTGCAGCTGCTGCAACGTATGGTGGCAGTGTGGCGTGATGAGGGCGCGGAGTGGCGTAGGGTCGCGGCAGTGGAGGCAATGGGCGATGCAGTATTGCCTGTACCGGACACAGGTGTTCTCCCCGAACAGTTGCGTACGCTGCTGCTGCAGGCGGCGCTGGCGCAAGCCGATGAACTGGAAGGCGGCTTTGGTATGCCGGCCAAGTTTCCCCATGTGCCGCGACTGCGCACCCTGCTCTCGGTATACCGTGACAGCGGCGATGCGGTCCTGGGCGCATTTCTGCGCCTGACCTTGCGGCAAATGGCGACGCAGGGGCTGCGCGATCATATCGGCGGCGGTTTTTTCCGCTACACCATCGATCCGTCCTGGCAGGAGCCTCATTTCGAGAAGATGCTGTACGACTCGGCCCAGCTCACCGTGCTGTATTTCGAGGCGGCGGCGCTGCTGGGTGAGGCGCAGTGGGCAGACATCGGGCGCGATACGCTGGACTTCATGTTGCGCGAACTGCTCCTGCCGGATGGCGCCTTCGCCGCCAGCCTGTCGGCGCTGAATGCTGCCGGTGAAGAGGGCAGATATTATCTGTGGTCGGAGGAGGAGTTGCGTCGCCTGCTCTCGGCAGATGAATATCGCGTGGCGGCAGCCGCCTGGGGAGTGAGCGGCACAGCGGAGTTTGCTGCCGGCCATTTGCCGCGGGAACTGCTGGATGAGAGTGCGCTGGTACAGCGGTTCGGCAAGGAGGCAGTGCGGTTGCTGGACACCGCGCGCAACAAACTGCTGCGCGGGCGTGCCGTGCGTAGTGTGCCGCGGGATGACAAGCGTATTGCGGCCTGGAATGGACTGGCGTTGCAGGCGCTGGCGTTGGGTGCGCAGCAGACTGATGGCGGGCACTATCACCAGGCTGGGGCACGGTTGCGGGATTATCTTGTGACCCGCCTGTGGGATGGCGGGCGTCTGGCACGCGCCGCGGATCATGCAGGTGCGTTGCCGGGTGATGGAGTACTGGAAGATTATGCGCAGGTGGCCGTGGGCCTGCTGGCCTGGGCCGAAGTGAGTGCGCGGCAGCCAGATCGGCAGTTGGCGCTTGGCATCGCCGATGCGGCCTGGCACCGCTTCAGGCGTGGCGCTGGCTGGGATAGTGGCGTGGGCAGTGTGTTGCCGCTGGGGCAGGCGCAGGTACTGCTTGCCGATGGTGTCATGTCCTCGCCGGGCGCCTTGCTGGGCCTGGTGGCGGCCCGCGGTGAAGGTGAGTTGTGGCAACAGCGGGCTCGTGCGGCGCTGGAGGTCGGTACGGCGCAACTCATGGCGGCACCGCTGGATTACGCCAGCTATATTGCTGCGCGAAGGTGAAGCAGACGATAGACCACCGGGATCAGGAACAGCGTCACCAGCAGTGAAATACTCAGGCCGGAGATGATGGCCACCGCCAGCGGGCGCAGCATTTCACCGCCCTCGCCCAGACCCAGCGCCAGCGGACTCATGCCGGCCACAGTGGTCAGTGTGGTCATCAGAATCGGCCGCAGTCGCAGCCGCGCCGCTTCGACAATGGCCGCGTGCACGGCCGCGCCGCGCCGACGCATGATCTCCACATACTCCACCAGTACGATGGCATTGTTTACCACGATGCCGGCCAGCATGATCATGCCGAGCCATACCGGCATGGACAACGGCAGTCCACTTAGCTTCAGACCGACGGCAACGCCGACGGCGGCGAAGGGAATGGACAGGAGTATGACCAGCGGATTGCGCAGCGATTCATACTGCACCGCCATCACGACAAATACCAGAAAGATGGCCAGTGCCAACAGCAGCATGCCGAGCGCACGTCCTTCATTGAGGGCTTTCAGTTCACCACCATCGTACCAGGTATAGCCAGCAGGCAGTGGCAGGGTCGCCAGTTGCGCGTGGATGTGTTCATAGGCCTCGCTCAGTGAGGTGCCTGCTGCCAGGGAAGCGCTGATTTCGACGATGCGGCGTTGGTTGTCGCGGCGGATCTCCGCCGGTGTGGCAGCCAGGCTCACACGGGTAATGTCGCCCAGCCGCAGAGGTGTGCCAGTGCCGCTGTGGAGTACCAGCTCCTCCAGGGCGCGCGGTGTATCCACTTCGCGTCGCGGCAGGCGCAGGCGCACATCGACGCTGCGATCGTTTTCGATAAAGTCGGTGACCACCTCACCCTCCAGCGCGTGGCGCAAGGCGCGGCCCACATCCTCGGCATCCAGCCCCAGTGTCGCGGCACGTTCACGGTCGAGGGTAATGGCCAGTTCCTGGCGCTGTTCTTCAGCGGAGTGCATCAGGTTGCTGATGCCAGTGATGGTTTTCAGGCGATTGACCGTCGCGTCGGCCAGCTGTGCGAGAACATCGAGATCCGTACCCTGGATGCGAATACTGAGATCATCGTCGCCGCTGCCAATGCGGATGCCGCGGATGCCACGGCTGCGCATACGTACCCGCACCCCGGCCAGTTCTTCCCTCGCCACCTCTTTCTGCATGCGGCTGATCCAGTCGTTGCTGCTCTCCGTGCGCTGGCTGCGTGGTCGCAGCTGCACCATAATCGAACCGCTGTTGCTGGACTGGCGTTCGGTACGGCCGAAGATGAAGCCGCCAACTGTGGCGAATACATTGACCACTTCCGGCTGTTGTCTGAGCAGCTGTTCCAGGCGGTGTGCGCTGCGATCCATTTCTTCCACCGATACACCGGGGTCGGCGGTGAGAAATACCTGCACCTGGCCATCGTCCATGGAGGGGAGGAACTCCTGCCTGCCGCCGAAAGTGGGCAGGCTGAGGGCCAGTGCTGCAGCGAGCAGTGCCAGCAGTAAGATTTGCGCCCATAGCTGATCCAGCAGCCAGGCGATGACAGCAGCATAATGTTCCTGCAGCCAGACGATGAGCGCATCAACCATGCGACGCAGACGACCGCTGTCGATACTGCGCACCTGCACTGCCAGGGCCGGTACCAGGGTCAGTGCAACCACCATCGAGGCGAGGATGGCGGCAGAGATGGTAAAAATCAGTTCGCGGAACAGCAGCCCAACCAGTCCGCCGATAAACAGAAATGGCAGCACTGCGGCCAGATTGGTGGAGGTGGAGGCGATGATGGCGCCATGGATCTCGCGCGAAGCATTGGTGCCGGCCTCCAGCGGGGGTTCGCCGGCGCGCTGGTGACGCTGGATGTTCTCCAGCATCACGATGGTGTTGTCCACCAGCATACCGACGCCGAGGGCGAGTCCGCCCAGCGTCATGATGTTGAAGGTAAGTCCGCCGAGCCCCATCAGCACGAAGGTGACCATAATGGCCAATGGGATGGCGCTGCCGATAATCAGCGTGCGGCGCAGATTGCCGAGAAACAGATACACCACACTCATGGCCAGCAGCGTTCCCGACAGTGCTGCCAGGGTGGCGCTGTCCAGGGCGTTACGCACATAGATCGACTGATCGTCGACACCGTATACGACGGCATCCTCCAGCAGCAGTTTGTTCTGCTGCAACCAGGCCATGCGTTCCTTGACGGCATCTACCACAGCGATGGTGTTTGCCGTCGGTTGTTTCTGGATCGAAATCTTTACACCAGGTATGCCGTTGAAACGTACCTTGATGCGCTCGTCGGCGTGGGTGTCGATTACCTGCACCACTTCGTCAAGGCGGATGGTATTGCCATCGTTTAGCCGCAGCGGCAGTGCGGCGATGTCGTCCACAGTGAGGAAGCGGGCGGCGGTGCGTCCTCCCAGTTCGCGGCGTTGCATGGTAAGACGTCCAGCCGGCAGTTCGACATTGCCGCGCTTCAGCGCATTGACCAGATCATTGATGCTGAGTCCACTGGCGGCGAGGCGTTCCTGATCGGGCAACAGCTGGATCTCGCGCACCAGTCCGCCGCCCACTTCTACTGCGGCTACGCCCGGCAGGTTGAGGAACTGCTTGGCGAAGTCATAGTCGACCCAGTCACGTAATTTGACCGGATCGAGGCCGGTGGAACTGACCACGAACTCCGCCACCGGGATCTGCGCGGGATCGCGTTTGAAGATGATGGGCGGGTCAATGGTGGTGGGCAGCAGGCGTTTGGCGCGGTCGAGGCGTGTGCTGGCGTCGCGCAGGGCGATGTCGATGTCCTTGCCGTATTCGAACAGCAGTTCCACCGAGCTGTTGCCCTCGCTGGTGCGTGACTGGACGCCGATGGCATCCTCGGTGATGGCGAGTTGCTCCTCCAGCTGGCGGGTGATGCGGTCTTCCATGATGTTGGCCGGCACGCCCGGATCGAGCACGCGCACCTGGATTTCCGGGTAGATGATGTGGGGCAGCAGATCGACGGCAAGGCGGCCCAGCGCGAAGAAGCCGAGTACCACTACTGTCAGCGCCAGCATGACGACCCCGATGGGGTGGCGGATGGACCAGGCGGCGATACCGCCGTGGCCGGTGCCTGCTGCGGTGCTCATGAGGCAGGTGTCATGCCACTGACGGCCTTGACCTTCATGCCGGGGGTCAGGCCGAGAAAGCCCTTGATGATGACTTGTGCGCCGATCTCGGGGCCGGAGAGCAGTTCGATGTGCTCACCCAGTTGCATGCCGCTGACCACGATGCTGCGCTGCGCCTTGCCGGTTTCGTCGATGGTGAAGACGAATTCACCACTGTTGTCGCGCCGCAGTGCAGAAAAGGGAATCACCCGGCGTGACTGCGGGCGTCCGGTGAGCTGCACACGACACAGCTGGCCTGGCCGTGCCCCGGCCGGCACCGGATCCAGCATCACCTCGACCACGCCCTGGCGGGTAGCCGCATCAATGGACGGATGGATGCGCAGGATGCGGCCGGTGTGTGCCTCGCTACCAAGGGCGTCGATGTGGATACGTACCGGATCGCCCGGCACCAGGGTGGGCAGCAGTAGCTCCGATACGCTGGTGGAGGTAAACAGTGAGCCGAGATCGGTCAGAGTCAATACATGGGTAAAACGTGGTACCACATCACCGGGTTCAGCCCGGCGCAGACTGATGACGCCATCGAAGGGTGCCGTGATGCGGGTGTGGCTGAGGCGGGTACGCAGCAACTGCTCTTCGGCCAGCGCGATGTCCAGTGCCGTGCGAGTACGCGCCAGTTCTTCCTCGCTGATCAGATGATTGCGGATCAGCCGTTCCAGTCGGCCCAGATCCAGCTCCACCTGGCGCCGCTGGGCCTCGCTCTTGCGCAGTTCCGCTGCCAGCAGGGCGTCATCCAGTTGCAGCAGAAGCTCGCCGCGCCGAACCGTATCGCCGGGGAAATGGGGGAGGGTCACGATGCGCCCCTCCTCCTGGGAGAGAATTTGAATCTCCCGTTGCGCCCGTAGCGAGCCGGTGCGTATAGCGTTTGGCGTAATTTCCTCCTGTCTCACGACCGAGATTTCTACCCGATGGACAGCAGTGTCTGAACTGGCGGGTGTGGCGGCAGGTGTTTCCTGCCGCGAACAGGCGGCAGAGAGCACGGTCAAGACAAGCATGATGAACGTGATGCGATGTGGCATGTACGGAATTCCTGATGGATGTACCAAGACTAGCGGAAAAGCCCGGTAGCGAACAGCTTGCCAATACCCGATAAAGAAAGGCAACATAAGCTGACCACTTATAAAATAACAGAATCGCCGGAGGGGGCATGATATTCAAATGGATGAGGGTGGGCCTGGTTATCGGCCTCGGAGTTGTGCATGCAGGGGGCGCACTGGCCAAGGACGAGATTGTTTTTTCCACGGCACCGACCCAGACGCCGGAGCAGACGGTAAAGCTCTATACACCGCTGCTCAATTACCTGAGCCAGGTTACCGGCAAGCAGTTCGTGATCAAGCCAGCCAAAAACTACCTCGAATACAATAACGGCACACTGCAAAATAGCTACGACATGGTGTTCGATGGTCCGCATTACACCGGCTGGCGCATGGAGCGCCAGGGGGCAATTCCGGTGGCGCGTCTGCCGGGTGCGATCACCATCGTGGTAGCGGTACGCGATGATGGCGCTGTCAAACAGCTCGATGACCTGATAGGGAAAAATATCTGTGCCTTCAGTTCACCTAATATGCTGACCATGGATTTTCTCAATCACTTCCGTAATCCGGCCCGTCAGCCAAACATGCTGCGGGTAGAGGGATTCAAGGAAATCAACGAGTGCCTCAAGAGCGGCCGGGGTGATGCCGCCGTGCTGCGTGACCAGGTGTGGGCGAAGCAGGATCAGACCGGATTACGGCTGATTGAGCGGAGCTTCCGCAGCCATCCGGAGCGTACCTTTTCGCTGAGTCGTGAAATTGAGCCGGAAGTGCGTGAAAAGATCGCTGCCGCCCTGATCAGCGAGGAGGGTGGCAAGGTGGCTGCACCCCTGCTGGAGGTATTCAAGAAGGAAAAATTCATAGCGGCCGATCCCAAAACCTATGAAGGACTTGGTGAGTTGCTGACACCAGTGTGGGGTTTTCAGTGAGGGCTGCGGCGTGATGAGCCGCGATGACAGGAGGGCGCATCCCCTGTTTGTTTGGTGGGCCCACCAGGACTTGAACCTGGAACCAAAGGATTATGAGTCCTCTGCTCTAACCAATTGAGCTATAGGCCCCTGAAATGAATTGCGCCCGAAGGGTAAGCTTCGGGCGCAGCTAGTATACCTAGCGATGGGGGTTTGATCAGCTTTCCGAGTCGAGGAAGCTGCGCAGCTGTTCCGAGCGGCTCGGGTGGCGCAGCTTGCGCAGTGCCTTGGCCTCAATCTGGCGGATGCGCTCGCGGGTGACGTCGAACTGCTTGCCGACCTCCTCCAGGGTGTGGTCGGTGTTCATCTCGATGCCGAAGCGCATGCGCAGGACCTTGGCCTCGCGCGGGGTGAGGCTGTCGAGGATGTCCTCGGTCACCTGCTGCAGGCTGGAGTAGAGGGCCGCATCCACCGGCGCCATGGTGCTGGAGTCCTCGATGAAGTCGCCCAGGTGGCTGTCCTCGTCGTCGCCGATGGGGGTCTCCATGGAGATGGGCTCCTTGGAGATCTTCATGATCTTGCGGATTTTCTCCTCGGGCATCTCCATCTTCAGCGCGAGCGTCGCCGGATCGGGCTCCTGGCCGGTCTCCTGCAGGATCTGGCGGGAGATGCGGTTCATCTTGTTGATGGTCTCGATCATGTGCACCGGGATGCGGATGGTGCGCGCCTGGTCGGCGATCGAGCGGGTGATGGCCTGGCGGATCCACCAGGTGGCGTAGGTCGAGAACTTGTAGCCGCGGCGGTATTCGAACTTGTCCACCGCCTTCATCAGGCCGATGTTGCCCTCCTGGATCAGGTCGAGGAACTGCAGGCCACGGTTGGTATATTTCTTGGCGATGGAAATCACCAGGCGCAGATTGGCCTCAACCATTTCCTTCTTGGCACGGCGTGCCTTGGCCTCACCGATAGACATCTTGCGATTGATGTCCTTGATGTCGGTGATGGAGATGCCGCACTCCTGTTCCAGGCTGATGAGCTTGTCCTGGGTCTTGCGTACTTCATCAGCGGCTTGCTGCAGATCCTTGGCGTAACCCTTGCCGTTCTTGGTGTGCTTGTCCAGCCACTTGAGGTTGGTCTCGTTGTCGGGGAAGGAGGTGATGAACTCCTTGCGCGGCATACGTCCCTTGCTGACGCACAGGTCCATGATGACGCGTTCATGGGTGCGGATACGTTCGACCAGTGCGCGCAGGTTGGCCACCAGGCGATCGATCATCTTGGGCGCCAGCTTGAATTCCATGAAGGTGGCGGTGAGCTCCTCGGTCAGCTTCTTGCTGCGGGCGTGCTCTTTGCCATGCTTGGCCAGTGCCGTGATGAGCTTGCCATGCAGACCTCGCAGGGTCTCCATGCGTACACGCACTTCCTCGATATCGAGCCCGGTATCGGCGGCCTCTTCATCGGTGGATTCGCCGTCATCATCCTCTTCGTCATCGGCCGCAACAACTTCCGGCTCGGCGGCGATGTTTTCCGGGGTTGTTTCCGCGACGGGCTCGTCAGCATCGATGAAGCCGGTGACGATATCGCCCAGGCGTGCGGCACCGGATGCGATCTGGTCAAACTCATTGAGCAGCATGGAGATGGTTTCCGGATGAGAGGCCAGGGCCTCCAGCATCTGGTTCATGCCGTCTTCGATGCGCTTGGCGATCTTTATTTCGCCTTCGCGGGTAAGCAGCTCCACCGCACCCATTTCACGCATGTACATACGCACCGGGTCGGTGGTGCGACCGAATTCGCTGTCCACCGAGGCAAGTGCGGCGGCAGCTTCTTCGGCAGCGTCTTCGTCATCGGCGGTGACGGCATTGTCGGAGATCAGCAGGCTATCGGCATCGGGCGCATGCTCATGCACCAGGATACCCATGTCATTAATCATGCCTATGATGTCTTCGATCTGCTCCGGATCGACGATGCCATCGGGGAGGTGATCATTCACCTCGGCATAGGTCAGGAAGCCCTGTTCCTTGCCCTTGGAAATAAGCATTTTCAGCTGTGACTGCTGATCTTGATCCATCATCTTGGTGTTACCTGCAAACAATAGCGCCCCCTATCCGTGAGGGCGAAAAGAGAAAAAGCGCAATAGTATATAACTATCGCTGCCGCGAATCGAATCCAATCCGTGTGTGCCCGGTGCCGTCTCAGCTGCTGCCTCTAACTAATTGACTATATTCTGTTTTTTCTTCTTCGCTAAGCTCGGTGTAGCGATGTTCCAGCTCCAGTCGACGTTGCCGGCGCAACTGCTGGAGCAGGCGCTGCAGCGTATCGCTGAACTCCTGTTCCAGGTCGTCCTCTGCCGCGGACAGCAGCATGTCGCGCTGGGCGAGGGCAAACAGATGCTTGCCCTGATCGCTTTCGCGCCAGTGTTCCAGCAAGGCCCCGGTGGTTAAATGCGGGTGGTGCCGCAGCAGATCAAGCATTTCCACCAGCAACTGCGTTCCCGGTAATTGCAGCCCGGTCAGGTGCTGTGGCTCCCCCGCCAGTTGCGCCAGGGCCGGCCGCTGCAGCAGCAGGCTGATGGCGCTGCGTACCAATGAAGGCTGATGCCGAACCGCGGCCGCCGGTTTTTTCGGTGGGGCCGCGATCGCAGCTTTGGGCGTTGTCTCTCCGCCCAGTATGCGCTCCAGCGCATCGCGCTCCATGTGTGCCAGTTGTGCCAGGCGATCCATCATCAGATGGCGGTACACGCCGGGGGGAAGTTTCGACAGATAGGGCCGGCAAAGTTCCACCAGTCGTGCCCGCCCGTCCAGCTGGCTGATGTCGGCCTGCCTGCCCATTTGTTCAAAGAAGTATTCGGACAGTGGCTGCGCCTTGGCAATCAACTGCTCGAAGCCGTCCTTGCCCGTGCTGCGTACCAGGGTATCCGGGTCTTCTCCCTCCGGAAGGAACATGAAGTGTAGCTGGTGCCCTTCGCGCATCAAGGGTAGTGCATTTTCCAGCCCGCGCCAGGCGGCATCGCGCCCGGCGCGGTCGCCGTCGAAGCAGAACACCACTTCGCTGGTGGTGCGGAACAGCCGCTCCAGGTGATCTTTGGTGACGGCCGTGCCGAGGGTGGCGACGGCGTAGCGGATGTCGAACTGGGCCAGTGCCACCACATCCATATAGCCTTCCACTACCAGCAGACGCGGTATCTCGCGCAGTGCCTGGCGTACCTCGTACAGGCCGTACAGCTCGCGCCCCTTGTGGAAAATGGGCGTCTCGGGCGAGTTGAGATATTTCGGTTCACCCTTGTCCAGGATGCGGCCGCCGAAGGCGATGACGCGGCCGCGATAGTCGCGGATCGGGAACATGATGCGGTCGCGGAAGCGGTCGTAGCGGCGGCCTCCATCGTTCTCGATCAGCATGCCTGTTGTGACCAGCCGGTCCTGTATTTCCTTGTCCTGGCCCAGAGCCGTGAGCAGATGTCCTTTGCCGTCGGGGGCGTAGCCGATGCCGAAGGTGGCGGCCACTTCGCCGGACAGGCCGCGCTTTTTCAGGTAGTCGATGGCGCGCTGTCGCTGCGGGTGGCGGCGCAACTGCTGCTGGTAGTAATGGGCACTCTGCTCCATCAGTTCATACAGCGGCTGCGGCGACGGACCGCGCGGCGCACTGTCGCCACCTTCGCGCGGGACGGTCTGTCCGAGGTCGGCCGCCAGCTTTTCCACCGCCTCGACGAAGTCGAGGTGTTCATACTCCATCAGAAAGCCGAGGGCGGTGCCGTGGGCGCCGCAGCCGAAGCAGTGGTAGAACTGCTTGGTCTGGCTGACCGTGAAGGAGGGCGTCTTTTCGTTGTGGAAGGGGCAGCACGCCACATGCTCGTGCCCCTTCTTCTTCAATGGCACACGTGCATCGATCACGTCGACGATATCGACGCGGCTGATTAGTTCATCAATGAATTGTTGGGGAATGCGGCCGGCCATGGGCCTTATTCTAGGAGGTAATGTTCATGCGGGCACCTGCACGGAGGTGCCGGATTCTCAGGCGGAGAGCCGGGCCTTGAGTCGGGCACTGACGGTACCCATGTCGGCGCGGCCCTGCAGCTGTGCCTTGAGCGGCCCCATCACCTTGCCCATGTCCTTGGCGGAGGAGGCCCCGGTGGCAGTGATGACCTGCTCGATGATGGCATCGATCTCGGCTTCGGCAAGCTGGGCCGGCATATAGCCCTGAATCAGTGCCAGCTCGGCCTTTTCCTTGTCGGCCAGATCGGTACGGGCGGCGGCCTCGAACTGGGCGATGGAGTCACGGCGCTGCTTGACCATTTTTTCCAGCACGGCCAGTACCTGACCATCGTCCAGCACAATACGTTCGTCCACCTCGCGCTGCTTGATGGCAGCGAGGATCAGGCGGATGGTGCCGAGACGCTCTTTATCCTTGGCGCGCATCGACACCTTCATGTCGGTGTCGAGACGCTGCTTGAGGGTTTCCTGGCTCATGCCGTGAAGGGCCTCAAGGGCAAGCTCAGCGGGCGCTTAGTACAGACGTACCAGACGGGATTGCTGACGCATCACCTTCTTCTGCTGGCGTTTCACCGCGGCAGCCTTCTGGCGCTTGCGGATGGACGTGGGTTTTTCGTAGTGCTGGCGCTCGCGCACCTCGGCCAGGACACCAGCCTTCTCACAGCTGCGCTTGAAGCGGCGCAGGGCAAAATCGAACGGCTCGTTCTCTTTGACGCGGACAGACGGCATGAAACTTCCTACCTCGAAAATGGCGACCGCCGGGCGGTCGGGATACAGTGAACGCGCAATTCTAATGATCCCCCGGGCAAAATGCAAAGGGGGGCTTGGGTGGCTGAAGGTAAAACCCTTGCAGCGGAGGGGCTGGCTCCGGACAATGCGCCCCTATGTCTGACCAGCTGCTCGTACTTGGTATCGAAACCTCCTGCGATGAGACCGGGGTGGCCCTGTATCACGGGGAACGCGGCCTGCTCGCCCATGTCCTGCACAGCCAGGTGCAACTGCATGCCGAATACGGCGGCGTGGTGCCCGAACTGGCCTCCCGCGACCATGTGCGCCGGGTGTTGCCGCTGCTGGAGGAATGTCTGGCCCAGGCCGGGGTCAGGCGTGCCGATATCGGCGGCGTGGCCTATACCGCCGGGCCGGGTCTCATCGGTGCCCTGCTGGTGGGGGCGTCGGTGGCGCGCAGTCTGGCCTTCGGTTGGGGTGTACCGGCCGTGGGCGTACACCATATGGAAGGCCACCTGCTGGCGCCGATGCTGGAGGCGGAGCCGCCGGAGTTCCCCTTCGTCGCCCTGCTGGTATCCGGTGGCCACACCCAGCTGGTGCGGGTGGACGGCGTCGGCCGCTACACCCTGCTGGGCGAATCCCTGGACGATGCCGCCGGCGAGGCCTTCGACAAGACCGCCAAACTGCTGGGGCTGGGTTATCCCGGCGGGCCGGCGCTGGCGCGCCTGGCGCAGCAGGGCGATCCGGCACGATTTTCCTTCCCGCGGCCGATGACCGACCGGCCCGGCCTCGACTTCAGCTTCTCCGGCCTCAAGACCTATGCCCTCACCACCCTGCAGCAGCACGGCCTGGAGGCCGCTGCCGATATCGCCCGTGCCTTCGAGGATGCGGTGGTGGACACCCTGGCCATCAAGTGCCGGCGGGTACTGAAACAGACCGGGCTGAAGCGGCTGGTGATGGCCGGTGGCGTCAGTGCCAATCGCCAGTTGCGGCAGCGGCTGGCGGAGATCGCCGCGGAGGAAGGCGCCAGGGTCTACTATCCGCGGCCCGAGTTCTGCACCGACAACGGCGCGATGATCGCCTATGCCGGCTATGTGCGCCTGCATGCCGGCCAGCATGAACCGCTGGCGATACGGGCGCAGCCGCGCTGGCCGATGGAAACGCTGACGGCACCTTAAACAGGCTTATTCAAAATTCAAGATTCAAGATTGAAAGGAAAATCCCCCCATTCAATCTGTTGCAGAATTTTGAATTATTTTTTCCCGATTCGCTTCTCTTCCCCCGCCAGCAGGCGCTGGATATTGCTGCGGTGGCGCCAGAGCAGAAACAGGCTCATCACCGCCGTCATGGCGACGAACGGAGTGCGCCCGTCCAGCCAGGCCATGTAGGCGGGGGCCAGCACCGAGGCGGTGAGCGCCGACAGTGAGGAGATGCGGAACAGTGCGGCCATGGCGCCCCAGGTGAGGACTGCGGCCAGGGCCACCGGCCAGGACAGGCCGAGCAGCACGCCCACCGCGGTGGCCACACCCTTGCCGCCCTTGAAACCGAAGAATACCGGATAGAGGTGGCCGAGGAAGGCGGCCATGGCCACTGCAGCGAGTATCACCGGATCGGTGGTGAGGGCGCGGGCGATGAGTACCGGGACCAGTCCCTTCACCATATCGCCGGCCAGGGTAAGCGCCGCCAGCTTCTTGCCGCCGAAGCGCAGCACATTGGTGGCGCCGGGATTGCCCGAGCCCTGGGTGCGCGGATCAGGCAGCCCCAGCAGGCGGCACAGGATGATGGCGGCGGACAGCGAGCCGAGCAGGTAGGCGCCGGCAATCAGTGCAACATCAATAATGTTCATAGGGGCGGGCCAGCGACAGGGGGGAGCAAAATCTACCACAAGTTCGCCCTTGTATCTTTTACCTTTTACCTTGTACCTTTCCTGCCCATGGACATCATCTATCTCAATGACCTCAAGATTGACACCGTCATCGGCATCTACGACTGGGAACGGCGCATCAAGCAGACCGTGAGCCTCGATCTGGAGATGGCGACCGATATTCGCAAGGCCGCCGCCAGCGACAGCATCGAGGATACCCTCAACTACAAGGCGGTGGCCAAGCGCCTGATCCAGTTTGTCGGCGACAGCCAGTTCCAGTTGGTGGAGACGCTGACCGAGCGTGTCGCCGAGATCGTCCTCGGTGAATTCAATGTCGTCTGGGTACGGGTGCGGCTCAACAAGAAGGGGGCGGTGCGCTACGCCGGTGATGTGGGCGTGATCATCGAACGTTGCGCCGGGAGCGCAACGTGTCGTCCGGAGGACGACCGCAGGGGGCAGACCATGGATGGCCTGCCACAACGCGGCAGCAAGCCCTGAATGGCGCGTGTCTATGTCAGCATCGGCAGCAACATCGGGCGTGAGCAGAACATCCGCGCCGGTGTCCGCGACCTCAAGAGCCGTTTCGGCGCACTGATACTGTCCTCGGTGTACGAAAGCGAAGCCGTCGGTTTCGACGGCGACAGTTTCTACAACCTGGTGGCCGGTTTCGATACCACGCTGACGCCGCAGCAGGTGGCGGAGGCGCTGCGCACCATCGAAGAGGCACATGGCCGGATACGCAACGGCCCGCGTTTTTCCTCCCGTACCCTCGATATCGACCTGCTGCTGTACGACGACCTCGTGCTGCATGAGGGCAAGCTGGACGTCCCGCGCGACGAGATAACCAGGAATGCCTTCGTACTGTGGCCGCTGGCGGAGATCGCGCCGCAGCTGGAGCACCCGCGCCTGGGCGTCAGCTACGGCGCATTGTGGGCGTCCTTCGACAAGCAGAGTCAGCCGTTGTGGCCGGTGACGTTCGAATTCTGATTCAAGATTCTGCAACAGCGCTAATGCGTTACTGACACCCTTTCAATCTTGAATTTTGAATCTTGAATTTCCGTATTCAGGAATTCAACGAACGGCCGCCGTCCACCGTAATCACCTGCCCGCTCATATAGCCGGCGTCACGCACCAGGAACAGTACCGCCCTGGCGATATCCATGGGATCGCCCTGGCGCTTGAGGAAGGTGCGCGATACGATGCGTTGCTTGGTGACTTCGTCCATATCGTTTTCCGGCCACAGGATGGCGCCCGGCGCGACGGCGTTGACGCGGACGTGCGGCCCCAGCTCGCCGGCCAGGGCGCGGGTGAGCATCACCAGCCCGGCCTTGGCGATGGAGTAGACCGGGTAGCCCTTGAGCGGGCGATCGGCATGGATGTCGACGATGCTGACGATGCAGCCGTGCGCCTTGATCAGGTGGGGTGCCGCCGCCTGGGCCAGGAAGAACGGTGCCTTGAGATTGGAGCCGATCAGATCGTTCCAGTCCTTTTCCTCCACCTTGCCGACGGTGGTGGGATAGAAGGTGGAGGCGTTGTTGATCAGGACGTCGAGCCGGCCCCAGGCCGCATGCGCTTCGCGCACCAGGGCGGTGTGCTTGCCGGTATCGAGCAGATCCGCCTGCACCAGTACCACCGAATTTTCGCGCAGCGTGTTCAACTCCTTCTGCAGTGCCTGCGCCGCCTTGCGCGAACTGCGGTAGTGCAGCACGATGTTGGCGCCGGCCTCGTGCAGCAGACGCGCGGTGGTGGCGCCGATGCGGTGGGCGGCGCCGGTGATCAGTACCACCTTGCCGGCGAGGCCTTCGGGTTCCTGCGTGCTTTTGTTGCGCTGGCTCATCTGGCACACTCTACCGAAACTCACCCCAGCCGGAAACTCCACGTTGTCCGATTCCCATGACCTCCGCAAGGTTGCCGCCAGCCTGCGTGAACTGCCGCCCCCCTCCCCGGATGAAGCCGCGCACAGTGCAGCGCTGGCGCAATTGATCCGTACCGCCATCGACACCGCTGGTGGCGCCATCGGTTTTGACCGTTACATGGAACTGGCGCTGTATGCGCCGGGCCTGGGTTATTACAGCGCCGGGGCACGCAAGTTCGGCGCGGAGGGCGATTTCATCACCGCCCCCGAATTGTCGCCGTTGTTTTCCCGCTGCGTGGCCCGCCATTGTGCGGGGCTGCTGGCGGGGCTGGACGGTGGCGCACTGCTGGAGTTCGGTGCCGGCAGCGGTGCCATGGCGGCGGACATCCTGCTGGAGCTGGAGCGGTTGCAGGCGTTGCCGGCGGGCTATTTGATCCTGGAGCTGAGTGCCGACCTGCGCGCCCGTCAGCGCGAGACCTTGCGGGCGCGGGCGGCACACCTGTTGCCACGAGTGCAATGGCTGGATGAGTTGCCGCACGATTTTACCGGTGTGGTACTGGGCAACGAGGTGCTGGATGCGATGCCGGTGCATCGTTTTCGTCTGACGGACGGCACGATACAGGAGCTGGGGGTGGCCTGGCATGACGATGCCTTTGTGTGGACCCGGCTGGAGACTTGTACACCACGGCTGGCGGCGCGGGTGCAGGCGATCGCCGCTGCCGGAGAATTGCCGCAGGGTTATGAATCCGAGGTGAATCTGGCGGCCGAGGACTGGTTGCGCAGTGTGGCCGGTTTCCTGCGGCATGGCGTGGTGCTGTTGTTTGACTACGGCTTCCCGCGCCACGAGTATTATCATCCACAGCGCAGCGCGGGCACGCTGATGTGCCATTACCGTCATCGGGCCCATCCCGAACCGCTGATCCTGCCCGGTCTGCAAGACATTACCGCTCACGTGGATTTCAGTGCGATGGCGGAGTCGGCACTGGCGGCTGGACTGGATGTACTTGGCTTCGCCAACCAGGCCAATTATCTGCTCGGCAGCGGCCTGCTGGAACTGACACAGCAAAGTGACGACATGCGCCAGCAGCTGGCCGTGGCGGCACAGTTGAAGCGGCTGATGATGCCGGGTGAGATGGGAGAGTTGTTCAAGGTATTGGCGCTGGGCCGGGGCGTGGCCGATGCCGGTCCGGGATTTGCCGTGCGCGACGAGCGCTATCGGCTGTAGATGTGAAAGGCGGTAGGAGCCCACTCCGTGGGCGAATTGACCCTTGCTGTTCGCCGAGGGGCTCGGCTCTTACAGCGTCGTCGCCAGTTCGCGCCGGCGCAGGCCGAGCAGGGCCTGGTAGGTGCGGCCCAGGGCGCGTTCATAGGCATTGTCACCTTCGCCGGTGGCGCTCAGTCGGGTCAGGCGGCCTTCCAGGAAGGCGATTTCCTGCAACAGGCGGCTGTGATGCTCCTGGCTGTGCGGGAGCGGCTGGGTATAAAAGGCAACGACTTCGTTCATGGTCTCTTCTCTCTTTGTCTTTGGGTACGGCGCTACCCTAACAACCCCGTGTGACGCTTTTCTGACAACGGTTTGACACTTTCCGCGTACCCAAAGCGGGTATCATGGCCGCCATTACGCTTACCGCAACACTGCAAGGAGTAACCCATGTCCGAACGCCGCGAGCAGACCCGCGAGATGCTGGCCAGACATCATCGTGACGGTGAACGCTTCGTCCAGCTGATGAAGGAGTCGTTCGACAGCCGTTTCGACGAGCTGTTCTGGGCCGCCTGGAAACAGTGGGTGGAACCCGCCTATTCCGACCGTCCGGTGGTGCTCGATCTGGGGGCGGGTCCCGGCCTGTTCGTCAAGGCGCTGGCCCAGCGTTATCCAGGCATTCGCGCCATCGGCGTGGAAGTGGCGCCGTACATGCTGCAGGCGGTAGGTGATCTGCCGGCCGGTTGTGAAATCATCGAGGAGGATCTGCACGAGCCAAAGCTGCCGCTGGCGGATGGCACGGTGGATGCGGTGATGTGTTCGGTGGTGCTGCATGAAATGGATCAGCCGCTGCGCACCTTGCAGGAGATCAGTCGCGTCATGCATCGCGGTGGACGTTTCTATATCGCCGACTGGGTGCGCGCCCCGCTGGAGGTATACGTGCGCAACCAGACCGACGAGACCAGGCTGTTCGGCGGCGATATCACCACTGCCGAACTGGAGGACTTCTTCATCCACTTTGTGGAGCACAATCGTTTCTCGCGCGAGGATATGGTCTACCTGCTGAACCATACCGGTTTCGCCGTGATCCACAGCGAGATCGCCAAGGATGGGCGCTACGCGCGCATCGTGGCGGAAAAACGCTGATTTGATTCAAGATTCAAAACATCATGTTCGGCGTTCTTCTGGCTTTCAATTTTGAATCTTGAATCCTAAAACCGTGCTCACCCAACACTCCTCATACGAATCCGAATTATGGAACTGATCCAGATCATCGCCCTCGCCATCCTGCAGGGACTGACCGAATTTCTGCCCATCTCCAGCTCGGCCCACCTGATCCTGTTGCCGCAGCTGGAAGGCTGGGCGGATCAGGGGCTGGCCTTCGACGTGGCGGTACATGTGGGCACGCTGGCGGCGGTGGTGTGGTACTTCCGCCGCGAGCTGGTGCGGATGACGCGTGACTGGGGTCGCTCGCTGATGACGCGGCAGATGGTGGGCGAGAGTCGCCTGGCCTGGGCGGTATTGCTCGGCACCATTCCCGTCGGTCTGGCCGGGCTGCTGTTCAAGGGGATGATTGAAACCGAGCTGCGCTCGCCGCTGGTGATCGCATGGGCCACGGTAATCTTTGCCCTGCTGCTGTGGTGGGCCGATGCCAGGGGACGTGGCGCACGCAGCGAGCATGCCATCGGCTGGAAGGACGTGCTGGTGATCGGCATCGCCCAGGCCGTGGCCCTGATCCCCGGCACCTCGCGCTCCGGCATCACCATGACCGCCGGCCTGATGCTGGGCCTGTCACGCTCGGCGGCGGCACGCTTTTCCTTCCTCTTGTCCATTCCGGTGATTGTGCTGGCCGGCGGGCTGCATCTGATGGAACTGGTGCGTGGTGAGACGGCGGTGGATTGGAATGCACTGCTGCTCGGCAGCGTCCTTTCCGGTATCGCAGCCTATCTCTGTATCCACCTTTTCCTCAGGCTGCTGGAGCGTATCGGCATGTTGCCGTTCGTCATTTACCGCCTGCTGCTGGGCGCGGGGCTGCTGTACCTGTATCTCTAATCCGTCTTGTCCTCATCCGCACCGCGCCACGCCTTGATGGCCGCAATACGCCGGCAGCGCAATTCCTCGCCCACCGCCTTGCCGCTGTAACCTGCAGCGACGACGTCTTTTGCCGCAACGGCAGCGGTGATGCGGAAGGCCTGGCGGAAGATGTCAGGCTGTTCGTGCGGGAGTTCCTCGAAACCGGGCCGACCACGGGAGTCTGCCTCACAGGCAAGCAGAAACTGCTCCAGCCGCTCGGGACGGCGGAAGGCGTCCAGGTGCTCCAGTGTGTCGAGCAGGGTGGCGGCACGCAACTCGGCGGCGCGGTGATAGATGCCGTGATAGCGCGTGACCAGTAGTGCCAGATCGCGATAATCGGCGGGGACACGCAGGCGTTCACACATCTGCTCCACCAGGGCGACGCCGCGGTGTTCGTGCGCGATGTGACGTGGCCACTCTGCAGGTGGCGTGGTGCCCTTGCCGAGGTCATGCACCAGGGCGGCGAAGCGCACCCGCGTGTCCTGGCTGAGGCGGGCGGCCTGCGTCAGCACCAGCAGTGTGTGGACGCCGGTATCCTCTTCCGGATGATGGTGCCTGGGCTGCGGCACTCCGAACAGTTTTTCCAGTTCGGGGAAGATGCGCGCCAGCGCACCGCAACCGCGCAGCACCTCGAAAAAGCGCGCCGGCGTCATCTCACCCAGCGCACGGGACAGCTCCTGCCATACCCGTTCGGCCACCAGTGCATCCACCTCGCCACTTGCCACCATCTGCCGCATCAGTGCATTGGTGTCGTGGGCGACGTGAAAACCCCATTGGGCATAGCGCGCCGCATAGCGCGCCAGGCGCAGGATGCGCACCGGGTCTTCGGCAAAGGCGGGAGAGACATGGCGCAGGCGGCCGTCGATCAGATCGCCGCGGCCGCCGAAGGGGTCGATGATGTTGCCGTCGTCATCCTCGGCCATGGCGTTGATGGTCAGGTCGCGACGCTTGAGATCCTCTTCCAGCGTCACCGACGGATCGGCATGGAACTCGAAACCATGATAGCCCGGCGCCGTCTTGCGTTCGGTACGCGCCAGGGCGTACTCCTCGTGGGTGTCAGGATGGAGAAATACGGGGAAGTCCTTGCCCACCGGGCGAAAGCCCTGCGCCAGCATCTGTTCCGGTGTGGCGCCCACGACCACCCAGTCGCGATCCTGCGGTGTCAGCCCGAGCAGCTTGTCGCGGACGGCGCCGCCGACCAGATAGATTTGCATCAAAAACAGTCCCGTTGATCCCTGGACGTCATATTAACCGAGACACGCCGTCTTGGGGATGCGTGGAGCGCCGGCAGGCAGGTTGAGGGTGTGACGGATATGGTCGGCACAATGCCGGATTACTGCATGCACTTTACACAGCGGGTAATGGTGGGATCAGCCTGCAGGCGCCGTGCATCGATCTCGTCGCCGCAGACGTAGCAATAGCCGAATTCGTCCGCCTCAATGCGGCGCAGCGCGCCTTCGATCTTTTGCAGCTGCAGATGTCGCCGCCGCTCCGTCTCCTGCGCCATCTGCTGCGCCTGCATCGCATCCATGCGCGACAGCCGGCCGACCGTGGCCTGATCCAGCTCCACCACCCTGGCGGCATCCCGGCTGGTTTCTTCCAGGGCAAGCAGACTGGTGCGCAGATCAACAAGGCACTGGCGGTAGGTTTCGAGATCGGCGTCGTTCATGGGTGCAGTGTACTGCAATGCGCACGCGGCAACACGGAATGCCGTGCCGATGGTCTGAATTTGTGCCGGCCGGTGGCCTCGCGTTTTTTCAGCAAGCGGCTGGTGGACAAGTCATGACTCCCTGCCGCGCAATCGTTCGTATTGCTGTCGCTTGCCCGCCTTGCCCAGATAGTACGGCGCAATCGCCTCCAGCGGCGTCGGGGTGATGGCGAATATTGCCGGGAAGGGCCCGCTGCAGACATTGGCGTGCCGGGTGGACAGGTAGTTGTCGCGGGAGAAGGGTTTGCCGGGCAGCCATTCGAATATCTCCGCCTGCAGACGCGAGGCCCAGTCGGGGAGGGGGATGATGCGGCGCGCAGCTCCGCTGACCGCCGCGGTGTAACGCACCAGTTCGAGGAAGGTGTAGACGCGCGGGCCGCACAGGTCATAACTGTGGCCCCAGGTGCGCGGGTCATCCAGGGCGCGGGCGTAGCATTCCACCACATCGCCGACATACACGGTCTGAAAGCGGGCCGTAGGGCAGGCCAGCGGGAACATCAGCGGCGTGATGCGCAGCAGACCGGCGAAGCGGCGCAGGAAGCTGTCGCCGGGGCCGAAGATCACCGAGGGGCGGAAGGTGGTGACGTTGAGGTCAGCGGCGGCGAGTACCAGTTGCTCCCCCCGTCCCTTGCTGCGCTGGTAGTGGCTGGCGCCATGCTCGGCGTCGGCCCCAAGGGCGCTCATGTGCAGCAGGCGCTTGATGCCGTGCCTGCGGCAGGCCTCGATGACCTTGCGCGGCAGTTCGACGTGGGCGCGTTCGAAGCCGCTGCCGTTGTGTCCGCGCTCATTGAGTATGCCGACCAGATTGATCACCACATCGCAACCGGCGACGAAGGGATCAAGTGTGGCGGGGTCGTGCGGGCTGCCTTCCATGACCTCCACGGTGGGCAATACCAGCAGATCGCGGTGCCGCTCGCGGTGGCGGGTGAGGACGCGGAGGGTATGGCCGTCACGGGCCAGACGGGCGCACAGGCGGCTGCCGACAAAACCGGAGCCTCCGAGGATGGCAATGGTGTGCGTGGTCATGGTGCATCTCTCCAGGTGGTGCATGGAGTGTGGGCGGGGCCGTGGCAGCGGTCAAGAAGGTTCGCCAATGCGGTTATACTTCAGGCTTGCCGACAGGCATGGGTCAGGGCACGAGGTTACGCAGTATGACATTCAAATCCATCAATCCGGCGACGGGCGAACTGCTGGTGGAATATCCGGCGTGGGATCGTGCCGCCATCGAGCAGACGCTGGCCGAGGCGGCCGCCGCCGCACCGGCCTGGGCGGCGACAGCGCTGGCGCAGCGTTGTGAACTGATGCGGCGGGCGGCAGCGATATTGCGTGAGCGGCGCGAGGCACTGGCGCGTACCATCACGCTGGAGATGGGCAAGTTGCGGCGCGAGGCACTGGCCGAGGTGGACAAGAGCGTGCTGGGCTGTGAGTACTACGCCGAGCACGGCCCGGCCTTTCTCGCCGACGAGGAGATAGCTTCCGATGCCGGACGCAGTTTCGTCGCCTGGCAGCCGCTGGGTACGGTGCTGGCGGTAATGCCGTGGAACTTCCCGCTGTGGCAGGTATTCCGTTTTGCGGCACCGGCGCTGGTGGCGGGCAACACCGGCCTGCTCAAGCACGCCTCCAACGTGCCGCAGTGCGCGCTGGCCATCGAGGCGGTGTTCCGCGATGCCGGTTTCCCCGTCGGTGTGTTCCGCACGCTGATGATCACCTCGTCCCAGGTCGAGGGCGTGATCCGCGATGCGCGCGTGCACGCGGTGACGCTCACCGGTTCGGAGCCGGCAGGGCGCCAGGTGGCGGCGACGGCGGGCGCCTGTCTGAAGAAGAGCGTGCTGGAGCTGGGCGGTTCCGATGCCTTCATCGTGCTGGAGGATGCCGACCTCGACTGGACGGTGCAGCAGGCGGTGATCTCCCGCTTCCTCAACGGCGGCCAGAGCTGTATCGCCGCCAAGCGCTTCATCGTGGTCGACGCCATCGCCGATCAGTTTCTGCCGCGCTTCAAGGCGGCGGTGGAGCAGCTCAAAGCCGGTGACCCGATGGATGAGACTACGACACTGGCGCCGTTGGCTCGTCCCGACCTGCGCGCCGAACTGCATCGCCAGGTTGGCGACAGTGTCGCCGCCGGTGCCGTGGCACTCACCGGCTGCGCGCCGGTTGCCGGTACCGACACCTGGTACGCACCCTCCATACTCGATCAGGTACGGCCGGGCATGCGTGCCTATGGCGAGGAGTTGTTCGGCCCGGTGGCCATCGTGATCCGTGCCCGTGATGAGGCCGATGCGCTACGCATCGCCAACGACTCGCGCTTCGGCCTCGGCGGCAGCGTGTGGACCACCGACAACGCACGCGGCGAACGTATCGCGCGGCAGCTGGAGTGCGGCTGCGCCTTCGTCAACGGCCTGGTGAAGAGCGATCCGCGCCTGCCCTTCGGCGGCATCAAGGCCTCGGGTTATGGCCGTGAGCTGTCGCTGCTCGGCCTGCGCGAATTCGTCAACGCCAAGACCATCTGGGTGCGGTAAAACCGATTTCGACGCGGAGCCGCAGAGGGGTGTAACGCGAGATTACCTCTGCGCCTCTGCGGCAGGTTTTTTAGTTGAGGGTGGGTGAGTGGCCGAGTGGTTGATCTATCTGGCGCTGGGCGCCTTTGCCGGCACCCTGGCGGGGATGCTGGGCGTGGGCGGCGGGCTCGTCATCGTGCCGGTGCTGGCATGGGTATTTCTCGGCTTCGGTTTCGACGGCAGTGTGATCATGCATCTGGCGGTGGGCACCTCGCTGGCTACTATCGTGTTCACATCGGTTTCCTCGGTGCGTGCGCATCACCAGCGCGGTGCGGTGCAGTGGCCGGCGGTGGTGCGCCTGATGCCGGGGCTGGTGTTCGGTGTGGCCATCGGGGCGTTGCTGGCGGACAAGTTGCCGACGCCGGCACTGCGCACGGTGTTTGGTGTGTTCGAGCTGCTGGTGGCAGCCCAGATGGGATTTTCGCTGCTGCCGGAGGCGCACCGCGAACTGCCGGGGCGCTGGGGCATGACGCTGGCAGGTACGGTGATCGGCAGCGTATCGGCCGTTGTCGGCATTGGCGGCGGCACGCTGACGGTGCCGTTTCTGCTGTGGTGCGGGGTGGCGATGCGTCAGGCGGTGGCCACCTCGGCGGCCTGCGGCCTGCCCATTGCCGTGGCCGGAGCGGTGGCCTTTGCCTATGTTGGCGGCGGTAACCAAAACCTGCCGCCATACGCGTTCGGTTATCTCTATCTGCCGGCGCTCCTCGGCGTTGCCGCCAGCAGCATTCTGTTTGCGCCCCTCGGCGCACGCCTTGCGCACACGTTGCCGACCATCGCGCTCAAGCGCTTCTTCGCCATATTTCTTGCCGTCCTCGGGGTCAAGATGCTGGCGGGGTAAGATGCCACGGTGGCTGCCTGAAACTTGCTATCTGCAACCGGGGCTAACCTCCCGTCTGCGACATGAAGCGCAGCGGCTTGTCAGGTGTTTCGTTGAAACTGTGCTTGAACGGCTTGAACGCGATGGCGTCGGTCAGCAGATTGACGAGTCCGTCGTGGGAGATGCCCTGGCGCAGATGGGGCCGCAGTTCGACGCTGTGGTCCTGGCCGAGGCAGAGGAAGAGGGTGCCGTCGACACCGAGGCGCACACGATTGCAGGTGTCGCAGAAGTGCTGCGAGATGGGGGTGATGAAACCGAGCTTGAGATCGGTGCCGGCCACCTGGACGTACTTGGCGGGTCCGCCGCCGGGCATCACCGCATCGACCAGGGAGAAGCGGCGTTCGAGACGCTCGCGCACCACGCGCAGGTCAAGATAATGGTCGGCGGCATCACGGCCGGTATCGCCCATGGGCATGGTCTCGATGAAGCGCAGGGTGTAGCCGTGCTCGATGCAGAACTGCACCATGGCCTCCACCTCGTCATCGTTGACCTCCTTCATCACCACCATGTTGAGCTTGATGGGGGAGAAGCCTTCATCCTTTGCTGCAGCAAGGCCGCGCAGCACCTTTTCCAGCGGGCCGCCGGTGATGTGCCTGAACCTCTCCGGCGTGATGGAATCGAGACTGATGTTGAGACGGGAGACGCCGGCCTGTTTCAGGGCGGCGGCATGTCTGGCCAGCTGCACGGCATTGGTGGACAGGGAGAGATCCTCGATGCCGGGAATGGCGGCCAGCTGCGCGGCGAGGTCGGGCAGGCCCTTGCGCACCAGGGGTTCGCCGCCGGTGAGGCGCAGGCGCTGCACGCCCATCGCGGCGAAGGCGGCGACGATGCGAGCGGTTTCATCGAACGACAGCCAGTGCTCGGGCACCTCGAAACCGGTGTAGCCCTGCGGCAGGCAGTAAAAGCAGCGCAGGTCGCAGCGGTCGGTGACCGACAGGCGCAGGTAATCGATATGGCGGCCGAAAGAATCGGTAAGCTGCACGGTTATACTCCTCCTCGGGACTTGTTATAGAGCTCCCGGCTGCGCGGCACCAGCCGGCATTGTGGGTATCACCTGGGAGGTAATGTGCGCGTCACAGTCGCGATGCTGTTGTTGCTCTGCGGCGGTTTTGCTGCGGCGGAAACGCTGCAGGCAATCCGCTTTGCCGGCAATGACACCACCCGGCCCGAAGTGATGCTGCAGGAAATGAGCATCGGCGTCGGCGACCCCCTTGATCTGGCGCTGATCGAGGATTCGCGTCAGGCCATCATGGATCTGGGTCTGTTCAAGGCGGTGCGGGCCGAGCTGCTGCAGGAGCCGGAAGGAGCGGCGCTGCTCATCACGGTGGAGGAAAAGTGGTACATCCTGCCCATCCCCCGTGTCGGCGTGCGCGCCGATGGCGAGGCGGACTACGGCATGGAGTTGCGCTTCGACAATCTGTTCGGTCTCAACCAGCGCTTCAAACTGGAGTACATCACCAAGGACTCTGTCACTACCGATGCGCCGTTGCGGCGCGAGCTGTTTGTCGGCTACACCTATCCGCGCATCATTGGTACGCCATATCAGCTTGATGTCAGTGCCGGCCATGTGACGCGCGAACAAAGGCAGCTGGATGACGGTGGCGAGGAGATCGGCCTGTACCGGCAGGACAGCCGCAGCCTGCGTCTTGGCCTGTACCGCTGGCAACGTGTCAGTGGGCCGTCGCGCGGCTGGCGCTATGGTGGCGGCATCGGCCTGCAGCAGGAGGTCTACCAGCATCTCGACGGTGCCGCGGTGCCCTATCAGGATGCCAGCAATGTTCAGGTCAACGCCCTGGTGGAATTCGTTGATGTGCGTGAGGAGCAGTACCGGCGCCGTGGTCGGGCATATGGCTATAGCATCGAGCTGGGTGTGCCGCAGCTCGCTGATTTCAGCTACAACCGCCACCTGCTGTATTACCGTCGCTATCTGCCTCTGGATGATCAGCGTTCCAATATCAACTACCGCTTTCAGCTCGGTCTTGCCAATGGCGAGGCCTTCGGCAGCCGTGCCTGGTCACTGGGAGGCAGCACCTCGCTGCGTGGCTACGAGGGCGGTTATGTTGCCGGCAATGCCATGCTGCTCAACAACATTGAGTACCTGTTTCCGCTGTCCGGTTACCGCCAGTTGCGCGGCGTGCTGTTCAGCGACATCGGCAGCGCCTGGCCTGGCGTGATGGAAATGGATCTGGGTGACCTCAAGGTTTCTGCCGGCGTCGGCCTGCGCTGGAAGGTGCAGTTATTTGTGGACGTAACCATCCGTCTGGATTTTGCCTGGGGGCTGGAACCCGAAACGCAAATGACTTACCTCGAAACCAGTACCATGTTCTGACCATGGACGCCTACTGGCAGCACTTCCCTCATGAAGCCGACATCGGCGTGGCCGGCGTGGCGCCCGAGCTTGCTGCCGCCTTCGAGCAGGCGGCACTGGGCTTGATCGCCGTGATCTGCGAGCCGCAGCGGGTGCGGGCGCTAAGCACGGTGGATTTCATTTGCTCAGCCCCGGACAAGGAACTGTTGCTGGTGGACTGGCTCAATGCGCTGATCTTCGAGATGGCCACACGTCACATGCTGTTCTCCCGCTTTGAAGTTCAATTGGAAGGCACGCAGTTGCACGCCCGCGCCTGGGGCGAGGTGGTGGACGTGGCGCGCCATCAGCCGACAGTGGAAGTGAAGGGGGCAACCTATACTGAGCTCAAGGTGTTTCAGCAGCCGGATGGGTGGTGGCGGGCGCAGTGTGTTGTTGATGTTTGAGGCAGATACAAGAGGAAAGATACAGGTTACAAGCAAACAAAACGTCTCTTGTGTGAGGGCTGGGTCATGGTGCAGCAACGACTGACGCAACGTTCCGAATTCGAATGGGAGATCGCGCCCGTTGGCGCGATGCGTGTGCCGGCGGTGTTCTTTGCCAGCAAGGCGCTGATCGATGCCATGGATGCCAAGGTGTTCGAGCAGGCCTGCAACGTGGCGACCCTGCCCGGCATCGTGCAGGCTTCCTACGCCATGCCCGACGCACACTGGGGTTACGGTTTTCCCATCGGCGGCGTGGCCGCCTTCGATGCCGAGGCGGGCGGTGTGGTGTCCGCGGGAGGCGTCGGCTTCGACATTTCCTGCGGTGTGCGCACGCTGCACACCGGCCTCACGGCGGCGCAACTGGAGCGCATCAAGATACCGCTGGCCGATGCCCTGTTCGAACATGTTCCCGCCGGCGTGGGTAGTACCGGCACGCTGCGCCTCAACGACAAGGCGATGGATGCCATGCTGGGTGGCGGTGCGCAGTGGGCGGCGGAGCAGGGTTTTGGCAGCGCGGCCGATCTCGAACGTATCGAGGAGCATGGCCGCATGTCCGGCGCCGTGCCGGGCGCGGTTTCGGCGCAGGCCAAGAAGCGGCAGCGCGATGAGATGGGCACGCTGGGTTCCGGCAATCATTACCTGGAGGTACAGCGTGTGGTCGAGGTATTCGATGCTGCCGCCGCTGCCGCCTTCGGGATCAAGGTGGATGACGTGGTGGTGAGCATCCACTGCGGTTCGCGCGGGCTGGGCCATCAAATCGGCACGGAATATCTCAAGGAAATGGTTGTCGCGGCACCCGCATACGGCATCCATCTGCCTGATCGCGAGCTGGCCAGTGCGCCCATCGACTCACCGCTCGGACAGCGCTATCTCGGCGCCATGCGCTCCGCCATCAACTGTGCCCTGGCCAATCGCCAGATCATCACCCACCTGACGCGCGAGGTGTTTGCGCGCATCACGCCGCAGGCCCGACTCGATCTGCTCTACGACGTGTCGCACAACACCTGCAAGGTGGAGGAGCATCTCATCGATGGTAGGCCGCAGCGTTTGTTCGTGCACCGCAAGGGTGCTACCCGTGCCTTTGGTCCCGGCCACCGCGAATTGCCGGAGACGCTGCGTGCGATCGGCCAGCCGGTACTCATCGGCGGCTCCATGGGCACCAGTTCCTATATCCTCGTGGGCACCAAGGAGAGCGAGACACGCGCCTTCAGTTCCGCCTGCCACGGCGCCGGTCGCGCCATGAGCCGCCATGCGGCAACGCGGCAATGGCACGGCCGCAATGTGGTGGATGAGCTCGCCGCGCGCGGCATCCTGATCCGCAGCCCGTCGCTGCGTGGTGTGGCAGAGGAGGCACCCGGCGCCTACAAGGATGTATCCGCGGTGGTGGATGCGGCGGATGCCGCCGGGCTGGCGCGCAAGGTGGCCAGGCTGGTGCCTGTGGTGTGCGTGAAGGGTTAGGGTCTTTGGTTTCGAGTTTCGAGCGGAAAGAGTTCAGAGATCGCTGGGGCCGAAACTGCGCGCCTGGGCAAAGCCGCCGACGAAGCGCGCCGATTCGATATCGAGACGAAACAGGATGAAGTCGGGAAACTCGAACAGCTGTTCCGAGGCGGGCAGGCGCTCCAGGTAGCGGTCGCGCGCGCGGCGGTGTTCGTCACTGTCGCGGGCAACAACGGTGACACGGCCTTGCAGGGTGACGCGCTCCAGCTCCTGCGGGTCGCCGCTGCCGTCGTCGTCCTCGCCGATCACCAGGGCAGCCTTGCCGTTGGCGAGCAGATTGCCGGTGTGGGCGGCGAGGCGGGAGAGGTGCAGATAGATCACAGCGGCGTTTTCGCCGCACACGTAGCCCACCATTGACGCCATTGGCATACCGCCGGCATCGCTGGTGGCGAGCGCCGCCCAGCGGCGCTGTCGCACCAGACGTTGCAGGCGGTTGCGCATGGAATCGTCGGTCATGTCGTGAGTCTACTACGGGTGCGGTGCCTCGTGGTTCATCATGCCGCCGCAGTTTTTCGTACCAGCAGCGGCAACAGGAGTATGGTGCCTACGGCCAGGGTGCAGACGATGATGGCGCCGGAGGGCAGATCGAACCACAGCGACAGCAGCAGGCCGAGGCCGTAGCCGAACGCACCCACGCCATAGCCGAGCAGCAGGCCGTGCCGCGGCCCGCTGCGGCGCACGGCCAGCGCCGGCAGGATCAGGCTGGCGAACACCAGATACACGCCCACCACCTGCACCGACAGCGTCACCGCCAGGGCGAACAACAGATAGAAGCCCGGTCGTGAGCGCTGCAGGCCGAAACCGAACCAGGCGGCCAGCACCAGCGTGGTAACGCCGGCCAGCGGCAGCAGATCACCCCAGGTGGTCCACAGGATTTGCCCCACCAGCAGTTGATGCAGCTGTTCGCCGCCGTGCGGGTCGTTGGCCAGCAGCAGCAGGGCCAGCGACGCGGTCACCACGAAACTGCTGCCGATGATCGCCTCCTGTACCTCGGGCCACAGCCGCTCGCTCAGGTTGAGCAGGGCGGCGCCGCCGAGGGCGGCGGCGAAGGCGCCGGCCTGGATGATCCAGGCCGACTCCAGGTGCAGGATGTGCGCCAGCACCACGCCGAGGGAGGCGAACTGGGCGATGGCGATGTCGATGAAGATGATGCCGCGCTCCAGCACGCGCCGCCCCAGCGGCACGTGGGTGGCGAGCACCAGCAGGCCCGCCACGAAGGCGGGCAGGATGATGGCAAGGTCGTCGAACATCGGTAAAACCTCCATTTCACCGCCGAGGCGCGGAGTTCGCAAAGGGGGGCTGAATCACCCTAAAAATATCAGTCCGCAAATTTAAAGGCCTTCACTCTCATCCAGATTCGTGTTCATTGGCGGACTTCATGGCTGTTGTTTCAATCACCGCCCTTCCAGCAGGCGTGTGATGATGTCGTCGAACAGGCTGAACAGATTCTTGGCCTGGTCGCTGCCGCCGATGGTGAAGGGCAGTTCCACCGCCTTGACGCCGGCGCGCTGTTCCACCCACTGCGAGGGTCGCGGCGACTGGTAGTTGGCACGCAGCACCATGCGTGCCGGTGTCTGCTCCAGGCGCTTGACCACTTCGGCCAGATGGGCCGCCGAGGGATCGACGCCGGGCTTGGGTTCCAGATCCACCACCGTTTCCATGCCCAGCCACAGGATCAGATAGCTCCAGTTCTTGTGGTGCACCGCTACCGGCGTGCCCTTGAGCGGCGCGGCGCGTTGCTCCCAGCGTGTAATGGCCGCGCCCCAGCGCTGCTTGAAGTCGGCCAGGCGCGCGGCGTAGTGGGCGCTATTGGCGGCATCGATCTTTTGCAGCCGTGCCGTCAGGGCTTCGGCCACCGCCGGCAGCGTGCGCGGATCGAACAGGAAATGCGGATTGCCCGCGGCATGCACGTCGCCCATGGCGCGATCCAGCGTGTCCGGCTTTTCGATCAGCTCCGCATAGTCGGCGGCCTCGAACCAGCCCGGCCGGCCGGTCTGGATCTTCGCGTTGCCGGACTCGCGCTGCAGCAGCGGCAGCCAGCCGATCTCCAGTTCGGCGCCGGTGCATACCAGCAGGTCGGCGCGGCGTGCGCGGGCGATGAGCGAGGGCCTTGCCTCGATGCGGTGCGGATCCTGGCGCGGTGTGGTGGCGACACTCACGCTGGCCTTGTCGCCGGCCAGTTCCATCACCAGCGCGCCCCATTCCGGCTCGCAGGCCAGTACGTTCAGCGCGGCGTGCGACACCGCATTCCACAGCAAGCCCGCTACGAACATGACGGGCAGTGTCAGTCGCTTCATAGTGTTCTCTCCATCAATTGGCGTAACGATTTCAAACCCTTTGCCGCAGAGACGCAGAGCCGCAGAGCCGCAGAGAAAAACGCCTTCATCAGCTCTGCGTCTCCGCGTCTTTGCGACAGACGGGTGTTGACGTTGCGTGGTGTAGCGTCGCCGGTCAGAACTTGTGCGCGCCGTGCGGGCCGATGCTCATCACGTATTGCACGATGATCTGGTTGTCGGTCACGTCACGCATGGACTTGTCCTGGGCCAGTTGCAGGCGCAGGCGCGAGAACTCCGACGGCGAGTAGTCCAGCATCACGCTGTGGCGCGTGGGGCTGTACTTGGCGTGCGCCAGCATCCCGTCGTTGGCGCCGTAGTCCACGGTGCCCGAGTCCAGCCAGTCGTGGCGGTAACCGACGCGCCAGCGCGGCATGAACTGGTATACCGCCTGGGCGTAGAGGCCGGACTGCTTGGCGCTGTAGTCGCTGCTGGTGCCGTCGCACGCACCAGGCGGGGTCTCGCCGGTGTTGTCCTCGCACTCCAGTTCGCCGCTCTCGTGACGCTGGAAGTATTCCGCCTGAAGCTTGAGGTTGCGCTCGCGGCTGTTGCCGTCCGGCGCCCACTTCCACACGAAGTCGGCGATCCAGGTCCTGGAGTCGCCGCTGAAGTCGATGTGGGCCTCGACGTCGTTGGCATCCTCCACGTGGGACTCGCGGCCCTTGGGACTGGCGTGGAGGTAGGAGACGCCGGCGCGCCAGCTGTGCGAGTCGCCCCAGTCGTCGCCGATGCGGGCGAAGGCGGCCACGGCGCCGGCGCCGTTCTTGTCACCGCCCGCTGTCGAGCCGGGGAAGAACTGGCCGCGCGCCGCCTCGACGCCGAATTCCAGGAAGGTGGCGGTGGGCGCCAGCCAGCGCGCCTGCACGCCGTCGTGGATCAGGTGGGTGCCGAACAGCACCTTGTAGGCCAGGTTCTGATCGGCAAAGTCCCAGGCATGGGGGTGGTGTTCGTTGCCGTAGCCGATACCGGAGAGGAAGCGGCCGCCCTTCACCGTGAAGCCGTGATCCAGACTCAGGGTCTGGAACCAGGCCTCTTCCACCTCGACCTTTTCGTCGATGATGGCGAAGTTGGCGTAGCCGCGGAAGTAGTGATCGACGTTGGCGGAGAAGGTCAGCTCGGTGTGATCCAGGGAGAAGCCGCGGCTGCCGCCGTGGTCATGTTCGCCCGCCGGCAGGAAGCCGGTGACGTGGCGCTCCTCGATGTCCTTGGCGTTGAGATAACGGCCCTGCAGGATGAGGGAGATGTCCGGATTGAAGCTGTTGCTGCCGGCGGCCCAGACGGGCGCCGTGCAGCAGGCCGCGACGGCCAGTGCGATGCGTTTCATTTTGACTCCTGAATATGCAAATCATGGCCCCGGCCAATGTCGGCCGGAGCGGGTCAGATGCGGTGATGAGCGTGGTTCAGGAGTAGAGCGGCGGGCCGCGCTGGCCCAGGGTGTGGCGATGGGGCTGCGGCAGCACGGCGGCGGTGTGCCGGTAATGCAGTGCGATGAGGGTGGCCTGCGGCGGCAGGACGCTGATAGTCGTGGGTGTGGCGCCGTTACCCAGGGGACTGGCGAACAGACACACCGAGCAGCTCTCGCCGTGATGGGCGTCGAGGTCAGTGGCGTGCTCCAGCTCGACCCAGGAAAACAGCAGCAGGGCCAGGGCCAGGAAAATGTGCAGTCCGCGGTGCGGCATCGGCCTTGATGGACAGGGAACAGAGGTTCGCATTCTTTCGCAAATACGAATCATTGTCAAAGAGAGGTGGTGCGGGAATGGCGGGTTACTTTGATCTGGCGATCCGGGGTGTTCAAGCGCTTCAGCTGCTGAGCCGTTCCAGTGCAGTGCGGGCTTGCAGCTTGAGTCCCTCATCGTCGAGCAGTTGCTGCGGTGTCAGGGCCAGCTTGCGGAAGATGTGTGCCTGGTGCGCCTGTGCGGTCCATTGTGGAAGGGTGCCCTGGCGCAGGTGGAGCAACAGATGGGCGAGCAGCACAACATCGGTATAGTCCGGCATGCCGTGGGGGTTGCGCTGCAGATTCTCGTGTTCATCGGCGACCGCCACCATCTCCGGCGTAAAACGCCAGGCCTGGAGCACCATGGCGCCGATCCGGCCATGCAGCCGCTGCAACAGGGTTTCTGTCATGACACTGTTCAGCTGTCCGGCTGGCAGGGTGCGCAGGCGCATCAGCAGCGGCAGTTTGCCGATGTCGTGTACCAGGCCGGCCAGCAGGGCCTCTTCCGGATTGAGTCGGGTATAGCGAGAGGCGATGGCGTGGCAGTGTGCGCCCACCTCCATGCTGTGACGCGACAATAGGGCGAGCTGGCGGGTTTCGGCGGCGCTGCCGTGCAGTGACTGCAGCAGCGCCAGCTGTGTCACCAGCGAGCGCACCAGCTGCAGGCCGAGGCGGGTGATGGCGGCCTGGATGTTGTCGATGGTTTTGTTGCCGCGATAGCTGCTGCTGTTGACCACCTTGATGAGACGGGCGGCCAGCGCCGCATCGGTGCTGATGAGTTGCGCCAGCTGTGCCGTCGAGCACTCCGGCTGCGCCATCAGTTCGCGTACGCGCAATGCGATCTCCGGCATCGAGGGCAGCACCAGCCGGTTGCTGTCGATCTCCGCCTCCAGCGTTGCGAGCAGCTTCTGCTCCAGCGCCGCGTGTTCCCCTCCGTCCCGAACGGACGTCATGTTTTCCGTCAGCACAAAACACTCCCTGTGTGTGTTGTTATGCAGGTAAATCAGTGCATTGCATCATAGCCCCGGAGGGGCCCGGGAGGGAAGGTTGGATGAACAGGCGCTGTTCGCCGAGAGGGTTCGGTTTCTGCGATAGGGTTTAACCCCCGGTCTGCGACATGAAGCGTACGACCTGGGTGGGCTTTTCCTTGAACTCGTGCTTGAGGGGTTTGCGGGCGATGGCGTCGGTCAGCAGATTGACGAGTCCGTCGTGGGAGATGCCCTGGCGCAGATGGGGCCGCAGTTCGACGCTGTGGTCCTGGCCGAGGCAGAGGAAGAGGGTGCCGTCGACACCGAGGCGCACACGATTGCAGGTGTCGCAGAAGTGCTGCGAGATGGGGGTGATGAAACCGAGCTTGAGATCGGTGCCGGCCACCTGGACGTACTTGGCGGGTCCGCCGCCGGGCATCACCGCATCGACCAGGGAGAAGCGGCGTTCGAGACGCTCGCGCACCACGCGCAGGTCAAGATAATGGTCGGCGGCATCACGGCCGGTATCGCCCATGGGCATGGTCTCGATGAAGCGCAGGGTGTAGCCGTGCTCGATGCAGAACTGCACCATGGCCTCCACCTCGTCATCGTTGACCTCCTTCATCACCACCATGTTGAGCTTGATGGGGGAGAAGCCTTCATCCTTTGCTGCAGCAAGGCCGCGCAGCACCTTTTCCAGCGGGCCGCCGGTGATGTGCCTGAACCTCTCCGGCGTGATGGAATCGAGACTGATGTTGAGACGGGAGACGCCGGCCTGTTTCAGGGCGGCGGCATGTCTGGCCAGCTGCACGGCATTGGTGGACAGGGAGAGATCCTCGATGCCGGGAATGGCGGCCAGCTGCGCGGCGAGGTCGGGCAGGCCCTTGCGCACCAGGGGTTCGCCGCCGGTGAGGCGCAGGCGCTGCACGCCCATCGCGGCGAAGGCGGCGACGATGCGAGCGGTTTCATCGAACGACAGCCAGTGCTCGGGCACCTCGAAACCGGTGTAGCCCTGCGGCAGGCAGTAAAAGCAGCGCAGGTCGCAGCGGTCGGTGACCGACAGGCGCAGGTAGGTGATGTTTCTGCCGAAGGGATCGGTGAGCGTGCTCATCATGGAACAGTGTTTAGCCTGTCGTGCGTGGCGGCGCAAGCCCTGTCCAGGGTTTGCATGTAAATTTTCTTATCTACCACCCGTACCTCTGAGGAGGTACCCACACAGAGGGTGACTAGGGGGTTTATCGCCACTATCTATCTGGAATAACAAAAGAAATACGGCCTGAGGCAGGATGTTCAGCGTTTGCATCCGGCATGACACCTCCTATAACTTGATTTACATCAAGGCTGCGGGCGCAGTTAAAACCGTAGTTTTTATACGCATATAACAACAAAGTAATTTACTCGGGGTGCGGCATGATGGAGACGGCGATCACTCGAACGCAGTTCCTCCGCGGTGACATACGCGGCGAGCGGCGTGCCGTGCGCCCGCCCTGGGCGCTGGAGGAGTGGCTGTTCGTCGAACGCTGTGATCGCTGCGACAAGTGCATAAGCGCCTGCCCCCATGGCCTGCTCAGTGCCGGGCGCGGCGGTTTCCCCAAGGTCGATTTCCTGCGTGGTGAATGCACCTTCTGCCGCGCCTGTCTCGAACAGTGTTCGCGCGGCGCGCTGCGTGAACATGACGATGAGGTGCCCTGGCAGTTGCGGGCGACCATCGGTGAGAGCTGTCTTGCTTCCCATGGTGTCATATGCCGCAGCTGCGGCGAGCAGTGTGAGGCACGCGCCATACGTTTCCGTCCGGCGGCCGGTCGTGTTCCACAACCGGAGGTCAACAAGGCGCTGTGCAGTGGTTGCGGCGCCTGTGTCCGTCCCTGCCCTGCGGCGGCCGTGACCATGCACTATCACCCCCTTCCTGCCGAGGTGTCCCTATGAATGAGTCCATGAGCCAGGACGTATCTGCCATTTCCATCGCCGGCGTGCTGGTGCACGCCAATCCGGAACGCCTCGCGGCGGTGCAGATGCAACTGGCGCAGTTGCCTGGCGTGGAGATTCACGCCGTTACCCCGGAGGGCAAACTGGTGGTGACGGTGGATGAGAGTGAAGAGCGGATGACAGGCGAGAGTCTGATGCGCCTGCATGAAGTCGACGGCGTGTTGTCCGCGTCGATGATTTACCACCATTTCGAGAACGATGCTGCCGAACAGGAGACTTCGCTATGAAACTGACAAGGCGTGATTTCATCAAGAACAATGCCGTTGTGGCTACTGCGGCAGCAGCAGGGATCACCCTGCCGGGTATCAACACGGCGCTGGCTTCGACTGAGGCCAAGATTCGCTGGGACAAGGCGGCGTGCCGTTACTGCGGCGTCGGCTGCAGCGTACTGGTGGGCACCAAGAACGGTCGCGTGGTGGCGACGCAGGGTGATCCGGATGCGCCGGTGAACCGCGGCCTCAACTGCATCAAGGGCTATTTCCTGGCGAAGATTCTTTACGGCAGCGATCGTCTGACTACGCCGCTGCTGCGCATGAAGAACGGCAAGTACGACAAGGAAGGCGAGTTCACTCCGGTGAGCTGGGATCAGGCCTTCGAGGTAATGGCCGAGAAGTGGAAGGCGGCGATGAAGGACAAGGGGCCGAGCGGTGTCGGCATGTTCGGTTCCGGGCAGTGGACGGTGTGGGAAGGTTATGCGGCGGCCAAGCTGTTCAAGGCCGGCTTCCTGTCCAACAACCTCGATCCCAATGCGCGTCACTGCATGGCCTCGGCGGTGGTGGGTTTCATGCGCACCTTCGGCATGGATGAACCCATGGGCTGCTACGACGACCTGGAGCACGCCGATGCCTTCGTGCTGTGGGGCTCCAACATGGCGGAGATGCACCCGATCCTGTGGTCGCGCCTCACCGATCGCCGTCTTACCGCATCCCATGTGAAGGTGGCGGTACTGTCCACTTTCGAGCATCGCAGTTTCGAACTGGCGGATCTGCCCATCATCTTCGAGCCGCAGTCTGATCTGGCGATCCTCAACTTCATCGCCAATTACATCATTCAGAACGGCAAGGTGAACAAGGACTTTGTCGCCAAGCACGTCAACTTCAAGAAGGGCGTTACCAACATCGGCTATGGTCTGCGCCCCAACGATCCACGCGAGCAGGCGGCGACGAACAACGGCTACCCCGGCGAGGACGGCAAGCCCAAGGGCAATCCGGGCGGCGCCGAGCCGATGAGCTTCGAGGAGTTCAAGGCCTTCGTCGCCGAATACACGGTGGAGAAGACCAGCAAGCTGTCCGGCGTGCCCAAGGAACAGCTCATCGAGCTGGCCAAGCTGTATGCCGATCCGAAGATCAAGGTGGTCTCGTACTGGACCATGGGATTCAACCAGCATACCCGCGGCACCTGGGCCAACAACCTCGTCTACAACATCCATCTGCTCACCGGCAAGATCTCCGAGCCGGGCAATGGCCCGTTCTCGCTCACCGGCCAGCCCTCCGCCTGCGGCACGGCGCGCGAGGTGGGTACCTTTGCCCATCGTCTGCCGGCAGACATGGTGGTGATGAACCCCGATCACCGTGCCCTGGCCGAGAAGATATGGAAGCTGCCGGAGGGCGCCATCAATCCCAAGATGGGATTCCATGCGGTACTGATGCAGCGCATGCTCAAAGACAGCAAGATGAATTGCTACTGGCAGATGTGCAACAACAACATGCAGGCCGGCCCCAACATCAACGATGAGATGTATCCGGGCTGGCGCAATCCGGCCAACTTCATCGTCGTTTCCGATCCCTATCCCACGGTATCCGCCATGGCTGCCGATCTGATCCTGCCCACTGCCATGTGGGTGGAGAAGGAGGGCGCCTACGGCAACGCCGAGCGGCGCGGCCAGTTCTGGCGCCAGCAGGTAAAGGCGCCGGGCGAGGCACGCTCAGATGTGTGGCAGCTGATGGAATTCGCCAAGTACTTCAAGGTGGAAGAGGTATGGCCGGCGGAACTCATTGCCAAGAAACCGGAATACAAAGGCAAAACCTTATACGACGTGCTGTTTGCCAATGGCCAGGTAAGCATGTATCCGAAGCAGAAGGTTACCGATGCCTCAGGCAATGTGTATGAGAATGATGAATCGGAGTACTTCGGCTACTACGTGCAGAAGGGCCTGTTTGAGGAATATCGACGCTTCGGCCTGGAAGGCAAGAAGGGGCACGAACTGGGTGAGTTCGAACTCTATCACCGCGTGCGCGGTCTGCGCTGGCCGGTGATCGACGGCAAGGAGACCCTGTGGCGTTATCGTGAAGGTTACGATCCGCACGTCCCCGCCGGTGCCGGTGTGCAGTTCTACGGCAACAAGGACGGCAAGGCCAATATCTTCGCCCTGCCCTATGAGCCGCCGCACGAGGCGCCGGACAAGGAATATGACCTGTGGATGTGCACCGGGCGCGTGCTGGAGCACTGGCATTCGGGCAGCATGACGCGGCGCGTACCGGAACTGTACCGCGCCTTCCCCGATGCCGTGATGTTCATGCACCCGGATGACGCCGCAGCACGCGGACTGAAGCGCGGCATGATGGCCAAGGTGGCGAGTCGACGCGGCGAGATCAGCCTGATGGTGGAGACGCGTGGTCGCAACCATCCACCCAAGGGACTGGTCTTCATTCCCTTCTTCGATGCCGGCCGACTGGTCAACAAGCTGGTGCTTGATGCCACCTGTCCGCTGTCCAAGGAAACGGACTTCAAGAAGAGTGCGGTCAAGGTGATGCGGGCCTGATCGAGCGGGCTGAGCGGCGAACGAGGGCGCAATGACGACGAAAGGCACAGGCAGGACACGGCGCGGTTTTCTGGTCGATATGGCCAGGACCGCGTGCGGTGTCGCCCTGCTCGGGGCGGGCGTGGGGCTGTACTCGCGCCAGGCCGCGTCATTGCCGGCGGAGGCCTTGCGTCCGCCCGGCGCACTCGATGAAGCGGATTTTCTTGGTGCCTGCGTGCGTTGCGGCCTGTGTGTGCGTGATTGCCCTTACGACACCCTGAAACTGTCCGCGCTGGGTGACAACGTGGCCAATGGCACACCGTATTTTATTGCCCGCGATATTCCCTGTGAGATGTGCCCGGATATTCCCTGCATCAAGGCCTGTCCTACCGGCGCACTGGATCATGCTCTCACCGACATCGATGCGGCACGCATGGGCCTGGCGGTGGTGATCGATCAGGAAAGCTGCATCGCCTTTCATGGCCTGCGCTGCGAGGTGTGCTTCAATGTCTGTCCAGTCCGCGGCAAGGCCATCACGCTGGACATGCTGCACAATCCCCGTTCCGGCAAGCATGCGCTGTTCATTCCGGTGGTGCATTCCGATGCCTGTACCGGCTGCGGCAAGTGCGAGAAGTCCTGCATCCTGGATGAAGCGGCGATCAAGGTGTTGCCCGCCAAGTTGGCCAAGGGGCTGTTGGGTAGACACTACCGTCTGGGCTGGAAGGAAAAGGAGGCGGCGGGAGGCAGTCTGGTCACGCCCGATGAGGAGCACAGTTATACGCTGCCGGAAGGCATGCGTTACGACTATGAGGGGCGTGGTCTGATCAGGGACGAGCCGGCGGGGCAAGGGCCTTACAGTGACAATCCGCTGGAAACACTCAAGCGCGGCAGGGAGGGCTTGTAATGCATCCCGGCATGCATCCCGGTAGCGAGGCTGTCACCACAAAGGGCTGGTGGAAGGCGCATCAATGGCTGCTGCTGCGCCGCGTCAGTCAGCTCGGCATTCTCGCCCTGTTCCTGCTCGGGCCGCTGGCCGGCATCTGGATCGTCAAGGGCAACATTGCCTCCAGCCTGACGCTGGATGTACTGCCGCTGACCGACCCGTACCTGGCGTTGCAAATGCTGTTGACCGGTCACGGCATGGAAGCGACGGCTCTCATCGGTGCTGCCATCGTGCTGGTGTCATATCTGCTGCTGGGTGGGCGGGTGTATTGCGCCTGGGTGTGTCCGATAAACATCGTTACCGATGCCGCCGCCTGGCTGCACCAGCGACTCGGCATCAAGCGCACGGCGCAGTTTGCCCGTCACAGCCGCTACTGGATACTGGGCCTGACGCTGCTGCTTGCGCTTGTTACCGGAACGCTGGCGTGGGAACTGGTGAATCCGGTCACCATTGTCTATCGCGGCCTGATCTTCGGCATGGGACTGGCCTGGGTGCTGTTGCTGGCGATCTTCCTGTTCGACCTGTTTGTCAGTCGTCGCGGCTGGTGCAGTCATCTTTGCCCGGTCGGTGCCTTTTACAGTTTGCCAGGCCATTTCAGCCTGTTGCGCGTCAGCGCGGTGGAACGCAACAAGTGCAACGACTGCATGGACTGTTTCACGGTGTGCCCGGAACCACAGGTGATCCGTCCCGCACTCAAGGGCGCATCCATGGGTAACGGGCCGGTAATTATGTCAGGCAACTGTACCAACTGCGGACGCTGCATCGATGTGTGCAGCAAAGATGTATTCCGCTTCGACCATCGATTCGACAATTCAACATCCAAACCGATTGCGCAAAAGACGGAGGTAATGCCATGAACAAGTCTCTGGTATTGGGAGGCGTACTGGTGATAGGGCTGCTGGGTACGACGGCGGTGTGTGCCGCAGACCCCGCCCCGTTACGCGGCGACGGCGATATTTGGTCCAGCACCGATGTGGTCCAATGGCAGGATCGCGATCCGATCCCGCGCGACTACGTGCAGCAACCGCCGATGGTGCCGCATACCGTGGAGGGCTACACCGTTAACCTCAAGGTGAACAAGTGTCTGACCTGTCACAGCTGGGCCAACTACAAGGAAAAGAAGGCCACCAAGATCAGCCAGACCCACTTTTCCGATCGCGAGGGCAACGACCTGGCCAACGTATCGGCGCGGCGCTACTTCTGCAGCCAATGCCATACGCCACAGGCCGACGCCAAACCGCTGGTGGAAAACCTGTTCCAGCCACTGCCGGCGATCAGCAACCGCTGAGTGCAGTGTGGTGATTATGCATGCGTCGCGCCGTCGCGCGGCGCCAGTGACAACGAACGACGAAGCGAGAGGCAGCCATGTCCAGTGCAACTGAAGACAAAAACATCCTGGCGCGCTGGTGGGGAGCGCTGAAGCGGCCCAGCACCCGCTATGCCGCGGGCTCCCTGCTGGGAGCAGGCGTAGTCGCCGGCATCGTGCTGTGGGGCGGCTTCAATACCGCGATGGAGGCGACCAATACGGAACAGTTCTGTATCTCCTGCCACGAGATGGAAGAAAACGTCTACCGTGAATACCAGAACACCATTCACTACAGCAACCGTTCCGGTGTGCGCGCCACCTGCCCGGACTGCCATGTACCCAAGGAGTGGACGCACAAGATGGTGCGCAAGATCCAGGCCAGCAACGAGCTGTGGCACAAGATGCTCGGCACCATCGACACACCGGAGAAATTCGAGGGCAAGCGCCTGAAGATGGCCCAAAGCGTGTGGCATTCCATGCAGAAGACCGACTCGCGCGAATGCCGCAACTGCCACGAGTTCGACTCCATGGACTACACCAAGCAGGGCCGCCGCGGCCGCGCCCAGCACATCGAAGGCTTCGATGCCGGCAAGACCTGCATCGATTGCCACAAGGGCATCGCCCACTCGCTGCCGGCGATGGTCGAGGTGGATCCTTCGGCGGTCATGGGGGATGGCAAGCGCCACAGGTAACGCTGTGCGGCACGGCATTCCGTGCAACATGAAAACGACAGGGGCGCCGCAAGGCGCCCCTGTCGTTTTCTGCCTCGGCAATGTGTCCCGCATAATGCGAGCCGAAATGAGGGCCGCAGGACGTAGCGGGATAAGCGCAGCGCATCCACCAGGTGGACTCGCCCCTTCCACGCCCCGCGTGGGAACGACAAGATGTGGTGGGAGTCCGATTTTTGGCCATGGAAGGCCTTATGTGGCGAGAGGACAGGAAGTCCGAAGCCACCATCGGGCGATGGCGGCGACTGACAGGCCCCATCGCCCGGTAAACCGGGTTCCCACAACGGGGCGAGTAGTTACCGTCGGCTTTTGTTCCTGCATGCCGTCCATCCGGCAGGAAAGGAAGGGCTGGTGTTTGCCGATGTGAATGTTGTTGCAGAGTGAGTAGAGCGCAGCGAAATCCATTGTGCAAAAAGCAGAAGGGGCGCCTCGGCGCCCCTTCTTCGTTCCAGCTGCAGTAACGCTTACGCGTCCAGGCTCTGGTAGTACTCCATCAGGATCTTCGCCACTTCCGGACGGGAGAACTCCGCCGGCGGCGCTTCGCCACGGCCCAGCATCTCGCGCACCTTGGTGCCGGACAGGGTGATGAAGTCTTCCTTGGTGTGGCCCGGGGCCTCGCGCATCATCACCACCTTGTTCAGCTTCTTCGACCAGGCGGTGTTGTCGGCCATGAACATCTCGATCTCCAGGGCGCCCTTCGGCACCTCTTCCTCGAAGATGGTCTGGGCGTCGAACGGGCCGTAGTAGTCGCCCACGCCGGCGTGGTCACGGCCGATGATGAAGTGGGTGGCGCCCATGTTCTGGCGGAAGTAGGCATGCAGCACGGCCTCGCGCGGGCCGGCGTAGAGCATGTCGAAGCCGTAGCCGGTGACCATGGCGCTGTTGGGCTTGAAGTACAGCTCCACCATCTTGCGGATGCAGCCGTCGCGCACCGGGGCCGGGATGTCGCCCTTCTTCAGCTTGCCGAGCAGCATGTGGATGACCAGGCCGTCGACGCCCAGGCGATCCATGGCCATGTGGCACAGCTCCTCGTGGGCGCGGTGCATGGGGTTGCGGGTCTGGAAGGCGACGACCTTCTTCCAGCCGCGCTCCTTGATCTCGTTGCGGATCTCGACGGCGGTACGGAAGGTGTCGGGGAAGTCTTCGGAGAAGTAGGAGAAGTTCAGCACCTGGATCGGGCCGGAGATGGCAATGCGACCCTGGCCGTTGAAGGCGGCGACGCCGGGATGCTCCGGGTCGGTGGTGCGGTAGACCTTCTTGGTCATCGCTTCCATCTGGGCGTCGGAGACCTCTTCGATCTTCTCCACATCCATTACGGCCAGCACCGGGTTGCCCTCGACATTGGGGTCGCGCAGGGCGATGCGCTTGGCGCCCTTGAGGCCGTCGACCTGCTCCTTGGTGGTCAGGTTCATCACCGGTACCGGGAAGAACTTGCCGTTGGTCAGGGTCAGCTTCTCGGCGGCGCCCATGGCGTCGGCCACGGTCATGTAGCCCGGCAGCGGGCTGAAGTAGCCGGAGCCCATCATCACCGCGTTGGCGGCCGCCTGGGAGGTCAGCAGCATGGAGGGCAGGCCTTCGGCCTCGTGCTTGAGGGCGTCGTGCTTGGCAGAATCGTAGACAAATAGCGGCTTCAGTTCATCGGAACCAACGGGCTTGATCATCGGTGTCACCTCTTGTTTGAGTTTTGCTCCCGCCTGGGCGGATTCAGTGTTGTAAACCGGCGCCACCGTTGAATTTTATTGATTTATGTCAAGGCGCGCGGCGGTAGTCCGCCCGGCGCGCCGGTGGCGAGGCAAACACCATACACCAGCGCCGGAAAGGGGAAAAATAGGTTGCAGTAATGGGGGTATTAATCGGCTGGCGGGCGGCGTGCGGGGCACTGCCGGGCTGCCGAAGCGGCCCTTCCCGTGCCTTGGCTACAGGGCAAGACAAGAGGCGGACACTTTATATATGGGTGCGATCCCGCACTGAATAGGTGTTCCGAAATCGTGGCGGTCATAGGGCGCCCCGTGGGCGCCGCGCCTCGGCGGGCACGGCCCGTCTTGCAGCGGATAGCAATTCGGAACGCCTGTTTGGAGTATACGGCTCCTCTGGGCACGTAACCCGCGGCACAGGCACGGGCCGTTCCCCCGGGATGCCGCCCGCCATGGCGCGGAGTGTAGTGGGTATACTGTCCGCGGAATTTCCGGTGGCGAGCGGATGTGCCGTGCCTTGATGGCCCGAGTCCGTTGCGCTGGCCAGGCATTGAAGAAGGAATCACGACACCCCATGGCACGACCCAAGGCAGTAAAAGAGAACAAAGAAGAACCGCTGGAAAAGCAGCTCTGGAAGGCCGCCGACAAGCTGCGCAAGAACATCGACGCCGCCGAGTACAAGCATGTGGTGCTCGGCCTCATCTTCCTCAAGTACATCTCCGACTCCTTCGAGGAGATGTTCGCCCGGCTCCAGGCCGGCGAGGGCGACTACGCCGGGGCCGACCCGGAGGACAAGGACGAGTACAAGGCGGAGAATGTCTTCTTCGTCCCGCCCGAGGCGCGCTGGACCTACCTGCTGGCCAGGGCCAGGCAGCCCGACATCGGTACCCATGTGGATGGCGCCATGGACGCCATCGAAAAGGAGAACCCCTCGCTCAAGGGCGTGCTGCCCAAGGTCTTCGCCCGGCAGAATCTCGACCCGGCCAGCCTCGGCGGCCTCATCGACCTGGTGGGCAACATCGCCCTCGGCAGCGCCAAGGCACGCAGCGCCGACGTGCTCGGCCACGTCTTCGAATACTTCCTCGGCGAATTCGCCCTCGCCGAAGGCAAGCAGGGTGGCCAGTTCTACACCCCGCGCTCCATCGTCGAACTGCTGGTCGCCATGCTGGAACCCTACAAGGGGCGCGTGTTCGACCCCTGCTGCGGCTCGGGCGGCATGTTCGTCCAGTCGGAAAAGTTCGTCGAAGAGCACCAGGGCAAGGTCAACGACATCTCCATCTACGGCCAGGAGAGCAACCAGACCACCTGGCGCCTCGCCAAGATGAACCTCGCCATCCGCGGCATCGACGCCTCGCAGGTGAAGTGGAACAACGAAGGCTCCTTCCTCAACGACGCCCACAAAGACCTCAAGGCCGACTTCATCATCGCCAACCCCCCGTTCAACGTCTCCGACTGGAGCGGCGAACTGCTGCGCGGCGACGGCCGCTGGGCCTACGGCGTGCCGCCCAGCGGCAACGCCAACTTCGCCTGGCTGCAACACTTCATCCACCACCTCGCCCCCAACGGCAAGGCGGGCGTGGTGCTGGCCAAGGGCGCCCTCACCAGCAAGACCAGCGGCGAGGGCGAGATCCGCAAGGCGCTGATCAAGGACGGCAACCTCATCGACTGCATCGTCAACCTCCCCGCCAAGCTGTTCCTCAATACGCAAATTCCGGCCGCGCTCTGGTTCATTCGCCGCGGACGCGGCGAACCCTCACCCCAGCCCTCTCCCAGTGGGAGAGGGGGCAACTACAAGGGGGGCTTTGAGTTTGCTGGGTTGGTTGCCATTGCGAAGGAGTTGAGGAAGAAGGCAACACCTGCCGAGGAAGTTTTTTGGGAATTGGTGCGGGATAGAAGGTTCCTCGATCTCAAGTTTCGTCGCCAGCATCAAATCGGCGATTACATCGTGGATTTCTATTGCCATGAAAAGAACCTGGTCATTGAGCTGGATGGCATTGTCCATGACACGGACGAAAGAAAGAAAAAAGACCACAAACGCGACGCCTACCTCCAATCCATAGGCAACCAAGTTCTACGCATAGCCAACGAAAAACTCCTCTCCGATCCCGAAAATACGCTCGCCGAAATAGCCAAAACAGTATCTCGTGCCAACGAGTTCCCTCTCCCCCTGGGAGAGGGCAGGGTGAGGGAAACAGTATCTCGTGCCAACGAGATATTGTTTATAGACGCAAGAAACCTCGGTCACCTCATCAACCGCCGCACCAAAGAACTCTCGGTTGAGGACATCCAGCAGATTACTGCCACGTACCATGCCTGGCGCACAGGCGAGGCGGCGTATGAAGACGTAAAAGGCTTCTGCGCCTCCATCCCGCTCTCGCGTGTGGCGGAACTGGACTACGTACTCACGCCGGGCCGCTATGTCGGACTGCCGGATGAAGATGACGACTTTAATTTTGCCGAGCGCTTTGCCGCCCTGAAGGCGGAGTTCGAGGCGCAGTTGCTGGATGAGGAGAAGTTGAACCGGGCCATTGCCGAAAATTTGGCGAGGGTGAAGGTATGACAGGCATGCTTAACTGCAAACTTGGTGATGTTATCAAGTTTGGAAACGGTAAGGCGAGACCTTCAAGCGAGGGAGTCACCCCGATTTATGGCGGCAATGGAATACTTGGTTATAGTGCAGACGCAAACTATGAAGGAGAAACAATAGTAATTGGACGCGTCGGAGCGTATTGCGGCGCGACGTACTATGAAGATCAGCCCATATGGGTATCTGATAATGCGCTCGCAGCAAAACCAAAAGATAAAAATAACGCGAAATATCTTTTCTACTTTCTTAAGCATTTGGATTTGAACCAGCATGCACAGGGATCGAGTCATCCGCTCGTAACTCAAACTCTTTTGAATTCAATTGATGTAGAAGTAGTAGAAGATCCAGACGAACAAAAAGCCATCGCCGCCGTCCTCAGCAGCCTCGACGATAAAATCGACCTGCTGCACCGCCAGAACAAAACCCTCGAAGCCATGGCCGAAACCCTCTTCCGCCAGTGGTTCGTGGAAGAGGCGCAGGATGATTGGGAGGAAGTGTCGGTCGGAGAATATGTTGAGCTCAACCGCGCAAGCGTTGATAAAGCATATACCCATCAAGTAATCCAATATTTGGATACTGGCTCATTGACTGAGGGGAAAATAGAAAACGTTCAAAGCATGGCGTTAAGCGAGGCGCCGAGCAGAGCCAAGCGATTGGTCCAGCACAATGACATTTTGATCTCTACCGTTAGACCAGATCAGAAGCATTACGGAATCATCAAGAATCCGCCAGACAATATGGTTGTATCAACGGGGTTCTGTGTGCTGACGTGTACCGGGATAGATCCACATTTCATATACATACTATTGACCACCCAAGAGATGACAGACTATCTCCACACGATAGCGGAGGGCTCGACCTCAACCTATCCGTCGCTAAAGCCATCCGATATTGGTGCAGTTACTTTTCAATTGCCGCCCAAAGAAAGGCTAAACAAGTTCGCGGAAATAGCAGGTGATTCTTGGGATAAGATTGAAAGGAATTACATTCAAATCCGCACCCTCGAAAAACTCCGCGACACCCTGCTTCCCAAGCTGATGAGCGGCGAGGTACGCGTGCAGATGTAGGTTGGGGTGAGGAACGAACCCCAACGTGATGGTGGCACGGTTGAACATGTTGGGGTTCGCAAGCTCACCCCTGCGCCCGAGCCGTTGCGGTTGAAGAGGGACTGGGCCTACCGCCCATCCCCTGGCCTGGGGTATAGTGGTGCGGCTTTCCCAACCGACTTCCAAGAAAATACAAGGAGTTGCGTCTCTTGGCATCCTCCCAGCTCCGCCTCGACATTTTCTCGCAACCCGGCCTCGCGTCGCCGAGGGTCGCGGCTGCCGTGGAGGCGCTGGCGGGTCAGAGCGGCATTGAGGCCCGCGGGGCGATCTTCACCCGCGCCGAGGTGGTGGAGTTCATCCTCGACTTGGCCGGTTACACCGCAGATCGGCCGCTCCATCGGATGCGCTTGCTTGAGCCCTCCTTCGGTGGCGGCGAGTTTCTTCTTGCCGCGGTGCGTCGCCTCCTTGCCGCATGGCGCGCCTCCGATGCCCAACCGGCCGTCGACCAGCTTAGCAACGCCGTGCGCGCCGTCGAACTCCATCGCGACACCTTTGCCGGCACCCGCGACGCGCTCATCCAACTGCTGAAGCAGGAAGGCATCGCCGCCCGCGCCGCCGTGACCCTTGCCGATAACTGGCTGGTGCAGGATGACTTCCTGCTCGTGCCCCTCGAAGGCGCCTTCGACGTGATCGCCGGCAACCCGCCCTACGTGCGCCAGGAGCTGATCCCCGCGCCCCTGCTCGCCGAATACCGCAGCCGTTACCCGACCCTCTACGACCGGGCCGATCTCTACGTCCCCTTCATCGAGCGCTCCCTGTCGCTGCTTGCCGAAAAGGGCAACCTGGGTTTCATCTGCGCCGACCGCTGGATGAAGAACCGCTACGGCGGTCCGCTCCGGGAGCTGGTCGCCAGCCGCTTCCACCTCAAGGTCTACGTGGACATGGTGGACACCCCGGCCTTCCACAGCGACGTGATCGCCTATCCGGCCATCACCGTCATCAGCCGCGAAGCGACGGGCACGACCCGCATCGCCCACCGCCCGCCCATCGACGCCGCCGCGCTCACCGCGCTGGCGCAGGAGCTGACGGCGGAGACGTTGCCCGACAACGGTAAGGTGCGCGAGCTCGCCTGCGTGGCCCAGGGCGACGAACCCTGGCTGCTCGAATCATCGGACCAGATGGCCCTCATCCGCCGCCTGGAGCAGGCTTACCCGACTCTCGAAGAGGCCGGCTGCAAGGTCGGCATCGGCGTCGCCACCGGCGCCGACAAGGCCTTCATCGGCGACTTCGAAGCCCTCGACGTGGAACCGGATCGCAAGCTCCCCCTCGCCACCACGCGCGATATCCAGAGCGGCGAAGTCCACTGGCGCGGCCAGGGCGTAATCAACCCCTTCGCCGACGAAGGCGGGCTGGTCGATCTCAACGACTACCCCCGACTGCGCCGCTACCTCGAAGCGCGCAAAGAGGTCATCGCCGCCCGCCACTGCGCGCAGAAGTCGCCGGCCGGTTGGTATCGCACCATCGACCGCATCTCCCCGGCCCTCGCCCGCAAACCTAAGCTCCTGATCCCCGACATCAAGGGCGCGGCCCACATCGTCTACGAGCCCGGCGAACTCTACCCGCACCACAACCTTTACTACGTGACCTCCGAGACCTGGAACCTGCGCGCCTTGCAGGCGGTCCTCCTCTCCGAAGTCACCCGCCTGTTCATGGCGACCTATTCAACGAAGATGCGCGGCGGCTACCTGCGTTTCCAGGCCCAATATCTGCGCCGCCTGCGCATCCCCGAGTGGCGCGACGTGCCTGAGGCCCTGCGCGCGGAGCTGATCGAAGCCGCCACGAAACGCGACATCGCCGCCTGCAACCGCGCCACCTTCCGGCTCTACGGGCTGACCCAGGAAGAACAATCGGCCCTCGGAGGCAATGGAGAGTAGATGGCCCTGGATCTGGTGAATTACGAACGCAAGGCCCGCGAGGCCGTGCAGGCCTTCTGGGGCAACCGCGAGGCGGCGCGACAGAAGCAGATCGAATCGGGCAAAGCCGATCAAGGCGAGAGGGCAGGGGTCACCGCCGGCAAGAACATGGACGGATTCATCGCCCTGGTTTGCGACATCGTCCGGGCCAATGGCCTCGCCCACGCCGACATCCATCAGAAACGTGCACTCCTGACCCTGCCCGGCTACTTCCGACCGACCAAGCTGTGGGACCTGCTGGTCATCCACAAGGGCCAACTCATCGCCGCCATCGAGATGAAGAGCCAGGTCGGCCCCTCCTTCGGCAACAACTTTAACAACCGCACCGAAGAAGCCATCGGCACGGCCCATGACCTCTGGACCGCCTACCGCGAAGGCGCTTTCGGCCAGCAACCCCGCCCCTTCGTGGGCTGGCTGATGCACGTGGAAGATGCCCCCAAGTCACGCCGCGCCGTCACCGACAAATCGCCCCATTTCCCCGTGCTCCCGGAGTTCAAGGGCGCCTGTTACCTGGAACGCTACGACCTGCTGTGCAAGAAGCTGGTGCAGGAACGGCTCTACACCACGGCGTCAATCATCACCTCGGAGCGAGAGGCGGTGGACACGGGAAAGTTTTCAGCGCTTTCTCCCATGACGGACCTCAAGACGTTTGTCACGGCGCTGGCAGGGCATGTTGCGGCGGAGGCGGCGCGGCTTGGGTAGCCATGTTGAGGATCGGCCTAACCATCGCCGCTTCTTGGGTGCCATTGCTATTGCATACGGGTTGAAATCGCGCAAGCGCTTTGCTTAGATGCCGTAATCTGCCAGGAACTAAAGGACCAACGGATGGCAAACTTTCCTTACATTCACCGTATTCGGGTCGACAACTACGCGATGTATGTTGGGACCGGCGAAAGTCCTGGCTTAGACCATACATTCTGCCCAGGGGTGAATGTAATTGTTGGTATTAACGGGCTCGGCAAAACCACGCTTCTCAACATCCTGCTTCGTTGTCTCACGGGGCCGTTTGACATTCCCGCAGGCGACCAACTCGGGGACAAAAAGCGAACGATCGCCTCGATTGATCGAACGTGGTTCCGCCGACGCGTCCCTGACGATGCAGTCACCGCTGCAGCGTATATCGAGTTCTTTGTCGGCGAACATTTTTATTCGCTCAAGCGTTCCCTTGTAAATCTGGATTTGACAGAGCTCCATATTGATCAACGACAGGTGCCATTATCAAGACCCGCAGAGCTTGAGGCGGCATACCAAACGTCGGTCTGTGATGCCGCTGGGTTAACCAGATTTGACGATTTTATCCTTTTGCTGAAATACGTGGTCTTCTTCTTGGAAGATCGACGGACACTCGTCTGGGATCCTTCGGCTCAAGGAGAGATTCTGTCGATTCTGTTTGGGCAAAGCGTAAGTCGGCAAAGGTACGTCGACGTATTTGAGGAATACTTGAGCAAAGATAGTGAATATCGCAACACACTAAACGTGCTGAATAAGTGGAAAAGCCGTCTCCAGAAAGATAAGAGTACTCTGGCAGGCGGCCAGCTTGACATGCTCCTTAAGGAAGTAGAGGAAACAAAGCGCCTTTGCGAGGAACTCACTTCACGCAGACAAGAGATAGAAGAATCGCGGGACTCACTGCGCCGCCAGATTGAAAACCGCCGCTCTGAGGTCTACGAACGCCGCGCCACGTTAGCCAAAAGGATCGACACGTTCTATCAGTCGTTTTTTCCCACAGTTAGCGATTCGGCCAGATACCTATTGTCTCATTTCGAGGCGGGCACAGGCTGCCTAGTGTGTGGCGCGCGCGAGGAGGAGGCGCTGAACCGCGTTAGGCAGCGTATCGCAGTTGATACGTGTCCCGTTTGTGAGAGCGCAGTCCGCACCCAAATTGCTGGTCCACACACCGACGGCTCCGACATTGAGTTCGAACGAGTATCAATAGCCGAAACAGAAGCGAGTGTGGCCGAAATGGTCCAAGCGCTTCGGATAGCCGATAGCGAACATGCCACGGTGGCCGCAGACGCCGTTGCCGCCTTTAACAAAGTCGCCACACTACGCGAGCAGCTCCAAGCTCTTGGAAGCAGTGTTCCCGAGGTTCAGGCCGCCCTCAAGAGCTTGGGGGATCGGGTCTCCGCGATCCAAGGCGGCCTCGACCAGATCGAGGTCGAACGGATCAAGTTGGCTGGCGAGTTCAAGGAGCTTGCCACGAGTGTCGATGCTGAAGTAAAGGCAGTTTCATCGGAAATCGGTATGAGGAAAAGGGTCAGGTCTTGACATAACTAATTTTGGAGAGCTCGATGTCACGACCTGACCCCTTGTTCCTCTGAAAAGTTTTGGTCAGGCCGACATGGCTCCGAGGGAGATCTTTCATCTGGCCAAGAAAACATTCCTTATCAGTTGCCATGCGAAAAATTCACGAGGCGCGCATGGCCGGTTTTCAGGGTTCTCTCAAGCTGGAATTCCCGAACGTTACACCGACAAAGAGCGCCCAGATGGAGTGAAGACTCTGCCTTACGGGTCTTCTCAATATATGCCGCCTGCCCCGAAGTCAGCGGTGCTTCGATATAGATGTCTTTTTCGCCAGAAGCCGGCACCTTATGCTGCTTGAGCACCGAATAGTGCGCGAGTTGTGTTCCGTACCAAAAACTCCCGTATAGTCGGTCAATGACTATTGGAAAAGGCGTCAGATTAGTGACCCTAATCCAGGCCTGCGCCTGCGGCAGTTCACCATTCCAATATTCAAGCCCGTCTCTGTCTTCGCAGACTCGTATTTTTACTCGATCCGCTAACTTCTCCTGCGTGTAGTACCAACGGATCGCAACCGGAAAAACATGTCCCAACATCTTCGGAAAGAATTCTGTAAGAAGATTAATCATGCCGATTCCTCAGGTAAGAACACAGATATCGCAGATATAGCTAATATTCGCGGAATCTGTGCTCCGGCCCCAATTAGTTCTCGGCTATTGGGCTGGCGTCTGCACAGTGGACCAATAGAACCCTTGTCTGCCGGTTCCAAATCGTCCAGCGAACTCGGTTGGTCTAAGTATGGCAGCAGTCGATTCCGCGACAGGCTCGTTTTCTAACACCACCACTTGGCCTGGCCCTTCCCACGATGCTAGCCACGCATAGAACGCATCCCTCACCATCTTTGGGGTCGCACTCACGTCAGTGTTCTCTGGGTCTGCGTAGGATTTCAGTGGCGAATCGATTACTACCGCCCCAAGATGGGGGTATCCCTTTGCCATTGAATGCTTTAGCAAACCAATGGCCATAGCGGCAAGAAATATCGCTCGCTTTCCAGCCCCGTAGGTTAACCTGCGACGTCCGTCCAACTTGAGATCGCATTCGATCGGATCTAGCTCAACGCTCCCTACTTCCGTGAAACCCCATGAATGAAGTAGCTCACGAATCGAGTTGCCGGCCGCAAGCGCATCCACTTCATTGGCTCGTGACAGCGGTGCGGACTTTGTTAGTGAACGATTGCTTAGGCGTTGGTGTTCTGCCATCAGTCGCGCGTATTCTTCGAATAACGAGAGTTGCGCGGCTAACTCGGTACGGGCGATCGCCAACTCTTTCGGATCCGCAGCGAATTGAGCAATACCATTTGCTAGTGCTCGCTTCTCTCGCGCAGAAACATCATCGAATCGTCTCCGATATTCCTTTGTGCTTTCAGTCTCCCCCAATACAGCAGTACGCTCATTCGCTAGGGCGACCTGCAACCCAACCCTAAGGGCTTCTATCTTTTGCGCCTCTTTGCTCATCGCTGCGCGCTGCCTTCGTATTCCGTCTTCGGATACGGAGGTGGGCTCAGCTTGTGCACCAATTGGTGTCCCACAAAGTGGGCATGGCTGGGTGTCAATCGTTTCGATGACTGCCAGTCCCTCGTCGATGGCGCGCAAGCGCGCCAAATCGCTCGCATACTTTTCGTCTAGCAGTTCAAAACGGGATACCATGGCCGACGCATAAGACTGCAGCGCTTCGGCCTTACGGAGGCCGTTAGCTATCTCCGCCAATTCTTGGCGAATTGTGCGTACCTCCTTGGCCCTTTCGCTCTGCTGCTCCGATAGCAAAGAGAGTGTCAAGTCCACACGTTCGAGCGCGTCCTGCACCTCTTTACTCGTCCTTTCCTTAGGCAATTCATTCTTTACCCGTCCAATATCCCTCTCAATCGTTGTCAACTCCCCCTTCAGACGATTCTTCTCCTCAGATGTTGGCGCCAAGACAATAGCGGCATCATCCTTTCCCGTCAAAAACACGTTGAAGGCTGCGCGGCGTTGAGTTTGTTCTGTTGGAGCGCCCGTCGTTCCGTCTTCACTAATCATTGCTGGCTGTGAGAGCAAAAACCAGTGTCGCAGATCCCCTCCCGTCATCGGGCCTCGTTTTGACATCGACCGCAGTATTTGCATCCCGCTTGCGCCAGAGAGCGCCACGAGAAGCTCGCCAACGTTATCGGGGAGAGCCTCTTGGCCTTCTAGCTCATCCGCCGGAAGCGCATACACCGCCTCGCCTCCCCCATTCAGGGCTCTTTGCACCGTGTAGACGCTGCCATCAATGCTGCTAAACTGAAGAAGAAGCGTGTCATAACCTTTGGCCTCCGGAATTTCCTTTGGTACCCGGTCCCCGCCTAAGAGATACCAGAGGCAATCACGTATGTAAGACTTGCCCGTGTCGCTTGGGCCGCGGATTAGCGTGTGAGACGATCCGAACTCTATAACAGCGTCTTCTTGTCCAACCCCCCGCGATATCAGCTTCTCCAACTTGATGCTCATGCTGAGCCTACTCCAATTGACTGACTCTCAAGCTCAGCACCCCAACGGTGACCAAGCTCATTAAATTCTGCTGACAGTGCGACAGAGTCTACTGATCCAAACCGATCCGCTGCCCAAGCGCAGCGATCCAAGAGTTCGTTTGCGTATGTCGACCCAACGGAGTCGATCAATGTACGCGCCCGCTCCCCCGCAAAGTACGTTACGCCGTCCTCTCCGAGCGACATTCCCACTAGGCCCTTCATGCTCATTGCATGGAGGCCTGACTCGATCAGCTCGCGGCGGCTGTATAACTCATTACCACGAAATGGCACCGGTGTGTGCAAGCTCACCGGCCCATCAAGATCCCCTGAATAGACGACCGCGTAATCCATTAGCACAAGCTTCTGCAAATCGGCGTGGCGCGGGTACAAGGCGCTAAGGAGATAGACCATTCTGATCCCAAGCTCCAACGGGGAATTGAATGGGGAAGGGGCGACTACTTTACCCATTTTATCTTCTCCTCATTTACCAGATGGTGGCAGGTTCCCGGCAGGTCCGCAGGGTAGAGGCGGTCAGCAAGTGGATTGCCGGAAACCTGTAACCGCGACGCTTGATCTAGGACCGCATCCATTCTCTCCATCCCTGTGCCGAATCTAGGACTCGCTAGAGTTCGCCGCACGCCCCCGTGTACCTCGGTCAAAAGAGCCTCGAACTGCCCAGGGTAGATATCCCTGCTAAAGCGTTTTAACCCCTCGGCGCAATAGAACTCCGTGCGACAGCCACTCAGATGTTCACTATAAGTAGGCGATCCCATTGCAGCGACCAAGGAGAGTGGAGCGCCGGCTTGCTCGGAATAGGCCCTGAGAATCTCTTCTATGTACCGTTGTTCATTAGTCGTAGGGTGTGCAGGCGTTGACGGATTCTCACCTCGCTCAGCCACCACACCGAACAATTCCGCGTGCGCGTTTGCATCTCGCGCATGCAAGTCAATAAGATCCTTTACTGGAAACTCGTGAATTCTCCCGAAATCGAATTCCAGCGCGACTTTAAGCGATGCTTCGTTTGCTGGGTAAACCGTCTTTGCTTTCGTCGTGCGCCACCATTCCGTGAACCGCTTTCTTAGTTCATCTGGTTTGGCGATCAAGTCATGCAAGCTCGGCGTCGTATTCCTTGGGGCGCAGATGAAGTAGTTTCTAGGTATTGGGTATGTCCCGATCGAGAGGTGGTGGAAAAACTTTGCCAGCTCAGGAAAGAATGTGGATTCACCGACGGCTGACTGATACTTTTTTGCTTGATAAAGATCCCAGCCATTCTCCACCAGCCCTGCCGAATAGCGAGCTTCTACATCGCGCCCAGCGTCCCCCGAACTGCCAATCCTCTGCACATACGCGTATTTCGTTCTGGGTCCCATTTGGACGCGACAACACTCCTCGATGAAGTCTTCCCATTGTTCCGGACTAAGTAATTGTACCAAGGACGCCGGCGGAAATGTTCCCTTTCTCTTTCTGCTTCCTAGCACTGCTTTCGACTGAATGGACATTGCGTCTCCATTTCAATGAAACATCCGCGGGTTCCCCATCCTCTAAAGGGTGGGATCAAGCCTTCCCTTGTGACTGGTCAAAACCCTGCAATTCGCGAATCCTTCTTCCACAAACATCAGCGGTAATTGCTTTGACCGATTGCACCCGCTCCCCTATCGCACTGAGTTCCTCTCCAGAAATTCGATAGCTCTTGCTATAGCGCGCATCCACATAGGCGCGGCGCAGGAGGTCGAAGAGGTGTTCCTCATCGATCGTGTTTCTCGGGAAGACGGTCGTGAAGCGTGGATCGAATCCGGACGCTTGGGATAGAAGCTTCTCCAAGTCATGTTCTTTGGGCTTGTACCCCGTGTGCATGAGCAGAAGGCATGTGATGTAGCGCTCTGCCGCTTGATGGATGTAAAAGGCGGCGTTCTTATTGCTCCCGCGGGCGAGTGCATTACCGAAGTCAATGGCGAACTCATCCCCGCTGTGCATCCACTCCGAAAAATACTCCTCCGCATGCCTCAACATCACCTCCGGAGGCAGCTCCTTCGGCGGCCTCGCCAGCGAATACCTCCCCGAATCCCAAAGCAGAAACCCTTCCTTCAGGATGTCCATAAAAAAGAACCGCCTCTCCGCCAGCATCTGGTTCACATGCTGAATCGTATGCACGATGAAGTTGATGCGGGTTCCTTTGCCTTCCGGCTGCAAGGCGGCCTTCAGCTTCTCGTCATGGTTGACGTCCCGCTCGCGGTCCTTGTCGGCGGTGACGATGAGGATGTCGTAGTCGGAGTGGTAGCCGTAGGTGATGTGGTCTTCTTCGTATTCGTCCTCGACCCAGTCGCCTCTCGCGTGGGAGCCGAAGAGGATGATCATCTCCACGTCCTGGTGCTTGCGGATGGTCTCGACGACGCGGCGCAATTCGTCCTGCTTGTGGGGCGGGAGGTGTTTGGGGCGGGTCTTCATCTTGTACCAGGGCGAGGGGCCGCGGGTATCCTCGTAGCTGTGTTCCATCACGGCTGGGCCTCCTCTGGGGTGCGGACGCTCCGGCCCAAATCCTCCAGGGCCCCGGTGGCCCGTTCGAGCCGGACGGCGAGGTCGTGCAGTACCTGGGCGAAGGCGCCGCGGTCCACGTCGTGGAGGTCGGGCCCGGCCAGCATCAAATCGGCGAGCAGGCGCACGTGACCGGCGATTAGGCCGAGGTCCGTGGCAACGTCGTACTTTTCCATGTCTTGTCTCCTGACGGGTTCGTTCCATGTGTCCGCGGGGCCGTTCCTACGGCCGAGTGGGCACTTCGTTCCTGGTCAGGTGCGGCGGGCTTGTTCCCCTCGCGGGTGTTCTATTACGCCCTCGCCCGGATTCGACTTCACCGGGCGCATCGGCCGCCTGAAACAGTTGGGATACTAGCGCGATGTGTGGGGTTGGGGAAGGGTGGATTCGTTGCGGCGCAGTGCGTGGACTTCGTGGGGCGGAGATTTATTCCCTCACCCTGTCCTCGGGCCGCCTGTGTCCGGTGAAGCCACGCGAGTGCATTGACGCCGCGCGTTGGGACGTGCCGGATGCGCTGTCGCTTATCCGGCCTACATTGAATATTCGCCGAGAGGACTCGGCTCCTACCGGGATCGCCAGGCGGCTGTCGCTAACTGACGGGCATTCTGACGTTAGGTACAGTTTTCTCGCGTACCGTGCGGCGCCGTGGGTTCCCGCCCGGTATCGGTCGAGCCGTGTTCCAGCCAGTCGGCCAGGTCCAGCAGTAGTTCGATGAGGGCGAGGCGTTCGGGATCGCGGAATTTGCCGTTTGCCTTCAACAGGCGGGCGTAGAGGCGGATGTCGCTGGCGGCGATCTTGATGCGTTCGACGGGGTTGTTCGGGCGGTCCATACCGATTCTCCTGACAGTTCGATATACGGCCGCGCGCCGCAGGGCGGTGCGCGGGTTTCGTCCTATCAGGTGCGGCGGGTTTGTTTCCGTTGAGAAATCATCGCGACTCTTTGCCCCTCGCCCGAGGGCGGAGGAACTGCGTATCGACGCTCAACGGTGTGTTATTACGCCCTCGCCCGGATTCGACATCACCGGGCGCATCGGCCGCCTGAAACGGGTCGATGGTAGCGCAGAGGCGGCGGGGGAAGGAAGGGTAAGGGGGAATGGAGATGCCTCAGGTGGGGAAGGGCGGAGAGAAGATTGGCAGGGCCATGGGCCGTTTCCGGGCTTGGTAGGAGCCCAGTCCCTTGGGCGATTATTCGCCGAGAGGACTCGGCTCCTACAGGCCCGTAGGTTGGGGTGAGGAGCGAACCCCAACGCGATGGTGGCACGGTTGAACATGTTGGGGTTCGCAAGCTCACCCCAACCTACATGGACTGGGCGATTATTCGCCGAAAAAATCGGGGACGTACCACGGTTTCCCCATGCGCGAGTATGCCGCAGGAAGCCAGCGCCCCTAGGTGCGACGACGGCCCTTCTCAACATCTTCCATGAGCCAGGCCTTGATCAAGGATTGATAAGGCATATCGCGCCGGTTCGCCTCGATCTTGATGCGCTCGAGCAGGGGTTCCGGCAGGCGCAGGGAGATGGTTTTGGTCGACGGTTTCAGGTTGAGAAAAGAGGCCGGTAGCGCCTGGCGCCAGTCGACATACTCGCTCGAATCGTGGGTTTCCCAGAAGGCGCGTTCCTCCGCCTCGGTCTTGAATTCAGGAATCTTTTTGGCGTTGCTCATAAAAAGTTCTCTCTTTGCGGTGCATGTCGCGGGCGGAAATCACCAGGATCAGCGTACCACTCGCGCACATCAGCATATACGCACCGCACAAGCAGTGCACCGGTGCCGGCGGGTGTTGTGTAGTTCATCAAGTGTGAACTATAGTTCGTGAAAATTGGACCTTGATGTATCCGACCATGAGCCAGCTCAGCGATGCCCTGTTTACCGAGACCCAGAAGAAGGTGCTGGGCCTGCTGTATGGGCAGCCGGAAAGGAGCTTTTACACCAAGGAGATCCTGCGCCTGACCGGGATGGGGGTGGCGACCATCAAGCGCGAGCTGGACCGCATGCTGGCGGCGGGCATCCTGACCATGACCAAGGTGGGCAACCAGCACCATTACCAGGCCAACCCTGCCTGCCCCATCTATGGCGAGTTGGTCGGCATCGTGCGGAAGACCATAGGATAGGCCGGAGACGCCGAGTATGGACGTACAGGGAATGAGTGGGGAGGGAACGATGGAGCCAAATAACATCGAGATTTACCAGACCGCAGACGGGGAAACACGGATCGATGTACGGTTCGAGCGGGACACCCTCTGGCTGACGCAGGCCCAAATGGCGGAATTGTTCGACAAGGACAGCGATACCATCGGCTTGCATCTGAAGAATATCTACGAGTCCGGCGAGCTTGAGGAAAATTCAACTACCGAGGATTCCTCGGTAGTTCGTCAGGAGGGCAAACGGCAGGTCAAGCGCAGGCTCCGTTTCTACAATCTGGATGCCGTCATTTCGGTGGGCTATCGCGTCAATTCGCGCAAGGGCACGCAATTCCGCATATGGGCCACCCAGCGCCTGCGCGAATATCTGGTGCAGGGGTATGCCATCAACAAGGCGCGCTTCGAGCAGAATGCCGTTGAACTGGAACAGGCGCTCGCGCTGATCCGCAAGGCGGCACTATCCCCCGAGCTGACCCGCGAGGCGGGGAGCGGGCTGGTGGAGATCGTCAGCCGCTATACCCAGACCTTTCTCTGGCTGCAACGTTACGACGAGGGGATGCTGACCGAGCCTGCGGGGCAGTCCGGTGGGCGGCTGCCTTCGGAGGCGGAGGCGATGGCGGCATTACAGGCCTTGAAAAAGTCGCTGATCGGGCGCGGCGAGGCGACCGAGTTGTTTGCCCAGCCGCGCGGTGACGGGCTGGGCTCGATTTTGGGCAACCTCGACCAGTCGGTGTTCGGCGAGCCGGCCTATCCCACCGTGGAGAGCAAGGCGGCACACCTGCTCTATTTTGTGGTCAAGAATCATCCGTTCTCCGATGGCAACAAGCGCAGCGGGGCGTTCCTGTTCGTCGATTTCCTGCATCGCAACGGCCGGCTGTTGAATGCCCAGGGCGAGGCGCTGATCAACGATACCGGGCTTGCGGCCTTGACCCTGCTGGTGGCCGAATCCGACCCGAAGCAGAAGGAGACCCTGATCCGCCTGATCATGAATATGCTGGCGGTGTCGGGAACAAGTGACAGGGGAACAGACGCTTGAGCCGCCTCACCGAATCCACCATCGAAGAGTTCGCCATCAATCTGTTCGAACGGCTGGGCTACCGCCACCTGCACGGCCCGGACATTGCCCCCGACAGCGAGAGCCCGGAGCGGCGTGACTATGCCGAGGTGCTGCTGGCCGGTCGGCTCGACGCGGCACTGCGGCGCATCAACCCCAGGCTACCGTCTGACCTGCTGCAAACCGCGCTCAAGGATGTGCAGCGTATCCATTCGCCCGAACTGCTGGCCAATAATGAAACCCTTCATCGTCTGTTGACCGAAGGCGTGCCGGTAAGCACCCACAAGGAGGGAGGCGAGCGTGGCGAGCGCGTGTGGCTGCTCGATTTCGCGCACCCCGAGAACAACGAGTTCCTGGTGGTCAACCAGTTCACGGTGATCGACAACCACCAGAACAAGCGGCCCGATCTGGTGCTGTTCGTCAACGGCATTCCCTTGGTGGTGATCGAGCTGAAGAATGCCGCCGATGAAAACGCCACCCTCAGGACGGCGTGGCTACAGATCGAGACCTACAAGCAGGCCATCCCCAGCCTCTTCACCTACAACGCCTTGGTGGTGATCTCCGATGGCCTGGAGGCCAAGGCCGGTTCTCTCTCGGCGGGCCTGTCGCGCTTCATGGCATGGAAGAGTGCCGACGGCAAGGCCGAGGCCTCGCACCTCGTCAGCCAGTTGGAGACGCTGATCAACGGCATGCTGAACCAGTCCACCTTGCTGGATCTGGTGCGCCACTTCATCGTCTTCGAGAAGGGGAAGAGGGAAGACCCCAAGACCCGGCAGATCAGCATCACCACCGTGAAGAAGCTGGCGGCCTATCACCAGTACTATGCGGTGAATGCGGCGGTGGCCTCCACCTTGCGTGCGGCGGACATGGCGCCAGAGAAGAATCTGCGCGAGTCACCGGAGAGCTACGGTCTGCCCGGTGTGGCCCAGCAACCATGCGGTGACCGCAAGGCGGGCGTGGTGTGGCACACCCAGGGCTCGGGCAAGTCGCTCTCCATGGTGTTCTATACCGGCAAGATCGTGCTGGCGCTCGATAACCCGACGGTGCTGGTGATCACCGACCGCAACGACCTGGACGACCAGCTCTTCGACACCTTCGCCGCTTCCAAGCAGCTGCTGCGGCAGGAGCCGGTGCAGGCCGAGAGCCGCGAGCACCTGAAGGAGCTGCTGAAGGTGGCCTCGGGCGGCGTGGTTTTCACCACCATCCAGAAATTTCAGCCCGAGTCGGGCAATGTGTACGAAGAGCTTTCAGGCCGCCGCAACATCGTGGTGATCGCCGATGAGGCCCATCGCACCCAGTATGGTTTCGCCGCCAAGACGGTGGACGAAAAAGGCGCCGGTGGCGAGGTGATCGGCAAGAAGGTCGTTTACGGCTTCGCCAAGTACCTGCGCGATGCCCTGCCCAATGCGACCTATCTCGGTTTTACCGGTACCCCCATCGAGAAGACCGACGTGAACACCCCGGCGGTGTTCGGCAACTACGTCGATATCTACGACATCGCCCAGGCGGTGGAAGACGGCGCGACGGTGCGCATCTATTACGAAAGCCGCCTGGCCAAGGTGTCACTCAGCGAGGAAGGCAAGAAGCTCATCGCCGAGCTGGACGAAGAGCTGGATCAGGAGGAGCTGACCGAGACCCAGAAGGCCAAGGCCAAGTGGACCAAGATGGAGGCGCTGATCGGCAGCGAACAGCGCATCAAGAACATCGCCCGCGATATCGTCAGCCACTTCGAGGCGCGGCAGGAGGTGTTCGCCGGTAAGGGCATGGTGGTGAGCATGTCGCGGCGCATCGCCGCCGAGCTGTACGAGGCGCTCATCAAGCTGCGCCCCGACTGGCATTCGGATGACCTCACCAAGGGCGCCATCAAGGTGGTGATGACTGCCGCATCAAGCGACGGCCCCAAGCTGGCCAAGCACCACACCACCAAGGAGCAGCGCAAGCTGCTGGCGGAGCGCATGAAGGATGACGACGACCCGCTCAAGCTGGTGATCGTGCGCGACATGTGGCTGACCGGGTTCGATGCCCCGAGCATGCACACCCTCTACATCGACAAGCCGATGAAAGGACACAACCTGATGCAGGCCATCGCCCGCGTCAATCGCGTTCACAAGGACAAGCCGGGCGGCCTGGTGGTCGATTACCTGGGCATCGCAGCGGATCTCAAGGAGGCGCTGTCGTTCTATTCCGATGCCGGCGGCAAAGGTGACCCGACCCTGGCGCAGGAGCAGGCGGTGGCCCTGATGCTGGAGAAGCTCGAAGTGATCTCCGCCATGTATCACGGCTTCCCTTACGAGGATTACTTCGAGGCCGACACCTCGCAAAAGCTCTCTCTGATCCTGGCGGCGGAGGAGCACATCCTCGGTCTGGAGGATGGCCGCAAGCGATACATCAACGAGGTGACGGCCCTCTCGCAGGCTTTCGCCATCGCCGTTCCCCACGAACAGGCCATGGACGTTAAGGATGAAGTGGGCTTCTTCCAGGCGGTGAAGGCACGCCTCGCCAAGTTCGACGCCACCGGCGAGGGGCGCAGCAATGAAGAGATCGAAACCACCATCCGCCAGGTCATCGACCAGGCGCTGGTGTCGGAACAGGTGATCGACGTCTTCGACGCCGCCGGCATCAAGAAGCCGGACATCTCCATCCTCTCCGACGACTTTCTGGCGGAATTGAAGGGCTACCAACACAAGAATGTCGCCCTGGAGGTCTTGAAGAAACTCCTCAACGACGAACTGAAGGCCCGCGCCAAGCGTAATCTCGTACAGAGCCGGTCATTGATGGAAATGTTGGAAAACTCCATCAAGAAATATCACAACAAAATTCTGACCGCCGCCGAGGTGATGGAAGAGCTGATCAAGATCAGCAAAGAGATCGTCGCCTCCGACGACGAGGCCAAGCACATGGGCCTCTCCGATTTCGAATACGCCTTCTACACCGCCGTCGCCAACAACGACAGCGCCCGCCAGCTCATGCAGCAGGACAAGCTACGCGAACTGGCGGTCGTGCTCACCCAGCGCGTGCGCGAGAATGCATCAATAGACTGGACCATCAAGGAAAACGTCAAAGCCAAGCTCAAGGTGATCGTCAAGCGCACCCTGCGCCAGTACGGCTATCCGCCCGATATGCAGCTGCTGGCAACCGAGACGGTGTTGAAACAGGCGGAGATGATTGCTGACGAGCTAAGTAACGGGGAGCCATAAGGAACGCATCAGGATCTGCTGCGGTCTTTTAACCGACGAGGCAACTACTCGCCCCCGTTGTGGGAGCCCGATTCATCGGGCGATGGCGGCCTTTCCGGCGCCGCTTTCGCCCGATGAATCGGGCTCCCACGAAGAATCATCGGGGACGTACCACGGTTTATCCAGCTCTTCGAAAATACTGAATGAAAAAGGCGCCTCGCGGCGCCTTTTTCATGGGAGTGACACTACACTCAGATGGTCTGGTAGTACAGATTCTGCGGATGGTTCGCCTGGGCGAAGAAGAACCAGCGCTCGAACAGCAGGCCGACATACTGGGTCATGAAGGCCAGCAGCAGCAGGGCGTTGTGGTCGGTGCTGAGGCCGAGGGCCAGCAGGATGACCGGAACCACGAACACCAGCAGCAGGAAGATCCACTTTACCGACTTGAGGAAGGCGTTGGTCTTGCCGTGGGTGTATTCGCGGGTGTTGTAGGAGCCGCCCATCATACCCATGGCCTTCTGCTGCACCTGGGTGTGGCGCACGCCGATGGCGGTCTGCATGGTGGATTTGTACTTGATGCGGGCGTTGCGCAGCAGGGAGAAGCCGCGGGTGACAAGACCCAGCACGGTCAGCGCGATGGCCCAGCCGCCGAAGAAGTGCACCAGCTCCGGCTCGACACCCTGATAGGAGGCGTAGACGGCGGCGCAGGTGAAGCCGGAGGCGGTGCCGAGCACGAAGTAGTTCACCACGGTGAGCGGGCTGGACCATTCCTGCAGGAACTTCACCGCGGCGTAGATCATGGCGGTGCAGACGAACAGGCTGATGGCGCCGAGCACGCCGAAGATGCCCACGGCCAGCGATAGCTGGCCGGAGACGTGCCAGCCGAACAGATCCGCTTCCCAGCCGAACCAGTGGAACACGGCATAGAGGAAGGTCAGGCCCATCATCAGCGGCATGGCGATCAGCTCGCGCGACAGCCAGGATGTGCGCCACTGGGTGATGCCGCGCCAGGCGCGGGTGAAGATGTAGCTGGGCTTGCCCAGGTGGAACACCGCGGCGAACAGGCCGCCGAGCAGGAACAGCAGGGCGATGAAGCTGCCGGCGGCGAAGAAGCGGCCATCCTGCACCGGCAGCAACTTGGCCATGCCGTAGGCCTGCGCGCTGAACAGGGCAAGGAACAGGCCCTGGCCTACGCCGATGAGGGTGGTCAGAAAGATTACCGAGAATGTCGGGTGCATTTTTAACTCCAGTTTCGCTTTTCGTAGGAGCCCGATTCATCGGGCGATGGGTGCCTGTCGCGGCAATCGCCCGATAAATCGGGTTCCTACAGTGTTTTATCCATTACATCAGCCAATCGTCCAGCGTGACGTCGTCGCTGGTGCCGTGGCGGATGTCTTCCTTCTTGAGCGGGTTGTCGGTGCGCTTCAGCTCATCCTCGTGGATGTGCATGCGCGTCTTGCGCCGCGGCAGATAGTGGTTGGCCGGCTTGGTGCCCCACTCGGGCATCAGCTGGTAGCCGCCCTGTTCGCGGATCGCCACCGAGACTTCGGAGTCCGGGTTGTGCACGTCGCCGAACAGGCGCGCCGAGGTCGGACAGGCCAGCACGCAGGCTGGCTTGCGCTCGCTCTCGGGCAGTTTCTCGTCGTAGATGCGGTCGACGCAGAGGGTGCACTTCTTCATCACCTTCTGGTACTCGTCGAACTCGCGCGCGCCGTAGGGGCAGGCCCAAGAGCAGTACTTGCAGCCGATGCACTTGTCGTAATCCACCAGCACGATGCCGTCCTCGGCGCGCTTGTGGCTGGCGCCGGTGGGGCACACCGGGACGCAGGGCGCGTCTTCGCAGTGCAGGCAGCTCTTGGGGAAGTGCAGTGTCTCCGTCGTCGGGAAACTGCCGATCTCGTAGGTCTGCACGCGGTTGAAGAAGGTACCGGTCGGATCCTGCCCGTACGGCCGATCATCGAACAGCGGGCCGGCCTTCTCCGACGAGGTGTTCCACTGCTTGCACGAGGTCACGCAGGCATGGCAGCCGACGCAGACGTTCAAATCGATTACGAGTGCTAATTGAGTCATGGTTGAAACCTGTCAATTAATTACAAGACTGCCGCAGAGACGCGGAGGCGCAGAGCGATTTTGGTGCGGGCTGAGAGCCGGGGCACGAATCACGATCTCTTCATCTCTGTGTCTCTGCGTCTCCGCGGCAGGTGTTAGCCGTTCGACTTCTTCTGGAACTTGCCCGCGAAGTAGTTCTGCCACGGCCGGCGCGGCGGGGTGCCCGGCGCGGACGGCATGGGGTCGAACTGTGGGAAGGTTTCCTTCGGTTCATCATCGCCGGCCTTGTACACGCGCACGCGCACGTCGTACCAGGCGGCCTGGCCGGTGACCGGATCGGAGTTGGAGACGTGGTCGCCGGCATCGTGCGGCGGCAGCTCCTCGCTGATCACGTGGTTGAGCAGGAAGCCCTGCTTGGACTCGTTGGCCATGGGGTCCAGGTTCCAGGCGCCGGCGGCCTTGCCGACGGCGTTCCAGGTCCACACGGTGCCCGGCTCCACCGCCTCGGAGTACTTGCAGATGCAGCGCACCTTGCCCCACTGCGATTCCACCCACACCCAGTCGCCGTCATCGAAGCCGCCGGCGGCGCCGACGGACGGATGCAGGTAGAGGTGGTTGTAGGTGTGGATCTGGCGCAGCCAGGCGTTCTGGCTGTCCCAGGAGTGGTACATGGCCATCGGGCGCTGGGTCACCGCGTTGAGCGGGTACTTGTGCTTGTCGGACAGCTGCGACTCCAGCGGCTCGTAGAAGAACGGCAGCGGATCGAAGAAGGTCTCCACTCGTTTTCTGAGATGCTCCGGCGGCTGGCGGCCGACGGTCTTGCCCTGGGCGGCGAGGCGGAACTTCTGCAGCACCTCGGAGTAGATGTGGCAGTTGATCGGCTCGGCGTAGCGGGTCATGGCGTTGGACTGTGCCCACTGCAGATAGCCCTGGTTCCAGTTGCGCATGTACTGGTAGGACTTGGGCATCTCGTAGTGGAACACGCAGTTGTTCTTCTCGTACATCTTCCACTGGTTCGGGTTGGGCTCGCCGCGGATCGCCTTCTCGCCGCCCTTGCCGCGCCAGCCGGCGAGGAAGCCGATGCCGGAGCCGGGGGCGGTCTCGAAGTTGGTGATGAAGTCCGGGTAGTCACGGTACTTGCGCTTGCCGGCCGCGTCGGTGAAGGCCGGCAGCTTGAGGCGCGAGCCGATCTCGATGAGCACTTCCTGGAACGGTTTGCACTCGCCGGTGGGCGGCAGTACCGGAATGCGCACCGAGTCCACCGGGCCGTCGAACTCGGAGATGGGACGGTCCAGCATGGACATCACGTCGTGGCGTTCCAGATAGGTGGTATCCGGCAGCACCAGGTCGGCGAAGGCCACCATCTCCGACTGGAAGGCATCGGCGACGATGAGGAACGGGATCTTGTGCTCGCCGTTCTCGTCCTTGTCGTTGAGCATCTTGCGCACCTGCTCGGCGTTCATGGTGGAGTTCCACGACATGTTGGCCATGAAGATCAGCAGGGTGTCGATCTTGTACGGGTCGCCGCGCCAGGCATTGGTGATGGCGTTGTGCATCAGGCCGTGCACCGACAGCGGGTATTCCCAGGAGAAGCCCTTGTCCAGGCGCACCGGGTTGCCGGCATCGTCCACGAACAGGTCGTCCGGATCGGCCGGCCAGCCCAGCGGCATGCCGTTGAGCGGGGTGTTGGGCTGCACGTCCTCGGGCCTGGTCGGGGTCTTGGGGCAGGGCGGGATCGGGCGCGGGAACGGCGCCTTGTGGCGGAAGCCGCCCGGGCGATCGATGGTGCCCAGGATGGTCATCAGGATGCCGAGGGCGCGGATGGTCTGGAAGCCGTTGGAGTGGGCGGCCAGGCCGCGCATGGCGTGGAAGGCCACCGGGTTGCCGGTGACGGACTTGTGCTCGTTCTCCCACACGTCGGTCCAGGCGATGGGCAGCTCGATCTTCTCGTCACGGGCGGTGATGCCCATTTCGTGGGCCAGGCGGCGGATGGTGGCGGCCGGGATGCCGGTGATGTCGGCGGCCCATTCCGGGGTGTACTGCTCGACGCGTTCCTTCAACAGCTGGAACGAGGGCTTCACCGGGGTGCCGTCGGACAGCTTGAACTCGCCCAGCAGGCGCGGATCGGCGCCGGGGGTGTGGGTGGAGATGGGCTTGTTCAGTTCGCGGTCCCACCACAGCTTGTTCTGCGGGTCGAAGCAGCCTTCCTCGGGCGGCACCTCGAAGCGCACGAACATGCCGTATTCCGGGTCGTTCGGGTTCAGGTTCACCAGCTCGGCGGCGTTGGAGTACTGGGTGATGAAGTCGCGGTCGTACAGGCCCTGCTTGATGATCTCGTGGATCAGGGCCAGCAGCAGGGCGCCGTCGGTGCCCGGCTTGATGGGCACCCACTCGTCGGCGATGGCCGAGTAGCCGGTGCGCACCGGGTTGATGGAGATGAAGCGGCCGCCGTTGCGCTTGAACTTGGAGATGGCGATCTTCATCGGGTTGGAGTGGTGATCCTCGGCGGTGCCGATCATCACGAAGAGCTTGGCGCGGTCGAGGTCGGGGCCGCCGAACTCCCAGAACGAGCCGCCGATGGTGTAGATCATGCCGGCGGCCATGTTCACCGAGCAGAAGCCGCCGTGGGCGGCGTAGTTGGGGGTGCCGAACTGCTTGGCGAACAGGCCGGTGAGGGCCTGCATCTGGTCGCGGCCGGTGAACAGGGCGAACTTCTTCGGGTCGGTGGCGCGGATATGGGCCAGGCGCTCTTCTATAGTACTGAAGGCCTCTTCCCAGGAAATGGGCTCGAACTCACCGGCGCCGCGCTCGGCACCCGCCTTGCGCTTGAGCGGCTGGGTCAGGCGCGCCGGCGAGTACTGCTTCATGATGCCGGAGCTGCCCTTGGCGCAGATCACGCCCTTGTTCAGCGGGTGGTCGGGGTTGCCCTGGATGTAGCGCACCTCGCCGTCGCGCAGGGTAACGCGGATGCCGCAGCGGCACGCACACATGTAGCAGGTGGTGTTCTTGACTTCGATGCGGCTGGCCGCCGCCGTACTGGTGGACTCACTCATAGTGTCACTCGCGCTTGAACCAATAGAAAACACGAGGCCCGCGGTGTATAACGGTGCGGGCCCTGCGCTTTGCCCTCAACGGGCTTGTTAACCCGGATGTTTCATGAATTGCACGCGCCCTCGCTTGATCTTTGATTCCACAAGGGCTTTTTCTCAGTCGGGGGTAATCACCGATATGCCGCTCCCTCGAAAAATCCCTTGTGGAATCAAATCTGCGGCGCGATCATCGCGCGAGCTCATGAAACATCCGGGTTAGAATGGGTCTAACAAAATATCACTTTTTTCTAATATATCAAAACCCGAGGCCGCGATTATACCTCTCTTAATGTAGCCCCCCAGGGTCCACCCTATCTCTTTATGAATAGAAACCCCGGTATTTGGCAAACAATAAAGGCGGTTTATAGCAGCGAAAGATAGTTCTGTTTGGCACCCCCCGGCGAGCCGAGTAAGGTAGCTGTCCCTAGGACTGGACGGCTCCGTCAGGGTGTATCGAGCCTCGTGCCGCATGCGGCCGAATCGTGCAGGGGCCGGCGCCAGCAGTTGCTTGCGAAGCGCTCGGTGAGCGCCACGACAACTGAATGCCGCAATGCGGCGTGGATTCTTAACTGCAGTTAACACATAAGGAGCACAACAAATGCCGACATTTGTACGTACCGACAAATGCGATGGCTGCAAGGGTCAGGACAAGACCGCTTGCATGTACATCTGCCCGCACGACCTGATGAAGCTGGACAAGGACGGCTCCGAGACCGGTCACGCCATGCGTGCCTTCAACCAGGAGCCCGAGCAGTGCTGGGAATGCTATTCCTGCGTGAAGATCTGCCCGCAGCAGGCCATCGAATGCCGTCATTACGCCGACATCGTGCCGCTGGGCGGTTCCGTGCAGCCGCTGCGTGGTTCCGACTCCATCATGTGGACCATCAAGTTCCGCAACGGCACCATGAAGCGCTTCAAGTTCCCGATCCGTACCACTCCGGAAGGCTCCATCGATCCTTACGGCGGCAAGCCGGCGGCCGACATGGCCAAGATCGCTCAGGTTGGTTTCTTCAACCACGAAGAGCAGAAGGGCTACCGCGCTGGCAATCCTGCCGAGCTGATCCGCAAGTAAGTCACGGACCCAACGAATTTAGGAGTTAACAATGGCTGGTGAATTTGGTAATCCGGAAGTAGTTCAGGAAGAGGTAGACATTCTCCTGATCGGTGGCGGTATGGCCTGTTGCGGCGCCGCTTATGAAATCATGCCGTGGGCCAAGGCTGCCGAAGCGCAGCTGGGCCGCGAATTCAAGATCAAGCTGGTCGACAAGGCCGCCATGGACCGCTCCGGCGCCGTGGCTCAGGGTCTGTCCGCCATCAACACCTACATCGGCGACGCGCAGGATCCGGCGGACTACGCCCGCATGGTCTCCAACGACCTGATGGGTCTTACCCGTGACGACCTGGCCTACGACCTGGGCCGCCACGTCGACGAGTCCGTGCACCTGTTCGAAGAGTGGGGCCTGCCCATCTGGAAGA
>DYFR01000031.1 GCA_020725115.1 Thiohalomonas denitrificans
CTTGTCACTTGTCACTTGTCACTTGTCACTTGTCACTTGTCACTTGTCACTGCTCTTCCAGCAACACCCGGTTCAGTTCATTCTCGATACGGCGTTTGTAATTGAGGAAGTGGATGGTCTGCACCTTGTTCACGCCCTGTTCGCCCAGTACGGCGCGAGACATGCCGATATCGGTGATATAGATCGGATAGGTCTGGCCGCTGCGCCGCAGTTCCAGCACATGGCGTACCACCGCGCCGAATAGATCAGAGCCGTGTTCAAGGGTGGAGAACTCCAGATCACCGCAATACAGGGTGAATATCGTCTTGCCGTTCTCGTCCTGGTCGACGATGACCTGCAGACTGAAATACTGCTGATAGATGGCACGAAATTCAGGCGCCTGACGCTCCAGCTTATAACGCGCCTCACTGTCACGACCGATGAGATAAAACTCGATGCCTTCCGCGCTATTGACCTGCTGACCCTCCTGCATGAGGAAGTTGACGCGATTCAGCACGGCATCGAAGAATCGGCTGTACTGGCTGAGCAGAAGTTTGGTGTCATAGAACGGCAGCGACTCGAAGAACAGCGAGCCGCGTTCGTCAAGTACGTATATCTCCACCGCATCACCCTGCGGACGATAGAAAAACTGTACCCAGCCGCTGCGATTCCGGCTGTAAATGACCGGCAGTACCGAATCGGCCTGCGTCTGCGAATCCAGCACTACCGGCCTGAAGCCGGGAGATGGCTGCCCAAGGGCGCCATACAGGGCGGCTTCGCTGGTAATGGGCTCGTACTGCAATGCATCATTATCGAATGACAGCAGATAATAGCCACGTCCCAGCCTCAGTACATAGCGGCTGTTTGGCAGAGCCTGCGCACCATAATAGGTGGCTGTCAGGTCGCGAAACAGCTTCTCGATGCGTTGCGCAGCAATATGGCCGCGTTGGCTGCTGATGCCGAATACGTGAAGAGCTGGCGGTGTAATTCCGCGCGAGGGTGGTGCCCACTTGTAGTATTCACAGAATAAATCCATCAGGCCCTTGCCGCGACGGAAGTGGTAGGTAAGAACTTCATGCCAGCTGGTAACGATGATCAGATCTAATGCCTGTACCAGATTTTTACCGGTTCCACCGTAACTGAGGGCATCGGGGCGCCCGCTGGAAATGGCCTGGCCGAGACTGAGCGAGGTGAATGAATCCAGTTCGCTGTTGACGAATAGCCCGCTGTGCAGGATGCGCGCAGGGCCGGAATAATCCTCCAGCGATTTTGCATCCATGCAGTCGGCAGGAAACAGCGTATGCATGCGCTCCAGTATGGTCTTGACATCGCCGGCATCAAGCTGGGTGATCTTTGGGTAGAGTGCCACCACGGTATGCCGATCAGCAATGCCGTTGAAATAACACCATGCGATCAGCTCCATGATATTGCGGGATCGCTTGAGCGGTGTGGCTTTGCGCATGTCGTCGGTGGTCATGGTGCCACGATAGAGCTGCCAGCCGGCCTGCTGCTGATCATCCAGTATTTCTTCTATCGTAATGGCGGGTTCACGCAAGTCGGAGTTGATGCCGCGGTTGAGCAGGTCAACCTTGCCGGCCTTGCGTTCGAAGGCGGCGTAGAGCTTGCGGCCAAGGATGGTCAGGTCACGCTGGCTGATCAGGGACAGGCCGGCATAACGGCGCGCAAAATCGGACAGGAACCGGTAGCTGATGCTGAGGGCGTCGAACAGCCGGCGCCGCTCCTCGGCGACGCGGTGTACCTTCCAGGTATTGCGTGAATCCAGCACGAGCAAATCGGCGTGTTTCCAGCCCCAGCGCTGGATCAGCGGCAGCATGAACTCACGCTGCCAGGATTCCTTGTGGCCGTGGTGCTCCTCGCTCAGGCGTTCGCCCGCCTTGAAGTAAAAGGCATGGCGCGCCATTTCCAGGCGCTGTCGGTCACCTGGATCCTTCAGGTATTCCTCCACCTTTTCCAGCATCATCAGATAGGGGTCGAGCCGGCTGACGTCATCCTCTCCGTTGTACAAGGCGCGCTTGAAACGCAGGCTGAGCAGGTCGATATGCGGATACTCGTTGGCATAGCACTCGATCAACAGCAGCTTGAGCGCGGCCTTGTAGGGCGAGTCGATGCCTTTGTAGATATGCCATAACGCGGCGCCGAAGAATTCCTCGGCCGGAATATGTGCCAGACCGCCGAAGTTCAGATGGTCGCGGGAATGCAGGAAGCGTTTGTCATGCAGTTCACGCACATAGTTGTCGTAATCGGCCTCGTGTGCAGGCGGCACCAGCCACCACAACGGTGCCTGACCTGCAATCAGTATGGCTGTGCGGTAGAACTCCTCCAGCAGCAGGTTGTGCTGGGCCGAGCCGGAGCTCTCTTCCGATAGCGGCAAGACCTCGCCACTGCGAAAACGATCGACGTTGACCAGGTAGAAGTGCACTTCCAGATCGAGGCTTGCTGCCCAGGCCTCGATCGCACCGGCCTTTTGCTGCAGCTGACTCAACTGGGTGGTGCTCAATGAGGGATCGTGGCAAACCCAGATGTCAAAATCGCTCTCGTCTGAATAGGCGATACTGCCGGGGCTGCCGATCATGTACAGCGCCAGAATGGGGTACTGGCGCAGATGGTGTCGCTTGTACTCAACACTGCGGCTTATTCGCCGGGCGACCTCCAGTTCATGTCGGGAGGGCGTGTAGAGCGCGAGTCCGGCCGCTGTGTCCTTGGAGACGAAGCCGGGCAGCATGGGGTGATTGAGATGGAACAGCAGCGGCAACAGGTCAAGCACGTCGCGCTGGCGCTCGCGCAGGGCATCGCGGGCGCGCAGCAGGCGTGCGTGGTTGAGCTTCATGAAGCGGTGGCGTACCGCCTTGAAGTCGATATCGCTGTCAGGGTGTGCCGCGGTGCTGTCGTTGCTCATGGTGCTTGTCAGGGATTGACCGGGCCCGGAGCGTCGACAGGGGGTACGGAAATGCGTTCAGGCATGGCTCTCCTCCCGTAGTTCACTCTTGCAGGATAACGGCAGCTGGCGGGAAACACCATGTGGCTGTGTCCTGCGGGTAAAAGAAGCGGGGGAGCCCTGCCGTTGGAAGCGAAATCCGCTCCGTGTGCGGGCATCTACTTTTCATACTCCCCCGCCCGCCTGGCGCTGCCTTTCACCTTGTCGACAGGATAGCGCTGTTCGTTTACGGCCATCTTGTCCTTCACCGCACGGATCAGGTCGACGTTGAGGCGGTCGGCGATGCGGATCAGGTAGATCTGGATATCGGCCAGCTCCAGCCGTACCTCCTCCAGTTTTTCCGGACTGAGTGTTTCGCTCTGTGCGGCGGAGAGCCACTGGAAATGCTCCACCAGCTCGGCCGCCTCGGCGATCAGTGCCATGGCAAGATTTTTGGGGTTATGAAACTGTTCCCAGTCACGTACCTTGGCGAACAGGGCGAGGCGTTGGCGCAGGTCTTCCAGGCTGTCGCTCATGGTTCTCGGTCTCCTTCAATCACGCAAAAACACTGTTGTTCTCGCAAAGACGCCAAGCACGCCAAGAAAAACAAATGTTCCTGCTCTGCGTCCGCGTCTTGACGAGAGTGCGGCGGGCACGGCCCACCCTATGAATGCATTCGGTTGTGCGGCCTCTGTTTTGCAACCAGGCATTAGACAATGCGCCAGTTGTCGGTGCTTACCTTCAGCTTCCGCAGGCGCGCGACGAGCAGGTCGGGAAAGCGTTTGTACCAGGTGGCGTTGAGCGGCGAGGGGTGCGGCAGCGGGTGCAGACGCAGGCGGCGGGATGTGCCGTCGCGGGCGCTCAGTTCGATCTCGGTGTCGCTCTCGAAGCGATCCTCGCGCTCCCAGAATTCCTCCAGTTGCGCCTTTACCGTCTTGTCCTGGTTGATGGTGAACCAGAGAAAGGCCTCGCGCCCCAGGGTGATGATGTCCTGGCCGCGCCAGGTGTGCAGCAGCAGGTCGGCGACGAGGGGCTGGAACTGTTTCTTCACCCTGGTGGACCAGGCCTTGTTGCCGATGGGCTTGTAGGGGACGGTGTTGGCCCAGAAGAACATCTTGCCCACCTCCACCGAGGCGGCGAAGTCGGGCAGCGGCTTGCCGTACAGGTGTTGATACAGCGGGCCGCGTACCTTCTGGCCGCCGGCGCCGATGAAGGGCAGGCCGTGCTGCACCTCATCGCGGCCGGGATCGCGGCCGAAGAAGGCGACGCGCACGTCGGGGGCGCCGAGGCCGATGATGGGATCGAACGGACTCTTGCCGCAGTCGCGGTAGACCGGCTCGTCGATGCCGGCCAGTTCGCGGGCGAGGGGGACAAAGGCGTCGTGCAGGGTTTGCGTGTTCATGAGCTATAGCGGGTGCCAGGAGTGTGCCGGGCCCATAGTCTACCGCAGGCGGCGCCGGGTAATCAGGCCGGCGGCCGGCCGGGGCGGAAGCGGTAGTAGTAGTCGTAGCAGGGCTGGCACAGGGAATGGCTGACCCGCGGCGGCAGCCGGTCGACCCAGGCCGGCACCCAGTCCCAGTGCTCCGGCTGCGCCGCCCGCTGCACGCGGCGGCAATGACTGCACTGCACGATCAGGCCGTGGCTGTCGCGGTAGCGGGTTTCGTCCGGCGGCTGCGTTGCCGCGGCATCGGCCTCATGGGGCCTGGTGATGGTCAGGCTGTTGAAGATGATGACCGCCTCGCCGTTGGCGAGGGGATAGCTCTTCTGGTGAAAGCGGCGGTACACGTTGCCGCTGGAGCATTCGTAGTCATGCTGCCAGACCATGCGCTCGCGCAGCACCTGGACATAGGCGTCGTGGTAATACGGCTGCAAGGGGCCGCTGATGGCGTGCAGCAGCGGGGTGCCCAGGGGAAAGCGCTCGGAGATGCCCGGCTCGCCGTGGTTGTCCTGCGCAAAGCGGTACCAGGCGGGATTGAAGTAGCACAGCCGCAATTCGCTATCGAGGGCGTACACCGCGCCGTGCTCGTTCTCCAGTGTGCTCAGCGCGAACTTGTCCAGTGCCGCGGCAAATCCGGGGGCGATGCGCACGGTGGGGAAGGGGGGCTGGCAGGAGACATGGGCATGGGGCCGAAGCGGAAGGCGATGCCTCAGTATCGTACTAACCCGGTGTATTTGCCACGGTTGTTCAGCGGGCAATGGCGGCGAACATGGCGTGGGTCAGTGCCGCAAGATCGGTGGGCGCCAGTTCGATCTCCAGGCCGCGGCGACCCGCGCTGACGTACACGGTGGCATGGCTGCGGGCGGAGTCGTCGATGACGGTGCGCAATGCCTTTTTCTGCCCCAGGGGACTGATGCCGCCGACGACGTAGCCGGTGGTGCGTTCGGCATCGGCGGGGCGGGCCATGGCGGCGGTACGGGCATTCAATGCTGCGGCCAGCTGCTTGAGATTGAGCTGGTTGGCCACCGGCACCACTGCCACCACCAGCTCCCTGCCGTCGAGTTGTACGAGCAGGGTCTTGAACACCCGTGCCGGGCTTAAACCCAGCTTGTCGGCCGCTTCCTCACCGTAGGCGGTCGCGGCCTTGTCGTGCTCGTAGCTGTGTATGACATGAGTGATGCGCGCACGTTTGGCGGCGTTGATGGCGGGCGTCATGGCAGCAGTCCGGCGGTGAAGCGCTGCACGTCGCTCATGGCGGTGTACTCGGCCACGTCGATGCCGGCCTTGTGGAAGTCGATGGCATCGGGGAAGCCGCTGGCCTGTTCGCCGCGCCGTTTCGCCTCCTCGACCCACTGCCGCGACCAGTGCGCCAGAACGGAGAGCGTCGTGTCGTCGAATGCCTCGGCGGCACAGGTCAATGCCTCCCAGAAGCCGCTGCGTGACAGCGGCCGATAGAGCGCCGCAACGGCACTGACGTTCCGCTGCTCCAGCGCGTGTGTCAGGTGCCGCACGTTTTGCTGCATCAGAACGGCACGGGCCTGCTCCAGGTGCCGCTCGACGGTTTGCCTGACCGCGTGATACACCGGGCGCACCTGCTCGCCGGCATCGGCGCCGGACGCGATGAAAGTCTGCAGGGCGGTCAGGGCGGCGAGGTGCTGCTCGCTGCCGGGGGCATGGCTGGCCAGGTGGCGGCAGAACCCTTCCACCTGCTCCGCGGTGAAATGCAGCAACAGCACATCGGGGGAAGTCATGACGTCAACGCAGCCTCCAGTTGCGCCTCGCTCACGGGATAAGCAAGCACCGCGTGGAGCGGGTGGAGTGCCCGCAGTTTTTCCACATGCGCGAGATCGTCCTTCGCCGCCAGTACGATGACCCGGGTCTGCGGCGCATACTTCACCAGCGAGTGCAGCAGCACATCGAGGTTGCTGATGTTGGTGGCCTGATAGTAGGTGCTGAAGGCGTAGATGAAGTCGGCGACCACGAAATCCGGCGGCTGTTTCTTCAGGGCGGCGAGTGCCTTGCGCTGGCTGTCGAAGCGCATCTCTTCGATGCCGAGGCGCTGATACAGCGCTGCGCAATTGGGGTGTTGCGGCGCTTCGACGATGGAGTAGAGCAGGGGTTTGGTCATGATGTCGACGTATTCTGCGGCAGTGCAAGTTTTGCCGCCCGGCTGAGTTTGCGGATTGCCGCCTCGCGTTTGCATGCAGCGGAACGGCTGGCCGCCGGTTCGCAGTGCAGCAGCGTTACCGGGCGACGGGCACGGGTGTAGCGGGCGCCGAGTTTGTCGCTGTGGTTGTGCTCGTCGACGCGGCGCGCCACATCGGTGGTGACGCCGGCATAAAGCGTGTCATCGGCACAGCGCAGCAGGTAGACGAACCAGGTGTCGGACATGACCGGGGAGTATACCCAATCCGGGTTTGGGCGTGTTCTTGGGCGCAGCGGCGATTACTCGATCGCCTGGCTGCGCAGGTAATCCTCATAGGTGCCGCTGAAGTCCACCACGCCCTGCGGTGTCAGTTCGATGATGCGCGTTGCCAGCGAAGAGACGAATTCGCGGTCGTGGCTGACGAAGATCAGCGTGCCGTCGTAGTTTTCCAGCGCCAGGTTGAGCGACTCGATGGACTCCATATCGAGGTGATTGGTGGGTTCGTCCATGAGCATCACGTTGGGCCGCTGCAGCATCAGCTTGCCGAACAGCATGCGGCCCTGCTCGCCGCCGGAGATGACCTTCACCGACTTGCCGATGTCATCCTGGGAAAACAGCAGGCGGCCGAGGGTGCCGCGGATCACCTGCTCGTCATCGCCGGGCCTGGCCCAGTGGCTCATCCACTCGAACAGGGTCATGTCGTTGGCGAAGTCGGCGGCATGATCCTGGGCGAAGTAGCCGATGGCGGTATTTTCCGACCACTTGATATTGCCGCGGTCGGTTTCGAGATCGCGCACCAGGCAGCGCAGCAGGGTGGTCTTGCCGATGCCGTTGGGGCCGATGACGGCAATGCGCTCGCCCACCTCTACCAGCAGATTGAGGTTTTCAAACAGCGGTTTGCCGTCGTAGCCCTTGCCCAGGCCTTCGACTTCGAGCACGTTGCGATACAGCTTCTTTTCCTGATTGAAACGGATGAAGGGATTCTGCCGGCTCGACGGCTTGACCTCGGCCAGCTGGATCTTGTCGATCTGGCGCGCACGCGAGGTTGCCTGCTTGGCCTTGGAGGCGTTGGCGGAGAAGCGGCTGACGAAGGTCTGCAGTTCGGCGATCTGCGCCTTCTTCTTGGCGTTGTCGGATAGCAGGCGTTCACGCACCTGAGTGGCTGCGGTCATGTATTCGTCATAGTTGCCCGGATAGACGCGCAGCTCGCCGTAATCCAGGTCGGCCATATGGGTGCAGACACTGTTCAGGAAGTGGCGGTCATGGGAGATGATCACCATGGTGCTGTTGCGCGTGTTGAGTACATCCTCCAGCCAGCGGATGGTGTTGATGTCCAGGTTGTTGGTGGGCTCGTCCAGCAGCAGGATGTCCGGATCGGCGAACAGGGCCTGGGCCAGCAGCACGCGCAGTTTCCAGCCGGGCGCCACCGCGCTCATCGGGCCGCTGTGCTGTTCGATGGGAATGCCGACGCCGAGCAGCAGTTCGCCGGCGCGGGCCTCGGCGGTGTAGCCGTCCATTTCGGCGAACTGCACCTCCAGTTCGGCCACCTGCATGCCTTCGTCCTCGCTCATTTCCGGCAGCGAGTAGATGCGATCGCGTTCGTGCTTCACCTGCCACAGTTCGGCATGGCCCATGATCACGGTGTCGAGCACGCTGTATTGCTCGAAGGCGAACTGATCCTGGCGCAGCTTGCCGAGGCGTTCGTTGGGATCGAGGCTGACATTGCCGGCGGATGGCTCGAGGTCGCCACCGAGGATCTTCATCAATGTCGACTTGCCGCAGCCGTTGGCGCCGATCAGGCCGTAACGGTTGCCGTCGCCGAATTTGACAGAAATGTTTTCGAACAGGGGCTTGGCCCCGAACTGCATGGTGATGTTGGCGGTGGTGAGCACGGCGGTGTTCCAGGTAGCTGTGTCGGACTAAAACGTACTGACTGGCGCTGGTGATGCGCCAGGAAGGCGAAGTCCGCGGGATTCAATCGGGTTGTGTCGTCTCCGGCGGGCGGGATGGCGGTTGCCGGAGCGGCGCTATTGTCGCATAGCTGCCGCCCGGTCGCATCAATTCCGCGTGAAAAGCAGGGGGAAGACGCAGCCGGCGGCTTATAAGGGGCGACGCGGGCGGCTGCTTGGGTTACCCTGCCGCCCTTCCATGTCAGGGCAGAGGCCGTAGCGATGAAATGGTTTTTCCGCATCTTTTTCCGCACGATCCGTCTCGTGCTGACACCGCTGATGTTGCTGTGGGAGCGGCTGACGCCGCCGCGCGCCCTGGTGCGCACTCCGGAGCGGCAGCAGCAGGTGGATGCCGAGACCGCCAGGCTGGCGCTGTACCAGTTCCGTGCCTGTCCGTTCTGCCTGCGGGTGCGGCGCGAGATGGCGCGTCTGGCCCTCGCCATCGAGCTGCGCGATGCCCAGCACGATGCGGCGCATCGTCAGGCCCTGCAACAGGGGGGCGGCGAGATCAAGGTACCCTGCCTGCGCATCGAAGGCGCTGACGGGAGCACGACCTGGATGTACGAGTCGGCGGAGATCATCCGCTATTTGCAGGAGCGTTACGCCGGCTGAGTGCCGACGCTTACTTGTCGCCGTCCTTTTTCAGCATGCTCTTGAGGTCGGCGAAGGGGTTGAAGGTGGCGGCCTCCTGTTTGGGCGCCGCCAGGCCGTCATAGCCGCGCACCTTGTCCACGTAGCGCTGGTGCTCGTTGTCGTGGCAGTAGAGGCAGAGGTTTTCCCAGTTGCTGCCGTCGGGCGGGTTGTTGTCGTGGTTGTGATCCTTGTGGTGCACGGTGAGCTCGTGCAGGTTGGCGTTGGTGAACTCGCGGCCGCAACGGCCGCAGATCCAGGGATGGAGGCGCAGCGACTGCTCGCGATAGCCTTCCAGGCGTTTTTCGCGCTCCTTGTGGACGCCGGCCACCAGCTTGTCCAGCTTGTTGTGGTCTATGGATTTGCCGGGGGTGCGGCGCGGATCGGACATGACGGTTTCCTGCGGTGGGACGTTATACAGATTCTATACGGCTATCCGGTAAAGCGGGAAGGCGTAAAACAACCTGTCGCGGAGACGCAGAGACGCAGAGACGCAGAGACGCAGAGTTAAGAAATGTTTCCTCTGCGGTCTCTGCGTCTCCGCGTCAGGTGTTGGAAGTCAAGCCGCCGCCGATTGCTGCGCCTGGGCCCGGTTCAGGGCCGACAGCACGGCCTTGAGCGAGGCGCTGACGGTGTCATGATCCAGCGCGGCGCCGCTGTAACGGCGGCCGCCGACGTTGATCTGCACGTAGGCCGCCGCCTCGGCGTTGGTGCCGGTGCCGATGGCGTGCTCGCTGTAATCGACCACGTTCACCGCTTCGCCGCTGTGCCGTGCCCAGGCGTCGACGAAGGCGGAGATGGCCCCTTCGCCGCTGCCGTCGAGGGTGTGCGCGTTGCCGCGTTCCACGATGTCGGCGGCAAGGGTGTCCACCGCGCCCTCGCGGTCGAGGCGGTAGCCCTGCAGCCGTACCGGCGCCTGATCGGCGACGAAGTGGGCGAGGAACAGCTGGTGGATGGTGGCGCTGTCGATCTCGCCGGCGCGGCGCTCGCTTTCGCGCTGTACCAGTTGCGCCAGCTCCACCTGCATCCAGCGCGGCAGGCTGAGGCCGTAGTCGCGCTCCAGCACGAAGGCCACGCCGCCCTTGCCCGACTGGCTGTTGACGCGGATCACCGCCTGGTAGTCGCGGCCGAGGTCGCGCGGGTCGATGGGTAAGTACGCCACCTGCCAGTGCTCGTCCGGCCGCTGCAACCTGAGGCTCTTGCGGATCGCGTCCTGGTGGCTGCCGGAGAACGCCGTGTAGACCATTTCGCCGATCCAGGGATGACGCGGATGCACGGGAAGAGACGTGCACTCGGTGTAGGTCTGGATGATGGCGTCCGGGTTGGAAAGATCCAATTCGGGATCGATGCCCTGGCTGTAGAGGTTCATCGCCATGGTGACGATGTCCATGTTGCCGGTACGCTCACCATTGCCGAGCAGGGTGCCCTCGACGCGATCGGCGCCGGCGAGCACGGCCATTTCCGCTGCCGCCACCGCGCAGCCGCGATCGTTGTGGGTGTGCACCGAGACGATGATGCTGTCGCGGTGTTTGACGTGGCGGCAGAACCACTCCACCTGATCGGCAAACACGTTGGGCATGGCGCTCTCCACCGTCGCCGGCAGATTGATGATGCACGGCCGCTCGGGAGTCGGCTGCCACACGTCGATCACCGCATCGCACACCTCCACCACGTAATCCATCTCGGTGTTGGAGAAGCTCTCCGGCGAATACTGGAACATCCATTCGGTGGCCGGGTATTTGGCCGCCTCGTGCCTGAGCAACTGGGCGCCGCGCACGGCGATGCCCTTGATGGCCTCGCGGTCCATCTGGAACACGCGCTCGCGCTGCACCGTGGAGGTGGAGTTGTAGACGTGGACGATGGCGCGTTTCGCCCCCTGCAGCGCCTCGAAGGTGCGCACGATGAGGTCCTCGCGGGCCTGCACCAGCACCTGCACGGTGACGTCGTCCGGGATCTGCCTTGCCTCGATGAGCCAGCGCACGAAGTCGTAGTCCGGCTGGCTGGCCGAGGGGAAACCCACCTCGATCTCCCTGAAGCCGAGCTGCACCAGCAAGGCCCACAGCCTGCGCTTCTGCGCCACGTCCATGGGCTCCAGCAGCGCCTGGTTGCCGTCGCGCAGGTCGACGCTGGCCCAGACGGGCGCGCGCTCGATCTGGCGGTTGGGCCACTGGCGGTCGGCCAGGGCCACCGGCGGGGCGGGGCGGTATTTGCGGTGGTCGTAGGCGGTCATGATCGCTCCTGCGTCACGGTGACAAGTTTCAAGTTGCAAGTTACAAGGCAAGAAAAGGCGCAGATGCGCCGGGTACTGTGGACGGCCCTTGTGGGGCGTTCCCGTTGCCGCTTCCTTGTGGGAATTGGCAGGTTTGGCCCGATGTTTGCGGGTTGATGAAAGATTACGCCTGTGACGGCGGCAGATGCTTGCGAAGTTTTGTGTTAAATAATCAAGAACAGCAATAACATTGCGTAATATAGCGCAACGGCGCCATAATCAACCTGTCACTTATCACTTGGAACTGCCGCCATGGAACTCGACCGCTACGACCGCCGCATCCTCGAGGTGCTGCAACAGGACGGCCGCATCAGCAACCAGGAGCTGGCCGAGCGCATCGGCCTGTCGGCCTCGCCCTGCCTGCGGCGGGTGCGCGCCCTGGAGGAGTCGGGCCTGATTCTGGGCTACCGCGCCCTGCTCGATGCCAAGGCCCTCGGCCTCAGCCTGATGGCGCTGATCCACATCTCCATGGATCGCCATACGCCGGAGCGCTTCACCAATTTCGAGGCGAAGGTCGCTGCCCTGCCCGAGGTGCTGGAGTGCCTGCTCATCACCGGTCAGGACGCCGACTACCAGCTCAAGGTGGTGGTGCGCGACATGGAGGCCTATCAGGAACTGCTGCTCGACAGGATCACCCGTATCGAAGGGGTGAGCGGGGTGCATTCCAGCTTTGTGATGCGGCGGGTGGTGGACAAGACGGCCTTGCCGGTTTGAGGCTTGGTTTCGAGTTTCGGGCGAGGGACAATCAGGTAGGGTGGATGCGCTGCGCTTATCCCCCCTGCATTTATTCCCCGCGTTTCAGGGTGAACTTCTCGCCGAACAATACCGGCCGGTAGCTCATCTTCACTCTTCTCAAATTTTCCAGACCGAGGTCGTCGCCGACGTTGAGATAGTCGCAGTCGGCGAAGGTGCGGGCGAATTCGCGGAACAAATACTGTGCCGCGCCGGGGATGGCGAAGTTGGTCTTTTCCACCAGCACGCTGGCCATGCTGGGGCTGATGCGTTCACCAAAGGTAAAGCCCTCGACGCGGTCGTCCACCAGCAGGCACAGGCCGCTCAGGCCCAGGGCGTCGTAATGGGCCAGCGCCCGTTCGATGCCCTGCCGCTCCAGTTCCACGCTGGCGATGAAGTCGGCCACGGCGGTGCCGTGCAGCCCTTCCAGGCGCGCGCGCATCCACTGGCTGAGCAGGGCGCGCATGCCGTCCCGGTGGCCGTGGTGCAGCGGCTCGATGCGGTGGTCGGGGTGGGCGCGGCAGAACTGGTTGATCTCGCTGCGCTTGGTCTTGTAGCTGTTGCCGCGCAGTTCGATCAGATCGGCGGTGCGGTAGATGTAGTCGGGGAAGGCGGGTTCCAGCTGCCACACTCCGTCGTCCAGATGCGGCGAGCGGCCGTCACCGTCCAGCTCCAGCAGGCGGGAAAATTCCGGACTGACGTAGTCCACCCGGCTGTCTGCGGCACTGTGGTTGTAGCTGTCCATGATGCCGACGCAGGTGCGCAGCGCCTTGATCTGGTTTTCTGCTGCGCCGATGGGCGGCAGCAGCATGCCGAGCTGGTTGCCGTTCAGGCTGAACAGGCAGAAACAGTCGTCGATGAGCTGGTAGAAACCGCTCATGCGCGACAGCCACATGAAGTTGTTGCTGAAGCTGAGGTCGGCCACCAGGAAATCGCAGGCGGCGACGTGGCTGTCGAACAGCGGCTTGGCGTCGATGCTAACGGGCAACAGGCGGTGTTCGCCGGCGGAGAGAAAACGTGCAGCTGCCGGGGTAGTTGCGGGTTGTGGAGTGACGGGCCGGACGGCCGCGGGGCGCGGCTGGCCAAACAGGTGGGGTTCCGATGATTCTGTACTGCCGATCTCAGGGTTACCGAGCATACACGCTCCGCAATGGACCTCTTGTAGCTGAAGGGGTGTCGAGGATGACCGGAGGGTCTGTCAGGAGGGGCCTCGTGGCTTCCTGCCCCGGACGCCGCTGTTATAGCGGAGCGCCGGGGGGAAAAGAAGAGGGGGAGGGAAAAATAATTCAAGATTCAAAATTCAAGATTGGACAATCCAGCAGCTGTTGTGTGGAATTTTCTGAATCTTGAATCTTGAATCTTGAATCTTGAATCTTGAATCTTGAATCTGCTTTTAGCGCCAATGCAGAAACGGCGCCAGGGTGAAATAGACGATCGCCAGGATGATGGCTGCGTAGAGCAGCAGGCGCAGGGGTTCGCGGCGGAAGCGGTCGGCCAGGGTTTCGGCACGGCCTTCCTGCAATTGGGCAGCGTAGTCGGCGCGGGCACTCTCGCTGCGTCGCTGCTGGTAGTCGTCGATGAGACGGCGAGCGTCTTCCTCCCGCTCGGCATCGTCATCGCGCAGCCAGATGGCGGCGACGGAAATGCCCCAGCGCCCGGCCTGTGTCTCATAGAAGTCGATATGGCGGGCATCGAGCAGGGCGCGCACCTCGTCCGCTTCGTCTGCAGGGACGCCGTTGAGGCGGAAGAGCAGGATGGGCATGGTCAGGGTTGTGCCGGTTGTGTGTGATGGGCCACGAGGCGCAGGGAGCGTGCCGGTACATCATCCCAATGCAGATAGTCCTGGCACAACTGCTTGTGGGTATCGGATTCGAGCCGCTCGTAGGGTTGGCCGGTGTAACGACCGGCATCGGTATCCGGCGCCATATCCGCCGTATGGGCGATCCAGGCTGCACCGCTTCCTTCCGTGCGGCTGAACAGCTCCACGGTGCCGATGCTGGCCGCCGCCGGGACGCTGACACACAGGGTGACATGAGCCGCCTCTTGTTCGCTGCAGGCATGGCAGGGTGGCAGTGTCGCCGTGACGGCGGCAAGACTCGTGTCATGGGGCGGCAACCCGCCGTGGCCGAGGCGCTCCAGGCGTTCAGCTGCGGCGTTGAGCTGATCGAGTTTGGTATTGAATTCGCTGCGCAGCAGATCGGCGTCTTTCTTCTTGCCGGTAACCAGATACTGCGACAGGGCAAAGCCGCCCACGGCCGAGGCGATGAGCAGGACGATGATGGCTACCACCGGGCCGCGCCGCGCCTGCTTGGTTACCGGCTGCCCCCGCTCACGGGCCTTCATTTCCTTGCGCCAGGCGATGCGCAACTGGATCAGGGTCGCGGTAATGGTGGCGGTGGCGCCGATGAGCGAGGCCAGCAGCGCGGCCACTGGCATGGTGATGTTGCTGAGTTGAAAGTCCATTCAGGGTGTACCCGACGCCAGGCGTCGTGCCGGATGGTGGATTTTGTGCCTGACCTGCGCCGGTCACTATACAACGAGTTGGCCCCGACGGTGAGCCGTCGGGGTGTGATGTCTTTGGCGTTTCCGCCATTTCAACTCTGCCGCCGTGCAACGCTGGTCACCTTGTCCTGCAGTGACTGGTCGCAGTCGATGCGGGTGCCGACGGAGATGAAGGTCTGGATGCGCGGCGCACCCAGGGCATGCACGGCCTCATGGCAGTGACGGATGGCGGTGAACACCGCATCCCACTCACCCTCGATGTTGGTGCCGTTGGCGTGCAGTTCGTGGTGCAGCCCGGCGGCGTCGAGTTCATTTACGCAGGCGGCGATGTAGCGCGAGACGGAGACCTCGGTGCCGATGGGCACCACCTGCAAATTGACCAATACCTTCATGCCATCTCCACTCTTGTCGAAACTCGAAACTCGAAACTCGAAACTCGAAACTCGAAACTCGAAACTCGAAACTATTTTCTCCTATTTCCCGCTCAGATAGCGCGCCACGGCTTCGATCTCCATCTCCGTAAGCTTGGAGGCAATGGAATGCATGATGGCATTGTCGTTGGTGCGCTCGCGGCTGGTGAAGTCCTGCAGCTGGGTGATCAGATAACGCATGTGCTGGCCGGCGATGCGCGGCAGATTGTCGGTGCCTGCACCGTCCGGGCCGTGGCAGGAGGCGCAGTCGGCCACGCCCGACCATTTGTTGCCGTTGTGATAGATGTACTTGCCTACGCCAGCCAGGTCGGGGTCGGAGACGCGATGGGCCTGCGGCGGCTTGCTGCCGAAGTATTGACCCAGTGCGGCCATCTCGGCCTCGGTGAGATCGGCAGCCATTTCGTTCATGGTGCCCTTGCGCCGGCCGCTCTTGAAGTCGGCCAGCTGCTTGGCTATGTAGGCGGCATTCTGGCCGGCGAGGCGCGGATAAATGGCATTGGAACTTTCGCCCTCCATGCCGTGGCACAGCTGGCACTTGTTGGTGACGATGGCCTGGGCGCGTGCCGGATCCGCCGCGCAGGTGCCGCTTGCCGCGAGGCACAATGCGGCAGCAAAAAGTAAAGAGCGAGTCATGGTGAAACTCCTGGCATAACATGAAGGGTACAGGTTCAGCTTAGCCGAATTTTCCCCGGGCCGGATCAGCGAAACAGGGTGACGAAGGAGTTGAACAGCTGGCGGTCGAAGTGGTTGGGCATCTTGTCACGCATCAGGGTCAGGGCGTCAAAGGGCGTCATCGCCTTTTTGTAGGAACGTTCGGCGGTGAGGGCGTCGAATACATCGGCGATGCAGCAGATGCGGCCGTAGATGTGGATTTGATCACCCCGGGTGCGCTTGGGGTAGCCGCCGCCATCCATCAGTTCGTGATGTTCCATGACGATGATGCGACACTCTTCGGTGAGGGCGTCGGCATCGCGCAACAATTTGTAGCCTTGATAGGGATGGATGCGCATGCGGCGCATCTCGCCTTCATCCAGTCGCGCCGGCTTGTTGATGATGGCCGCATCCACCATGATCTTGCCGAGGTCATGCAAAAAGAAGCCGGCCCCCAACTCGTGCATGTCATGGCCGTCGGAGTTCCGGAACAGCGTCTTGGCCAGCATCAGGCTGATGATGCCGACATTGACCGAGTGGGTATAGGTGTAAAAGTCGTGCGCCGTGATGCGCAGCAGATTCCTGGCGGTCTGATCATCGCTCAGGATCAGATCACTGACGGAGCTGAGGGCCGCCTTGCTGGCACGGATGTTCTCGGCGCTGGGGGCGTCGAGCATGCGCAACATCATTTCCCGGCTGTGCTGATATACCGCCTTGGCCTTCTGCTCCGGCGCCAGGCGCCGGTCGTGCACGGCCTCGCGCAGTTCCACCGGCACGAGGCTGTCGGGATTCCACAGCGCTGGCGGTGCCTGATCCTTGGGGTCGACAAGGGCGTCGCTGTGGCTGATGTACTCCAGTTCGCCCAGGGCCTGCGGGGCGACCGGCGGCGGTACGTCGCTGCGTGCAAAATCCACCCGTACCTCGGTCAGGCCGTGGGCGCGGATCGCCACGATCTGATCGGGGGCGGTGAGCTTGAATTTGCTGCGCAGGAAATCGTGCTCGGTCCATGACAGCGGCAGCTCGACGTACATGCCGACACGCAAATCACCAACCGGGACATTCTGTTTCATGACGTGCCGGCTCCGGAGCCTTTACTCGTCAGTGATCAGAATGAAGGCGGCCCTGGTGGCGCCGCATTCCGGGCATACCCAGTCGTCCGGGATATCTTCCATGCGTGTGCCCGGAGCTATGCCACCGTCCGGGTCGCCCTGGCTTTCATCGTAGATATAACCGCAAACATCGCACAGATAACGCCGCATGGTGACCCTTGGCAGTAAGCAGGATGCCTATGGCGGAACACTGTATCAGGACTCAGGCATAAGTCAAAAATGAATCCACAGGCGGTGTCCTGCTGCTGCCGGATCAGACGGAGGTGGTACCAAATGCGATCACCCGATCCTTGCCATTGGTTTTGGCCTGATACATGGCCTGATCCGCCGCCTGCATCAGATCCTCGAAGCTGCGGGCATCGACCTCCGGGAAGGTGGCCACGCCGATGCTCAGGGTTGCCCCGCGATCCATCCAGGGATAGTCGCGTTCACGGGCCGCATCACAGATGCGCTGCGCCAGATGCATGGCTTCCTCGCTGCCGGTGTTGACCAGTACGGCAACGAATTCTTCTCCGCCGTAGCGCGCCACCAGGTCTTCCTTGCGGGTCCCGTCGCGGAATACCTCGGCCACTTCCTTGATGACCAGATCGCCCTTGTCGTGACCATAGTTGTCGTTGACTGCCTTGAAGTTGTCGATGTCGCACAGCAGGATCGACAGCGGCCATTTCTGGCGCTGGCAACGCGCCCACTCCTGTTCCAGCCGGGTATTCATGAAGCGGCGGTTGTACAGACCGGTGAGGCCGTCGGTGATCGACAGCTCGTGGATGCGCTGGTGCATGCGCGCATTGTCCAGGGCGATGGAGATTTGATCGGCCAGATAGTCGAACAGAAGCTCCTCGTCCTCGCGGTAGCTGCGCGTGCTGCCCAGCACCAGCACGCCGAGCACCTTCTCCTGATACACCAGCGGGATGTACACCACCTCGCTCGGTATGGAACGCATGAAGCCCATGTCGACGTTCACCTCCGGTGCGGAGGCCTCGGTGGGATGCACCACCAGACGGTTGCGATCCTTGGCCGCGCGTCCGGGGAAGCCCTCACCCAGCGCCAGGGCGGTCAGTTGTGCCGTGGTGCCGTATTGCGCATGCGGCATCAGGCAGTTGCCCTCGTCTTCCCACAGATAGAGGATGCCCAGCTGGGATTCGGTGACCGACACCACGATGCGCAGGGTCTTGTCGAGCAGCTGATCCATGTCCATGGTGGACATGAACAGCTTGGCCACCTCGTTGTGCTTCTTGAACCGCTCTTCGCGCCGCCGGATGCCGTCGGCCATGACGTTGAAGCCATTGCCCAGTTCCTCCAGCTGATCACCGGTCTTCAGTATCACGGTCGTACCGAGCTCGCCGCTGCCAAAGCGACGCATGGCATCGGTCAGCATGGCCAGCGGCCGGGTGATGTCATGGTGGACGAAGAAGGTGGACAGCAGTGCGATGAGCAGGCCAAGCAGCGCCGTGACGGCAATGCCCTGCACGATGGCGCTTAGCACCGCGGTATCCACGGGCTGGAACGGGGTGCTGATGCCGATGGCGCCGATGACGCGGTTGCGGCTGTCCTTGAGCGGTTCGAAGGCCGCCGTGATGGGATAGCCCGCCATGTCCAGCACGCCGGCGTAGGCGCGGCCCAGCTCGATCTCGCTGCGCACATCTACCGGCAGCACCTGCCCCAGGGCCCAGATGCTGCGCGGCAGGGAGGTGGTGGCGTGCAGGAACATCGGCTCGCGCGGATTGCCGGCGAACAGGGCCAGCTCCACGCCGAAGCGGCCATAGACGGCATTGCCCAGCCAGGGGTCGGTGCTGAGCAGCATGCCGGCGATGATGGCGCCGGCGATCCTGTCGCCGCTGCGGACGGGAACCGCGACGAACTTGACCACGCCGATGTCCTTCACCAGATTGCTCAGTTCCTGTTCCTCGCGCATCAGGAAGTCGGAGCTGACCAGTTCGGTGGAGCTGGCCGTCGCACCGGAGGTCAGTGCCGTTGCCAGGGTGTCGCCGATGCTGATGGCATCGCCGCTGCGGCTGTTGCGGCGGGCGATGACGCGCTGGTTCGCGTCCACGGCCGCCAGGATCGAGACAAAGGCATTCTGCTTGCCGAAATCCAGCAGCAGTGTCTGCAGCTGATCGACCTCGGATCTGGCGAAGGCGCGCTGCACATCCGGGCGCAGTGCCGTCTGGGTCAGCAGACCTTCCAGCAGGGATTCGCGTTCATCGTAAACACTGAGCGCGCCCTTCAGATGCACGCGGATATGGTCGGTCACCTGTTCCTGCATCAGACCCTGGAACAGATAGAACAGCAGTCCGGCCAGTGCGCCTACCGGAATCCAGAACACCATCGACAGCGCGATCAGTGTCTTGGTGCCCACTCCCATTCTCGGACGGTATAGCGTCATGACGTATTCCCTGGTTTCCATAAATGCGGCACCCTCTCTGTGGTTTGATTGCCGCAAACCTTGACGTGTGATTGTTTGCGCTCATGGCTATGCCAGCAAGTCCCTGGAGCCAATGGGACGAGCAATCTTACAGCGATTGCATGTCGAACCCTAGTGGGAGGCGGCAAACGCTTGTGGTCTACGGCGTTGCCGGAAGGGCGACTGGAGCTGGTCTGAGTTTAAAACAGGTGGCTGCCGGCGCTGCCCGGTTCAGGAGATCGCGCCTGGTGACGGGTTGCTGCTGCCCAGTGTCCCGAACCAGAACCCGATGTTGCGTTCCAGAAACTCGTCCCAGCGCATGTAGTGGGAGCCGTCGCAGGAGAAATTGAGGCCGACCATGCCGTTGACGATGTTGAGGGAGCCGGCGCGCAGGTAGATATTTTCATCGGCAAAGCGCAGGGTGCGGAACATCTCGAATACCGGCAGTACATCGCCGGGCGGCACGATGGCGCGCGGGTGGTAGGGCCGGCGCGGATAGGCCAGACAGGTGTTGGGATCGGTAAGCTGGCCGATGGTGAGCAGGCGATAGACGAAGGGGTCGTCCACATGCCACAGGGTGCCGCGGCTGGAGGAGAAGTGCAGCTTGCCGTGGTATACGCCGTGCTCGAGGATCAGCTCGCTCATGATCGGCAGCACCTGATCCAGTTGCCGATCCATCAGGCTTTCGGCGCGCTGGTGCTGGAAGATACTGCTGCGGATCGCCGGGTCGCCCTTGATCTGGCGCCAGGTGTCGGGTTCGCGGTACAGGTTTGCGGTGAGCGGCAGTTCGCGCAGGTCGTAGTCGGCACCGAGAAATCCGATGCGTCTGCCGCCGTGGTCGCGGATCACCTGAATTGCGGTGAGCGACGGGCGTTTCTTGTTGCGGCTGATGTAGGCCTCGGACAGCTTGAAGTCGGTGCTGCCGATGATGCCCTGCATATAGGGCCGATCCATGCGGTGACGGCCGTAGTGCGCCGGGTCATGGCCCTGGGCGGTGATGTTGTCGGTGAGCTGTACGCCGTCGGCGTCGAGCACGTACAGATATTTGCAGTGGGCCAGTTCCGGCAGCGCCTGCTCCAGCAGGCCTTCCAGTTGCGCGCGAACCGTCATGACTTCGGCACAGCGCAGCGCCAGCGCATGCATGGCCTCGGCGAGCAGGCCGGTGAGCATGTCGCGCTGCAGGCGGATATTTTCTTCCAGGGTGGGAGTGGTCAACGGGTGGTTCCTCTATGCTGCCCGTTCGGCGATGCAGTCGGCACCGCCCATTTGATACTCGCGGCACACCGCCGGCCGCTGTTCGTAGATGGTGCAGAGCAGGGTGTCGCGGTTCAATGCGGTACACCAGCCGTCGTTGAGGCGGCGCATCACGGTGCCGCCCCAGTCGCTTGCTTCCGTCATGCGCGCAGGAACGGCGTTGTCACCGATCAGCAATACCTGCAAGCGACAACAGCGTGCCGCGCAACTGGCGCAGGTTACGGAAGTATCGTCGGTGGGTGAGGGGGGCGTCATGGCTGCCATTGTAGCGCGCTTCCTGCATGCGCCGCCTGCCGGTACACGAACATGACGAATGTCAGGGGCCGCGTCCGGCGAGCCAGAGGGTGTGCAATGCACCCTTGCGCGTGGCGTGGGCGCGCACACGCCGTTCCTCGACCTCGAAACCGATCTGCCGCAGGCGTTCGCCAAAGGCTGCATCGGGTCCGGCCGACCAGATGGCGAGTACGCCGTCGGGATGCAGTGCCGCAAAGGCCGCCTCCAGTCCGGTGACGGAATACAGCCAGTTGTTGTCGTGCCGGGTCAGTCCTTCGGGGCCATTGTCGACATCCAGCAGGATGGCATCGTAGGCCGGTGCTGCTTCGCGCAACAGCAGTGCCACATCACCCACATGTACGGTCACGCGCGGATCGCGCAGCGGATGACCGGCGTGGTGACCGAGCAGGGTGTGATTCCACTGCACTACGGCGGGCACCAGTTCCGCCACCACCACCTCGGCGCTGTCGCCCAGATGGCGCAGTGCCGCCGCCAGGGTAAAGCCCAGACCAAGTCCGCCGATCAGTATGCGTGGTACGGGACGTTGTGCAATGCGGGCGCAGGCCAGTTGTGCCAGCGCGTCCTCCGAGCCGTGCATGCGGCTGCCCATCAGCTCGCCGCTGCTGCCGGCGATGGTGATCGAATGTTCCGTGCCACGGGCATACAGGCGCAGTTCGGTGCCGTCGCCGGGGATTTGTGCGCTGTCGAGCAGCTTCCAGGGGTTCAATCGCTGCTCACCAGATCAGATCGTCCGGCACCTGATAGGCGGCGTAGGGATCGTCCGCCGCCGGCGTTTCGGGTTCGGCGGCAGCCGGCATGATCACCCGCGACGGATCGCGGGCACGGATCTTCTCCGCCACGTCGGGCCGCACCAGCTCATGGCGCGGGCCGAGCCGGGCGAGGCACAGCGTGCCCTTGACCAGCTGGGCATGGATTTCCGGCGTGACGTAGATGCGGCTGATCCGGCTGCCGTCGGTGAAGTTGTAGGGGATGTCGCCCTCGCCCTTGTCGAGGCGATTGGCTTCGATGAGCTGCTTGATCGCAGCGGCATTGGCCTTGCGTTCGGCCTCTTCCTGGCGCTTGCGGTTCAGCTCGCGATCGCGTTCGGCCTTTTCCGCCTGGGCGCGTCGTGCCGCGTCGGTGCCGGCCGCGGTGCCTGCTTTTCCGGCGTCCTTGCTCTTGCGCTTCTCGTGCTCGACCTTTTTGACCTGCTGCCTGTTGACCAGTCCGGCCTTGAGCAGCTGATCCTTGAGTGAACCTGCCATGCCTGTGTTACCTGTAGGTTGTTGTCCGTTGCCGTGCCGTGCATGCCATCGCTGCTAGGGTTGCGTCAGCCTCACCCCGGCATCCTCAATCACAATCAGCCGTTCACGATACAGGGCGGAGATCGCCTGCTTGAACACCTTCTTGCTGACGCCGAACAGGGCGTAGATCTTTTCCGGCGGGCTTTTGTCGGTGATGGCCATGAAGCCGCCCGCGGCACGGATCTTTTCCAGTACCTGGCCGGCGATGCCTTCGACCTTGGCATAGCCCGGTGGTTGCAGTACCAGATCTATCTTGCCGTCGTCACGCACCTTCTTGATGTAGCCGGTGAGACGCTGGCCGTAGCGCAGCGGCTGGAACACGTCGGCATCGTGCAGCACGCCCCAGTGCCGCTGGTTGACGATGGCCTTGTAGCCGATGTCGGTATGCTCGCCGACGAGCAGGTCCACCTGCTGGCGCGGGACGTAATCGGCCGGTGTGCGATCGAGGAACCTGTCCAGCCGGGCCGAGGCGACGGCACGGCCGCTGTGCCTGTCCAGATAGACGTGCACGAGGTAGGAGCGGCCCGCGATCATCGTGCCGTTCTGCTCGCTGAACGGTACCAGCAGATTCTTTTTCAGGCCCCAGTCGAGGAAGGCGCCGTACTCGGTGAGGGAGAGAACCTTCAGCAGGGCAAACTCGCCCACCATGGCCAGCGGCCGTTGCGCGGTGGCCATCACCGTATCGTCGGAGTCGACGTAGACGAACACCTCGAGGGTGTCGCCCGGCTTGCAGTCCTCCGGTGCCTCGCGCAGCGGCAGCAGGATGTCGCCCAGCGTGCCGCCATCCAGGACGATGCCGTGGCTGCCCTTGCGCGCCACGGTCAGTGTATTCAGGGTGCCGATCTCTGCCACGTCAACGGTATCCTCGATAGTGCAGCCATGCTGGCGGCGATTGTTTCAGGGGCGGGACTTCCTGCCGGCAGCATAGGCCTCCAGCAGGGCCTGCTGCAGTGCCGGATGATGATCCAGGTTGTCGATGTTGAGATGCTGCCGTGCGATGGGGCGCAGCTGGGCCAGCTGCCGCTCCTCCTGCCAGCGGCGCACGAAGGTATCCCCATCGAATACACCGTCGCGCAGGTACTCTGCCGCAAGTCCCGTGGCGTTGGAAAAACCGATCTCATGCGACTCCATCACCTCGTACAGATAGGAGTAGGTATCGATGTTGTTGAGCCGTGCCAGCAGCGGGTGGAGATCCGGCAGGGTGCCGTTGTTTGCCATGGCGGCATCCAGATCGATGGTCGCAGAGAGGGTGTGGGTTTCGCCCTTGAAGGAAAACTCGATGCCGACATCTATGTGGCTGGTCACGGCCAGGACTCCCGCAAAAACGGGAATTGTACCCTGTGGTGCCGTTTGCCCGATACCGTTCCGCCTGTGGTGCGGGTTTTGCGTGGCGGTCATCACGGCCACGTGTTCAATGATGGCCCCCGTCCGACCGGCCTGTGCTACTGCAACAATGGCGTGGCCTTGAGGTTTGTGCCGGCCATGATGTGAGTCTGCTGCCGGGGCGCGGCAGCGCTAGCGGAGCGGCAGCATCCCGCCGGCCTTGGCCGCCGCCTTGCCGGCAACATCTTCCACCGTCTCTTGCGCCTTCTGATAGGCGTTGGCGGCGGCATCGTGCAGGTAGTAGCCGTATCCCACGTTGAGCAGTGCGGCGATGGCCACCAGCTTGACCGCGCGCTTGATCAGGCCGACGGCCAGCAGGACGAGCAACAGGACAAGGCCTGCGCCGTAGAGGGGATTGGCACTCACAAAATCGATGACTGGCTGCATGAAGGGCTCCGTGGTTTCTGTCCGGCATGCAGTTTATTGAAATCGGCGGCATCGATCACCCTGGCGCATGCGTCCGCACGCCGCCTTGCCATGTCTGCGGATGAGCGAGGACGCTGCCGGCGCGGGCAATTTGTGTGGCGCGGTTCACAACCCCGGCATGACGACGTGGACGCCGGACGCTGTCTGGCCTATCCACAAAGGGCGGCGCGCTGCCGGAAGAGGGCGGCCGGCGGGAACGAACCAACAAGAAGGCCGGACACGGCCGCTGCACCACCCCAGGAGGGATATACCATGCAGATTGCAGAAGACTTTTCCGCACAGAAGGTATGGAGCCGGCGTATCGGCCAGCCGTGGCATTCGGTGACACTGGCGCTGGTCGGCATTGCCTGCGTCGCATTCGCCGTCTCCCAGTGGCGCGCCACCAGCAGCGTGCTGGCGAACACCACCGAAACCGTGGGCAGCGTGATTGCGCAGGAGCATGTCGGCGCCCGGAGCTATCCTGTGGTCGCCTTCCTCGATGCCCAGGGGGGGCTGCATGAGCTGCGCGCCCAGACCTCCTCCATGAGCGCACCGCTGGCGCCGGGACAGCAGGTCAGCGTGCGCTATGTTCCGGGTGCGCCGGGACAGGCATACATCAACAGCTTCTGGGAGCTGTGGCTGACGACGGTGATGAATGCCGTGCTGGCGGTGGCATTCCTTGGCGGCGCACTGTTCCTGTGGTTCCTGCGCAGTGATATCTACAGCCTGGGCGATGCCGCCGGGGAGCGCGGTACCCGCGCAATGTAACAACCGGCACCATGCCCCGGGCACGCTGCTTCGCCCGGGGCATGGTTTCCTGCGCTACAGCCGGCGCACCTTTTCCAGCACCTCCTGCGCGTGGCCGTTCGGGTTGACGCCGTAGGTGACGTCCACCAGCATGCCGTTTCTGTCGATGATGAAGGTGGAGCGGACTATGCCCATCTTCTTCACGCCATCCTTCTCCTTTTCCTGCCATGTGCCGTAGGCATTGCTCAAACTGCCGTCGGTATCGGCGAGCAGGCCGACCTTGAGTCCGTACTTGTCGATGAACTGGCGGTGACTGTCGCAGGAGTCCTTGCTCACACCCAGCACCACGGTATCCGCCGCGGCAAACTCGTCGGCCAGCGCGGTAAACTGGTTGGCCTCGATGGTGCAGCCGGGGGTGTCGTCCTTGGGGTAAAAATAGAGCACGACGTTTTTCTGGCCCCGGAAATCGGCCAGGCTGATGGGTTCACCGGCCTCGTTGGCCACGGTGAAGGCAGGGGCGGGTTGGGATACGCTCAACATGGCAGGTCTCCGGAGGCGATGTGTGTCCCGCAGAGATCAGGGTGCCGTGGGTGGAATTCAAGCGGGGCGATGAGGGGCTGGCAACACGAACTCACTCGTGGCAGTGCGGCCACATAGTTTTGCTCACGTGGTGAACAAGGCGGTCTTGTCCAGCGACTGCAGGGGCAGGCCTTGGCGGGGCTGGGTTACACGGAGTGTCTGTCGCCTGCCATGTCAGGCACACCGGGTTATTTGCGTATCATGTTTTAGTGTTGGTGATACACAACCGGGCATTGTGTATGGCGGCTGATACGCAAGCCCGGTCTGTACCCGCTCAGCCTGCCAGTCGTGCCCGAGCCGCCTTGGCCGCCGCCCGCACCTGCTCCGGCGCTGTCCCGCCCAGATGATTGCGCGCAGCAACCGATCCTTCCAGGGTCAGCACGTCGAACACGTCGGCATCTATGGCGGCGGAGAACTGCTGCAACTCTTCCAGCTTCATTTCCGACAGGTCGCGTTGCGTCTTCACGCCGAGGGCGACGGCCTTGCCGACGATCTCGTGGGCGTCGCGGAAGGGGACGCCCTTGCGCACCAGGTAGTCGGCCAGGTCGGTGGCGGTGGAGAAGCCGCGGCGGGCGGCTTCGCGCATGTTGTCCTTCTTCACGCTGATGTGGCACTTGCGCGTACCGTCGGGCTGGTCGGTGCAGCCCATCATGTCGGCGTAGACGCGCAGGCAGCCCTTTACGGTGTCGATGGTGTCGAACAGCGGTTCCTTGTCTTCCTGATTGTCCTTGTTGTAGGCCAGGGGCTGGGACTTCATCAGGGTGATGAGGGACATCAGGTGGCCGATGACGCGGCCGGACTTGCCGCGCACCAGTTCCGGCACGTCGGGGTTCTTCTTCTGCGGCATGATGGAGGAGCCGGTGCAGAAGGCGTCGGAGATGTCGACGAAGGCGAACTGCTGCGAGCTCCACAGGATCAGCTCTTCGGAGAAGCGCGACATGTGCATCAGCAGGATCGAGGCCCAGGCGGTGAATTCGATGGCGAAGTCGCGATCGGACACGCCGTCCAGCGAGTTGCCGCAGATGCGCTCGAAGCCCAGCTCGCGGGCGGTGAATTCGCGGTCGATGGGATAGGTCGTCCCGGCCAGGGCGGCGGAGCCCAGCGGCATGGTGTTGACGCGCTTGCGGCAGTCGATGAGGCGCTCGGCGTCGCGCTGCAGCATTTCGTTCCAGGCCAGCATGTGGTGGCCGAAGGTGATGGGCTGCGCGGTCTGCAGGTGGGTGAAGCCGGGCATGATGGTGTCGGCCTCGCGTTCGGCGAGGTCGATGAGCGCCGTTTGCAGGCGCTTCAGTTCCGCGGCGATGGCGTCGATTTCGTCGCGCAGGTAGAGGCGCACGTCGGTGGCCACCTGGTCGTTGCGCGAGCGGCCGGTGTGCAGTTTCTTGCCGGCGTCGCCGATGCGGTCGGTGAGCCGCTTCTCGATGTTCATGTGCACGTCTTCGAGGGCGATGGACCACTGGAAGGCACCGGACTCGATCTCGGCAAGGATGTCGTTCAGGCCGGTGATGATGGCGTCGCGCTCGGCGGTGGTGAGCACGCCGACGTGGGCCAGCATCCGGGCGTGGGCGATGGAGCCGTGGATGTCCTGGCGGTACATGCGCTGATCGAAGCCGACGGAGGCGGTGAAGGCCTCGACGAAGGCGTTGGTCGGTTCGGTGAAGCGCCCGGTCCAGGGTTTCTCGACAGTGGTTTTTTCGCTCATGGTTCCGTTTTCTGGAGAACGTGAAATGGCCCGCAGTATATCACCCCGCCTGCGGGATGCCCTCGCCGGGCGGGCGGGATTCGGACTATGATGGGCTCGACCATCCACGACAGGGAATGCCTGTGGCACCCAATCCATCCGCGCAGCGCAACGACAGCTTCTTCCTGCCCGACTTCTGCGGCTTGCAGGCGGTGTTCGCCGTGGTGGTGCTGTCGGAGCTGTTCGCCTTCATCCTCACCCTGGGGCGCGCCGCACCAGGGGCGGATCTGTGGGACACGCTGGCACTCACCTCGCTGTTCATGCAGTGGGCGGGCCTGACCGGTGCGGCGGTGCTGTGCGCCAGCCGGCGTGCCCTGGCCCGTCTTGGTGATGTTGCGGCGGCACTGGTGAGCTACGGCCTGCTGTTGCTGGTGATCCTGCTGCTGTCCGAGCTGGCCTGGTGGTTCATCCTCGATACCGGCCTGCGCGTCGACCGTGGCGGGCATCAGAATTTCGTGCTGCGCAACATGGCCATCGGTGCCATCGTCAGCGCCCTGGCCCTGCGCTACTTCTACGTCAGCCACCAGTCGCGCCAGCGGCTGGTGGCGGAGAGCGAGGCCCGCTTCGCCGCACTGCAGGCGCGCATCCGGCCCCATTTCCTGTTCAACAGCATGAACACCATCGCCAGCCTCACCCGCAGCGACCCGGCGCGGGCCGAGGCGGCCATCGAAGACCTCTCTGATCTGTTCCGCGCCAGCCTGGGTGATGGCCGCCGCCTGATCCCTTTGGCCGAGGAGCTGGCGCTGACACGGCGCTATCTGCAGATGGAGACGCTGCGTCTGGGCGAGCGCCTGCGCCTGGACTGGCAGGTGGAGCGCCTGCCTCCGGATGCCGCCATTCCCCCGCTGACCCTGCAGCCGCTGGTGGAAAACGCCATCTATCACGGCATCGAACAGCTGGCCGGTGGCGGTACGGTGTCCGTCGATGGTGAGTTGGTGGGCGATGTGCTGGTGCTTGCCGTGACCAACCCCAGTGCCGTGCGGGTGCGCGAACGCAGCGGCAACCGCATCGCGGTGGAGAACATCCGCCAGCGCCTGGCCTTCCATTTTGGCCCGGAGGCGGTGCTGGAGGCCCGCGAGGAGGCGGGAATATACCGTGTGCAGTTGCGGTTGCCGTACCGGAGGGTGGAATGATCCCGAGAACGCAAGCGAGTGCCCACCCGGGCGCCAAGCCGGGCAGGGTGGATAAACGCGGCCCGTTCACCAGGCCATGCACAGCCCTCTGCAGTTTCACCGCAGAGACGCAGAGGACGCAGAGAATGAGCATGTTTTTTCCTCTGCGTCCTCCGCGCCTCTGCGCCTCTGCGTTGGATTTTTCGGCCTTTCTGCCTGAGAGCTGCTTGAAACCGCTGTGCTATATCGGGCCTGCTGAACTGCCCCGGATTCCGCTCCGCTTCATCCGGGCTACGGTGCATCTGGAGAAGGTGGCGCGATGCGGGTTCTGATCGTCGACGATGAACCGCTGGCCCGCGAGCGTCTGTGTCGCATGGTGGCGGAGGTGCCGGGCGCCGAGGTGGTGGGCGAGGCGGGCGACGGCCGTGCCGCGCTGGATGCCTGTGCCCGGCTGCACCCGGAGGTGGTGCTGCTCGATATCCGCATGCCGGGCATGGACGGGCTGGAGACGGCGCGCCATCTGGCGGGTCTGCCCGAGGGGCCGGCCGTGGTGTTCGTCACCGCCTATGGTGACTACGCCTTGCGTGCCTTCGAGGCGCAGGCGGTGGACTATCTGCTCAAGCCGGTGCGCGCCGAGCGGTTGATCCAGGCGCTGGACAAGGCGCGACGCCTGACCGCGCCGCAACTGGCCGCGGTAGCCGCCGCCGATCCGGCGCCGCAGGGGCGCAGCCATCTGTCCAGCACCCTGCACGGCAATCTCACCCTGATCCCGGTGGATGACATCCTGTTTCTGCGCGCCGAGCAGAAATACGTGGTGGTGCACCATACGCGCGGCGAGGCGCTGATTGAGGATTCACTCACCACGCTGGAGGCCGAATACGGCCCGCGCTTTGTGCGCATTCATCGCAATGCCCTGGTGGCGCGTTCGGCGCTGGAGGGACTGGCGAAGGGCAGTGAAGGTACGACACGGGTAAGACTCAAGGACTGTGCGGAACAACTGGAGATCAGCCGGCGGCATTTGCCGGAGTTAAGACGGTTGCTTAGGTCGGGAGATTTATAGGCAGTTACAAGTGACAAGTGACAAGTGGCAAGTTGCAAGAAAAGGCCAACAATCCTGCTTGTCACTTGTCACTTGTCACTTGTCACTTGTCACTTGTCACTGTCTTAGCAAGTCAGCCGCGTATGCGCGTCCTTGCAGGCGAAGGTGCTGCCGCCGCGGACGTGGTCGTAGGCGGTGGTGATGGCGTTGTCCAGATAGCCGCCGAAGAAGTCCGGGGTGGTGAGGCCTACCATCTTCTGCGCCATGGGCTTGCCCTGGTAGTCGATGAACACCAGGGTGGGGGTGACGCGCACCTTGTAGCGGTCGGCGAACTCCCAGACGTTGACCTTCTTGCCGTCGAAGTCGATGACATCCGCGCCGGCGCGCAGCTCAAGTACGCGGAACAGGATCTTCTGCTCGTAGTCGCCGCTGAACATCATCGGCTTGAGGAAATCGTTCTTCACCACCGAGCAATAGGGACAGTAGTCGGAGGAGAACATCACCAGGATCGGCAGGCGCTTCGCGCGTGCCTGGGCGGCCTCGTTGCGCAGATCGGTGATCTCCGGGATCACCACGCCGGTGGCGTCATCGTGGTGGGCCGGTGTCTCCACGTCGAACCAGGCGCTGGCAGGAATGGCAACGGTCAGGGGCAACAGCAGAACCAGGGCGCGAAATACCGTCTTCATGTAAAAACCTATTAATAGTGGCGGGTTTTTCCCTAGGATAAGGAGGCCATGGCCATCCGTGCAATAGGCCCGCCCGTGCCGGGCG